>NZ_JBSHMU010000016.1:0-1004 GCF_053645675.1 Microbacterium sp. NPDC055312 | reverse complement strand
AGCTAATCTTCCCTGGGTAAGTCGGGACCTAAGGCGAGGCCGACAGGCGTAGTCGATGGACAACGGGTTGATATTCCCGTACCGGCGAAGAACCGCCCCAGTCAATCCAGTGATGCTAAGTGTCCGAAGCCGCCCATCGAACCCTTCGGGGTTCACCGGGTGGTGGAGCACACGACCCTATGCTGGTGCGGCTAGCGTATTAACAGGTGTGACGCAGGAAGGTAGCCCAAGCCAGGCGATGGTTGTCCTGGTGCAAGTGCGTAGGCCGAGTCATAGGCAAATCCGTGACTCATACAGGCTGAGACACGATGCGGATAAAAAGTGGGTGATCCTATGCTGCCGAGAAAAGCATCGACGCGAGGTTCAAGCCGCCCGTACCCCAAACCGACTCAGGTGGTCAGGTAGAGAATACCAAGGAGATCGAGAGAATCGTGGTTAAGGAACTCGGCAAAATGCCCCCGTAACTTCGGGAGAAGGGGGGCCACCCGCTTATACGGATTCACTCCGAAAAGGGCGTGGTGGCCGCAGAGACTAGTGGGTAGCGACTGTTTACTAAAAACACAGGTCCGTGCGAAGACGCAAGTCGATGTATACGGACTGACGCCTGCCCGGTGCTGGAAGGTTAAGAGGACCGGTTAGCCGCAAGGCGAAGCTGAGAATTTAAGCCCCAGTAAACGGCGGTGGTAACTATAACCATCCTAAGGTAGCGAAATTCCTTGTCGGGTAAGTTCCGACCTGCACGAATGGCGTAACGACTTCCCAACTGTCTCAACCGCGAACTCGGCGAAATTGCACTACGAGTAAAGATGCTCGTTACGCGCAGCAGGACGGAAAGACCCCGTGACCTTTACTACAGCTTGGTATTGGTGTTCGGTGTGGCTTGTGTAGGATAGGTGGGAGACTGTGAAGCCGTGACGCCAGTTACGGTGGAGTCATTGTTGAAATACCACTCTGGTCATATTGGATATCTAACTTCGAACCGTGATCCGGTTCAGGGACAGTGC
>NZ_JBSHMU010000015.1:0-1087 GCF_053645675.1 Microbacterium sp. NPDC055312 | reverse complement strand
CTGCAGTGCTCCTTAGAAAGGAGGTGATCCAGCCGCACCTTCCGGTACGGCTACCTTGTTACGACTTAGTCCTAATTACCGATCCCACCTTCGACAGCTCCCTCCCACAAGGGGTTAGGCCACCGGCTTCAGGTGTTACCGACTTTCATGACTTGACGGGCGGTGTGTACAAGACCCGGGAACGTATTCACCGCAGCGTTGCTGATCTGCGATTACTAGCGACTCCGACTTCATGAGGTCGAGTTGCAGACCTCAATCCGAACTGGGACCGGCTTTTTGGGATTCGCTCCACCTTACGGTATCGCAGCCCATTGTACCGGCCATTGTAGCATGCGTGAAGCCCAAGACATAAGGGGCATGATGATTTGACGTCATCCCCACCTTCCTCCGAGTTGACCCCGGCAGTATCCCATGAGTTCCCACCATTACGTGCTGGCAACATAGAACGAGGGTTGCGCTCGTTGCGGGACTTAACCCAACATCTCACGACACGAGCTGACGACAACCATGCACCACCTGTTCACGAGTGTCCAAAGAGTTGACCATTTCTGGCCCGTTCTCGTGTATGTCAAGCCTTGGTAAGGTTCTTCGCGTTGCATCGAATTAATCCGCATGCTCCGCCGCTTGTGCGGGTCCCCGTCAATTCCTTTGAGTTTTAGCCTTGCGGCCGTACTCCCCAGGCGGGGAACTTAATGCGTTAGCTGCGTCACGGAATCCGTGGAAAGGACCCCACAACTAGTTCCCAACGTTTACGGGGTGGACTACCAGGGTATCTAAGCCTGTTTGCTCCCCACCCTTTCGCTCCTCAGCGTCAGTTACGGCCCAGAGATCTGCCTTCGCCATCGGTGTTCCTCCTGATATCTGCGCATTCCACCGCTACACCAGGAATTCCAATCTCCCCTACCGCACTCTAGTCTGCCCGTACCCACTGCAAGCCCGAGGTTGAGCCTCGGAATTTCACAGCAGACGCGACAGACCGCCTACGAGCTCTTTACGCCCAATAATTCCGGATAACGCTTGCACCCTACGTATTACCGCGGCTGCTGGCACGTAGTTAGCCGGTGCTTTTTCTGCAGGTACCGTCACT
>NZ_JBSHMU010000014.1:0-1175 GCF_053645675.1 Microbacterium sp. NPDC055312 | reverse complement strand
GTCGAAGGTGGGATCGGTAATTAGGACTAAGTCGTAACAAGGTAGCCGTACCGGAAGGTGCGGCTGGATCACCTCCTTTCTAAGGAGCACTGCAGGGCCTTCGGGTTCTGACAGAGCCGGATTCACACCGAATGTGTGTGACCGGAGCTCATGGGTGGAACATTTGACATGGCATTCAGACCGTGGGTTTGAGTCAGTACACTGCTTCGGCAGTCGGAACGCTTGGCTCGTGGTGTGGGTGCCTGCACGCTGTTGGGTCCTGAGGGACCGGGCCGGCTTCTTCTTTCGGGGAGGGGTTGTTCTGTTTCCTTGTGGCCCTTACTTCTGTTGCCGGTTGGTGATGGTTGTGGGGGGCCGCCCGTACTTTGAGAACTACACAGTGGACGCGAGCATCTTAAAGAAAAACCGAGCCGGATCTTTTCCTGGATCCGGTTCATCTCATGTGATTTCAAGTCTTTAAGAGCAAACGGTGGATGCCTTGGCATCTGGAGCCGAAGAAGGACGTAGCAATCTGCGATAAGCCTCGGGGAACTGATAAGCGAGTTTTGATCCGAGGGTGTCCGAATGGGGAAACCCCGCCAGGCGTTTGTGCGACCTGGTGACTCCCGCCTGAATATATAGGGCGGGTAGAGGGAACGTGGGGAAGTGAAACATCTCAGTACCCACAGGAAGAGAAAACAACAGTGATTCCGTGAGTAGTGGCGAGCGAAAGCGGATGAGGCTAAACCGGGTGTGTGTGATAGCCGGCAGGCGTTGCATGCCCGGGGTTGCGGGACTTTTCTGAACATTCTGCCGAGTGTTCGACGTGATGTGATGATATAGACGAACCGTCTTGAAAGTCGGGCCATAGTGGGTGCCAGCCCCGTAGTCGAAATGTCATGCGCAGCGTGAAGAGTATCCCAAGTAGCACGGGGCCCGAGAAATCCCGTGTGAATCTGTCAGGACCACCTGATAAGCCTAAATACTCCCAGATGACCGATAGCGGACAAGTACCGTGAGGGAAAGGTGAAAAGTACCCCGGGAGGGGAGTGAAATAGTACCTGAAACCGTTTGCTTACAAACCGTTGGAGCCTCCTTAGTAGGGGTGACAGCGTGCCTTTTGAAGAATGAGCCTGCGAGTTAGTGATATGTGGCGAGGTTAACCCGTGTGGGGTAGCCGTAGCGAAAGCGAGTCT
>NZ_JBSHMU010000013.1:0-1844 GCF_053645675.1 Microbacterium sp. NPDC055312 | reverse complement strand
TGCGAGCACATCCCACAACTGCTCTGGATCATCGCGAACGGTCGTCTGCATCCAGTCGAATCGAGGGGATTCGAGGTGTCTGGGTGGGGTGATCATTGGTCTGTAGCCCCCGTGTTACTGTCGGGGGCTTCTCGGGCGTCGTGAGCGGCCTGCGCACCCTCCAATCGTGCGACAGCGCCGAGGAATGCATCTTGCAGGCGCTGCGCCTCGGGAACCAGCGCTTCGAGCTTGCTGATTGCCGCGAGCGCCATGGCCTCATCGAGCTGGGACCGCTGCGCGAGAGCCGCCTCGAACGCCTCGACCGTCTGGCGAAGCATCGGGCGGAACTGCTCAAGAATGCCGCGGAGCTCGGCGGAGCGATTGAGCCCTTCGAGCCTGGCGAGGCGGTCGAGCAGGTCAACGTCAACGCGAGGAAGGGTGACCGTGACCCTCAGCAAATCGTCGTCGTGTGTGATCATGTGCCAATTGTATGAGCATACAACCCCCGTCAGTGTATGACACGCTGTCGAATCCATGCGTCTAGAACGGCTGGGGACAGGGGAGTTATCCAGCAGAGCCGATCCGAGACCCGTTGCGTCTAAGTCCTGCCGAATCTCGCTAGCCGCATGGAGCTTCCAGCCGAGACAGTCCGATATGCCCCAGCCGTCACCGAATGCACACAGGCACTCTCCGACTTCGAGCGATGCCAGAGAGCCGGGCGGCGGCCGGCGCTCCGGGGCGACGCTCCGCGACCGCCTCCGGTGCGCCCGTCCGTCACCCGGTGGCCCTGGCGTTCGTTCGTATCCGGCGTGTGTCTATGCCGCTTCGTAGTCGCTGAAAGCTCCGAACGAGCCACAACGGCCACACATCCACGCGTCAGACGACGGTGAGCAGAATTCGAGCAGCTCGGCGGCGCGCTTGCGCGATTCGAGGTCGCGTAACTCGAACGCGACGTAGTCGAGCCGTCCCCAGACGATCATGACCGACCCGCAATCTGTGCAGTCCGGTCGGAGCATCCGTCGTAGTTCATGCGGCATCATGTGCCATCCCCATCCCCTCTGAAACCAGCAGATCGAGCACGGATTCCCACGATCCCTCGACCTCGATAGCTTTCTGCAGCGTCGGCCCGTACTGCCGCGCCAAGTTGCGAATCGCTCGCATGTAGTCCGGCTCGCGTCGAAGCTGCATCGTGATCGGCTGCACATCGACACCCATAGCAGCGGCAGCGAGATCGCGAGTCCATCGAGCCATGCCCCAGGCTTCGACCGGCCCTATGGACGCCGAGAGCAGCCGAGCACGTTGCCCAGTCGGGCGGATCTGGGACTCGAGGCGAAACCAGTGCTCTGAGGCGCCGTGTCCCTGCTGCTGCTCGAACTTGCCCTTTTCGTAGAGGCGGACACGCACACGTGACGACGGAGCGCCGAGATAGGTCGTGCGGGAGCGGACTCCCTGCCGAGTGCTTTCTACGCTGGTCACCGTGATACGGGACGCCTCAGCAAGTTCGAGCATGACGGCGCGCAGACGGTCGTAGCCCCCCTCCTCATCGAAGTCCTGTGCGGTGTCCATGCGCGTGACTTCATGCACCGGCCAAGCGCCCCGAACGACGGGCACGACATCATCACTTGCCGCGCCCGTAGCGATGACGTGCGGGGAGCCGTTCGAGCCGCCGTAGAGAACACGAGCGAGCGTTTCGCCGTCCCGCTTGATGAGCTTCGAGCGCTCATAGCCGTTGAGGCCGCGCGCATCCTCTAGCTCGCCTCCCAGAGTGCCTGCGAGCACATCCCACAACTGCTCTGGATCATCGCGAACGGTCGTCTGCATCCAGTCGAATCGAGGGGATTCGAGGTGTCTGGGTGGGGTGATCA
>NZ_JBSHMU010000012.1:0-2127 GCF_053645675.1 Microbacterium sp. NPDC055312 | reverse complement strand
TGTCGGCGGCGCTCGAAAACTGAACGGTTTCGGCGTTCGAATTGTGAACGGTTGCTGGCAGTTTAGTCAGCTGGGTCGGTGATGTCGGTGCGGGTGCTGGGGAGGCTGTCGATGCCGCGGCCTCGGAGCCGGTAGCTGGCGCCTTTGAGGGTGATTACCTCGGCGTGGTGAACGATGCGGTCGATCATCGCGGCGGCGACGACTTGGTCGCCGAACACTGTGCCCCAGCCGGAGAACGGCAGGTTCGAGGTGAGCACGAGCGAGGCGTGCTCGTAGCGGGATGACACGAGCTGGAAGAACAGGTTCGCGGAGTCCTGCTCGAACGGGAGGTAGCCGACCTCGTCGACGATGATCAGCCCGTAACGGCGCAGCCGGGCCAGTTCCTGCGGCAGGCGGCCTTGCCGGTGGGCGTCGGACAGGCGGGTGACCCATTCGGTGGCGGTGGCGAACAGAACCCGCTGGCCTTGATGGGCGGCGATGACGCCCAACGCGGTGGCCAAATGCGTCTTCCCGGTGCCGGGAGGCCCGAGAAGAACCACGTTGCGGGCCTCGAGGAGGAACGCCCCTGAGGCCAGGCTCGCGACCTGCTGTCGGACGGCGGACTGCTGGTCCCAGTCGAAGTCCTCGATGGTCTTGACCGCGGGAAACCCGGCCGCGCGGATCCGCAGGCGGGCGCCGGAAGCGTTGCGGGCGCTCACTTCGCGTTCGAGCACCGCGGCGAGGTAATCCTCAAAAGACCAGCCCGCGGCCCTCGCCTGCTCCGCGAGCCGGCCTGCGGCTTCGAGGATGCGCGGCGCCTTCAGTGAGCCGGCAAGATAGGTGAGCTGCTTGACCGTCTCGGTCTGGGTGGTCGCCATCAGAACCCGCCTCCGATGCCGAAGGCTCGGTCATAGTCGGCAAGATCACGGACGAGATCATCACCCGCGGCGACCGAGCGCGGGGCGCGGAACTGCTCTCGCAGCACCTTCGCGGTCTCTAAGTGAGCCGGGTCGGTGATCGTCATCCCGCGCGCCCAAACCCGCGTGTGCTCGGCGACCAGGCGGCCATCGGCCCTGACCCTGACCCGGTCCAGATCAGCTGCGACATCGACCAGCCGGCCCACCGCGCGGGGGTCGACGGAGTAGTCGTTCGTGTCGACGCGGACGTAGTAGTCCCGCCCCAACCGGACCCTGTTCCGCCAGCCCAGGTGCAACGGGACCGGCGGCAGCGGCAGCATCGCAGCCCGGTCCGCGTTGATGCGCTGCTCCGGCGACGCCTTCAAGGTGCGGACCGTGCGCGCGTTGGCGATCTGCAACCAGTCGGTGAACTGCTCGTTGAAGTCTCCCGGAGAGGCGAACGAGCGGCCCGGCATGAACGAGGTCTCGAACCAGCCATTGCGCCGCTCGACGATCCCCTTGGACTCCGGATCCCGGGGAGGCAACAGCACCAGCTTCGCCGCCAACGTTCCCATGAACGACGCAACACCTTCCGCCCGCCGTGGTCCGCGCCCGATCCCGGGCTCGTTGTCCCAGATGAACCTCCGCGGGACTGCGCCGATCTGCTGCAACAGCTCCCAGGACCCCAGCAGCAGATCCTCCGTCTTGCGGGTCGGGATCATCCGCCCGACGGTGAACCTGGAGTGCGCGGGCGTGATCACCAGCACCGGCAACAGCTTCACTGTCCCGTCCTCGAGCGGGATCTTCCTCGGCGGGAACCAGAGATCACACTGCGCCGCATCGCCCGGTTCCCAGATCAACCGGTCCGCGGGATCGATGCGCCGCTGCTCGGGCCGCAACCGTTTCACGTTGTCCCGGAACCAGCGGATCGAGCCCGTCCAGCCCACCCGCTCGGCCAGCACCGTCGCCGGCATCTCGGGCGTCTCCCGCAGCAGTTCCTTCACCCGCGCTTCGAACGGCGTGAACGACGTCACCGCCGCCGTCCGCTCATACTTCGGCGGGGAATCCGACGCCAACGCGGCATACACCGTCGTCCGCGAGATCCCCAACCTCGTCGCGATCTGCGCCTTCGCCACACCCTCCCCGGCAAGCCGGCGAATCAGTGCCCAGTCCTCCAAAGTGATCACACTCCAATCGTCGAGTGTTCACTTTTCAAGCGCCGCAACTGTCCAGTTTTCGAGCGCCGCCGACA
>NZ_JBSHMU010000011.1:0-31829 GCF_053645675.1 Microbacterium sp. NPDC055312 | reverse complement strand
TTGTCTGCGCCGGCCTTGATGATGTGAGCCGCGTTCACGAGCTGATCGTGCCCGTACCCACCGACGTCGATGTTCGGCACGGTATCGGGGTCGATGCTCACACTGGTTCCTGGCCCGCTCTCGGGGTTGCACGCGAGTGCAGCCGTGGCGAAGAGGGGGATGGAGAGGATGCCGCCGAGCAGGAGCGCCGGCACGAGGATCGCGACGACGGGTCCGAGCTTCTTGTTGTTGTCGCTCATCAGCGCACGCCCTCGGGCGGGGTGAATCGGGCGACGAGCCAGGGACTCGCGCCGTCGAGGCGCGTGAGGATGAGCGTGTAGGGGCCGACGTCGGTCGGCACGTCGATGTGCACGACCATGGCGCTGGTGTCATCGGTGATCGTGCCGCTGCCGGTGACGCGGCTGGCGGGTACGACGGATGCCTGCACGTATGCGTAGTCGGTGCGGGCTTGGGGTGTCAGGAGCGGGGAAAGCTCCTTCCACCAGGTGTCCTGGTCGAGCGCGGGGCGGGCGAACGCGGTCATAGCCGCGTCCGCCGCCTCGATCGCTGCGGTTCGGTCTGTGTCGCTCCAGGTGGCGACGGGGACCGGGGCGATGGTCTGCCCTGTGTCCTCGTCGATGTATCCGGGCGGCACGGTCGGGAGGCCGGAAGGGTTCGGCATGCTGGGTGTGACCGACGGAGAAGAAGATTCTGTCGGGTATGTGTTCGGGTAATCGCTGGCGTTCGTGCATCCAACGGCCGTCAGCGCTACTAGCGCTACGGCCGTGATCGCCGGCCACACTCGTTGCATGAATCAGTCCTCCGTTGTCTGCTGCTCCCGGCTCGACCCCCGCCGCATCTGTTCTTTCAGCTCATCGCGAATGATGATCCACCCGCCTGCGACCTCGTAGCCGGGGATCTTCCCGGCTTTGAGCATGCTGTAGACACCCTGCGGGGTCTTGCGCACGAGAGTGGATACCTCCTTGACCGTCAACGTCTCAGGGAGATTCGCGAAGAGGGCATCGAGCGCATCATGGGGGCCGCCCATCACACGGTGCTCTCTTGTTTGCATGCCACCAGACTATAACAGAACGTACTAAACATAGGTAGATGGTTCGGTGTTGGGGGGAGACACCTAAACATGGTCATATTGCTCCAATCGTGCTAGATGGGTTAGTGTGGGGGGGAGACCACAATTCATTATCGGGGGGTCATAACGATGAGCGAAGGGAATCCCTGGGTCAGTCGCCCAGCTGTGGAGCCGACGCCGGTTGAGCCGCCGATCGAGCGGTCAGCGATTCCGACTGGTCCGACTGCGCCGCAGCTCGGCGTGCCCGCGCCCGAAGCCGCCGACCGCCTGCCGTTCCGAAACGTCGGGCATTGGTCGCCTCTGTGGATCGTCGGTGCACACGGTGGCGCGGGGGAGTCCACACTGGCCGCGCTGATCCCGGGCGCGACCGTGACGGATCACCACTGGCCGCAGCAGGCCGGTGGGGTCGTCCGCGCTGTTGTGGTCGCTCGGTCGAATTTGAGGGGCCTGGCGGCCGCTCAGGTGGCCGCGCAGCAGTGGGCGTCGCGCCTGGTCCCCGGCGTCGACCTGCTCGGCCTCGTCATCATGGCCGATGCCCCTGGCAGACTTCCCCGCCCGTTGCGCGACCGCTTGCAGGTCGTCGCGGGCGGGTACGCGCGCACCTGGACGGTGCCGTGGATCGATACGTGGCGAACGAGCGAAGTCGACTCGGCCGCCGCCCCGCGTGAGGTCCGTCGCGTCGTCGACGAGCTGACCGCACTCGCGAACACCCAACAGAAAGGATGAGGCCAATGCCTCTGATTGACACCCTGCTCACGGCAGCGGCACTGCTTCCGGCCCAGATTCCGGACCCGGGCCCCGTGCAGCCTCCGGGCACTGGCGGCTTCACGACCGTTATCTCCTGGGTCAAGTGGATCGGCTTCGCCCTCGCGGGCGTCGCGATCGTCATTGTCGCGATCCGCATGTTCTTCAACAGCCGCCGCGGTGAGGGCGGCGAGCACGCCGGGGCGCTCGGCTGGATTCTCGGTGGCGTCATCCTGATCGGTGGCGGTGCCGGTATCGTCTCGGCGCTGATGGGCGGTTAACCCATGTCCCTCGACGACGAGACGACTCAGCAGAGTCCGTTCCGCCGCCCCGGCTGGATCGCCGCGGCGGTGGTGGTGGGCCTGCTCATCGTTGCCGCCGTGGTGGTCTGGATCGTCAGCTCGGTTTCGTCCTCGGATGACCCCGAGCCGGCTCCGCAGCCGTCCGAGTCGTCGACGTCCGCCCCGGCCCCCTCGGAGGGGGCTGCGGGCGGTTCGTCTATCTGCGGGCTCGACCTGGTGGAGATGAGCGGCACGCTCGACACGGCACCCGCGACGACCTGGGACTACGCCGGCACGACACCGTTCCCGGTGTCCGATGAGTTCGGCCCTGCCGACACGACGGACGCCGGCATCAAGACGTGCTTTGCACGTACTCCCGAAGGTGCGGCCCTGGCGGCGTCTGTAGGAGTGGGCTATTTGATGAACCCCGACACCATTCAGCCTTGGCGTGAGTCTGCACTCGCCAAGGGACCGATCCGTGACCAGGTGCTCAGCACCCCGCCCACGGACGTGTCGTCGGAGGTCCGCGCCGAGGTGACGGCATTCCGCCTCCTGAGCTATGACGGCGACTCCGCTCGAGTAGACGTCGGCGTCACGGTGACCGGAAACGGGAACACCGGCTACCTGTCGATCGTCATGCCCCTCATCTGGGAGGACGGCGACTGGAAGGTGAACTACTCCGAAACCGATCTGACCGAACGGCCTGCGCAGCTCCCGAATCTCGCCGGCTACATCCACTGGGAGGGGTGAGCGACCTATGTGCTCAATTCTTGACCCCGTTGGCTGCGCCGAAGACATGGTGAACTCTGTCGTCGGCGGCGCGATCGAGGACATGGCGAACGCCGTCATTGAGGGCGTCGGCAAGGTCATCGCGTCGTTCGGGACGATGTGGGTCAACATTGGCACACCGGTCCTCACGGGCGGCGACGGCGGCTCCGCGGCAGGCGCGGACGCCGGTTTCTCTGCACCGGTCCTCCAGGTGCTCGGCTACATCACCTGGATCGGCTACGCGGTCGCGATCATCGCGATCATCGCGCTGGCCTCGATCACGACCGTGAAGGTTCGCCGCGGTGAGGGGCTGCTGGCCGTAGGACGGCTCGGCATCATCCTCGCCGCGGTGATCCTCATTGGCGGCGCATCCGGCCTCGTCGCGGGGCTGCTCCCGAGCGGTCCTGTCGGGGCCGGCGGCGCGGTCGCATTCCTCCAGGGCTCGCTCTGGTGGATCATGCTCGCGGTCGCGGTCGGCGCGACGATCGTCGGTGCGATCCGCATGGCGGTGACGATGCGGGCGGAACCCGGTAAGGACGTGTTCTTCGGGCTTCTGCGGCTCATTGTCGTCGCCGGGGCCGGCGTCGGCATTGTCGCCCTGCTGGTGACTGCGGCCGATGCGTTCTCGGTGTGGATCATCGACCGCTCGACCGACTGCAACCTGGCCAGCGGCGACAGCACGTGCTTCGGCCGCAACATCAGCAACCTGCTGGTGTTGACCACGACCGGCACGGCGGGCGCACCTGGTCTGGGCGCGCTGCTCGTCATCATCCTCGGCGTCATCGCGATCATCGTCGCGGTGGTGCAGATCATCCTCATGCTCGCCCGTGGCGGCATGCTCGTGGTCCTCACGGGCATCCTCCCGCTGTCGGCCGCGGCCGCGATGAGCGGTGAATCGGGCAAAGGATGGTTCAACAAGAACGTGGCCTGGCTGGTCGCATTCATCCTCTACAAGCCCGCGGCGGCGATCATCTACGCGGCCGCGTTCCAGCTCGCCGGAACCGACGTTTTCAAGGACGACGGCACGGGCCTTATCTCGGTCATCACGGGCCTCATGATGATGCTGCTCGCGCTTGTCGCGCTGCCGGCGCTCATGCGGTTCGTGACGCCGATGGTCGGGGCTATGGCAGGCGGCGCTGGAGGCGGCATGCTCGCCGCGGCCGGGGTAGCTGCCGTCCCCAGTGGCGCAGCACAGATCGGCCGTCTCGGCGGCGGCGCGGGCGGAGGCTCGACCGCTTCCCCATCCACGGCTGGCGCGACCGGCTCGACAGGCACGGCCGGGTCCGCTGGCTCGGCTGGTTCGCAGGGCCAGGCCGGGGCGGCTGCTGCGAGTCGGGGGGCCGCTGCCGGTGGTGGAGCTGCGGGCGGTGGAGCTGCCGCTGGTGGTGGCGCTGCTGCCGCTGGTGGTGGCGCTGCTGCCGCTGGTGGTGGAGCCGCCGCTGCGGGCGGTGGTGCTGCCGCTGGCGCATCTGCTGGCGCAGCCGCAGGCCCGTGGGGGGCCGCTGCGGGCGCAGCGGTCGGTGCGGCCAAGCAGGTAGGCGATGCAGCGAAGGGCGCTGCACAGAAGCTAGGCGATCAGGCGACAGGAGAGGGTCCAAGTGGCAACCGTTGAGACGTCGAGCCGACAGGCTCGTACATATGGAAACTGGCGTCGACCGACGTCGGCCGGACTTCTCGGTCTCGGCGCGGTAGGGACGGGTCTGCTGCTCGTCGGCATGCTCGTCGTCGTCCTCGTGTTGATGACGCGCGGCATGCTGGATGCGGCGATCACCGCCGTGGTGATCCTGTTGCTGCTCGTCCTGCTGATGGTGCGTGATTCCCACGGGAAGAACGCGCTGTCGCGGATCTCCAACCGGGTCGGGTGGTGGGTCGCCCGGTCACGCGGCACGAACGTGTACCGCTCCGGTCCCACGGGCCGCACGCCCTGGGGAACCAACCAGCTCCCCGGCCTCGCATCGACGATCCGCCTCAGCGAGCACCGCGACTCCTACAATCGGCCGTTCGCGTTGCTGTTCCACCCGTCGACGGCGAACTACAGCGTCGTTATCGGCACGGAGCCTGCCGGGGCATCGCTCGTCGACGGCGAGCAGATCGACGTGTGGGTGGCCGACTGGGGCCACTGGCTGGCGAACCTGGCCGATGAGGCCGGCGTCGAGTCGGCCACGGTGACGATCGAGACGGCTCCCGACTCCGGCACCCGCCTGCGCCGCGAGGTCGAGACGAACCTCGACGAGAACGCGCCCGCGTTCGCTCGCGAAATGCTCATCGAGGCCGTCGACCGCTACCCCGCCGGCTCCAGCATCGTTCGCGCGTATGTGACGATCACCTTCAACGCCGCCGCCCGACAGGGCGGTAAGCGCCGGAAGCCGGACGACATGGCGCGCGAGCTGGCATCGCGCCTGCCGGGTCTGACTCAGACCCTCCAGGCGACGGGGGCGGGTGCTGCGCACCCCCTGACAGCGCAACAGCTCTGCGAGGTCATCCGTATCGCATACGACCCGGCAGCCTCCGTGCTCATCGACGAGGCGCACGCGGCTGGCCAGCCGCCCGAGCTGGACTGGAACGACGTCGGCCCGTCCGCCGCTCAGGCGAATTGGGCGAGCTACCGTCACGACTCCGGGCACTCGATCACCTGGTCGATGACCGGAGCACCGCGCGGCAACGTCCAGTCCGGCGTCCTCGGCCGCCTCCTGGCACCGCACCGCGACATTGCGCGCAAGCGCATCACTCTGCTGTACCGGCCTATCTCCCCGGCTCGCGCCGCGGCGATGGTCGAGGCCGACCTGCGCGCCGCCGAGTTCCGCGCCACGGCCGACAGCAAAGCGAAGGCGCGCGACGTCATGTCGATGCGCGCGGCCGCGGCGACAGCGGCAGAAGAGGCCAGCGGCGCGGGCCTCGTGAACTTCGGGATGCTCGTCACCGCCACGGTGCGCACGCCCGCTGAGGAAGCGGATGCCGTCGCCGCGATCGACAACCTCGGCGCGACCGCGCGACTGCGTCTGCGGCCCGTCTACGGCTCGCAGGACAGCGCATTTGCCGCCGCCCTCCCGCTGGGGCTCGTCCTGTCCAAGCACATCAAGATTCCCGCCGAGCTGCGGAACAACCTGTAGGAGGTCGCTATGGCTACCACCAAGAAGCGCCGCGCGTCGAAGGTCGACGCCCCCAAGAAGGCACCGGCCATTCGCCCCGAGCGCCCGGGCCTGCGCGGGTGGCTCGGCCGCGGCCGCGGTGAGTCGTTCTACGTGCAGCAGCCCGACGAGTGGCGCGGCACAACGGTCCAGGTCTGCGGCCTGTGGCCGTTCGCGATTGGCACCGGGACGCCGATGGTCGGCGTCCCGCTCGGCCGACACATCTACACGGGCGCGACCGTGTGCTGCGACCCGATCAGCTGGTTCCAGCGCGCGAAGCTCATCAGCAACCCGTCCGTGTTCGTGCTCGGCAAGCCGGGTCTTGGCAAGTCGACGATCATCCGCCGCATGGCCACGGGCCTCGCCGGCTACGGCGTGATGCCCCTCGTGCTGGGCGACTTGAAGCCGGATTACGTCGACCTCATCAATGCGATGGGCGGGCAGATCATCACCCTCGGCCGCGGCCGCGGGTATCTGAACGTTCTCGATCCTGGCGAGGCCGTCGAGGCGGCCGCACGGCTGCGAGAAGAGGGCTTCGAGAAGGAAGCAGCTCAGGTCATGGCCGACGCCCACGGGCGTCGGCACACGATCGTCTCCGCCCTCCTGACGATCATCAGGCAGCAGCCGCCGACCGACCGCGAAGAGACGATCCTGGACCGAGCGCTGAAGTGGCTCGACGAGCACCACGACGGGGTGCCCGTGCTGGGCGACCTCCTGCGAGTCATCCAGGACGGCCCGAAGGAGGTCAGAGAGGTCGCGCTGGATCGCGGCATCGACGAGAAGTACAAGGCGATCACCGAACACCTGGAGGCGTCGCTGATCGGCCTCGTCGGCGGCGGCCGCCTCGGGGAGACGTTCGCTCGCCCCACGACGAACCCGATGCGGCGCGACCGTCCCGTGGTCTACGACGTCAGCGCGATCGACGACTCCGACATGGACCTCCAGGCGGCGACCCTGCTCGCATGCTGGAGCGCCGGCTTCGGAACCGTCAACGTCGCGAACGCGCTGGCGGATGCGGGCCTGGAGCCGCGCCGCCACTACTTCGTCATCCTCGACGAGCTGTGGCGGGCGCTGCGCGCCGGCCGCGGCATGGTCGATCGCGTCGACGCACTCACCCGCCTGAACCGTCAGCGCGGCGTCGGCATGGCGATGATTTCGCACACGATGAGCGACCTGCTCGCCCTCCCCAGCGAGGACGACCGGATGAAGGCCAAGGGCTTCGTCGAGCGCTCCGGCATGGTCATCTGCGGCGGCCTGCCGTCCGCAGAAATGCCGCAGCTCACGAGCGCGGTGCCGTTCTCGAACGCCGAGCAAGAACTACTCATCGGCTGGCAGGACCCGCCTGAGTGGGACCCCGCGACCGGCCGCGAGGCCGAGCCTCCCGGCCGCGGCAAGTTCCTCGTGAAGGTCGGCGGACGCCCCGGCATCCCCGTCAACGTCGAGCTGACGTCCGTGGAGCTCCAGGTGAGCGACACGAACAAGCTCTGGCACGACCAGTCCCGCGTCGGCCGTCGCAGCCGCCGCGCACACGCTGAGGAGGCCGTCGCATGAACCAGCCCAACAACCGCCGCCGCGATCCCGCGGGCATGTCCGGTCAGAGCCTCGCCGTCCTCGTCATCGCGGGCGGCGCGGCCGTTCTGGGCGTGGGAGCGTGGACATCGGTCACTCTCGCCCACCAGTGGGCGGGGACCGCCGACACGCTCCCCTCGGACCCCTTCAAAGTCGTCATCGACCTCTTCCGGGGGCGCATCGAGTGGCTGCCGGCGTCGACGTGGATCGCGGTCGGATTCGCCGTCGCGGCGCTGCTCCTGGTCGCGTTGTACCTGTGGCTCCGTCACGGCGGGCAGAAGAACCGCACGCGCGTCGACTCTGCCTCCCGGTACATGGGTATCGGTCGGGACGTGGAGGCGCTGAGCGAGAAGTCGGCCCGCGCGACCGCGCAGCGCCTCGGTGTCGCTGACAGCGCCGGTGTCCCCATCGGCACGCACCTGTTCAGCGGCAAACCGCTGTTCGCGTCCTGGGAGGACATGCACATCGACATTTGGGGGCCGCGGACCGGTAAGACGACCTCGCGGGCCGTGCCGGCGATCCTCGACGCACCTGGGGCCGCTCTCGTCACGTCGAACAAGCGCGACGTCGTGGACGCGACTCGCGACGTACGCGCCGAGCGGGGCCCGGTCTGGGTGTTCGATCCGCAGGGCATCGCTCTGGAGGAACCGACCTGGTACTGGAACCCGCTCAGCTACGTCACCGACGAGGTGCGAGCTGCCAAGCTCGCGGAGCACTTCGCTGCGGGTAGCCGTGAGCCGGGGGCCAAGACGGATGCCTACTTCGACCCGGCTGGCCAGGACCTCCTGGCCGGTCTGCTTCTCGCCGCAGCTCTCGACGGCCGCCCGATCACCGACGTGTACCGGTGGCTCACCCGGCCGAGCGAGGAAGAACCGGTGCGCATCCTGGAATCCCACGGCTTCGACCTGACAGCCGACCAGGTGGCCGGCGTCGTCAACGCCCCGGACAAGCAGCGCGGCGGCATCTACGGTACGGCGCAGCAAATGGCGGCCTGCCTGACCAACCGCACGATCGTCCGGTGGATCGTCCCCGAGCCTGGCGACCTGCGGCCGACGTTCGACCCGGCCGCTTTCGTGCGCGCGGGCGGCACGCTCTACAGCCTCTCCAAGGAGGGTCGCGGCACCGCCGGCCCGCTCGTCACGGCGCTCACGGTCGCCGTCGTCGAGGCCGCCGAAGAACTCGCCGTGCACTCGCCTGGCGGACGCCTCTCGACGCCGCTCCTCGGCGTACTCGACGAGGCCGCGAACGTCTGCCGGTGGCGGACTCTCCCGGACCTCTACAGCCACTACGGCAGCCGGGGAATCGTCCTCATGACCATCCTGCAGTCGTGGTCGCAGGGCGTCGACGTGTGGGGCGAGTCCGGCATGCGCAAACTGTGGTCGGCCTCGAACATCAAGTGCTACGGCGGTGGCGTCTCGGAGACGGCATTCCTGGAGGATCTGTCACGGCTCATCGGTGAGCACGATCGCGTGCGCACATCGGTGTCGTCGGGCACCGGGCACCGCTCGGTGTCTCAGCAAGTGCAGCGTGAGCGCACTCTGGACGTCTCGGAGCTCGGCGCGATGCCGAAGGGTCGCGCCGTGGTGATCGCGTCGGGTTCTCGGCCGACACTGATCCGCACGAAGCCCTGGATGACGGGGCCGTTCGCGGAGAAGGTTCGCGCCTCGATCAAAGCGCACGACCCGCAAGCCCCGCGCACGATCGCGGAGGCTGAGGCCGAAGTCGCCACGGTGGAACGTCAGCTCGAGCAGGAGGGCGCAGCATGAGCGGTCTGGGTGAGTGGGACGACGAGGAAGAAACGACCTGGCCGGCCCCTGACGGCGGTTCTGACGCGACGGCCGGCGACGCCGGCAGTGAGACACCCGATCCCGGTCCGCAGCTCGTCTACGGCAACGTCAGCGAGTTCGTCGACCAGTTCCTCCGGCACGCCTACCGGCGTAAGACGAGCGGTCGGCTGGCGCCGTGGTGGTCGGGCGAGTGGTGGAAGCACGACGAGGCCGTGATGCGCCTCGAAGCACTGTGGCGGGCGTGGGAGCACCTGCGCCTCGATCCGGCGACGGGCATGTCCGTGTGGTGGCGGGATCACGCCGACCACCACATGCGGGTGCTCATGGCGGACGACGGCCCTTTCCACGGATCTCCCGATGCGATCGACTACGGAAAGCCGTTGACGCACGTCGAGCCGCCCGAAGGGCTGTTCGTCGACGAGCGAGTCACACCGACCTCCTGACGCAACGAGAGAGGGCCGCACCCACCGGGTGCGGCCCTCTCTCGTTGCGCTCAGCGGCCGAGCTGCTGTGTCCGTCCCGCGCTGGCTCCGATGCGCGTCTTGCGCGCCTTCGCCGTCTTGCCGGCGATCACCGCCTCGGACGCCGGCCGGCCCTGGCTGACGTCCGCACGCATGCGCGTCGCGACCGTCTCCTGGTCGATCTGCTTACCCTCCAGCTCGGCCGCGCGCGCAGCTCGTCGACCGGCGCTGTCGTAGTCCTGGCCGGACTCCCCGCGCGTCTCTGCGGAGGCGTCGCGCAGCTCGCCCGCCTGAGCCGCTGCGGCGTCACGCTCGGCAGGGTCCGGCTCGTGCTGCGCGGCCCCCTCAGCCTGTGCCGCCTGCGCGTCGAGCCGGTCGGCCTCGCTGAGGGTCACCGCGGCGTCAGCGCGGTCCTCCTGCTCCTTGCGGCGCTCTTCCTGGGCGAGCCTTTCGAGACGCTCGGCCTCCAGCCGCGCCACCCACTCCTGCACCTTCGCCGGGTCGCTGCCGAGCGCGTCGGTGACGATGCCGTAGCGCTCGTGCAGCTCGACCTTCATCCGGTCCTCCGCGGCGCGCGCTTCCGGCTCGAACTCACGCCACGCGCGCGCCGTGGCGAACGTCTGGCCGATCCGCTGAGGGTCGTTCTGGTTCCAGAACTCCGCCCCGTGCACCTGCCGGACCTCGGCCACCGCCGCGGCGCGTTCGGCCTCGAACCGGTCGCGCAGGTCCCGGGCCTCCGTCGCCGTCCGCGCCTCCAGCTCACGGGCGCGCTGTGCGATCGCCTGGCTGAGCTGTTCACCGAGCCGAGCGCCGGCCGTGACGGCAACGCGGGCCATGCCCTCCAGGCTTTCTTCGATTCCGTCTGTATCCACCATTTCCGTACCCTCCTATCGCTCGGGGCCGCGCTCCGGCTCCTTGACGCTCGGGCTCACGCGCGGGCGGTCGGGCAGCTCGGTAGGCAGCGGCGAACCGATCTTGTTGACGTCTGTGCGGCCGGCGCTGATGCGCTGCTTCATCGCCTCCAGCTCCGGGTCGACCGTGGCCACCTGTGCCGGTGCCGGCGCGGTCGTCGCGTAAGCCTCCAGGCGAGCGTGCACGGTGCGCAGGTGGTCGCGCTCAGCGTCCCGAATGGCCTGTGCCTGGCGCAGCTCCCCGCTCGCGCGTGCAGCGTCGTAGACCGCCTTCGCGAGGTTCGCCAGCTGACGGATCATGATGACCTGTGCAGCGAGCCCCTGCCCGCCCCGCGCGCCCGATGCCAGGAGCATCGCCGTGCCGGCGAGCGACCCCATGCTGGTCGGCTTGGGCTTGATCGGCGTGCGCCAGGTCTGCGCCGACCGGGACAGAATGTCGGAGGCGCGCGCCAGGTCGCCAGGCTCGTCCTCGACCGCGTTAGACCACGCCGCGAAAGCTCCCGCCGTGTGGCGAGCGACGCGCGCCCACGTCTCGCGATCGTCGACCGGAACGCTGCGCAGACGGTCGCGCAGCTCGCCCAGCTCGGCGTTCATCTGCTCGAACATCTGCGGGTCTACCTCGGCCGCCTCACGCCCGGGCTGCACGACTCGGCGGCCACGGTAAGCGGCGTTCCACTCGGCCGCCGCGTCCGTCGCGCCGGTCGGGGTATCGGGCCATTCGGCGCGCAGCCTCGGCAGCGTGAGGTCGCGCCCAAGGTGCCCGCCGCCGTACCAGATCGGCCGTTCGCCGGCCTCGGGTCGACCGGCCACGCTGTAGCCGGTGATGACGTCCTGGGTGCCCTCCGCAAACCGGGGCCGGACGATGAGGCCTGACCGCCGCATGCGGCGAACGAACTCGCCTTCGCTCTCCGCCGCGGTGGCACACCCGCGCACCGTGCGCGCGAGTGCGTACCGGGGCTGATCGGCGCTCTTCTCCGCGGCGATACGGGCCTGCCGGTCGATGGGCGTCAGCTGCTCCCACGACGGCATCGGCTCGTCGCTCTCACGGCGAGTCCGGTCGTACTTCCACTCGGCGCGCGAGCGTGCCTGTGCCTCCTGCTCGGCGGGGTCGTAACCGCGCGTCGAGCGCTCGGCCGATGCGGACTCCAGCTCTTCCAGGCCGTACTTCTGCTCCAGTGCGCGTGCGGCCTTCTGTGCACGGTGGAAGTCGTTGTGAACGCTCGCCTTCGTGCCGTCCTCGCGCACGAGGTTGACCACGATGTGAATGTGGTCATTGCCGTTCTGACTGACCCCGTGGCGGACGGCTGCCCACCGTGTCGGAGCCTTCGTCCCTTCGGCGTCATCGAAGTCCATCAGCTTCACAAAGTCGTTGGCGATCGCGTTCCACTGATCGTCCGTCAGCATGCCTTCTTCGGCGCGCAGAGACAGCGAGCAATGCCACACGTGACCGCCCGCAACCTCCGTACCAAACGCCTGCTTGGTGCGGTCCAGGTGCCGCGCGATCGCGAGTGCAGAGTCACGTCCAAGCTCGGTGTCTGCGTGCCACGCCATGATCGCGTCATCGCCTGCGACAACGTGCGGCTCTGTGTGCTCGTTGTGGCGACCCGCTCCCGCGAGGTACGTCAGCAATCCGGACATGCGATCGCCGCGCACGACGTTCGGCATCATGCGCGGACTCCGAGCTGATCCACTACCTCGTCGATCTGCTCTGCCGTGCGTCGCACCGCGGCGATGGTGTGCCGCAGCTCGTCGCGCAGCTCGACGGGCACGAACCCCTCGGCGTTCGTTGCGCGTGCGATCTGATTGAGGTTGTTACCGACGCTCGCGAGTGAACGGTGCAGCCGGAACAGGTCTGCAAGCTGCTCACGCCGTGCCGTCGCCGTCTCGCCCGTCTCGGGTGCCATCGCGCACTCGTACAGGTAGCGCGGGATCGTCACGTTCTGCGCAAGCGCACGACGGTACAGCTCGCCCTCTTCCTCGGGCGACACCCATACCTCGTGCCGCTTCGTGCGTCCCCCCGGGACATTCGCACGACGTCGCCCCTTGGACGTGCGGCGCTCCGGCGACTCGTTCGCCATAACAACACCGCCTTTCTCATGCCCAGCGCAGCGACCCCGAACGGGGACCACACGTCAAGTGTGCCGCATCCGCGACCCCGTGTCGAGGATCAAGCCCCAGTTACCCCGGGTAACTGTATAGCTTGCTCCGTCTGGAACTCCACAGAGGCCGCCACCGACGACAGGAGGGGGTGGAAGCGGCTGCGCCGCTTCGGAGCCTCCCCGCGCTGCGCGCGCTCTGGTGTTTGACGGAACACATACATACACTGTGGATATGGCTAAAACACTCTCCGTTGAAGAAGCAGAAGCACGCGCCAACCAGCTCCAACAGGAGCGGTTGAGCGCTATCCGCGGCCTCGCGGAGGCGCGCCAGAACGTCGCAGACGTACGCGCCGACGCGGAGCGACGCCGCGCCGAGCTGGAGCGCGAACTGGCCGCGCTCGTGAGCGACGCCGAGCGCGAGGACGTGCAGCGCTATAACGCCGCACTGTCAGCTGGATGGACCGACGTCGAGCTGCGAAAGATCGGCTTCGATGAGCCGGACAAGAAGCAGCGGACGCGCAAGCGAGCGGCGCGCAAGCCGTCGTCCTCTCAGGCCGCTCCGGCGTCCGTCAGCGAGGCAGAAGGTGGCAGCTCCGACCTCGGATAGCTCCACGCATAACAGACCCCGTATCCGGCTCCCGGTGCGGGGTCTGTTGCGTTTCCCCGCGTTGCGGGGTTGCACTCCGTTCCAGGCCCGTCAAGGGCGCTGCGCGTCCCTTCGGGAGAGCCCTGCGGGCTCCCCTTGACCGCCCCTCCACTGCGTGCAAGGCGGCAAGTGTTCGCCGAAAGCAGGCAGCTCGGCGCATGCGCCGAACTGCTCACTTTCGGACGACACAAACCAAGGGAGAGGACGTCACGATGAGCACTCTGGTTGCGTTCACGACGATCACGACAACGCTGCCGACGCTGGACGATTCACGAGGCAGTCTGCTTCGCAAGGTCGCGGAGCGCGATCAGCAACTCGCGGATCACGGACGCTACGGATATCACCTGCTGAACACGGTGACGGTCACGGGAACGGAGTTCGTCACGGTGATCGACACGCTCTCGAAGGATGCCGATTGAGCGCCTAGGAGCGCTCCGGCCCGGGCGTCGACGATCCGCGATCGGTGGCTATCGGGCGCGCGGCTGCGGCGCGCTGCTGTGTGCGTGCCAGGGCAGTGTCGACGAGCGCGGCGCTGCGCGAGCTGCGGGACTTGTCGACCTCGACTGTCGCCTGCGCAGGACGCCCCTCGGCGTCTGCTGCGCGCGCCTCTTCGGCAGTCGTGCGGAACACCCGATACCGGCTGACTGCGGGGCACTGCTCGGCCAGGGCGCGTGCTGCGGCCTCCGGCTTCGACTGGCCTCCAGGGCCGTCGAACACGTCGCGCGCGTATTCGCTGGGAACCCACCGGCCGCCGAGCGAATCGCCGCCGTCCAGGGCGGTCGCGTAGGCGTGCTCCCAGCGGCCGCGGATGCGCTCTTCGGACAGCTCGTAGGGCACCTCGACGTCGATCACCCGGACGTCGTATCCGGCCGCGGTGAGGCGCTGTCCGAGCGCGAGTGCGTCGGCCTCGTTGCTGAGCACGGTGTCGATCACGATGTTGTCGCCCGCGGCGATCGCGTCGGCTCGCAAGCTCTTAGCGAGGTAGGACGATTCCTCGTGCACGAGGGATGCCAGCTCCAGCGGGTAGAACCTCTCCCCCTGCGCCTCACGCTCGCGAATGGCGTCGGGCATGAGCCACGTGTCGTAACTCCCGTCCGCCTGCGCCTCGCGCAGAAGCGAGCGCTTGAACTCGTCCGCGTCGATCACGAGGTACTTTCCTCGGTGCTCTCCGAGCACGCCGCCCAGAACGGTGCTCTTGCCGGCGCCGGGAGGTCCGGCGAGCACGATTGCGCGGTGCTGCTGCTCGACGTCGGGAGCCGCTGCGCGCGCTTCGGCGATCAGTCGTTCGTGGAGAAGGTCGCGTGCCAGCGTTGGCTCACCGCCGACCCACCACGCGGGGTTGTTCGTCGTGGCGGTGGCGGCATTCGGCGCGAGCGCCTGGCCAGGCTTGGACAGCTCGCGCACGGTATCCATGTGGCGAGCGACTGCATCGGAAACCACGCTCTAGTCGCCGTGCCGATCGTGTGCGCGGACCTTCCCGCTGGCCTTCGCAACCTTGCCGGTCGTCGCACTCCGGTGGACGGTGCTGTACCGGCCCGTGCGGCCGCTGCGCTCTGTCACGGTTCCGCGCGGGTTCTTCACTTCGAGCTGCACGCCGTACTTGGTCTTGATGAAGAAGCGGCCGTTCTTCTCCGTGACCACTCCCCCGCCTACCGCCGTGGCGATTTCTCGAGCGGTGTCGCGCGCTCGATCCTTCGATGACACCTTGCGGGGTGCGGCCTCCTTCTCAGGGGCCGGTGCCGGCGTCGCCGCGGTGTTGTGGCGACGGTTGAACACTTCCTCGTAGACGTCGTTCTCGATGAGCCCGCGACGTCGAGCGTCGCTGACTTCGGACCATGTGCCGGCAGGGTCGACGATGAGAGAGTCATACCCGTCCGTGTGGCCGCCTTCGACGTATGGGAACCGTGTGAGTTCGTCGACGAGCTGCGCGCGGTCGATGAGGCCGCCCGCGTAGCGCTGGCAAATCTCGTACGGCGTAGCGCCGGAGAATCCGTCCAGCGGCATCGCAACCTTCGCGGCCGTGCGGAGCGCACTGAGCACGGACGGCTGCGCGATCCCCAGCCACTTGGAGATCTGCGTCTGGGTGTAGCCGCGCTCTTCGAGCCTGCGCAGCTCACGCCGGTAGTCCAGCTCGTCGATTTCCTTCCGGCGACGGGCGCGCATTGCCGCACGCGCCTCGGCCGGAACCTCTGCGATCGTCATAACGATCACCTCCTATAGAACATTCTATAAAGGATGCCTTGAAAGGGCTAGGGGTTGAGCGCACGGCGAACACTGGTGGCACCGACTCCGAGCACGCGGGCGATGCTTTCCCAGCTCTGCTGCTCGGCGCGCATGCGCTCAGCCGTTGCGATCCGTTCGGGCGTCATCACGCTCGGGCGGCCGCCGACGCGGCCCTGGCTGCGGGCGTAGTCGAGGCCGCGGGTCGTGTTCTCGCGGATCGTGTCGACGCGGAGCTGCGCGAACACAGCGACGATGCCGTAGAGGGCGCGGCCCATCGGTGTCGTGGTGTCGATCATCGGCTCTGTGAGACTGACGATGTTCACCTGTCGGGCGTCAAGGTCCTGCAACGTCTCGATCAGGATGCGCTCACTGCCGGCGAGGCGGTCAAGCCGGCGCACTTTGAGGGTGTCCCCCGGCCGGAGGTAGTCGAGGCAGGCAAGCCACTGGGGGCGGTCTGCGACGCGGCTGGACTCGCCGTGGTCGACGAACACACGTTCGCAGCCGGCCGCGCGCAGCTCGGCCTCCTGCGCGTCCGGGTTCTGCTCACGCTTGGAGACTCGGGCGTAGCCGACTTCGTGTGCCATGCCGAAAACGGTACTGCCGATGTTCCGGCGCGATTCGGTTTCGGCAGGGGGTTTCGGCGGATCGATCCTCGGCGTGTCGCGCACCTGGTCGTCGACGCTGACGAGGCCGCCGAAAACGATCGTTTTCGGCGGACAGACAGAGGTCACGTGAACGCTCGCAATTGCGTGGCGGATCTGCGCCGGGAGCCCGCCAGAATAGGGGCATGGCACGAATAACTTTGGTGGCTGCGTTTGGTCGAAATCGCGTGATCGGCAACGGGCAGGACATTCCATGGCGACTGCGAGGTGAACAGCAACGCTTCAAGCACCTCACGATGGGTCAGACGTTGGTCATGGGCCGCAAAACCTATGACTCGATTGGCCGGACTCTTCCGGGCCGAACCACTGTAGTGGTAACCCGACAACGGGACTGGACCGCAGATGGTGTCGTGGTGGCGCACTCCTTCGAGGAAGCGTTGGCCGCATGTCGGACCGAAGAAGTATTCATCGCCGGAGGGGAGCAGGTTTACCGTCAAGCTCTCGAGATTGCTGACCAACTGGAGCTGACCGAAGTCGATCAGGAACCCGCCGGCGACGTCTTCTTTCCTGACGTTGACTCAGCGGTGTGGCGTGAGACGGCAAGAATCCCACAGGAGGGATATACCTTCGTCTCCTACGACCGGAACCAACCCTTCCACTGACTGATTGACTCATCCCGACCGAAAACCTCTGCCGGAGTCACGTAGTGGCGCACGTTAGCGGCGCCCGGTCAAGTGAAGGTAAGTGCGTCAAGCCACAAACGATCGTTTACGGCTGAGCCCGCAGCTGAGTTGACTTACCATACGTATGGTACGTATATTAGAAATGTGCCAACCAAAATCGAACTTCTCGATCACGCAGTTGAAGTCCTTCGCCGCGGCGATGCCCTCACCCTCGATGCAGTCGCTCGCGAGGCGGGGTTGACGAAGCCCGGGGTGGTCCACCATTTCGGCACGAAAGAAGTTCTCACTGTGGCAGTCGTGAACCGCATCATCGACCGCTGGGAAGCGGATCTGCATACTCGGGCCTCGACGGATGCCGAGCCGATCGACAAGCTGCGCGCGTACGTCGACTACGCACTCAACGGCGACTTCGACTCCAGCGATCTCGCCCTGCTCGCGGACGTGAACCTGCGGGAGCGGTTGTCTGCTCTGTGGGCGGAACGCCTCACCCCGTGGCTCGGCAGCGACATCGACACTGACCCGGCGAGCCGCGCATCACTTCGAGCCGCCCGCCTGCTGGCCGACGGTGCCTGGTTCAACGCCGCGCTCGGCATCCCCACCGTCCGCGACGACGAACGATCCATCCTGCGCGCGATCGCCCTGCAACTCGTGAATGAAGGAGACCCCCAGTGACCAACAAAGCCAAAGGCTGGCTGTTCCTCATCGGCGCGATCGCCGCAGAGGTCACCGGCTCACTATCCCTCAAGGGGGCGCTCGACGCACCCGCCCTCTATGCACTCGTCGCAGCCGGCTACATCGGCGCCTTCGTGTTCCTCAGCCTCGTGCTGCGCACTGGCATGGCCCTCGGCGTCGCATACGGCATCTGGGGAGCCTCCGGGGTCGCACTCACGGCGCTCCTCTCCCTCATCATCTTCGGCGAACCGCTCACGCTCTTGATGGGCATCGGCATCGTCGTCGTCATCGCCGGAGTGCTCTGCGTCGAACTCGGCGCGCAGGCCGGTCACAAGAAGAAGGCAGAGGTCGCGTGATGGTCTGGCTGTTCCTCATCGGCGCAATCATCTTCGAGGTCGTCGGCACGCTGTCGCTCCGTATGGCGGTCGACAAGAAGCGCTGGTACGTCGGCGTGGCCGTGGGCTACGTCCTCGCATTCACCATGCTCAGCCTCGCCCTCGCCGGCGGCATGGCCCTCGGCGTCGCCTATGGCATCTGGGCTGCATCCGGCGTCGCTCTCACGGCCATCCTCAGCAAGTTCCTGTTCAAAGAACCCTTCACCTGGCTGATGGGCCTCGGCATCGTCCTCATCGTCGGTGGGGTTCTCTGCATTGAACTCGGAGCCGTCCACTAAGCCAGGCGCGATCGTTTACAGCGGGGCTACCAAACGTCGGTCGGGTCAGAGATTCGCTGACATGCTCCCTGCCATATCCAGCACCGCAGCTTGTCGCCGTCGATCGTTACCTGGACGCCCACGGCGTCGGCCGTCCAACGTTTCACCTGGACGACGCACCGGACGTTCGTATCCCCGAACTGGAGCCAGGCGTGACCCCATATCGTCGTCTGCTCGGGAACGATGGTGAGCGGCTGCGCATGCAATCGAAGCTGGAGGGAATCGAGGGTTCGCAGCGGCCCGCGCTTGCGCGCCTCGCGCAGCTCTCGCTCTTCGCCCCTCTGCGCCGGCAAATGCGGGTAGCGCTTGTTCGTTCCCACTGAGACATCGTTGCGGGAACATCAGACGTCGAGCGTGGCTACTTCGCCTCGGGCGTCCCGCAGTTGGGGCATAGGAGATAGCCGCCGTCCTCGTCGACGAACTCGAACACGTCGCGGCACCGCGCGCAGTTGATCTTGCCCTGGTGCATTCGCCATGCGTCGACGTAAAACCATGTTCCGTCAATGCCCGGGTAATGGCTCAGCTCGCTGTTGGTGGGACGCCGTGCGGGGAGTCCCGTGTTGTGACCGACAACGGTCGCGCCGGACCTGCGGTAGAAATCCGCGCTATTGTTCCGGTCGTCCACGAACCCATCGAGGTAGCGGCCACCATGAGGAAGAGCCCAGTACGCGGCCTCTGAAAGCAGCTCTCGGCCGATACCGGACCCGCGGGCCTCAGGCAGCACGAAGAGGGCGGCGAGGATTCGGTGTGTTGTCGCGAACTGCCGCGCGGCGTCGGGCTCTTTCGATATCAGCTCGTCGGACACGAACGGCTCGACCACGGCGCCGCCCAGCATCATCCCCCGGTCATCACTCGCACCGATGATGATGCTCGGCTCAGGGTGGGTGTCTTCTCCGAAGATCCTCCGGAGCTGCGCCGCTCTTCGCCGGTCGTCGGCCGCCACCATGTGCGGGGGCGCATAGCCGATGATGAGCTGCGCCGCGACGGTCTGCACAATCTGCCTGGCCTGCGGGGTGTCAATCCGTCCTACGCCCATCTGTCCTACTCGCTCTCTACCTGCACGGTTGTCTCTGGCGACACATGGCTGAATGTGCCAGCCGGGGCCTCAAGAATCGCGTCTACGACGCCCGGGGACGCCTCACGGGGGCATGCGTCCGTCGAACACGGCTGGAGCGTCACAACGCCCGTCACGCGCCCGTCGCGGATCCATACGACGTCGAGCGGCACGCGGGTGTCCTGCATCCAGACCTCTGTGCGCTGTGCGGGCTCGAGCGGGAACCACATGCCGGTGCCGTCCGGCACGCTGTCCCGCCCGCTGAGCCCTTCGCGCTGCGCGTCGGTGCTCGTTGCTTGCTCGGCGGTGATCGTCACACCGTCGATGGTCACGCGCAGCTCGTCGACGTCGGCGGCACAGCCGGTGAGGATGATCGCCACGGCGGCCGCGACCGCCGCCGCGGCACGCTTCATTCCAGGGGCCGGCCCACGGGACCGGTGCCGGGAGGCATCGGCTCGAAGTGCTCGCCGTCGTTGAATTCACGCTCCAGCGACTCGACGAGGCCCATCACGCCGTGCAGCTGCATGTCGGTCATGTTCCGCCAGCGGTACTTGTCGCGACCGGCGTAGAACGCGGCGCGGATGCGGCCGTCCTGGTCGCTGTCCGCGTAGTAGTTCATCTTCGTGCGCGTCGGCTTCTTCGCTGCCACTCCCCCGGCCTTCGTCGGGGTCGGGGCGGGTGCTGCGGGTGCGACTGCAGCCGGGGCCGGAGTCGGCTGTGTCGCCGGCATTGCCTGGGTGTTGACGGGCGTCTGCCCGCTGAGCGCGGACGTGCGGCGCTCGGTTCGCTTCGCGGCCATGTGCTTAGTTCCTTCCGGTGAGCTGCGTGAGGTATCCGTCGTAGATCGCTGCGAGCTCACGCGAGTCGGCGTCGCCCTCGTCGAGCCCGATCGATTCCTCGGTGGCATCTGCGATCGCCTGGCGCTTCGGCACGGGCGGACTGAGCAGCGGGAGGCCGCGCGCCTCGGCGGCCGCCTCGATTTCGCTGGCCCAGTGTCCGCCGCCAACCGTTCGGGACTCGTGCTGGTTGAGCACGACGCCCGCGACGCGCAGCCGGGGGTTGTAGCTCTGCTGCACCTGCGTGATCGTGTCGAGCAGTTTCGCGAGCCCGTTGGCGCTCCAGAGCTTCGTCTGCGTGACCACGAGCGCGCCGTCAGCGGCCGTGAGCGCGTTGATGACGAGCTGGTCGAGGTTCGGGCCACAGTCGATCAGGATGAGGTCGTAGTCGCCGCGCACAGCCTTCAGGGCACGGCTCAGCCGTCCCTCACGGGCGGCTCCAGCGACCACGAGCTGATCGCGAACCACACCGAGCGTCTCCCCCGTCGTTGGCACGACGTCGAGCCCTTCCCAGATTCCCGGCACGATGACGTCTGCGATGGTGTCGGGCGTGTACTCGCTGAGCACGTCGGCCAGCCCCGGCTCCGTCTCTCCGACGTCCTCGGTCAGAACGCTAGTGATGTTGCCCTGCGGGTCGCTGTCGACGACGAGCACGCGCAGGCCGGCGAGCACGGCCGCCCGGGTCAGATGGAAGACGGTCGTCGACTTCCCGACGCCGCCCTTCTGGTTGCAGGCGGTCAGTATCACTGCTTCGCGCTGGTTGGTGTCAGTCACGGGTTCCTCCCGGGTCGTATGTTCTGATTGTATCCCCATTAGTGACAATGCCTCTATTGGGTACGAGGAAAGGAGGGGAGCACTGGGGCACTCCCCTCCTGGGCGCGGTCACTCGGTTGTGCCGGTGCGCTCCACGATCACGGACTGGAGGTGCAGGCTCACGCCAACCTCATCGGCCCGGACCTCGTGCTGGATGCGCTCTTCGCCACCCTCGGGACGGTAGACGGTCGTGCGGTACTCTCCCGCGAATGTGATGCGGATGTTGCCGGAGCGCTCCGCGGCCTCGACGAGGTTCACCGCCTGGTTGCCCTGCACGGCCACGTCGTAGCCGATCGTGCCGCCGTCCTCGTAGTTGCCGTCGTCCTTGCGGATGCGATCGGTCACGAGCACGCGGGCGTAGGTGTACGGCTTGCCCTTATCGTTCTCGCGCAGGACGGGAGTCGCGGCGAGATTTCCGGTGCGGGTGATGTAGCTCATGGTGAGCATTTCCTTTCTCTCTGTGTTGGGGATAATGCCGGTATTAGTACCGGTTTGCAACGGGTTCAGAGCCCGTAGCGGTTGATGGTCATGCGGTGCCCGTCCATCTGGCCGGGGTAGAACACCCACTCGATGCCGGAGCCGGTGGGCGGCTCGAACCGGACGCCGCGCACGGGGCTACCGGTCGTGATCGGCCCTAGCTCATTGGCGACGGTGAGGGGCTTGGCGTAGGGCTTGCCGTCGAGGGCCGTCAACACGTCCCCCTCCCGCAGCTCTGCCAGCTTCGTCACGATCAGCTTCTTCATCTTCTGCACCTCCATTGTACCTTATGCCTCTATTAGGGGGAATGCCGGGATTCCTGCTCAGTCCTCGCGCGGGAGCATGATCGTCACGACGGCCTCGCCTTCGTCGCCGGGGCCGATGTGCAGCGCCAGCTCGATCAGTTCTGCCTCGTTCCACTGCTGGCCTCGATCCTCGTTCGGGATGCGGAGCACGCGGAAGGTGACGCGATGGCCGCCCGGGGCGTTGCCCGCGGCGATGCCGGCCATGTAGAGCACGTCCCACAGCCGGCCGTCCTCGTCCTGCGGCTCGGGCCTGTCCTCGTCCCAGGCGACCGCCTCGGCCCACGCGGCACGAGTGAGCGCGACCGGGATGCGGAACCGGGCTTCGAGCGCCATGTCGCCCGCGTCGATTAGATCGCCGTCCGCTAGTGCGTCCTCGCGAGTGCGGCTGTGGATCACGCTGCCGAAGTAGTTCTCGATGCTCATGCTGTCCTCCTGTACTTAATGCCTCTATTTATCGGGCTGGACAATCTGCGAGTTTCCGCGGGTCTTGGTCTATGTCTCTATTGTACATAATGCCTCTATTATGGTCAAGTGGTCACTGCTCGAGCGAGCGGCGGCGCTGGAACTCTGCGATCTGCTCGGGGGTGTAGTTGGCCTTCATGTACCAGTGATTCGTCTGCTGCTGCCAGAACTCGACGTCTTGGCGCAGCTGCTCGACCTCGCCCTGCAGTCGGGGGATCTCTTGGCGCATCCAATTGAACGCTTCCCACGACACGGGGCCCCGCTCGTCTTGCTGTTCGCTCATCGGTCATCCCATGTGTGCGGCGATACGGTCGATTTCGATGGGGTTGAAGCCTGCCCAGTGGTCCTGATCGTCGACGACGACCACGGGAGCCTGTGCGTATCCGAGGTCTTTCACGTACTCCAGCGCCGCGTCGTCCTGGCTGAGGTCTACGACTCGGTAGGGAATGCCCTTGGCGTCGAGTGCCCGGTACGTCGCGTTGCACTGCACGCAGCTCGGCTTGCTGTACACCGTCAGCTCGTTCTCGATCATGTCCCTCTTCCTCTCTCGATCAATTCGCTGGCTCGTTCCTGATAAGCGGAGCAGTGCCGCAGCAGCAGGGCCGGAACACAACCGCAGGCGGTGGGGGAGAGAATTTCGTCGCGATGTGAGGGAGCGTAGCGACCGCGTGGCGAAAATCTCGGAGGAGCCGGCCCCGGAGGGGCTTGTGTGGAGGACCGCGGCGGCAATGATGGAGCGTCAGGAACGATGCCCGAAGCCCGATGAATGCCGGCGACCCGTAGGGGAGCGCACACCGACGCGCAGCGGCGCCGGGGGAGTGTGAGGGGGTTGCTCCCCTCGCGCCGTGCCCCGGAGGGCACGGCTGGGGCGGCCTATTGGGTCGCCCACGTCCACGCGGCTGCGGTGATGGTGTCGAGGTCGTCGAGGGTGGCGCTGCCGGATGCGGTGACCACGGTCACGCCGTCTGCGTCGCGCCGGTCGGCTCGCCACTCGTATCCGGTGACTTCGCGCTCGGGGTCGTCGCTGGGCCGGTCGCAGATTTCGGTGAACCCGATTCGGGCGTCCTCGTTCTGCTTGTGGAACACCAGGTGCCCGTATCCGAACGTCTCGGGGTCCTCTTCGCAGAGGTCGAGGCCGGGGACGGATGCCGCGAGCTCGTCGAACTCGGCGCGCAGCGTCTCGGCGGGTGTGCGGTAGTGCGCGTCGCCTTCCTCGTCGCTCCGTGCGTGGGCGTTGATCCATTCGAGCGCGGCCGCGGTGCGGCCACAGGAGCGCAGCAGACCGGCGAGGGCGTCGGCCTCGGTGCAGGTGAGCGCCTTGGCGATGTCGGCCGCGGCGTCGCCGCTCCAGACCTCCAGGAACCAGTGCAGCGGCGTTCCCGGCTCGACGGTCTGAGCGGCGGGGGTGGCGGTGGTCGTGTTCATGGTCGTATCTCCCTTATCCCTTATGCCTCTATTAGTTCTTGGTGATCTGCTCGGCGGTGCGGTGGTCCTGAATCTCGGCGTAGGTGACGCGATCGGTCCAGCTGTAGGCGGTTTCGACGCTGACCGTCTTGGCGTTCACCCGGGCGACTTTGTGCCAGTAGCCGCGGACCTTCACCGCGTCGCCCTTGGCGATGTTGTCGCGGCTGTATCCGGTCGCGCGTCCCGTGGCGATCTGGTCGGCGCGCACCTGCTCCCAGTAGGCGAGCTGGTCGCGCAGCTCGTCGAGCTGCGGTGCGTAGGCGGCTGCTCGCTTGGCCTTCTGCTCGTCGGTCGCGGGGCGGTATCCCGTCTCGGGGTCGTACACGTCCGCGATGATCCGGCGCTCGGTGCGGCGAATGTCCGCGCCGATCTTCTCGATGCGGTTGGCGACGGTCACGGGGTTGTACCGGGCATCCGTGGTGTGTGCGGCGGCCTCGGCGCGGCGGGCGGCTTCCTCGGCGTCGTGGTGGGCGTCGATGCTGCGGCGCATGCTGTTGTGGGCCTTGTCGATCGCGCGGCAGTGGCGGCCTTCGGAGTGGTGGCCAACCTTGATCGGCTCGCCGCCCTCGGGCAGGCGTGCGACGTCGCTCAGGTGCTTGTTCCATGCGGCATCCGAGTTCGTGGCCTTCCGGTCGGCCTTGGCGTCGAGCGCGGCTACGCGGTCAGCCTGGCGGGCGATCTTCCCGGCCTCTACCTCTGCGGTGCTGCGGGTCGTGCGGTCGATTTCCAGCGGTGCCAGCTCGAACCCTGCCGCCTCCAGGGCTGCGGCGGTGCGGGTGATGATGTGGTGCTGGGGGAGACGGTCGCGGCTGTTCGGGACGTACCATGCGCCGATGCTCCGGCCCCAGCGCCAGCGGTTCGCCTTCAAGATCGCGGCGGACCCGTCGCCCTTGGCGGTTCCCTCGATGATCGTTCCGGCCTCGTGCGTGTGCGTGATGCTCAGCATGCTTGGTTCCTCTCTCCACCTCGTTTTTTTGCCTTGAAGGCACGTAGTGCCGGTCAGGGAGTGCCGCCTGGAGCGACAACCCGTAGGGCGGTGGCGGAGAGAATTTCGGGTGCGATGAGAGGGAGCGCAGCGACCGCGCGCCCGAAAATCTCGGGGGACCCGGCCCCGCGCAGCGGGGCTTGCGTGGAGGGTGGCCGACCGTAGACTGCCGCAGGCTTCAAGGCCAAAAAACGACGCGCGTATGCGCGCTCGTGAACAGTCGGCGCGCAGCGCCGTCGTCTCAGTCCGGGCCGGCCTCTGTCGGCGGCCCGGTTGCTGGGCTGGCCTCCGTGGCGGCACAGCATTGCCCCGCACTGTGGCGCGGGGCGGCTGGCTCTTATGGGGATATTGCCTCTATTAGTTCTCGTCGGTGAGCATTGCGGCGATCTTTTCGACGGGCGACAGCGGGTATCCCCAGGCCTGGAGCGTCTGGAAGTACGCCGCCTTCTCGGGGCGGGGGGAGCGCCAGGTGTCGCGGCTGGTCTGCTGTTCGATGCCGCCGAGGACGATCGCGACGGCGACGTGCGCGGCGCGGGTCGGGTGCGCGGTGAGGTATTCGGCGATCTTGTCGCCGTAGCCGCGCTCGATGCCGAGGAATTCCTGCGCCTGGCTGTTGCCGTGTCCGATGGACTGGCCGAGGTCGTAGCCTCCGGTGGCCAGGAGCGTTGCGACCACGGTCATCGCGTCCTTCGGCATGGTCTTGCGGGCCAGGAACGTCGCGACCCACTCGCGCCGGACCGACTCAGCGGCGTCCCATTCCTTGTTGTTGGCGATGAGCGTCTTGCGCTCGGCCTTCTGTTCGTCGGTCATCGGGCCTTTGGCCGCGCCGCTGGTGGCACCGGGGCGGAGGATCAGTCCTGCCGCATCGAGGTCGTCGACGTAGTACGTCACCTCGAACTGCTCGGCGTCCCACGCGCGGACGTGCGCCGCGATCCCGGGCTTGCCCTCCACGTAGTCGCTGGTGATCCGGTTCCCGCCTTCGTCGGTCACCTGGTGCAGACGGTAGGGGGTGGCATCCTCCCAGCCCGGGGAGGTCGACAGGATGCGGTGCCCCTTGGCCGCTACTTCCGCCTCGACCTTCTCGCGGAGCACGGCGGCGTCGCGCTCGTTGCGTGCGCGCTGGACGGCGACGGGGAAGTAGTCGGGCTGGCTCCCGGCAATCTCGGTGAGGTCAGCGACGGTCTGGGGGTCGTCCTCGAACTCGATGAGGGTCGCGGCCTGGTCGAGGGTTAGTCCGACCTCTGCGACGAGTCGGGTTCCGGTGTCGCTGGATGCGACGGTCAGGCCGGTCTTGATCGTGTCGCGCTTGGTGCCGGTGCGCTTCGCGATCTGCGTGGCGCTGAGTCCTTCCAACTCCAACTGCCGCCAGGCGTCGAGTCGGTCGCCCTCTCCGAGTGCTTCGCGCTGGTCGTTCTCGACCAGCTGCTCGATGATGCGCTGGGCGGTGTCCGTGTCGTCGACGTCGACGACGTAGACGGGCATCGTCGCGAGGCCGACCATTTGGGCGGCGAGGGTGCGGCGCTGGCCGTAGCGGACGTGCACGCCCTCGCTGTCGCGGTAGGCGACGACGGGCTGGAGGACGCCGTTTGCGCGGATGCTGTCGACGAACTCCTTCCCGAGAGTCGCTTCGGTGCGCACGTTCGTGGCCACGTCGATGGTCTGGGGGTCGATGTGCTCGATGGTTCCGGGCGTGGTCGTGGTGGTCATGTTCATCCCTTTCCCCTCCACGTTTTTTTGCCGTGAAGGCACGAATGTGCCGGTCAGGGAGGACGTGCGCAGCGTCAACACGGAGTGCGGTGGGGGAGAGAGTTTCCGGTGCGATGTGAGGGAGCGCAGCGACCGCGTGCCGGAAAGTCTCGGGGGAGCCGGCCCCGCTCGCGGGGCTTGCGCGGAGCGTGGCCGACCGTAGACTGCCGCAGGCTTCACGGTAAAAAACGGCGCCCCGCAGGGCGCGAAGGATCTGCGGCCGGCAGGCCGTCCCCCTGGTGTTGAGGGCAGCTGTCCATCCTTGTGGGCGAGTGGAGCCCGGCGGCAGCTCGGGTCGTCCACAGGTGGTCAGGTGGCCGCTCGGTGTGGGGCGGGTCAGGCTTTGGGCCGGCGCACCTTCGGGGTGCGTGGGAACTGGCAGTGCATTTGCGCCAGGATCGCGTCGATTTCGGGCTGTTGGGCCGCGATGCGCTCGCGTAGCTCGGCCTCCGCAGCGCGTCGAGCTGCGGACTCGACACGGTGGCGCTCACCCTCGGCTTCCGCTCGAGCGCGGGGTGCCAGCTCGTCGACGGCGATCGTCTGGCCGATGAGCCAGAACAGCCAGGCGAGCGGATCGCGCTGCTCGGCCGGCTCGACGTCGGCACGCATGCCGGCCCGGTAGCGGTCGACGTGTTCGAGGACCTGGTGTGCGGTCCAGCCGCGCTCGACGAGGCGATGCCTGGCGATCGCGTCGCATACCTGGCCGATGTGGCGGCCGCCGATCCACACGGCGTCGTTGCGGCCGTCCGGTGTTCGCACGTAGACGCGCTGCGGCTGCGCGCGGGGGGTCCGCAGGAGCCGGGGCAGCCGGTCGACGAGCTGCGCGGCGAACTGCTGGACCGCGAACGGCCAACGAGGCTGGGCCTCAGCCGTTTCAACCACTCCTGTCATAGCTGGTCGGCGCGGAGCGCCGGCCTTTCGCGCGCCTTGGGCGCGCTTTGGTGAGTTCTCTGTAACGGGAGAGGTTTCGTTAACTGGTCCCGAGAGGGGTAGGGGGGTGCCGTCCACAGAGTGAGGGATCGTGAGTGCTCGTGTAGAGGCGGCCGCGCGCTGGTGCTGTGCGCCGAGCGCGCGGGCCTCGGCCAGCTCGTCGAGGGAGAGGCGATTGCGGCCGCGGGCGCACTCGACGACGAGGCCGAGCCGCGAGAGAAAGCGCATGATGCGCTTCACGGTCGCTTCGGCGTACCCGATGCGCTCAGCGACGGTGGCGTGGGAAATGCCGACGTCGCGGCCTGTGGAGCGGTCTGCGGCGGCCGCCCATTGGCGGGCGGCTGAAAGTACCGTGCTGGGGCCTGCGACGCGCAGACGGCGGCGTAGGGCCTCCACGCTGGGGATGGTCAGAGCGAACTCCACGGCGTGCAGCCAGTCGGAGGGCCGGCAGACCGGCACGGCGGCGTAGACGCCCTCCGGGGGCGTCAGCATGAGTCCCCGGCCGCGGCTGCGCGGGCCGCGGCCTCCCCGTGGGGCCGGTGGCCGATCGACGGTCAGGCGGCGGTGTGCGGGCGCATCGGGGCCTGTCGGCCGTTTGGGGGACACGTCGCGGCGTGTCGGAGCCGATTGCGCGTGGAAATAGGCGGCGTTGGGCGTTATGATGAAGTCACCTTCCTGGCATGGGTAGGTACAACGAAGCCCCGGCTCCCGGCCGGTTCTTCCTCACATCGCCTTCATCTGGTCCAGTCGCCAAACTTCTCAGATGAGGCACTTCGAGTTTCGAGGCCCGCCCCTGGCGGGCCTCATCTCGTTAAGCGGCGTCGATAGGCAGCTCCCCGTCGTGAAGCTCCTGCTCTGGCCACGTCACGGGCAGGCCGCGACTGGTCAGCTCCAGGTGCTCGATGATGTGCTCGAACATCACGGCCGACGAGACAGCTGCTTGATCCGCAAGGCGGTCAAGCCGTTCTTTCGCGCTGCGCTCGACGACGTAGCCGAGCGGCACTGGGTCTACCAGTGAGCCGCGAGGACGTCGACGAGGGGCCATGTGAGCGAGCGTAGTTCTATGCCAATGGTTAACGTCAGAGTGACACGCCGGGGGGTCAACCTTGGGTTGAGGGTTGTTCGCGGCCGGTGCGGCTCTGGAGCTGCACGGTGGTGTCTCCGAGCTGGAGACGTGCGCTGGCGGCGATGATCGTCGGCGTGTGGGGCGACAGGGCTTGGCCGTCGACGTATGTGCCGTTGCTGGAGCCGCGGTCGGTGACGATGAGTCTGCCGGCGTCGTCGACGTCGACGAGTGCGTGGGTGCGCGAGACTTCGCGGCCGGGGCTGGGGAGCTTCACGGGAGTATGCCCGTCGATCGCGTCGGGGTTGCGGCCGAGAACGGCCGGAGCCGGCGTCGTGATCGTCTCGCCGCTGTCGAGCTGCACGATGAGCTGCGGCCGCGGTGCGCGGACGAACACGGTGTGCTCGTCGACCTCGGGCAGCGGCGCGGCTGTGCGGCGGTATTCCGGGGCAACCGCGGCGGGCGCGGTGGCCTGAGTCGCCGGGGGTGGAGAAACGGGTGAGCGTGGGGGAGTGTCGCTGAGCTCCACGCGCAACGGCTGTTCGATGCCGCATGCGCCGCACGTGGCGGCGGTGACGACGACGAGCTGCTGGCACTGTCGGCACGGGCCGTTGACGGGGGTCAGCCGGGAGGCATCCGCGATCGTGTTGCCGGCGTCGATCGGCTGGACGACGCCGCTGGGCCGCACGGCGATGCGGTAGCGCTGTCCGGCCTCGTCGACGTCGACCGCGACGGGTCGCGAGAGAGTGTCTGCGAGGGCGGCGCAGCGCGCGATGATGCCGGCCCGCATGCCCTCCACGGTCGGAGAGGCGCAGCCCTGCGGTGCGCCGTTGATGCGGAGCACCGCAGTGACGTGCTGGGCCTCGGATCGAATCTCGACCTGGATGCGGGGCCACGTCCCGACCTTCTGAGCTTCGGTCATTCGCGCGGCTGTCCGTTGAGGCCTCCGGCGACGGCAGCGCCCGCGGCGAGCCAGGCGCGCTGCGTAGCGGGCCGCAGGCTCTCGTAGGTGATCTGGCCGTCGACGAGGGCAGGATCGTGCGGGATCATCACCGCGGCGCGAGTGAGGGCGCTGTATCCGTTGGCGACGTGCTGCATGTCGGCACGGGTGGCCTTGGGATCGGCCTGGGTGATGACCGTGACGGCATCCCGCGCGAGACGGGCGGAGCGTGCGTCACGTGTGGCCAGGTCCTCCAGGAGCAGTGCGCCGGCTTCCGCGTGATCGTCTCGGGTCGTCGTGGAGACGACGAGCTGGTCTGCCAGGTCGATCATGCGCAGCCACATCGGGTCGCTCTCATCGTTCCCGCTGTCGATGAAGATGAGCCGGTAGTACTTCGCGGCGACGGCGTGGATCGCGTCGACGTCGGTCGGCGTGATGCGCTGTTCGTTCGCCCGGGCGGTGGGATTGGAGCGCAGCACGTCGAAGCGGTCGCTGGTCTGGTGGTGCACGAAGTGGGCGAGGTCGGCCGCCTGTGCGCCCGTGCCGAGCAGCCGTTCGGCGTGAGGCAGGAGGTCGAGCAGCGTGCTGGCGTGCGGCCCCTGTTCGGTGCGCCAGCCGAGCGTGCCACGGGTCTGGTTGTTGTCCCATGCGAGAACGCCTGCGCCGCCGTACCGCGCGAAAGTCGCGCTCAGGAGGATGGTCGCGGGCGTCTTGCCGGCGCCACCCTTGCCGTTGACGACGGCGATGGTGCGCGGGCCAGGCCAGTGCTGGCTCACGGCGCGCTCGTCGGCGCGCACGGCGCGCTCTGCGTCGCTGGGAGCCATGCGGATGCCGGCACGGGTCAGAGCCCCGCGAATGCCCGTCGTCGCGGGCTTCTCGATCTGCTCCTGGGTGAGGAACGACGTGCGCACCTCGCGACGGGTCACGGGAGCCTCTGTCGTCCAGGCGGCCGCTCCTGTGGCCTCTGGTGCGACCGTGGGGGTCGGCGCTGCGGTCGGTGTGGGCAGCGGCGGCCGCGGCGGCACATCGACTGCAGGAGCCGGTTCGGCGGCGACTGCTGGAGCGGGCGACGGTGCGACTGCAGGCGGCGCAGCTTCCGTGGGAGCGGGGACGTCGGTGATGACGTCCTGGGCGGCCGCAGCGCGGGCCGCACCTCGAGTAGTGGTCGCCGTGGGAGGGTTGGTGTCCTCGCTCACCTGGGCGTGCTCGTCAACGATCAGGTGATAGGTCGGCTCGACGCCGCCTGTCGTCACCTTCACGGGTCGCCCGAGCGCGCGGGCCTGGTCCGCCGCGAGCTGCATGAGCTGGGCGCGGGTCTGGTGCACGTCGGGGGTGGTCACATCGTGTCGGCGTCCCTGCACGATGAGCGCACCGGTTCCGTCCTCGTGGGTGAGGGCTTCGATGCGGGGGAAGTTTGCTGCTTCGCTAGTCATCTGTGTCTCCTATCCGAGTGTGATGCCGACAGCGGCCATGAACGGCTCGGGGTCGACGGCTTCGCCGTTGATGTGGACCTCGTAGTGCAGGTGGCAGGCGGATGAGGTTCCGCTGCTGCCGACTTTGGCAATCTGCTGGCCGCCGACGACTTTGTCTCCGTCTTTGACGAGGATTCCGTCTGCGTACATGTGGAGGTAGACGGTTTCGACCCCGCCTCCGTGGTCGATGACGATGGTGCCGTTACCTCCGTATCCGACGCCGAAACCGGTAGCGACTACGGTGCCGGTCTGCGCGGCCCAAATGGGCGCGTCGCATCCGGGGGCGAGGTCCGTTCCACGGTGGAAGGAGCTGCTGGGGCCGTTGGGCGTCATAACGGGTTCGCGGGGGCCGAAGTTGCTGCTGATCGGTCCGGCAGCGGGGGCGGCCCAGCCGTCTTTATTGACGGTTCCGGGCACGAGGCTTTCACCGTTGCACACCTGGTCGCCGGTGCCCTCTGTGAGGCCGGTGTCGACGCCGGCGAGGGCCTCGACGATCTGAACGGCGGTGTCCCAGTACTTCTCGTAGTGGTACGGGTCGGCGTTCACCTGCGTGCGGTGAGCGACGAGAGTGGGCGCGAGTGCCTGTCGCTCGGGGTCGGGGACCTTCTTGACCATGGCGTCGAAGAACTTTGTCGACGTGATGTACGGGTCCATGCGCTCGGCCGGGGTGCCCCAGCCGTCTTGCTGCTGGAATAGACCGATCGAGGTCGTGGGGCTGCCGTCCGGGTTGCGGACGCCGTTCGTCTCCCAGTCGCCGTAGTCGATGTTGACGAGCGAGGATTCACCCATCGCGGTCATGACGCCGATGGTCTGATCCCGCACGCCTAGGCCTTTGTCTGCGCCGGCCTTGATGATGTGAGCCGCGTTCACGAGCTGATCGTGCCCGTACCCACCGACGTCGATGTTCGGCACGGTATCGGGGTCGAT
>NZ_JBSHMU010000010.1:0-38348 GCF_053645675.1 Microbacterium sp. NPDC055312 | reverse complement strand
GCCCGGTCACATTCCGAACCCGGAAGCTAAGCCTCACAGCGCCGATGGTACTGCAGGGGGGACCCTGTGGGAGAGTAGGACACCGCCGGACTTCTTCTGTGAAAGAGCCACCCATTGCCGGGTGGCTCTTTTGCGTTAACGGCCGGCGATCTTGCGTCTCACCGTCGCACATAGCCCAGCCTGCTCTGCAGCATCCGAGCGGCCTCCTGCACCTCTGCCGCCGCGGGCTGAGCCCGTCCGTCCTCCCACGTGACCGCGACCGCCGCGATCGGCCAGACGGCGTGGTCGTGCACGGCCGCGGCCACCGAACGGAACCCCGGAGTCACCTCCCCGTCTTCGGTGGCGAACCCGGCATCCCGAACCTGTCTCAGCACCTCGCGCAGCTCGGACGGCCGCACCGGGCCGCGCCCCGTTCGGTCGGTGAAGGCCCGCGCATCCGGATAGAGCGCGCGAACCTGCGCGCGGGGGAGCGCGGCCAGCATCGCCCGTCCCGTCGCCGTCAGGTGCGCGGGCAGCCGCACGCCGACGTCCGTCACCAGGGCGGGACGGCGGGCAGCGCGCTCCTCGACGATGTAGAGCACGTCGCGTCCGCTCATCACCGCGAGATGCGCGCTCTCTCCCAAGCGGTCGGCGAGAGCAGCGAGGATCGGCCTGCCGAGTCGTGCCAACGGCTCCTGCCTGGCGTAGCCGCCGGCCAGTTCGAACGCGCTGGTGCCCAGCCCCCAGCGACGCTCCTGTGCGAGGTGCACCACGAATCCGTGCTGCTCGAGCGTCGCGAGGAGGTGGTACACGGTGGAGCGCGGGATCGCCAGCTCCCGCGCCAGCGTTGTCGCCGCGATCGGCACGGGACGCCGCGCCAGATGCTGCAGGATGCGCAGCGTCTGGTCGGCTGCCGGCACCTGCGGGCGGTGCTCGCGGGCATCCGGTGTGTCTGAGATCACAGACACAGTCTGGCACTGCGCCACCCGCCGGAAGAAGGGACGGTGTGGAATCGAGACATGCAGCATTCGTCTCCCGCGATCATCGGCGCAGCGCCCCTGTCTCCGGCCGACGTCGTGGCCGTCGCTCGTCACCTCGTCCCCGTCGAGATCGCCGACTCTGCGCGCGCCCGCGTCGCCGCAGCCCGCGCCGTCATCGACGGCATGGCAGCCGACCCGTATCCGCATTACGGCGTGTCGACCGGGTTCGGTGCCCTCGCCACGACCTTCATCGCCCCTGATCGCCGTCGACAGCTGCAGGTCAGCCTGATCCGCTCGCACGCCGCAGGCACCGGGGCCGAGGTCGAGACCGAGGTCGTGCGCGCCCTGCAGCTGCTGCGGCTGCAGACCCTGGCATCCGGTCACACGGGCGTGCGTCCCGTCGTCGTCGACACCTACGCAGCCATGCTCAACGCCCGCATCACCCCGGTGGTGCGCGAGTACGGCTCGCTCGGCTGCTCAGGCGATCTCGCCCCGCTCGCCCACGTCGCCCTCGCGGCGATGGGGGAGGGAGACGTCCGAAACGCGGACGGCGCGCTCGTGCCCGCTGCCGACGCACTCGCCGCCGCCCGCATCGAACCGCTCGTGCTCGTCGAGAAGGAGGGCCTGGCTCTCATCAACGGCACCGACGGGATGCTCGGGATGCTGCTGCTCGCGCTGCACGACCTCGAGACACTCATCACCACCGCCGACCTCGCCGCCGCGATGTCGATCGAATCGCAGCTCGGCACCGACGCCGTCTTCGCCGCCGACCTGATGGCGCTGCGCCCGCAGGTGGGTCAGGCCGCCTCCGCCCTGAATCTGCGCGCCTTCCTCCGCGATTCGCCGATCGTGCACAGCCACAAGGGTCCCGACGATGGTCGGGTGCAGGACGCGTACTCGCTGCGCTGCTCGCCACAGGTGCACGGCGCGGCGCGCGACACGGTGGCGCATGCCACCACCATCGCGGAGCGCGAACTGGCATCCGTTGTCGACAACCCGGTGGTCACCGGCGACGGACGCATCGAATCGAACGGCAACTTCCATGGCGCTCCGGTCGCCGCGGTGCTCGACTTCCTCGCGATCTCGGTCGCCGACGTGGCATCCGTCTCCGAGCGGCGCACCGATCGCGCTCTCGACCCCGCCCGCAGTCACGGACTGCCGCCCTTCCTCGCCCACGAGGTGGGCGTCGACTCGGGCCTGATGATCGCGCAGTACGCCGCGGCCGGCATCGTCTCCGAGCTCAAGCGCCTGGCGGTGCCCGCATCCGTCGACTCGATCCCGTCATCCGCCATGCAGGAGGACCACGTGTCGATGGGCTGGTCGGGCGCGCGCAAGCTGCGCCGCGCCATCGACGGTCTCACGCGCGTGCTCGCCATCGAGATCCTCACCGGGGCACGTGCCCTCGACCTGCGCGCACCCCTGCCGGCGGGGCCCGCGACGGGGGCCGTCCGCGACCTCGTGCGCACTGTGGCCGCCGGGCCAGGACCCGACCACTTCCTCTCACCCGACATCGAGGCGGTGACCGAGCTCGTCCGCTCGGGCGCCGTTGCCCGCACTGCGAAGGAGCACGCGAATGTCTGAGGCCACCCTGCACGACCCCACCCGCACCATCCGCGCGGCTCGGGGCGATCAGCGCACGGCGAAGAGCTGGGGCGCGGAGGCAGCCAAGCGGATGCTGATGAACAACCTCGACCCGGAGGTCGCCGAGCATCCCGAGGATCTCGTCGTCTACGGCGGCACGGGCCGCGCCGCGCGCAGCTGGGAGGCGTACGACGCGATCGTGCGCACCCTCGACGAGCTCGAGCCCGATGAGACCCTGCTCGTGCAGTCCGGCAAGCCCGTCGGCGTGTTCCGCACGCACGAGTGGGCGCCGCGGGTGCTCATCGCGAATTCGAACCTCGTCGGCGACTGGGCGACCTGGCCCGAGTTCCGCCGACTCGAGTCGCTGGGCCTGATGATGTACGGCCAGATGACCGCCGGCTCGTGGATCTACATCGGCACCCAGGGCATCCTGCAGGGCACCTACGAGACGTTCGCGGCAGTGGCGCGTTCGCTGGGCGCTTCGACGGGCTCAGCGACCCACTCGCTCAAGGGCACCCTCACCCTGACCGGGGGTGCCGGCGGCATGGGCGGCGCGCAGCCGCTCGCGGTCACCCTCAACGAGGGCGTCGTGCTGATCGTCGACGTCGACGAGTCGCGCCTGTCGCGCCGCGTCGAGCACGGCTACCTCGACGAGTACACCACCGACCTCGACGCGGCCGTCGCTCGCGTCGTCGCCGCGAAAGAGGCGGGCGAGGCGCTGTCGGTCGGCGTCGTCGGCAACGCCGCCGAGGTATTCCCCGAGCTCAAGCGCCGTCAGGATGCCGGTGAGCTGACGATCGACGTCGTGACCGACCAGACCAGTGCGCACGACCCGCTCGCGTACCTGCCGATCGGCATCTCGGTCGCCGACTGGAAGGCCGAGGCTGAGCGCGACCCCGAGGAGTTCACCCGGCGCTCGCGCGAGTCGATGGCCGCGCACGTCGCCGCCATGGTCGCGTTTCAGGATGCCGGGGCGGCGGTCTTCGACTACGGCAACTCGATCCGTGCAGAAGCGCAGCTCGGCGGGTTCGAGCGCGCGTTCGAGTTCCCCGGATTCGTGCCCGCCTACATCCGCCCGCAGTTCGAAGAGGGCCGCGGGCCCTTCCGCTGGGCCGCGCTCTCGGGCGACCCCGAGGACATCTACAAGACCGACCGCGCCATCGCAGAGCTGTTCCCCGACGACACCGCGCTGCACCGCTGGCTGGAGAAGGCCGGCGAGAAGGTGCACTTCGAGGGTCTTCCGGCTCGGATCTGCTGGCTGGGATACAAGGAGCGTCACCTCGCCGGGCTGAAGTTCAACGAGATGGTCGCCTCTGGAGAGCTCTCGGCGCCCATCGTGATCGGCCGCGACCACCTCGACTCGGGTTCCGTCGCCTCGCCCTACCGTGAGACCGAGGCGATGAAGGACGGCTCGGATGCCATCGCCGACTGGCCGCTGCTCAACGCCCTGCTGAACACCGCGTCGGGGGCCAGCTGGGTCTCGCTGCACCACGGCGGCGGTGTCGGCATCGGCCGCTCGATCCACGCCGGTCAGGTGAGCGTGGCCGACGGCTCCCCGCTCGCGGCCGAGAAGCTCGAGCGTGTGCTGACCAACGACCCGGGTACCGGCGTGATGCGGCACGTGGATGCCGGGTACGACCACGCGCGCGACATCGCCCGCGAACGCGGACTCAAGGTGCCGATGCTGTGAGCACCACGCTCATCACGAACATCGGCGAGCTGACGACCAACGTCGGCGCTTCGCCCCTTGGGTCCCTGAGCCTGTCGAAGGGCACCGGCGCTCACCCCGTTGGGTCCCTGAGCCTGTCGAAGGGCACCGGCGCTCACCCCGTTGGGTCCCTGAGCCTGTCGAAGGGCACCGGGGCTCCCACCGTTGGGTCCCTGAGCCTGTCGAAGGGCATGCTGACAGACGCGGCGGTGCTCATCGAGGACGGGCTGATCTCGTGGGTCGGCCCTTCGGCAGGCTCAGGGCCCCAGGGGGGCGCAGGGGCCCAGGGTGGCGCAGGGGGCCTGCCGATGCCGACGGCGGATGAGGTCGTCGACGCCGGCGGGCGCGCGGTCATCCCGGGCTTCGTCGACAGCCACAGCCACATCGTGTTCGGCGGCGATCGGGCGGCCGAGTTCGAGGCGCGCATGGCGGGGCAGAGATACGCCGCCGGCGGCATCCGCTCCACCGTCGCCGCCACCCGCGATGCGAGCGACGACGAGCTGCGGGCGCGGGTGCGCGGCTTCGTCGACGAGATGCTCGCGCAGGGCACCACGACCGTCGAGATCAAGAGCGGCTACGGACTCGACGTCGAGACCGAGCAGCGTCTGGTGCGTCTCGCGGCCGAGGTGACCGAGGAGGTCACCTACCTCGGCGCGCACGTCGTGCCGGTCGAGTACGCCGATCGCGGCGACGACTACGTCGATCTGGTGATCGGCGAGATGCTGGATGCCTGCGTCCCGCACGTGAAGTGGATCGACGTGTTCTGCGAGACCGGCGCGTTCAGCGTGCCGCAGTCGCGGCGGGTGCTCGAGGCGGGCATCGCCCGGGGGTTGAAGCCGCGGATGCACGCCGGCCAGCTCGGTCCCGGCGACGGTGTGCGGCTGGCTGTCGAGCTCGGTGCCGCGTCGGTCGACCACGGCACCTACCTGACCGACGACGACGTCGCGGCGCTCGCCGCCTCCGACACCGTGCTCACCCTGCTGCCGGGAGTGGAGTTCTCGACCCGGCAGCCGTACCCCGATGCGCGGCGTCTCATCGACGCCGGTGTCACGGTCGCCATCGCCTGCGACACGAACCCCGGCTCGAGTTTCACCTCGTCGATGCCGTTCTGCATCGCCGTCGCGGTGCGCGACATGGGCATGACGCCGGCCGAGGCGGTCTGGGCGGCCACGGCCGGGGGAGCGGCGGCGCTGCAGCGCTCGGACATCGGCGTGATCGCCCCCGGCGCGCGCGCCGACCTCGTGCTGCTGGACGCCCCGACCCGGGTGCACCTGGCGTACCGGCCGGGGGTGCCGCTCGTGCAGCAGGTGTGGAAGGACGGCGTGTCCGTCTGGCGGAAGGGATGAGCATGGCACTCTCACACGACGAGCTCTGGCCTCGCGCCGGGTCGTGGCCCGCGGCGAGGCCGGGGGAGAGCGCGGATGCCGCGCTGATCGGCATCCCGACCTGGCGCACCTCGCTCTCGCCGACCGGAGCGCACGCGACGCCCGCCGCGATCCGCGAGGCGCTGCCGCGCTACAGCGCAGCGCTGATGGGTCCGCCGGTCGTCGACCTGAACGAGGTCCTGCGCATCGTCGACGCCGGCGACGTGCACGAGCCCGACGGCGACGAGGGGGTCGAACGGGCCGTGCGGCGGGTGCGCGACCTCGCTGAGCAGACCCGGCTCGTGATCGCGCTCGGCGGCGACAACGCGCTCACCTACCCGGTCGCGCGTGGTGCCGCAGCAGACGGACTGATCACGCTGGATGCGCACTTCGACCTGCGCGACGGCGTCTCCAACGGCTCGCCGGTGCGTCGCCTGATCGAGGACGCCCCGGACGGTGAGCGCATCGACCCGGCCCGTATCGTGCAGATCGGCATCGCCGACTTCGCGAACTCCGCCGCCTATGCGCGGCGCGCTGCCGACTGGGGCATCCGGGTGATCACACTCGACGAGGTGCGTGAGAAGGGCATCCGCTCGGTGGTGGGGGAGGCGCTCGCGATCGCGGGGGCGGGGTCGCGCATCCATCTCGACATCGACGTCGACGTCGTCGACCGCGCGGTCGCTCCCGGCTGCCCGGCGAGCGCCCCCGGCGGCCTCGCGGCGGGGGAGCTGCGCACGCTCGTGCGCGCGATCGCCTCGCACGCGGAGGTGGTCAGCGCCGACATCGCCGAAGTGGATGCCACGGCGGATGCCGACGACGCCCGCACCGTGCGTCTCGCCGCGCTCTGCGTGCTCGAGCTGCTCGCGGGCGTCGCCTCGCGCTGAGAGCGGTCCCGGCAACGAGAAACCACGTTCTGCGTGACACGCCACGCGCGCGCGTGTTTCTCGTGCGCGACGTGGTTTCTCATGGGTCCGCGGTCGCGGTGGCCCCGCGCGTGCCTCGACGGCGTACCGTGGAGGTATGGCTCGAATCGTGATCTTCGGCGGCCACGGCAAGGTCGCCCTGCTGCTCGCCCCTCTGCTCTCGGCCCGCGGTGACGAGGTGACCGCCGTGATCCGCAATCCCGACCATGCCGACGAGGTGCGCGCGACCGGAGCGCAGCCGGTCGTGTTCGACGTCGAGCACGAGGATCAGGCGGCGATCGCCGCGCTGCTCTCGGGGCACGACGCCGTGGTGTGGTCGGCGGGCGCCGGCGGCGGGGACGCCGCGCGCACCCGCGCCGTGGATCACGACGCGGCCGTGCGGTCGATGGACGCGGCGACGGATGCCGGGGTGCGCCGCTACGTGATGGTGTCGTACTTCGGCGCGTCGCCCGATCACGGCATCCCGGCCGACAACCCGTTCCACACCTACGCGGAGGCGAAGGCGGCCGCCGACGAGCACCTGCGCTCCTCCGGACTCGACTGGACGATCCTCGGGCCGAGCAGCCTCACCCTCGATGAGGCGACGGGCCGCATCGACGTCGCCGCCGACGAGTCGGGCGAGGTGTCGCGCGCCGACGTCGCGCAGGTCATCGCCGAGACGCTGCGTCAGGACTCGACCGTCGGTCGCACCATCCGGTTCAACGCCGGTGACCAGCCGATAGCCGACGCGCTCCGGGCCTGACCTCAGCCGAGTCCCACCGGGATCACGGCGTGCGCGATCGCGTAGATCGCGAGTCCTGCGAGCGCACCCACGACCGTGCCGTTCAGGCGGATGTACTGCAGGTCGCGGCCGACCATGAGCTCGATCTTCTCGGTCGTCTCGGCCGGATCCCACTTCTCGACCGTGTCGGTGATGATCGACGCGATGTCGTGCCGGTACCGGTCGACGAGGAACACGGCGGCATCCGTCACCCAGCCGTCGACGCGCGCCTGCAGCGCGGGCTCGGTGGCCAGCCGCTGCCCGATCTCGGCCACCGCGGCCGCTGCCCGACGGCGCAGCCCGCTCTCAGGGTCGGCCAAGGCGCTGAGCAGGCCGGTCTTGGCGGTGTTCCAGGCCTGCGCCGCGAGCTCGCCGACGCGCGGGCTGTCGAAGAGGGTCGTCTTCGCGCTTTCGAGCCGGCCGCGCATGGCGTCGTCGTGCTGCAGCCCGTCGGCGAGCCGGGCGAGGTAGCCGTCGAGGGCGATGCGGGCCGGATGCCGGGGGTCGGCGTGCACGGCGCGGACGAACTTCAGCGCCTCGCTGTACGCCGTCTCGTCGACGAAGCGGTGCGCCAGGCGGGGAACCCACGACGGCAGGCGGCGCGAGATGAGCCCCTGGAAGGCCGCGGCGTTGTTCTCGAGCCACGCGCCGAGACTGTCGACGGCGAGGTCGACGGCTCCGCGATGGGCGTCGGCCTCGACGATGCGCTGCAGCCAGGAGCCGGCCGACGGCGCCCAGTCCGGCTCGATGAGATGCTCTCGTGCGAGATCGGCGATCAGGCTCTGCACGTCGTCGTCGCTCAGGGCGCGCAGCACCGCGGATGCCGCCGTCGAGGCCTCGGATGCCACGCGCTCGGCGTGCGCCTCGTGGGTGAGCCACTCGCCGAGCCGCTGGGAGAGCGCTGTCGTCGACAGCTTCGCGCGCACGACGTCGCCGGCCAGGAAGTTCGTCTCGACGAACTCGCCCAGGGTGTGGCCGATCTCGTCCTTGCGGTGGGGGATGATCGCGGTGTGCGGGATCGGCAGCCCGAGTGGGCGGCGGAACAGCGCCGTCACTGCGAACCAGTCGGCCAGCGCGCCGACCATGCCGCCCTCGGCGGCCGCGCGGACGTAGCCGAGCCACGGCTGCCGCGATTCGAGCCAGAAGGAGAACACGAACACGACGGCCATGAAGATGAGCGCACCGAGGGCGACGGCCTTCATGCGTCGCAGGCCGCGCAGTCGCTCTTGATCGGCGGGCGAGAGCAGCGCCATCGGTGTTCGCGACATGCCGTCATCCTTTCACGGTGACTACGCTTGAAGGGTGATCGACGACATCAAGAAGCGCGCTCTGCACCGCACGAGCATCCTCGAAGGTCAGCTGCGTGGCATCGCGCGGATGATCGAGAACGAGGAGTACTGCATGGACATCATCACGCAGTCGCGTGCCGTGCAGCGCTCGCTGGAGTCGCTCAACCGCCTGCTGCTCGAGAACCATCTGCGCACGCATGTCACGCACATGTTCGAAGAGGGCGGCGACGAGCGCGAAACGGCGGTCGGTGAACTGCTGAAGGCCTTCGACTTCGACCGCAAGTAGACCATATCGGCAGAATCCGGTTCGCTTCACGACGGATATCGTCGCCGACCCCAACGCATTCTTCGTTTTTCGCTGTACCTCCCCGCAGGACTGTGCTTGACTGACGCTAGTCAGATCTCAACGTGGAGGTTCCATGGCACAGCCCGCACCCGCGGTTCCCGCCCCGACCGGCGACCTCGCAACCGGAGGCGTCGACATCGACGGGGTCACCAAGCATTACGGCGACGCGACCGCCGTCGACGACCTGTCCCTGTCGATCCGGCCGGGCGAGTTCCTCTCCCTGCTCGGGCCGTCGGGATGCGGCAAGACCACGACCCTGCGCATGATCGCCGGCTTCGAGCATCCCGACAGCGGCGACATCCGCATCTCGGGCCGCAGCGTGCTCGGCCTGCCGCCGCACCGCCGCGAGGTGAACACGGTCTTCCAGGCGTACGCGCTCTTCCCGCACATGACCGTCGCCGAGAACGTCGCCTACGGCCTGCGGCAGCGCGGGGTGCCGAAGGCCGAGCAGCGCGAGCGCGTCATCGCCGCGCTCGACATGGTGCAGCTGCGCCGGTTCGCCGACCGCAAGCCGACCATGCTCTCCGGCGGCCAGCAGCAGCGCATCGCCCTGTCGCGTGCGCTCATCAACCGACCCAGCGTGCTGCTGCTCGACGAGCCGCTCGCCGCGCTCGACCGGCAGCTGCGCGAGGAGATGCAGGTCGAGCTGAAGCTGCTGCAGGCGCGACTCGGCACGACCTTCGTGTTCGTCACGCACGACCAGGGCGAGGCGCTGTCGATGAGCGACCGGATCGCGGTGATGCGCGCCGGCCGCATCGAGCAGCTCGACGCTCCCGACCGCATCTACGCCGCTCCGGCGTCGGCGTACGTCGCCGCGTTCATCGGCCAGCAGAACTTCCTCAGCGGCACCGCCCGGGCCGAGGCCGTCGACACGAGCGTGGGGCTCATCCACGGCAGGTGGGGAGCGGAGCAGGTCACCGCGGGCGAGCCCGCCGTCGCCGCCATCCGTCCGGAGTTCATCCGTCTCGAGCGCCCAGACGTCCCCGGCGTCGGCATCGACGGTCGCGTGCTCAGCGTGTCGTACCTCGGCGAGACCCTGCAGGTCGTGGTCGGCATCGAGGGCGGGCAGACCCTGCTCGTGCGCACCCCCGCGCCGACGGCACCTCCGGTGGCGGTCGACCAGGCGGTGCGCTGCACGTGGTCACCCGTCGACGTGCGGCTGTTCGCCGCGGAGGGCGCGCCCACCGCCGCCACTCACGTGATCGCCCTGCCCGACCGCGCCTCCCGCTGAGCGGCATCCACCTACCAGCACAGCACCCGCAGCACCGCACGAAGGAGTGCCCCTCATGAACGACAACAGCATTCGCATCCTCGCCGACAGCAGCATCGCACCGGTCGTGCGTCATCAGCTCACCCGGCGCGGCTTCATCGGCGTCGTCGCCGCACTGGGCGCCGCCGGCGTGCTCACCGCGTGCTCACCGGGCGGCTCCGCGAGGCCCGGACCCCAGGCCACCGGCGGTGCCGTCGAAGACAAGCTGTCGATCTACAGCTGGGGCGAGTACGACGCTCCCGAGGTGATCGAGGCGTTCACGAACGACGAGGGGGCGAAGGTCGTCATGGACACCTTCAACTCGAACGAGGAGATGATCGCCAAGCTCGTCGCCGCCAAGGGCACCAGCGGCTACGACCTGGTCGTGCCGACCGGCGTGTTCATCCCGCAGATGATCGAGAACGGCCTGCTCGCCAAGCTCAACCTCGACCTCATCCCCAACATGAAGTACATGGACCCCGCCTTCCTCGGGCGCGATTGGGACCCGAAGAACGAATACTCCATCTGCAAGGCGTGGGGCACCACCGGTTTCGTCTACGACAAGACCGTGATCACCCGCGAGCTGAAGACGTGGGGCGACTTCATCGACGCGGCCAAGAACGAGGCATCCGGCAAGACCTCGGTGCTGGACGACCCGGCGCCGCTCGGCGGCATCTACTACTGGGCCAACGGCATCGACTGGAACACCACCGACCCCGCCGACCTCGACGCGTGCGAGAAGTTCCTCGTCGACGAGCTCGCCCCGCACATCTCGGCCTTCGACTCGTACCCGGGCGGTGCGGCGATCCCGCAGGCGTCGCACGTGCTCATGCAGTCGTGGAACGGCGACGCGCGCATCGGCATCCAGGAGTCACCCGACCCCGACCGCTGGCAGTGGGTGCTCGGCGCCCCCGACACCGAGCTGTGGATGGACAACTGGGCGATCGCCGAGGGCGCGCCCCACCCCGAGGCGGCCCACGCCTTCCTCGACTACATCCTCACTCCCGAGAACCAGCTCGCCCAGGTCGACTACATCGGCTACGACACGGGAGCTGCGGGCATCAAGGAGGCGGCCGAGAAGGCCGGACTCGAGATGCTCGACATGGTCTTCTTCGACGAGGCTCAGGTGAAGACCATGCACGAGGGCAAGGTCACCGAGGCGCAGGCGCGCATCGTCGAGATCTGGAACAAGACGAAGGCAGCCGCCGGTGCGTAGTCCCCGCTTCGGGCTGGCCGTGCCCGCATGGGTGTGGCTGGTGCTCTTCTTCATCGCGCCCATCGCCATGGTCGTGTGGTTCAGCTTCGGGTACAAGCCGGGCATCTTCGGCACACACGCCAACGACGTGCTGTCGTTCGACCGGTACGCCGAGGCCATGTCGCCGACATTCTTCGCGACCTTCCAGAACACCCTCTGGGTCGGAATCCTCGGCACGCTGCTGTGTCTGCTGATCGGTGCACCGGTGGCGTACTGGATGGCGGTCAAGGCCCCGCCCGCCCGTCGGGGCCTGCTCATCGCGCTGGTCATGGTGCCGTTCTGGACGAACTTCCTCGTGCGCACCCTCGGCTGGCAGGTGATCCTCTCGCCCGAGGGCTGGCTGTCATCGCTGCTGCAGGGTGTGGGCGTGATCGACGGCCCGATCGACGTGCTCTACACGCGCACAGCCGTGCTCATCGGCGTCGTCTACAACTACCTGCCGCTGATGATCCTGCCGCTGTACGTCGCCTTCGACCGCGTCGGAACGCCGCTGCGCGAAGCCAGCAAGGACCTCGGCGCGAACGGCATGCGCACCTTCCTGCAGGTCACCGTGCCGCTGGCGCGGCCCGGCATCATCGCCGGCGTGCTGCTGGTGTTCATCCCGCTGATGGGCGACTACATCACCGCGACCGTGCTCGGCGGAGCGCAGGGCAACATGATCGGCCAGCTCGTCGCCAGCCAGTTCGGCACCGCGCAGAACTGGGCGCTGGGCTCGGCGATGGCGGTGCTGCTGATCCTCGTGATCATGCTGACCATCGGCGTGGCCGCGGCCATCCTGTGGCTGATCTCGCTGCCGTTCAGAAACCGCAGCCGACTCGTGCTCGGAGAGCCATCATGAGCGACATCCGCACCCGCCGCCGCGGCACCGTCGGCGACCGCGTCCTCGGCATCTGGTCGATCGCGGTCTACGCGTTCCTGTTCCTGCCGATCGTCGTGATCATCATGGCGTCGTTCAACTCGGGGCGTCTGCTCGTGGCGTGGGACGGCTTCAGCCTCGCCCCGTTCGCGGCGCTGGTCGAGAAGCCGGTGATCCGCGACGCGGTGATGGTGTCGCTGCGCACGGGCGTGATCGCCGCGCTGTTCGCCGCGGTGCTCGGCACCCTCGCCGGCATCGCGATGGCCAGACGCCCCGGAAAGTGGGTGTGGTGGTTCCTCGGACTGCTGCTGCTCGTGTCGGTCACACCCGAGATCGTCGACGCCGTCGCCCTGCTGCCGTGGCTCGTCTTCCTCGGGCAGGACCTCGGGCTGGCGATGTTCAACGACGGCACGGTGCGCCTGGTCGTCGGCCACTCGCTGTTCTCGATCGCCATCGTGTCGTACATCGTGCGGGCCCGGCTGGTCGGTCTCGACGCACGTCTGGAAGAGGCCTCGGCCGACCTGTACGCGCCCCCGGTGCGCACCTTCCTGCGCGTGACGCTGCCGCTGGCGATGCCGGCGGTGCTCGCCGGGTTCCTGCTCTCGTTCACGCTCAGTCTCGACAACACGGTCGTGTCGGCGTTCGTGCAGGTGTCGGGAACCACGCCCTGGCCGGTCTACGTGCTGAGCTCGCTGCGCAGCGGATTGCGGCCCGAGATCGCCGCCGTGTCGACGGTCATGCTGCTGCTCACGCTCGCATCGCTGGCGCTGGTCGCCTACGTGCTCAAGCGCGCGGGGGATTCGACCACCGAGATCGCCCGGACCATGGCGGGAGGTTGAGATGACCCACGCAGACCTCGTGTTCACCGGCGGCGCCTACGGCGGCCGGGTGTTCGTCTCCGACGCGTCGCGCTCCCGAGCCGACGCCGTCGCCGTCCGCGACGGGCGGATCGTCGCGCTCGACCGGGCGGCGATCGCCCTGATCGGCCCCGGCACAGAGGTGGTCGACCTGGACGGCCGGATGCTGCTGCCGGGCTTTCAGGATGCCCACGTGCACCCGCTCTGGGGCGGCCTCGACATGCTGCGCTGCGACCTCGCCGAGCTGTCGAGTCAGGCCGCGTATCTGCAGCGGATCGCGGAGTACGCCGCCGGGCATCCGGACGACGAATGGGTGCTGGGCGGCGGCTGGCAGATGTCGGCCTTCCCCGGCGGCACGCCGACCGCGGCGGCCCTCGACCGGGTCGTGCCCGACCGGCCCGCCTTCCTGCCCAACCGCGACGGGCACGGCGCGTGGGTGAACTCGCGCGCGCTGGCCTTGGCGGGTATCACCCGCGACACCCCCGACCCCGACGACGGGCGGATCGAGCGGGATGCCTCGGGCAGCCCGTCCGGCACGCTGCACGAGGGCGCGATGACGCTCGTCAACCGGCTGCTGCCGGCCGAGCCGCACGAGCGGCTGCGGGAGGCGCTCGCCGTCGGTCAGCGGCACCTGCACTCGTTCGGGATCACGGCGTGGCAGGACGCCATCGTCGGCACGCAGTACAGCGATGCCGGAGACCCGCTGCCGGTGTACATCGCCGCCGATCGCGCCGGTGAGCTGACCGGGCGTGTTGTCGGGTCGCTGTGGTGGGACCGCACGCGCGGACTCGAGCAGATCGACGACCTCGTCGCGCTGCGCGAGAGCGCCGCCGGGGGACGCCGCTTCGCGGCGACGAGCATCAAGATCATGCAGGACGGCGTGGCCGAGAACTTCACCGCGTCGATGCTCGAACCGTACTGCGACGGCCACGGGCACCCCACCGAGAACGCCGGCATCTCGTTCGTCGACCCGGCGGTGCTGAACGAGGCGGCCGCACGGCTGGACGCGGTCGGCTTCACCCTGCACTTCCACGCGATCGGAGACCGGGCGGTGCGGGAGTGCCTCGACGCGGTCGAGACCGCGCTGCAGCGCAACGGGCCGCGCGGCAACCCGCACCACATCTCGCACATTCAGGTGGTGCATCCCGACGACGTGCCGCGCTTCCGCCGGCTCGGCGTGACCGCCAACATGCAGATGCTCTGGGCGACGCTCGAACCGCAGATGGTCGATCTCACCCTGCCGTTCCTCGGCGAGCGGCGCTCGAGCTGGCAGTACCCGTTCGGCGACCTGCTGCGCTCGGGGGCCGCGCTCGCCGCGGGCAGCGACTGGTCGGTGTCGACGCCCGATCCGATGGCGGCGATCCACACCGCGGTCAGCCGGCGCTCCGCCCCGTCGGAGTGGGAGGGCGACTACCCGCCGTTCCTGCCCGAGCAGGCCATCGATCTCGGCACGGCACTGCAGGCGTACACGGCCGGTTCGGCGCGGGTGAACAGCCTGCCCGAGACGGGGACGATCCGGGTCGGGATGCTGGCCGACCTCGCCCTGCTCGACCGTGACCCGTTCGAAGGCGAGCCGGAGCAGATCGGCGACACCCGGGTGCTCGGAACCTGGGTCGAGGGCGTGCGGGTGTTCGAGGCCTGATCCGCCCGGAGGGGCGTTCAGCCCTCGAGGGGGCCCAGCCAGGCCGAGGCTGCCGTCGAATGCGCCGACTCCGGATCCGAGGGGTGGAACATGCCGGCGAGCACATCCCGGTACAGCCGGGAGAGCTCGTTCGATGAGAAGTACGATCCGCCGCCGGCGACGAGCATCGCCTCGTCGACGACCTGCTTCGCCATCACGACGGCGCGGTGCTTGAGGCCCGACAGCAGGGTGAACCAGCGCGGACCGTGGTCGGCGAGCTCGTCGACGTCGCGCGCGAGGGCGGTGATCTGCGGCGGCAGGGCGTCGTACGCCAGCGCCATGTCGGCGATCCGCCACCGGATGTCGGGATCCTGGCTGTAGGGCCGCTGAACCGGTCCCTGAGCCCGTCGGAGGGTGGAGGTGCGCTTCTGCGCCGTCGCAACCGCGAGGTCGAGGGCGCGCCGCGCGATGCCGGTGTAGACCGAGGCGAGCAGGATCTCGAAGGCGCTGAAGATGCCGAACACGATCGGGTCGGGGTTCGGACCCGGATCGATCCGGCGCACCACGTGCTCGGGTGTGGCGATGGCGCCGTTCAGACGGGTGGTGCGACTCTGCGTGCCCCGCATGCCCAGGGTGTCCCAGTCATCGCTGGTGACGACGGCATCGGTGCGGTCGATGAACGCGAACACGAGCTTCGGGGCATCCGGGCTCGTCGTGTCGAGGCCGTGCAGACCGAGCTTGGTCCACACCGGAGCCAGGGAGGTGAAGATCTTCGTGCCCGTGAACGCATACCCGCCGTCGTTCTGCGGCACGGCATCCGTGTTGCTGCCGAACAGCACGAGATCGTTGCCGCCCTCGCTGATACCGAACGCGAACACCTCGCCCGCGACGGCGCCGTCCTGCACGAACTCCAGCCCCGGCACGCCGCGGTCGCTGAACACCTTCGCCACGCCCGTCCACACCAGGTGCATGTTGATCGCCAGCGCCGTGGCGGGGGCGGCCGAGGCGAGACGCTGCTGCAGCACCGCCGCCTCGGCGAGGCCGAGACCTGCGCCGCCGCGCTCGCGGGGGACGAGGATCGACAGGTAGCCTGCCTCGCGCAGCTCGTCGAGGTCGTGCTGCGGGAAGGTGTTCTCGCGGTCGTGCACCGCCGCACGCTCGCGGATGCGCTCGAGCAGGTCGTCGGGAAGATGGCGGGCAGGGTCGAATGCGCTCATGACAGGGCCTCCAGGATCTGCCGGATCGTCTCGTCGGGGCGATCGCGGTGGGGTGAATGTCCGGCGTCGGGCACGACCGACATGGTGATGCGCGGGTTCTCGAGCACCGAGGCGGCCAGCTCGCCGGTGAACAGGCTGTAGACCGTGGGGTCGGCGCCGACGATGTGGGTGGGGACGCCGAGCTGCGCGGCCTGTGCGCGCACGTCCCACGGCTGGTTCTGCACGCTGGTCTGCTCGACCGCCCACCGGCTCGCCCGCAGCACGGCATCGACCTTCAGCTCCACGTCCTGCGGATGCCAGTCGGGATGCTCCGCCCGCACCGACTCGACATCGGGCGAGGCGAAGGCGCGCTGCTGGCTGCGGCGGATGATCCCCTCGTCGCGTCCGGCGACGTGGATCGCCGGGTCGAGCAGCACGAGACGACGCGCCCACCCGGATGCCGTGGTCGCGGCGATCACGGTGCTCGCACCGCCCAGGGAATGACCGATCACGGCATCCCATTCGCGCCCGTCCGCCGGGCGGACGGCCGCCACGTCGGCGCCGTAGGCCGCGACCGAGTAGTCGAGCGCGCGGGGCGCGTCGCCGTGACCGCGCAGGTCGACGGCGGTGGCCTGCCATCCGGCATCCGCCAGTGCGGTGCCGATCCGCCACATCAGCGCGGCGGACGAACCGAGACCGTGGACGAGCAGGGCGCGGCGGGGGCCGTCGCCCCACACCAGACGGGGGAGTGTGAGCGGTGCGGGCACGCCACCAGCCTAGATCCGGGCGGTCTGGATCGGCTCGGTGTCGGGGTAGGGCGACGGGTCGCGGTGACGCAGATCGGGGAACGAGCGGACGAACACGACCGAGACCACGAAACCCACCAGGGCGAACAGCGCGGCCGCCAGGTAGGCACCGGTCGGGCCGGACTGATCGATCAGGATGCCGGCCACGGCCGAGCCTGCGGCGGCGCCGATCAGCTGGCCCGTGCCCGCCCAGCCGAACGCCTCCGCCGTCTCGCTGAACTTCACACTCGCGGTGGTGATCGCGAACAGCACGGCCAGGGCCGGCGCGATGCCGATGCCGGCCAGCACCAGCGTGCCGCCGAGCCAGAAGATGTTCAGCGACACCATCGTGAGACCCAGACCGACCGTCACGATCAGCAGGCGCCGGGCCATCGCCCACGGGCCGATCGGGATGTGCCCGAACGCCAGACCGCCGACCAGGCTGCCGACCGAGAAGACCGCGAGCACGAGGCCCGCCTCGAGTCCGCCATGGCCGAAGGTCGCCACGACGCCGACCTCGACCGCCGAGCAGGCGCCGATGAGCAGGAAGCCGATGACGGTGGCGAGCATGACCGGGGGCTTGAGCACCACGCGGCCGAACGCGCGGCGGCTGCGCGGGATGCGCACGCGACCGACTTCGGGTGAGAGGATGAACCACGCCCCGCCCAGAACGAGGATCGCCGCGACCAGCAGCAGGCCCTGCACCGTGCCGACCTGCGTCGAGACGACGGTGATCACCACCGGCGCCACGATCCAGATGATCTCCTGCAGGGAGGCGTCGAGGGAGAAGAGCGGGGTGAGCTGACCGGCGTTGACGAGCTTGGGGTAGATGGTGCGCACGGCCGCCTGCACCGGGGGAGTCGACAGTCCGGCGAGCAGCGCGAACACCATGTAGCCGGGAAGGCCGAGCGGGATCAGCGCGAGACACAGCACCGCCAGCACGCAGACGGCCAGGGTGAGCGTGAGCACCCGGCGCATGCCCCAGGCGCCCATCCAGCGGCTGGTGACGGGGCCGGCGACAGCCTGCCCGACGGAGGCGGCGGCGAGCACGATGCCGGCCGCGCCGTACGATCCGGTCTGCTGCTCGACATGCAGCAGGATCGCGAGACTGGTCATGCCGTTGGGGAAGCGCGCAACCAGCTGTGCGGCGATCATCCGCGCCACGCCGGGCGTGCGTAGAAGGTCCCGATATCCCGCCATCAGAAGAGATTATCGGGGGCGCGCGTCGCGGCGCGAGGCGGCCCGGCGGCGACACGCCGCGACACGCCGAGACCGCTTCTCCACAGGAAAACGGATGTCGGTGGCCCGGCGTACCGTCCTGCCTGTGGATGGATCCGGAAGGGGGTCACGAGAGCCGCGTGAATCCGCGGTCCGAGCGACCTGCAGAGCGGCCGCCGGCTGTGGAAGAAACGGTGGACAAGCTGTGTTGTATCTGGGGAGAGCAGTGGAAAACTACACGGATGTAACTACTACCCCTTGTGGTCGCTTCCAATGTCCGTCCCCATATGTAGTATTGAAGTCCCGGCGGAGGTCTGCCGGGAGAACCACCTGGAACAGAGGGGAATCAGACATCACCATGTCGATCACGGTCTACACCAAGCCTTCCTGCGTGCAGTGCAACGCGACCTACCGCGCCCTCGACGCCAAGGGCATCGAATACCAGATCACCGACCTCTCCGAAGACGCATCGGCGCTCGAGCAGGTCAAAGCGCTCGGCTACATGTCAGCACCCGTCGTGGTCACCGACGACGGACACTGGTCGGGCTTCCGTCCCGACAAGATCGACGAGCTCGCAGCCCGTCTCGCCTAGGAGTCCTTCGGCGGCGCTCAGGAACCGCCCTTCGACGGCGCTCAGGAAACGGGGTGAACTGTGAACATGGTCGCGACCGCGGTGCCGCTCCTGGTCTACTTCTCGAGCGCGTCCGGCAACACCGCACGATTCATCGAGAAGCTCGGCCTTCCCGCCCGCCGCATCCCTCTGCACCGCGCCGAGGAGCCGCTCGTCATCGACGAGCCGTTCGTGCTCGTCACCCCGACGTACGGGGGCGGGCAAGGGCGCGGTGAAGAGAAGGGCGCCGTGCCCAAACAGGTCATCCGGTTCCTCAATGACGAGCACAACCGGCGCCACATCCGCGGGGTCATCTCCGCGGGCAACACGAATTTCGGCGAGTCGTTCTGCCTCGCCGGAGAGATCATCAGCCGCAAGTGCGACGTGCCCCACTTGTATCGCTTCGAGGTATTCGGCACACAGGACGACGTGGATCGCGTGAGCGACGGATTGGAACGATGGTGGAAGCGACAGTGACAGAGGCAGTCGAGTTCAAGATGAACCCTGCGTACGAGGGGCTCGACTATCACGCCCTCAACGCGATGCTCAACCTGTACGACGCGAACGGCAAGATCCAGTTCGACGCCGACAAGCGCGCCGCACGCGAGTACTTCCTGCAGCACGTCAACCAGAACACGGTGTTCTTCCACTCCCTCAAGGAGCGCCTCGACTACCTCGTCGAGAAGCAGTACTACGAGGGCGCCGTCATCGACCAGTACTCGTTCGACTTCATCCAGAAGCTCAACGACCTCGCGTACTCGAAGAAGTTCCGCTTCGAGACCTTCCTCGGCGCGTTCAAGTACTACACGAGCTACACGCTGAAGACCTTCGACGGCAAGCGCTACCTCGAGAGGTTCGAGGACCGCGTCGTGATGACCGCGCTCGCGCTCGCCGAGGGCGACGAGCAGGTCGCCATCGACCTCGTCGAGGAGATCATCTCGGGCCGCTTCCAGCCCGCCACCCCCACCTTCCTCAACGCCGGCAAGGCGCAGCGCGGTGAGCTCGTCAGCTGTTTCCTGCTGCGCATCGAAGACAACATGGAGTCGATCGCCCGCGGCATCAACTCGTCGCTGCAGCTGTCGAAGCGCGGCGGCGGTGTCGCCCTGCTGCTGTCGAACATCCGCGAATCGGGCGCACCGATCAAGCAGATCGAGAACCAGTCATCCGGCATCATCCCCGTGATGAAGCTGCTCGAAGACAGCTTCAGCTACGCCAACCAGCTCGGAGCCCGTCAGGGCGCGGGTGCGGTGTACCTCAACGCGCACCACCCCGACATCATGCGCTTCCTCGACACCAAGCGTGAGAACGCCGACGAGAAGATCCGCATCAAGACGCTCTCGCTGGGTGTCGTCGTGCCCGACATCACGTTCGAGCTCGCCAAGAAGGGCGAGGACATGTACCTGTTCTCGCCGTACGACGTCGAGCGCGTCTACGGCGTGCCGTTCGGTGACATCTCGGTGAGCGAGAAGTACCACGAGATGGTCGACGACTCGCGCATCAAGAAGACGAAGATCAACGCGCGCGAGTTCTTCCAGACCCTCGCCGAGATCCAGTTCGAGTCGGGCTACCCGTACATCATGTTCGAGGACACGGTGAACAAGGCGAACCCGATCAAGGGCCGCATCAACATGTCGAACCTGTGCAGCGAGATCCTGCAGGTGAACACGCCGACCACGTACAACGACGACCTGTCGTACGACCAGATCGGCAAGGACATCTCGTGCAACCTCGGCTCGATGAACATCGCTCTGGCGATGGATGCCGATGACCTGGGCAAGACCGTCGAGACCGCGATCCGCGCGCTGACCGCCGTCAGCACGCAGAGCCACATCAACTCGGTGCGCTCGATCGAGGACGGCAACGACCGCTCGCACGCCATCGGCCTCGGCCAGATGAACCTGCACGGCTACCTCGCCCGCGAGCGCGTCTTCTACGGTTCGGAAGAGGGCATCGACTTCACGAACATCTACTTCTACACCGTGCTGTTCCACGCGCTGAAGGCGTCGAACACGCTCGCCATCGAGCGCGGGCAGACCTTCGACGGCTTCGAGGACTCGACCTACGCGTCGGGTGAGTTCTTCGACAAGTACATCGACCAGGCCTGGGTGCCCGCGACCGAGAAGGTCAAGGAGCTCTTCGCCGGCCACCACATCCCCACGCAGCAGGACTGGGCGGCGCTGAAGGACAGCATCCAGCAGCACGGCATCTTCAACCAGAACCTGCAGGCGGTGCCGCCCACCGGCTCGATCTCGTACATCAACAACTCGACGTCGTCGATCCACCCGATCGCGTCGAAGGTCGAGATCCGCAAGGAGGGCAAGCTCGGCCGCGTGTACTACCCGGCGCCGTTCATGACGAACGACAACCTGGAGTACTACCAGGATGCGTACGAGATCGGCTACGAGAAGGTCATCGACACGTACGCCGCCGCCACGCAGCACGTCGACCAGGGCCTGTCGCTGACGCTGTTCTTCAAGGACACCGCCACCACCCGTGACATCAACAAGGCGCAGATCTACGCATGGCGCAAGGGCATCAAGACGATCTACTACATCCGTCTGCGTCAGCTCGCCCTCGAGGGGACCGACATGTCCGAGTGCGTCAGCTGCATGTTGTAATTGCCTTCTGATCAGGCTTTTTTCTAGAACAGGATTGGTGGAATGACTCCGTCTCCCAAGCTCACGCTGATCGACCACGTGCAGGCGATCAACTGGAACCGCATCGAGGATGAGAAGGACCTCGAGGTGTGGAACCGCCTCGTGAACAACTTCTGGCTTCCCGAGAAGGTGCCGCTGTCGAACGACGTGCAGTCGTGGAACACGCTCACCCCCGACGAGCAGCTGATGACCATGCGCGTGTTCACGGGGCTGACCCTGCTCGACACGATTCAGGGCACCGTCGGCGCCGTGTCGCTGATCCCCGATGCGATCACGCCGCACGAGGAGGCGGTGTACACGAACATCGCGTTCATGGAGTCGGTGCACGCGAAGAGCTACTCGTCGATCTTCTCGACCCTGTGCTCGACGAAGGAGATCGACGAGGCCTTCCGCTGGTCGGTTGAGAACCAGAACCTGCAGAAGAAGGCGCAGATCATCGTCGACTACTACCGTGGCGATGACCCGCTCAAGCGCAAGGTGGCCTCCACCCTGCTCGAGTCGTTCCTGTTCTACTCGGGCTTCTACCTGCCGATCTACTGGTCGTCGAAGGCGAAGCTGACGAACACGGCCGACCTGATCCGCCTGATCATCCGCGATGAGGCCGTGCACGGCTACTACATCGGCTACAAGTACCAGAAGGGCCTCGAGAACGAGACCGAAGAGCGCCGTCAGGAGCTGAAGGACTACACCTTCAACCTGCTGTTCGAGCTCTACGAGAACGAGGTGCAGTACACGCAGGACCTCTACGACTCCGTCGGCCTGACCGAGGACGTCAAGAAGTTCCTGCACTACAACGCCAACAAGGCCCTGATGAACCTCGGCTACGAGCCGATGTTCCCCTCGACCGTCACCAATGTGAACCCGGCGATCCTCTCTGCTCTGTCGCCGAACGCCGACGAGAACCACGACTTCTTCTCGGGGTCAGGCTCGTCGTACGTGATCGGCAAGGCCGAGGCCACCGAAGACGACGACTGGGACTTCTGACGATTCTCCATCACAGCGCCGGCCCCTGACCCGGCGAAGGCCTCTGATCGAAGCTCCTCGAGAGCGCTCGGTCAGAGGCCTTCTTCGTGGGCGCGCGGCTGGATGCCCGGGGCCCGAGGGCCTCGGGCATTTCGCAGCTCACGCCGCATCGGTCGCTCTGCGAGCCGGACCGGATTCACAGCGCGCCGGTGCGCCATACCGGATTCCACGATCTTGCACATCTCAACTGAGCGATAAAGTGCGAAACGCACAAATCGTGCCCTAGCGGGGAGAGATAATTCATGGAACGGCGGCGCGGATGCCGCACATCGCAGGCGCGGCGGTGCCTTCGAGACGATCGAGACAATGGAGTAGCGAGACCTGATGATTCGTTCAGTCCTGACCCTGCACACGTCACCAGCGCAGGCGGATTCCGTGTTGGAGCTGTACCGTCGCGAGGCGATTCTGCAGGAATCGCTCGACCTGACCCGTGCCATCAGCTCGGAGATCGCCACCGCTGTCGACGGCTCAGGCGAGATCATCGTGACGGCCGTGTGGCCCGATGAAGCCGCGTACCAGGAGTGGCTCGATCACCCGAATCGCGGACGCACCGCCCCAGAGCTGTCTGCGCTGCTCGCCGATGCCCGGATCGGGGTCGGCCGGCTGTACGAGGTCGACCACCGCGTATCCAGAACCAAGATCTGACCCCTCCGACCCCTCACGAAAGAAGAATGCAATGACGCACCTCCCACGGATAATCGCCGGCGCCGGCGTGCTCGCGCTCGGTGTCTCCCTCGCCGCCTGCAGTGCCGACGGCGGAGGGAGCGGTGATGGCGACCGCTTCTCGATAGTGTTCCTCGCAGCCTCGTCGCAGAACGGCTACAACCAGGCCGTGTTCGAGGGAGTGCAGAACAAGGCGAAGGAGCTCGAGAAAGAGCTCGGTATCAGCATCGCGACCAAGATCCAGGACGGTCAGTTCGACGCCAATACGCAGCTGTCCCAGCTGCAGAACGCCGGGACGACCGGCCAGGCGAGCGGTGTCATCGTCGTGCCGCAGGACGGGCCGGGCCTCGCCGCAGCGTTCCCGCTGGGCAACGACATCCCCGTCGTCTCCGTACTGAACCCGATCGGGCCCGACATCGACAAGATGGAGCCGCAGACCGCCGGGGTCGTGTCGACCGTGGCCTCGTCGCCCTCCGCGGGGGCCGAGCACCAGGCGGAGAGCGTCGTCGAGTACTGCAAGGACATCGATCCCTGCAAGATCGGTCTGCTGGCGGGCCTTCTGAACTCGCCGCTCGACGTCGCACGCATCAAGGCGTGGAAGGACGTCCTCGGCCCGCACGACAACATCGAGATCGTCGGCACCGTCGAGGGCGCCTACGATCGCGACAAGTCGCTGACGGCGGTGTCGAACCTGCTGCAGGCGAATAAGGACATCAACGGCATCCTCAGCAACGCCGACCAGCAGACGGCGGGCGCGCAGATCGCGCTCGAGAACGCGGGCATCGATCCGTCGTCGGTCTTCCTCACCGGCGGGGGCGGCACCGAAGAGGCAGTGCAGGCGGTTCGCGACGGGAAGTGGACGAACGCGTACCTCAACTACCCGGTGAGCATGGGAGAGGCTGCGCTCGAGCAGCTGATCAACAAGCTGCGCGGCGAGAAGGTGCAGGCAGTCGTCGACGCGGACACCCTGGTCGACATCCCGACGATAGCGACCAAGGAGGACCTCGATGCCGTGCCCGAGTTCACCGGCGAATGGAACGGGTGATCCGATGCGGGAATCCGAGATGGGCCCGGTTCTCCTCGAGCTGCGCGGAGTGGACAAGCGATTCGGCGCGACCCAGGCTCTCGACGGCGTCTCTCTCGAGATCCGCGGCGGGGAGATCCATGCGCTCGTCGGCGAGAACGGCGCGGGCAAGTCGACTCTGGGAAAGGTGATCGCGGGCGTCTATGCCGCGGATGAGGGCGACGTCGTAGTCGACGGAGCGCCGGTTGACCGATGGAATCCGGGCATCGCCCAGCGACGTGGGGTGGCGATGATCGCGCAGGAGCTCGCGCTCGTGCCCGACCTGACGGTCGGTCAGAACGTGTTCCTCGGCGCGGAGGATCACCGTTTCGGCGTCGAGCGGCGCAACATCGCAGAGCGTTTCGCTGCGCTCGATGCACAGATCGGATTCGGTCTCGACCCGAGGCAGAAGGTGCGTGACCTGCGCATCGCCGACCAGCAGAAGGTCGAGATCCTCCGAGCCCTCGCCCGCGATGCGCAGATCATCGTGATGGACGAGCCGACCTCATCGCTCACCGCGCACGAGATGGCACAGCTCGAGGAGCTGATGCGGACCCTGCGGGACCGAGGCTGCTGCGTGATCTACGTCTCTCACTTCCTCGACTCGGTGCTCGGCGTCGCCGACCGGATCACCGTCATGCGGGACGGTCGGCGGATCGAGACCGTCGACGCGGCATCGGTGTCCAAGCACGACCTCGTGACCTCGATGCTGGGCCGGGAGATGGTGCAGGCATACCCGGATCGTCCGCCACGGCCCGAACCGGTGGATCCGCTCCTCTCGGTGCGGGAGCTGCGTACGGATACGGGCGTCGAGCAGATGAGCTTCGATGTGCGTCCCGGTGAGATCGTCGGCCTGCTCGGTCTCGTCGGCAGCGGGCGCACGGAGTGCCTGCGTGCGGTGTTCGGCATGGACCGAGTCGTCTCGGGAGAGATCCGATTCGACGGCCGCTCCTGGGTCGGCCGCACGCCGAAGGATTCCATCGACGCGGGGCTGGTGCTCGTCTCGGAGGACCGCCATAAAGACGGCCTACTCCTGCAGCGATCGGTGCGCGAGAACATCGGCCTCTCGAGCCTGCCCACCCGATCGCGCGGCGGGATCGTCGATCGCAGGAGCGAGAAGCGCACCGCTCGGGAACTCGCGGAAGCACTCGAGATCCGCCCGCCTGACATCGAGCTGCCGGTCGGATGGTTCTCGGGCGGCAACCAGCAGAAAGCTCTGCTGGGCAAGGCGCTCGCGGCCGATCCCAAGCTGATCATCCTCGACGAGCCGACCCGCGGCGTCGACGTCGGCGCGAAGCGGACCATCTACGAGCTCATCGTCCGCCTTGCGGCGAGAGGGATCGGCGTGCTGCTGATCTCGTCCGAGCACGAGGAGATCATGGAGCTGGCACATCGCGCTTATCTGGTCTCCGACGGCCAGACCTTCGGGGAGATCATTCCCGAGCAGACCACCGTGGAGGACGTTCTGTTCCGACTCTTCCACGTGACCAACGGAGAGGAGTCGGCAGCGTGACCGAAGCCGCAAACACCACAGTGACGCGCACACGCGCAAACAGGAAGTTCTCGATCAAGGAGCTCGCCATCGAGTATGCGGTGCTGCTGCTGCTCGCCGTCGTGCTCGTGGCGCTCGCCATTCTGTCGCCGTCATTCTTCACGTTCGGCAACATCGTCAACATCCTGAACCAGAACGCACCGCTCGTCATCATCGCGGCGGCCGGCACCTTCGTGATCATCTCCGGCAACTTCGACCTGTCGACCGGTGCGATATACAGCGTGGCCGGAGTCGTGGCCGCGTGGCTCGCGGTGACCACCGAGAACGTCGTGCTCGCCCTCGTAGCGGGCCCTCTGATCGGCATGCTCCTCGGGGCGTTCAACGGCACGGTCATCACACGCCTGCGGGTGCACTCGTTCCTCGCGACGCTCGCGTCTTCGATGATCTTCACCACGATCGCCGTGCTCATCACCGGCGGCAGCCTCATCACGGTGACCACCCCCGGCTTCACCGCACTGGGGCGCGACCGCGTCGGCGGCATCTTCGTCGCCGTGCTCGTGATGATCGTCGTCGTGGCGATCCTCTGGTTCGTGCTCTCGCGGACGCTGTTCGGACGGCACGTCTACGCCGTCGGCGGTAACGCCGAGGCGGCTGAGCTCTCCGGCATCCACGTGAATCGCACGCGCATCCTCGTCTTCGTGATCAGCGGTCTCGCGGCCGGCACAGCCGCGGCGATCGGTGTCTCGCGGATCGCATCCGGGCAGCCGCTTGCAGGCGCCGGGCTCGAGCTGAGCGCGATCGCCGCAGTGATCCTCGGCGGCACGAGCATCTACGGCGGCATCGGCGCGGTCTGGCGATCGGTGGCCGGCGTCTTCCTCATCGCGCTGATCGGCAACGGCTTCGACCTGCTGAACCTGAACCCGCAGCTCAAGGACATGGTGACCGGCTTCATCATCCTCGCGGCGGTCGGCCTCGCCGCAGCCGGGCGAGACAAACGCTAGAACCGCCACCTCCCCTGCAGCTCCGCCGGAAATGGCCCGGGTCACCCCGGGTCTCCGCGGGCTGCCCGAAAACCAACGATCCCTCATGGAAGGACCCCTGCAATGTCCGAGAACGTCCGAATCGCCATCGACGTCGGAGGCACATTCACCGATGTGGTGAAACTCGTGCCCGACACCGGCGAGCTCCGCTTCGAGAAGGTGCCGACCACACCGAGCGAACCGACGGCGGGGGTGCTCGCCGCCTTCGAGAAAGCCGACGCCGACCCCGCCCTGGTCTCGACGTTCAACCACGGCAGCACCCTGGGCCTGAACTCACTGCTGACCCGCACGGGCGCGCGTATCGCGACTATCGCGACGCGCGGCTTCCGAGACGTCTACCTGCTCGGGCGCACCGACCGCAGGGTGATGTACGACATCGCCTACCGCAAACCGGAGGCGCTGCTCGAGCGGTACGACACCTTCGAGGTGACCGAGCGCAGCATGTTCGACGGCTCGGTCGCGACGCCTTTCGACGACGACGACGCCCGCGAGGTCGCTCGTGAGATCCTTCGTCGCGGGTACGACGCGGTGGCGGTCGCCTTCCTGCACGCCTACGCGAACCCCGCGCACGAGCTGCTCATGCGCGAGATCCTCGCGGAGGAGGCGCCGGGCGTCGAGATCACCCTGTCGCATGAGCTCTCGCGTGAATACCGCGAGTACGAGCGCACCAGCACTGCCGTGCTGGACGCCTACATCAAGCCGATCATGCGCAGCTACCTGAAGGCGCTCGAAGGCGAGTTGGAACGGCGCGGTTTCGACGGACGCTTCCTCATGTCGCGCTCGGGCGGAGGGGCGATGACCGCGTCTTCCGCACGCGAGCAGCCCGTGAACCTGATCCTCTCCGGTCCTGCCGGCGGTGTCGTCGGCGCCGCCGCCTTCGCGAAGCTGATCGACAGGCCCAACCTCATCACGATCGACATGGGCGGCACCAGCCTCGACGCGTCGCTGGTGCAGGACGGCAGCCCCGTCCTCTACCACGGCGCGGAGTTCGAGGGACTTCCCATCAACACGCCCTCCCTCTACATCCACACGATCGGCGCCGGCGGGGGGTCACTCGGCTACCTCGACGAAGCCGGCGCCCTGCAGGTCGGACCGAAGAGCGCCGGCGCCATGCCCGGACCGGCCGCGTACGGCCGTGGCGGAACGGAGCCCACGTTCACCGATGCCGCGCTCGCCATCGGCTACCTCGGGACGGACACTCCGCTCGGCGGTGAGCTCACGCTCGACCGCGAGAAGTCGCTGACGGCGCTCCGCCCGATTGCCGAGGAACTCGGGCTCAGCGTCACCCAGCTGGCGCGCGGGATGGTGAAGATCTCGAACACCAAGATCATGGGCGCGGTGCGCGCGATCACCATCGAGCTCGGTCACGACCCCAAGGACTTCTCCCTGCTGTCATTCGGCGGCGGCGGGGGACTCGTCGCGGTCGACGTGGCGCGTGAGCTGGGCATCCCCGAGGTGATCGTGCCGCCGGGGCAGGGGGCGTTCTCAGCGCTCGGGATGCTGATGGCCGACGTGCAACACGACTACTCGCGCACGAGCCTGCAGGCTCTGGACGAGCTCGACGCCGATGCGGCCGATGCGCTCTACGCAGGTATGGAGGCGGAGGCGCGCGAGACGCTGCGTGCCGAGGGATTCGACGACGACAGCATGCTCTTCCACCGGGTCGTCGCCGTGCGGTACTCCGGCCAGGAGCACGCGGTCACGGTCGATTACCCCGAGAACAGCACGGACCCCCGAGAGGCCATCCGCTCGGAGTTCGACCGTCTGCACCTGCGCCAGTACGGCCACACCATGGACGATCCGATCGAGACGACGACGCTGCGCCTCGGCGCGGTCGGCATCGTCGACAAGCCGGATCTTCCGAAGGCGATGCGCCGTCCGGAAGGCGAAGCACCCGAGCTGCGAACGCGCACGGTCGTGCTCGACGGCGACGAGACCGCGGAGTACGCCCTGGTCTCGCGTGAGGAGCTCATGGCCGGCGACGTCATCGAAGGGCCCGTGGTCGTGACCGAGCACACGGCGACCACTGTGCTGCACGCCGGCGACCGACTCGAGGTCGGTGCTTACGGCGAGCTCATCATCTCGATCCAGTACGCGAAGAAGGGGGCCTGACGTGGCCGACGCCATCACCACCGAAATCATCAGGCACGGCCTGCTGGCCGCCGCCGAGGAGGTCGCGCGCAACCTGTGCCGCACCGCCTACAACACCGTGGTCTACGAGATCCACGACTACGGCATCGGGATCCACGACGCCAACGGAGACGTGGTCGCGGACGCGCCGGGTATCGCGGTGTTCACCAGGGGCAACGATGCCGGCATCAAGCACTCGATCGAGTTCCTCGGCCGTGATGCGATGGAGCCCGGTGACGTCTTCATCATCAACTTCCCGTACTGGTCGAGCGCCCACACTCTCGATCCGCTCGTCTTCGCCCCGATCCACGTGGACGACGAAATGATCGGGTTCGCCTCCTGCCGTGTGCACGTGACCGACCTGAATCAGAAGGATCCGGGCTACGTGCTCGACTCGACCGATCGCTCGCAGGAGGGGCTCATGCTGCCCGCCTCGAAGCTGTACCGCCGGGGCGAGCGGAACGACGATGTGTTCAACATCATCCGATTCAACAGCCGCATGCCCAAGCACACGATCGGCGACATCCAGGCGCAGGTGTCGGCGTGCGTGACGGGCGTGCGCCGCACGCAGGAGCTCGCGGACAAGTACGGCGTCCGAACGCTCACCCAGGCGATGGTGACCATCAACGAGCACGGTGAGAAGCTCGCCAGGCTCGCGCTCGCCAAGCTGCCCAAGGGCACCTGGAGCGCGGTCGACTACGTCGATGACGACGGCATCAACAAGGACGACCTCGTCAAGCTCCAGTGCACCGTGACGGTCACGGACGAGGAGATGGTGGTCGACTGGACTGGCAGCGCCGAGAACGTCGAGGGCCCCATCAACCTGCCGCCGGGCCAGACCGAGGCGCTGTCGAGCCTCATCTTCAAGTCGCTCACGACTCCGGACTCCCCGGTCGTCGCGGGCAACTTCGCCCCGTTGAGGGTGGTCACGGTGCCGGGGTCGGTCATGCACGCCGTGTCGCCTATGCCGACATTCACCCTCTGGACAGGTCTGCTCGCGGGCGAGGTCATCCTTAAGGCTCTGGCACAGGGCATGCCGGAGCTGGTTCCCGCCTGCTCGGGCGGTGACGTGTGCTCGATGATGGGCCTCGGAGTCAACCCACGCACCGGTGAGCCGTGGCAGGAGGCGACCAACGAGGCGGTCGGCTTCGGCGGCACCGCGCGCCACGATGGCGAGGACGGGATCATGCATCTATCAGAGCCTGGCTGCCGGAACAACCCTGTCGAGGTGCTCGAGGCGAAGTCGTCGATGATCATCGATCACTACGGCTACCGCCCCGACACAGGCGGCGCTGGTGAGCAGCGGGGTGGCGTGGGCGTGAGCCGCTCGTACCGCTTCACCGCCCCCGCCACCGGGATCTGCCTGGTCTACAAGACGAAGACCGAGCCGTGGTCCATCGCCGGCGGGTCGGAGGGCAAGCCGAACCGGATCGTGCTGAACCCCGGAACCGACCGCGAGGTCATTCAAGGCGGCAGCTACAACCGACTGGAAGCAGGCGACGTCCTCGTCAACCAGACCGGTGGAGGGGGCGGCTACGGCGATCCGTTCCGCCGGGACCCTGCCGCGGTCGCGAATGACGTGCGTAACGGGTTCGTGTCACGAGGGGCTGCAAAACGGGACTACGGGGTGGTCGTCGCGTCCGACTTCAGCATCGACGAGGCCGCGACCGCAGCGATCCGCGGCCGCTGAGTCAACGAAGGCGGTGCGCCCCGGAACACGGGGCACACCGCCTTCGCGTTCGCCGACTGCGACGACTCGCGACATCCGGGTGGCGTCGGCCATGCCCGATACTCCCTGCGTTAAGGAGATGTTCGCCGAGCCGCTCCCTGTCGTTGCCCGGCCGACCCTACGGTCGGTCGGGTGCGTGCCAGACGGAAGTCTCCCCCCTCGTCCCTTTCCTCCCGCTCCCTCCGCGGCGTCGCCCTGGCGACCGCGGTCGGCGTCGGTGTCACTCTGCTGACTCCGATCGGCGCTCATGCCGCAGACGGCACGTCGGTCGACGGCACTGACCCCCACCCGGTCTTCCTGGGCAAGACTCACTACACCGGTGAGTTCCACTCCCACACCGCGATCAGCGACGGCGTGCAGCAGCCGGACGACGCGTACGCGTACGTAGCGGCGAACACCAACGTCGACTTCTTCTCGGCGAGCGAGCACGACGTGACCATGGACGTGCGCTCGGCCGACGACTGGATCGATGACCACGGCAAGGCCCGCTCGGAAGAGTGGAAGCACTTGAAGAATGGAGCAGAGCGGCACAACGCCGGCGGTTCCAGCGACCTCGTGGCCGTGCCCGGCGAAGAGGTCACCTGGTATGACGCCTCCGGTCACATCAACCTCTTCGACGCCGAGTGGTTCGTCACCGCACCCGGCTACGTGCGCGGATCGGGTGACAACCTCGGCGGTGTCTTCTCGCCGGGCGACTACATGTACGACCTGCCCACCTTCTACGCGAGGCTCGCACTCGACCCCGATGTCATCGGCCAGTTCAACCACCCGTCGCCGACCGGCAAGGGCAACTTCGGCGGCTTCGCGCACCTCACCCCCGAGGCGGACGCCCACATGTCGCTGTTCGAGCACAAGGGTCCGGGGTACGACGCTCAGTGGCAGCTGGCGCTCGACAACGGCTGGCACGTCGCTCCCGTCTTCAACGGCGACGAGCACAGCGCCAACTGGGTGACCTCGAACCCGGCGCTGACCGGTGTGTGGGCGGAGGAGAAGAGTCTCGACGGCGTGCACGCGGCGATGCGTGATCGCAGCATGTACTCCACCCTCGACGAGAACGCACTACTGGCATTCAGCGGAAACGATCAGATGATGGGATCGATCCTTCCCGCCGACACGGCGCGCCTGGACGTCGACATCCGCGTCGCCGATCCCGATGCCACAGATTCGTTCACCAAGGTTCAGGTGATCGGCAACAAGGGCGCCGTCGCACACGATTTCGGGCAGATCACGGGCAACGTGCATGAGCTGACGGCGACCATAGACGTGCGCGACGGCGACTACTACTTCGTCAAGGCCATGCAGGCGGACGGTGCACAGCTCGTCTCCGCGCCCATCTGGATCGGCGAGAAGGTGCGCGACGCGAACTACGCCCCGCAGATCAGCGTGAAGGGGAAGGCGCCGACCAGCGCGGGCGAGGGGGACCGTGTCGTGATCCCGAGCTTCACCGCAGCGGACGATTCAGGAACCGCGCCGCGAACGACAGTAGAGGTCTACAACTCGCAGCACCGTCTTCCCGTCGCCGACGGAGCATTCACGGTAGAGGGCCTGGACGATCACTTCATCGTGATCAAGGCGACCGATGACAAGGGCAGCACCGCGGCGAGTGTGCACCGCATCCAGATCGATGCGACTGAACTGAACCCGGAGAGCGTCTTCCGTCACTTCGGCACGGTGGCGACGGTCGGGGCAAAGCCCGGCGATGCGGGCCTGAGCGTCGCGACCGACCTGGCGGTGGAGAAGACGTGGGCGCAGATCCGTCCGACCGACGCCTGGTTCGGCGCAGGCACCACCGCGATCGCCTCGACGAACAGCCGGGTCTTCGAAGTCGATTCGATCGCCACGGAGGCCGACACCTACCTCGACAGCATCACCGCTCACGCCCTGCGCAGCCACGAGTTCGATCTGACCGGCCTTGACGCCGGACGCCGCTACGAATACCGATTCGGGGTCAGCGAGAACGGACCCTGGACCGACGTGCGCGGAGAGTTCGTCGCGGGAGGCGAGAAGGATGCCCCGGTGTACGTGCTGGGAGACGTGCAGGTCAACTCGGGGGATGCCGCCGACTTCCGTCTGCCGGTGAAGATGCTGGAGCAGCTTCAGGAGCAGCGTGCGGGTGGTGAGACGGTGATCCAGGTCGGCGACCTCGTCGACAACGGCGGTAACGCATCCCAGTGGGCATCGACCTTCCAGCACACGCTGGCGCCGATCGACCTGCAGTTCGCGTCGATGGTCGGCAACCACGAGACCTACGGCGACCGCGAGGTCAACACCGTGCTCTCGACGGAGCGCAGCCGCATCTTCTCCTCCATGTTCAACCTGCCCAAGAACGGCAGCGCCGTAGGCGAGAGCAACTACTCCTTCGACCGCGGCAGCATCCACTTCTCGGTGCTGAACTCCAACTACGACCTCGACACCCAGCTCGCCTGGCTCGTCGACGACGTGCGAGGAAGCGAAGCGCAATGGAAGGTCGTCATGGGACACTTCCCCTACTACGGCGGTCGACACAGCAGTGACGCGGGCATGTCGATCGCGCGAGCGAAGATCACCCGCACGCTCGCGCAGCTCGGCGTCGACCTGCACATCGGCGGGCACGACCATGTATACAAGCGCAGCACCATCCTCGACGGCGCATTGGTGACCGACGAGGCACAGCGTGACCTCGGCACGACCTTCGTGACCATGGGCTCCAGTGGACCGAAGTTCTACGACAACCAGGTGCAGTGGTGGGACGACACCGTCTACGACGAGAACATCCAGACCGGTCTCGTGCTCGAGGCCGCGGGCGACAAGCTGCAGGCGCGGGTCTACACGATCGACGGCGAGCTCGTCGACGAGTTCGCTGTGGCCGAGCCCGAGGGGCTCCTCCGTGTCACCTCTCACGAGCTGGGTGACGGTGGGCTGGCCGAGGTGGGCATTCTCAGCACCACGGGTGCGCCCGCGGACGCTGTGGTCGTCGCCGCCGCCTACGACCTCTCCGGCGAGGCACTGGTCGACGTGCGCACGGCCGACATCGAGGTGCGGCGCACAGGTACCGAACAGGTGGTGCGTTTTCTGAGCCCGCTGCCGGTCCGCTCCGACACGACCGTGCGCCTGTTCGTCTGGGATCGCCTCGCCAGTGGGAGAGTGCTGACCGAACCCGTGCTTGTGCGCGAAGGCATGCCGGGGGCGGGAACCGCAGAAAGCCCTTACGAGCTGCGAGCCTGGAGCGACGTGGAGAAGATCAGGCAAGACCCCGCTGCGCACTACGCGCTCATGAACGATCTCGAGTTGGACGACACCGAGCGGACGCAGATCGGTGCGGGCGCCACGCCGTTCACTGGCGTCTTCGACGGCCGCGGGCACTCCGTACGCGGGTTCCGGGCGGAACCGAACAGCGGAGCGGGGCTCTTCCAGACCAACGACGGCATGATCCGCGATCTTGCTGTCGTCGACGCCGACATCACGACGACCGTGGGCACCGCGGGCATTCTCGCCGATGTCAACAACGGAACCATCGAACGCGCCTGGACAACCGGCTCAGTGCACGCGCCGTCGCGCGCAGGGGGACTGGTCGGTGACTCGTCGGGGACCATCAGGGACAGCTACTCGACAGCACGGGTGCGGGTGTCCGGCACCGAGTCGGGAGGTGTGATCGGGGTGGCCCTCGGCGGCTCTCTGACGGAGAACGTGTACGCCGCCGGCCCGGTCGCCGCGGACACGCGAAACACCGGGGGTGTCGTGGGGTATGGCTACAACGAGACCGTGATCCGCAATGCGATGGCGCTCAACCCCGCCGTCACCGCGCCGGGATACGCCCACGCGGTGCTCGGGCGTGTGCTCGGCGGCAACGCGGCGACGCTCGAGAACAACCATGCCTCAGCGGATGCGTTCGTTTCGGCCCAGTCGCTGACCGACCCGCCGGCAGCTGACAACCTCAAGGGCGCGACAGTGCCCGGGGACGTCGCGCGCACCGCCGCTCACTTCGCTGCGACCCTCGGATGGGACCTCGAGACCATCTGGGAGTGGAACGCCGACGCCGGCCGCCCCGTGCTGCGCTCGAACCCCGAGGTGTATGAACGGCCGCAGCCGGAGCTTCCCGTCAACGCCGAGGGCTACTTCGAGCTGTCGACAGCCGAGCAGCTTGCGTTGATGGACGACTTCCCCAGCGAGAAGTTCATTCTCACCGCCGACATCGACCTCCACGGACGACCTCTCGGCAAGCTGGCCGAGACGGTGCCGTTCACCGGTGAGCTGCACGGCGCAGGCCACGTGATCTCCGGCCTGCGCTCCGACTCGGGCGGTCTGTTCGGGCTGAGCAGCGGGCGAATCCACGACCTTGGCGTGGAAGGCGCCGAGGTGACCGCCACCAAGCCACGCGCTGGCATCCTGGTCGACGTCAACAACGGCACCGTCGAGCGGGTCTACACGAGCGGATCCATCTCGGGCCCGAGCCGGATCGGCGGCCTGCTGGGCGATTCAAGCGGCGTGCTGCGCGATGCGTACACCTCGGCGACGGTGAGCGCGTCGAGCACCGAGGCGGGGGGAGCGGTCGGTATCGCGCTGGCGGGGTCGCTCTCTGAGCGGGTGGTCGCCTCGGGCACAGTTTCGGCGGCGCTGCGCAACACCGGCGGTGCGTTCGGATACGCGTACACCGGCACCGAGATCCGAGACTCGCTCGTCACGGCGCCGACCGTCACGGCCCCGAGCTGGGCTCACCGTGTGCTCGGTCGCGTGCTCGCCGGAAACACCGCGACGCTCTCGAACAACTGGGCGTCGGCTGTCACAACCGCCACGGTGGCTACCGACCTCACCGCTCCTGCTGCCGACAACCTCCACGGTGCCACGGCCTCCGAGGCTGACCTCAGCGGGCCGGCGTTCTACCACGGTATGCTCGGCTTCGATCGCGCGGTCTGGCAGTGGAGTGCGAGCAACGTGCGCCCCCTGCTGCGCGGGATCGGTGAGTCCAGAGGGCTCGGGGCCGATGACGAGCAGTCGCCGCAGATCCCCACGGGCCCGGCGCTGCCGCAGGCGGAGGACGGTGCCTACCTCGTCGACGACGCCGCCGACTTCGTCGATATCGCCGCCTTCCCCGGCGAGCGATTCCGATTGACGGAGGACCTCGATCTCTCCGCCACCGCGATCCGTGTGACGAGTCCGTTCACGGGCGAGCTCGACGGCGCCGGGCACCGGATGACCGGGTACCGGTCGACCGAAGGAGGGGTCTTCGCCGAAGTACGCGGCACAGTGCGGCGGGTGATGCTGGTCGACGCACACGTCGAATCGGGTCGAACCGACGTGGGGCTGCTGGCCGACCGCGTCTCCGAGACGGGTCTGCTCGCCGAGGTCGGGACGACCGGATCTGTCAGCGGCGCGGCCACGGTGGGCGGGCTGGTCGGCAACTCCGCCGGCACGGTGCAGGACGCGTTCTCGGAGGCAACGGTGACAGCGGTGTCCGGGCGCCAGGCCGGGGGCATCGTCGGCATCGCCGGGCGCGGCAGCACCACCCGACGCGTGTACGCCGCAGGAGAGGTGAAAGCAGCGGTCAATCAGAACGCCGGTGGGATAGCGGGGTACGCGTACGCCACCACCACGGTCTCGCAGTCGGTCGCTCTCAACCCGTCGGTGAGCGCCACCGCGCATGCGTCGCGGGTCGTCGCGCGAGAACTGGGCACGGAGAAGGCCACCCTGATAGACAACCTCGCCGTCGACTCGATGGCGGTCGCCGGTCAGAGCGTGACGGACGAGGGCCGCGGCACGCGAAACGGGGAGACCATCACCAGCGCGGCAGCGATGGACCAGAGCACCTACGTGGCCATCGGCTGGGACTTCGGGCGGGTATGGAGCTGGGATGCCACCGCATCCCGGCCAACCCTGTCGAACGCCCGATGACGAGACCAGGAGAACAGAAATGAACAAGAACACCATCAGCGCGGCATGCGCGATCGGACTCGCCGGACTGTTCGTGCTCGGCACCGCCGCGTCGGCGGGCGCAGTCGAGCACGAGGCCTCATCGAGCGACGGCGTCGCCACGATCCGCATCGCCTACGGATCCGAGTTCGCCGAGCACCGGGCCAGCGTGCTCGTGCTGGACGCCGAGGCTGATCCGAACGCGCCCCGTCAGGACGACATCGCCTTCGTCACCGAGGTCGTGGCGGATGCGGACGGAACGGCGCAGCTGCGGGTGCAGCTGCCCCGCGACCTGGACTACTGGCTGGCGAGCACCGTGGACGGCGGTGAGCGGTACGTGGCCAGGCTCGACGCAAGCGGGGGCGGCGATGGCGGGGGCGACGGCGATGGCGGCGGCGGTGGCGGCGACGGCGGCGGCGACGGCGGAAGCGACGGAGGGAACCACGGCGGCGGCACCGATGTGGACGCGGGCGGTCGCGGCCCTGGCTCAGGCCCCGACCACGCGTCCGAGAGCGACCTCGCCACGACCGGGGTGCCCGCCTGGATCCTGCCCGGTGGACTTCTTCTCGCGGCAGCGCTCGGCGCGGCCGGGCTGGGCCTGAGGCGCGCGGGCTTTCGAGTCGAGTGAGAGATCGAGCACCGGTGGCGTCCGTCGGCAGCAGCGGATGGCGCCGGTGCTCGTCACTCTGTGCGGGGTCTGCGCAGCGCGACGACACATGCCTTCCGTCGCATATCGACCCGCGTAGCGTGGGCACCAGCGATCGGCATCCGCCCTTGGCTTCCTCAGCTCAAGGGCTTCCGATCGACAGGAGAAGATCATCACTTCCACACGAATCGACGCTCACGTCGACCCAGGCACGGCCACCCTCGGACGCATTCGTCAGACGTATTCGGGCACAGCGGAGTTCCCGCCGATGGCGCACGCCTACAAGCAGGTGTCGCAGGTCGTCCGCGAGACCGGGCTTCTCAGGCGCGCAACCTGGTTCTACATCGCGGTGGCGGCGGGCATCGTGCTCGCCCTCGGCGGAGCCATCACCGGATTCATCCTGCTCGGCGACAGCTGGTTCCAGCTGCTCATCGCCGCGGCGCTGGGCATCATCTTCACGCAGATCGCCTTCCTCTCCCATGAGGCGGCGCACCGGCAGATCCTGAGCTCGGGGCCGGCGAACTTCAAGCTCGCCCGCATCCTCGCGGGCAGCATCGGCATGAGCTACTCGTGGTGGGATTCGAAGCACACCAAGCACCACGGCAACCCGAACCAGGTCGGCAAGGACCCCGACATCGAGGTCGACACGATCTCCTTCCTCGACGAGGATGCCGCGAAGTCCCGGGGCCTGATCCGACTGATCACCCGCAAGCAGGGCTGGCTGTTCTTCCCCCTGCTCACCCTCGAGGGCCTGAACCTGCACTACATCGGGCTGAAGCACCTCTTCACGAAGAAGAAGGTCAAGGGCCGCTGGACCGAGCTCGGCATCATCGCCGTCCGCTTCGCGATCCTCCTGATCCCGGTCTTCATGATGCTGCCGCTCGGCATGGCATTCGCGTTCATGGGCGTGCAGCTGGCAGTGTTCGGCGTCTACATGGGGGCGTCGTTCGCGCCGAACCACAAGGGGATGCCGATCATCGAGCCGAACGCGCGTCTGGACTTCTTCTCGAAGCAGGTGCGCACCTCGCGCAATATCCGCGGCGGCTGGTGGGCGACCGCGCTGATGGGCGGCCTGAACTACCAGGTCGAGCACCACCTGTTCCCGAGCATGCCGCGTCCGCACCTGTCGAAGGCGCGCGAGATCGTGCGCGACTACTGCGCGTCGAACAATGTGCCGTACACCGAGACCAGCCTCGGTCGCTCGTACGCGATCGTGATCGAGTACCTGAACCGGGTCGGGCTCGCGGCCGGCGCCGATCCGTTCGACTGCCCCGCGGCCACCAGCTTCCGCCGCGCCTGACCCGTCGTCGCGGCGCGCGCCTGACGCGCGGCCGCGCCTGAGGCGCTGGCGCCTCGGGCTTCGCGGGTGTGGACGTGTGACGAAACGGGGGCCGACACGCCAGATGTCGGACGCATCGTGAAGAAGCGTCCGACATCTGGCG
>NZ_JBSHMU010000009.1:0-47248 GCF_053645675.1 Microbacterium sp. NPDC055312 | reverse complement strand
CGGGACGTCGATTGACGAGAGGTGTCGCAGGTCTGAAAAGCAGGACGCTTGGATCGCCATAGGTGTTTCGGATCGACTTGGATAAGGACTCCGAGGTCCATTATTGTGAAGGTGTGAGATGCGAGCGTCCCGCTCCGCTGGACTTCACTGGGCCGGCCGGGCTGGCATCGCGTGACGGACGACTTCGAGTCCTGCGGACGGAGGAGACTACCCTGGAGGCGTGACTGCCGACGGAACGAGTGCGCGCCGGTTGACGCCGAAAGGGGCGGCAACGAGGGCGCGTATCGTCGACGCAGCGAACCAGTTGATGTATGAGCGAGGCGTTGCGGCGACGACCCTCGCCGACGTCTGAGCCGCCAGCGCGACATCGAAGTCTCAGGTTTATCAGCACTTCGCCGACAAGGACGCACTCGTGAAGGAAGTCATCGAGACCCGGGCGGAGGACGTCCTGACGCAGCAGCGCCGGCGCCTTCGACGCGTGGAATCCCTACGCGGGTTCGAGCTGTGGCGGGATGAACTCGTCGAACGCAACGCGCTACGCGACGGCGCGTACGGGTGCCCGCTCGGGTCTCTGGCGAACGAGATCGCAGACCACAATGAGGATGCCCGCCGGGCGATCGCTGCCCACTTCGATGATTGGCTGGAGATGCTGATCGATGCCGTGGAGAGGCTGAAGACACGCAGCGTGTTGCGCAGCGATGCGGACTCGCGAGCGCTTGCCATTGGGCTGCTATCGGCACTGCAGGGAGGTTATCTTCTGGCGAAGGCGAGTCGAGATGTTTATCCGATGCGTGCCGCTCTCGACATGGCTATCGCACAGCTCAGGGCCTACGCGACTGAGACCGACTCCTCAGCCTGATCCCGCCTCATCGCGAACGCGGTCATCCCCGCGAAGCTGAGGAAGAGGCGTTCACCGGCGTCGATGATCGTCGCCAGCACGTGGCTGCACGTCTTGCAGCGTACGACCAGCCCCGGGGCGTCCGGATACACGATTGCCTCGCCAAGGGGCGCGACGCGCCCGCAGCCTCCGCACCGTCCTTCGATCATCGTTGCATCGGGCACGAGAAAATCCGCGAGAGTCCCGGCGAGGATGTTCCCGTCGAGGTGGCTGGTCATCATAGGCCTCCGAATCGTTCGGTGAGGATGTCTTGCGGCGCATGGCCGAGCTTCACGAGCCACGGCGCGACGGCTTCGACGAAGCCTGTCGAACCGCACACGAAAATGCGTGGGCGGTCTTCCGGAGGGAGCGTCCGCGCCGCGATAGTCGACTCTGTGAGCCGTCCGACCGGATCTTGCCACCCAGCTGGCGCTCGTCGCGTGTACACGAGGTCGATCGCGAACGACCCGTCCGACAGCTCGAGGAACTCCTGGTGGAAGTAGACGTCCTCCGGGGTGCGCACCGAGTACAGCAGCCGGAACGGAACGGGATCGGATGCGGCCGCATGAGACGCCGCCATCGCGTAGAGGGGCACGACACCTGACCCGCCGGCGATGAGCTGCACGGGGCGCTGGCTCTGTCCCGGGCGCCAGAGGAAGAACGATCCCAGCGGTCCGTGGACCTCGAGCTGGTCACCGACGCGCAGTTCACGGACGAGGAACGGAGACACCTCGCCATCGGGCAGCTCATCGACCGCAAGGACGATCGTTCCGCCCGTCTCGGAGGATGCGATCGAATACGAACGTGTCGCCTGGTAGCCGTCCGGAGCGGTCAGTCGCAGATCGAGATGGCTGCCCGCCTCGCTCCCCGGCCACCCCGGGACATCGAGCACCAGCCGAACCGCAGTCGGCGTCTCTGGACGCACCTCCGAAACCGTGGCGACGAACCACGACGGCCTCACGCGGGGGCGAAGCGGAGCGAGCCGGGTCTGCTCCATCACCAGTAGCGTTCTTCCTTCCACGGATCACCGTAGATGTGATAGCCGCTCTGCTCCCAGAACCCAGGGTCGTTCGTCGGCATCATCGTCAATGCCCGGACCCACTTCGCGCTCTTCCAGAAGTACAGATGCGGGATCAGGAGACGTGCCGGCCCGCCGTGTTCTGCGTCGAGCGGTGCGCCTTCGGCCTCGGTCGCGATCCAGGCCTTGCCATCCAGGAGATCCTCAAGCGGCACATTCGTGGTGTAGCCGCCGTAGGAGTGCGCCATGACGTAGTCATGGGATGTCTCGACGTTCTCGAACAGCTTGTCCAGGCTCACCCCGCGCCAGGCCATGTCGAGCTTGGACCAGTGCGTGACGCAGTGGATGTCGACCGTGATGTCCTCGGCACCGAGCGCCAGGAACTGCTCCCAGTTCCAGTGATGCTCGGTACCGGTTTCATCGAGGATGGCGAAATCCCACGTCTCGGTATCGACATAGGGGGTGGGACCGGCGGTGAGCACCGGCCAGTTGTCGAACAGCGTCTGTCCCGGAGGGAGCTGATCATCGGGTCCACGCCGGCGTCCCGCGAATCCGCGAGTAGTGAACGACATACATCGCCCCTTCCGTCTTCTCTGGCTGTACACCACCGACGATATTGCGGGAGCTCTCTCGCTGATCGCCTGGTCCTGCGCGGAACTTGCCCATGACTGCAGGTGATGAGTCCCCGGCGTGAAAACGGGCCACTGTGCCGACCACACTGTGGAACAGGACGCCCCACCGGGCGACCTCGCCCCCCCCCCCCCGCAAGCATCGAGAAGAAGTCTGTGACCATGTGCCCTGTTGCGCTCGGCATGCCGACCGTTCGCCATCGCGCGCGCTCGACGGTCGGCCGACCCGAGACACCGTTTCTCGTGGACAGGTTCGGGCGCATCGCGCGAGACCTGCGCGTATCGATCACAAGCGCCTGCTCACTGCGTTGCACATACTGCATGCCGGCGGAAGGCCTGCCCATCGTCCCTCGCGGGGAGTTGCTGACTCCGGAAGAGATCGCGCGTCTGGTCACCATAGCCGTCCACGATCTCGGAGTCCGTGAGGTGCGCTTTACCGGCGGCGAGCCGCTTACGCGACCTGATCTGGTCGAGATCGTGCGCCAGACGACGACAGCCGTGCCCGGCCTGCCGGTGTCGATGACGACCAATGGGATCGGCCTCGACCGCAAGGCGCCGCAGCTTGTGGAGGCTGGACTGACGCGGATCAACGTGTCGCTGGACACGATCGACCGCGAGCATTTCGCCGCTGTCACCCGACGCGATCGCCTGCCTGCCGTGCTCAGGGGGATCGAGGCGGCACAGCACGCAGGGCTCAGCCCGATCAAGATCAACGCGGTGGCGCTGCGCGAGACCCTCGCGGATGCGCCCGACCTGCTGGCGTGGGCGCTTGCCAACGGCGTGCGGTTGCGGTTCATCGAACAGATGCCGCTGGATGCAGATCAGACATGGCGCAGAGACCACCTCGTCTCCGCCGAAGAACTTCTGTCTGTGCTCGGACGCCGATACCGGCTGACCCCGGCCGGGCGTGAAGACCCGTCCGCTCCCGCAGAGGAGTGGCTCGTCGACGGAGGCCCGGCCACCGTCGGCATCATCGGGTCCGTCACACGCAGCTTCTGCGACGCGTGCGACCGAACCAGGCTGACAGCCGAAGGCTCGGTACGTTCCTGTCTGTTCGGAGACGACGAGACAGACCTGCGCACGATGCTGCGAAGTGGAGCAGACGATGCCGCTATCGCCGACGCCTGGCGGGCGACGATGTGGGACAAACAGGCTGGGCACGGGATGGAAGAGAAGAGCTTTCGTCGACCGGCCCGTTCCATGGGAGCGATCGGAGGCTGACGATGTCACGCATACTCGTCCGATACTTCGCAGCCGCCGCTGAAGCGGCTGGCTGCGAAGAAGAGCACGTCGAGGCGACGACCCTCGGAGAGGCGAAGGACGCGCTCCTCACAGCTCACCCGGCACTCGAGCCGGTGATCGCAAAGGGGACATTCCTCGTCGACGGCATCGCCTCACGCGATCCCGCGCGACCGGTCTCCGCGCAGGTGGACGTGCTGCCCCCGTTCTCCGGCGGCTGAGCCAAACCACAAGCGGCTGAGGTCCGATCCACCGCGGGGGTCCACGTGTCGTGAACTGCATTCGTCTCCTGCGCTGCCATCCTCTTACGTGAGACGACCGCGGTGCTGCCCAGATCCTTGTCTCAGCAGGAATCGAAGTACAAGCGTTGGGGATGCATGCTGTCGCTCACCTCGTACACGGCATCGGATGATTCGCGTGGAATGTCCTCGCGCATGTAGCGGAGATGCCGTTCATGGGTGTCTGGGTGCGCCGGCTCACCGCCGTCGAGGAAGACGGTGAAGTGCCACGCCGAGCGCAGGCTAGAGCGCAGCAGTGACCAACCGTCGACAATCAGCATCCTGTCCTCAGGCGCGGCAGCGAGCTCGCTCTCAGGTCCGTTGTGGCGGAACATGCGCAGTATGGTTCGGACGGCGTCATCGTCCGTGAACGGGGCCGCGCTGAGACGAGTCGCGTGACGTCCCACTGCACGCAGCGCTGCCGCCAGGGCGTCGGCGAAGTGCATGCGGGCTGCAGCGTCCACGCCGTCGATGGCGACGAGTATCCGGCCGCGTGGGTTTCTGCTGAGGACCTCCTGAGCGAGCTCCTCCCAGACGGCTGTCCCAGTGGCACCTGAGGCGTTCGGAGACGAGGTCAACGTCGCTTCTCCGGCGGAACGATCAAGAGAGGATGTGTCTGCATCCTGTTCTGGTTGCGCACATCCTTGCCGACTGCTCTCGCAGCGGTCTGCATCCGCGCTCTCGAGATGGCATCGATGGTTTTCATCGGTCTGCCCGCTTCCGATTCGCATCCGCATGCTGAGGCAACTCCCGGATGAGTTCGAGGACATCGTCGGGAACGAGTTGTCCCAACGTTCCGCAGGAGTACACGCTGATCACGACCGTCCCATCGGGATCCAGCACGAATCCGGTCGTCTGCAACTGCGGCGGGTCCACGGTGACGAACGCTCCGGTCGCGGCCGCGATCTGCCCCACATCGGTGCTGTGTCCGATCGGAAAAGTCAGCCCATAGCGCGCCACGAGCTCCGCGGTTATCGGCTCCTCGTCCGCAGTCACCGCGACGACAGCGATACCCGCGGCGGACAAGCGTCGTAGGCCGCGCTGGAACGCACGCAGCTGCTCCACGCAAGGCCGGCAGCCTGCCCCGCGAGAGAAGAGAACCACGCCGTACTGCCCGGCGAATACGGCCGGGATCGTTCGGCGTGTGCCTCCCACCTCGACCAGCTCGAGGGCGGGGAACGCATCACCACCACGCAGCAACGACATCAGAGGCTCGCAAGAACGGTCCGAGCGGCCGCATCGGTGGGTGCGACGCGGGCGGCTTCTGACGGGGGAAGTCGGTTGCCATGAAAGTTGTGTGCTTCAGTCTCAATGCCAGTCATCTGGCGCCTCTTTCCTCGGTGATTGCACCATCGTTCACCCGGCGGGTTCGCTAGGTCGTGCGGTGTATCTACAACCCCACCCACTCCGATCTGCCGTCGGTGAAGTGCTGGTGCTTCCAGATCGGAACCTCTGCCTTGATCGCGTCGACGAGGTTCCCGCAGACGGCGAACGCCTCTGCCCGGTGCGGGGCGGCGACGACCGTGACCAGTGCGACGTCGCCGATCTCGAGGTGACCGATGCGGTGAGCGGCGACGACATCGCAGTCCGTGGTTTGAGCGATCCTCGTGCACACGTCGATGAGGATTCGTTCCGCGTCGGGGTGCGCCTCGTAGTCGAGAGAGCCGACGTCCTCTCCGTGATCATGGTCGCGCACGATGCCTTCGAAGGTGACCACCGCCCCGTTCTTCCTACTGCGTATCCGTGTTTCCAGCTGCGTCTTGTCCAGCGGAGCAGCGGTGACGAAACCGATCGGGTCAGGCATGTCCGCCGCCGGCCAGCTGGTCGTGCAGGTGTGGCAAGAGCGGCTCCAGTGCGATGAGGCCGTCTTCCACGCCGCGTGGCGATCCAGGCAGGTTGATGACGATCGTGCGTCCGGCGATCCCTGCAAGCGCCCTGCTGAGCGAGGCTGTCGGCGTCGCCGCGCGGCCCGCTGCACGGATGGCCTCGGCGATGCCGGGAAGTGCTCTCTCGATCACCGCGCTCGTCGCCTCGGGGGTGCGGTCCTCGGGATGCACCCCGGTGCCGCCGGTCGTGACGATCAATACCGGCTCGCTGGTGAGAGCATCCGTGAGCGCCTGATAGATATCCGCGTCAGCGACAACGACGGGCTCGTCTGGCTGATACCCGTGGTCGCGAAGCCAGCCTGCGATTGCCGGACCGGTGAGATCCTCGCGCGTACCGGCCGCGGTGCTCGTTGAGGAGACGATCACGACCGCCTGTCCGTGGTCTGCGGGCACGGATGCGCCTGCAACCCAGTGCCCGCGCTTTCCTCCGGTCTTCTCGATGAGGTGGATGTCTCCGAGCACGGCGGCCGGATCGACGGACTTGATCATGTCGTGCAGAGCGAGACCGGCGATGGCGACGGCGGTGAGGGCTTCCATCTCGGCCCCAGTCTTCGCCGTCGCTGCGACCGTGGCCCGGATCTCCACCGATGAGGTGCTGAGCTCGAAGTCCACGGTGACGGACTCCAGGGGCAATGTGTGCGCGAGGGGTACAAGTTCGCTGGTGCGCTTGGCGCCCTGGATGCCCGCGACCCGCGCTGTCGGGAGCGCGTCTGCTTTGCGCAGCTGGTTGGCGGCGAGCAGTTCCAGCACCGCCGGTGTCGTGTCGAGGCGGCCGGTCGCGATCGCCGTGCGCCGAGTGATCGCCTTCCCGCCGATGTCGATCATCCGCGATCGGCCGTGATCGTCGAGGTGCGGCAGTTCGTTCATAGATTCCAGGTCTCCACGCGTGTCCCGATGTCGAGGGTGACGGCATCGATCGGGACATCGATGAGCATGTCGGATGCCGCCATGGCGGCGACAAGGTGCGAGGAAGGGCCGCCAACCGGTGCCACCCGGCCTCCAGGCAACCCCACACCACGGCGGAACTGCCGTTTCCCGGCGACAGAGGTGAGGGGCTCGGCCAGGGTCCGCGGCTCGGGCTGTCGCGCGTGCAGTCCTGCTGCCTCACGGAGGACCGGCTCGATGAAGAGCATGAACGACAGCTGCGCGGACACGGGATTGCCTGGGAAGCACACCATGGGAACGCCTTTGTAGATGGCAGTGGCTTGGGGGCCGCCCGGCTGCATCGCGAGAGTATCGACGTGCGCCCCGAGCGGCTCCAGAAGCTCCCTCACGACTTCGTAGTTGCCTGCCGAGATGCCCCCGCTGGTGAGCAAGATCTCGGCTCCCGCCGCACACGACGCGTCGAGAGCGCGCGCGAACGCGGCCGTGTCATCGACGACACGATGCTCATCGACCAAGAGGGCGTCGGCGGTTCGTACCGCTGCGGCGAGTGCGGGGCCGTTGGCGTCGTAGATCTGGCCGGGAGCCAGAAGCTCACCGGGAGCGGCCAGCTCGCTTCCGGTCGAGATCACTGCGACACGTACCTGTGAGCGAACGGGGACGGACGCCACTCCCGCAGCTGCGAGCGCCGCCAGGTGGCGAGGAGCGAGCCGGAATCCATCAGACAACAGAGGCTCACCGACCGCGAGGTCAGAGCCGGCTTCACGCACGAACTCTCCGACGTCCGGCTTCCGCGTGAACGTCACTGTCGTTCCCTGGACGGTGGCGTGTTCGACAGGGACGACCGCATCGGCGTCGTCGGGGATCGGCGCACCGGTCATGACCCGGACGGTATGGCCAGGGCGAAGCGGCCCAGGTGTGCCAGGAGCAGCGGGGATCGCACCGCGCAGCGGCAGACTGCTTGGCGTCCGCGCGAGGTCAACCGTACGGACGGCGAAGCCGTCCATCTGTGAGTTCCGGAACGGGGGCAGATCTATCGGAGTCCGTATGGGGTGGGCAAGCACCCGATCTAGCGCGTCAGACAGGGCGACCTGCTCGACGGGGCGCTGGCTCACGGCGTTCAGGAGGGTGCGGACTCGGGCCGTGTGCTCAGCGACCGATGTGCGGGGCATGTCAGTATCTGCTCGCCGTGGGGTCGATGCGGACAGCCCAGGCATCGATGCCTCCGGTGAGGTGCCGCACATCGGAGAATCCGAGTTGGAGGAGCTGATCGAGCGCTTGGCGTGAGCGTGTGCCGCGGTGGCAGTACAGCACGATGGGGTGACCGGTGTCGAGTTCTGGTGCCCGGCGAGGGAGTTCGGTCAAGGGGATCAGCACGTTTCCCGGGATCGCTGCGATGTCGGCCTCCCACGGTTCGCGTACGTCGATCAGCAGCGGCGGGAAGGAAGCTGTGAGCAGGTCGCGCAGTTCCTCGGGCGAGACGGCGTTCTGATCGTCGGATGACAGCGGAGTGGTCTCGATGTTCTGCGCTGCGGCACGGGCGGACTCGTCGCGCCGGTAGGCGATCTCGCGGGTGCGGCCGGTGCGTGCGTCGTACGCGGCGACCCGGCCGATCAACGGCTCTCCGATGCCGGTGAGGAGCTTGAGTGCCTCGGTCGCCATGAACGCCCCGATGACGGCGCATACGCTCGGCAGCACGCCGATCATGTCGCAGGTGTCCGCACTGGAGTCCGGACCATGCGGGAACAAGTCGCGGTAGTCGGTGCCTCTGGCATCCCATGCCACGCCTGCTTGGCCGGCGTACCCCAGTGCTGACCCCCACACGAGCGGAATGCCGCGTTCGGCAGCAACACGGTCTGCCAGCATCACTGTTGCCGGGTTGTCGCTGGCATCGACGAGCACGTCCACACCGTGCAGCAGACCCTCGGCTGTCACGGCGTCGAAACGCCCCTCGACGGCGCGGAGCTCAGCATCAGGAGCGAGCGACGCGAGCCTTATGGTGGCTGAGACCGCTTTGCTGCGACCGATGTCGCCGGGCGTGTGCATCGTCTGCCGGTGCAGGTTCGATTCGGCGACAGTGTCGTCATCGACGATCGTGAGGCTGCCGACGCCTGCGGCAGCAAGGACCGGCAACAGGGTGCTGGCCAGCCCACCCGCGCCGATCACGAGCACATGCGCTCTCGAAAGACGCTCCTGAGCGGGAACGCCGAAGCCCGTGAGGACGCGCTGCCTCTGAAAGGTCGGAGAGAGCGGATTGACCGGCATGCCTTCAGGCTAGGGAGCCGGTCCCAGCGGGTGAGGTCGGAAGCGGCGAGACAGCAGAGAGCAGACAAAGCCCAGCAGTCGCAGGCCATTCTCACGACCTCGGCTACGGGAGGCTTGAGACAGGTCGGCAACTTCGTTCGCCTGACCGACCGTCTTTCAGAGGAGTTCCTGTCGTGCGTGCCCCCTCCCTCCTTGCGGCAGCCGCAGCGCTCCTTCTGCTCGCTGGATGCTCATCGCCCGGCACGGGAAGCGACGAATCGGATGTCGGGGCAAGCAAGGACGACATGACCTCCGGAACGGTGACAGTGTTGGCCGCAGCCTCCTTGACCGACGTGATCGACGTCCTCGCCGAGAGGTTCGAGGACGCGAACGCAGATGTCGACGTGGTCGCCAGCTATGGCGGATCGTCGGCGCTCGCCGAGCAGATCGTCTCCGGTGCCCCGGTGGACGTGTTCTTCTCAGCGAATGAGGCGACGATGCAGTCTGTTGTCGACGCAGGCCTGGCCGCCGATCCGGAAGTGCTCGTCACGAACACGCTGCAGATCGCGGTTCCCGCCGGGAACCCTGCAGGGATCACCGGTCTCGCCGACTTCGCACGGCCTGAGCTGACAATCGCATTGTGCGACACCGCGGTGCCGTGTGGAGCCGCAGCGCAGTCCCTGCTCGACCTTGCTGGTGTTCAGGCCCAACCGGACACACTTGAGGAGGACGTGCGTGCCGCACTGACGAAAGTCTCTCTGGGTGAGGCCGACGCCGCACTGGTCTACGTGACCGACGTCGTCGCAGCAGGGAGCGCGGTGGAAGGCATCGATGTGCCTGAGGCGCAGCAGGTGATCAACAACTATCCGGTCGCCCTTCTTGCCGAGGCACCGAACCCCGACGCAGGACAGGCGTTCATCGACTACCTCCGCTCCGATGAGGCACGTCAGGTCTTCGAGCATGCAGGCTTCGCGGCCCCGTGAACGCCGGCAGCCGGTCATCCTCGCCCTCGGGGTGATCGGTCTCGCGCTGCTCGTTCTCCCGCTGCTCGGACTCATCCTGCGTGCACCATGGGGCCAGCTGGGCGAACTCTTCGTTCGGCAAGAGGTACTGCAGGCGCTCGGGCTCTCGTTACTCACAGCGACGTTATCTACCGGCCTGAGTCTCATCCTCGGTATCCCGCTAGCCGTCCTGCTGAGCCATTCCGTTCACTGGAAGGTCCTGCCGCGCCGCCTCTTGCGGGCGGCGATCACTATCCCGCTGGTACTGCCTCCCGTTGTCGGCGGCATTGCGTTGCTTCTCCTGCTGGGACGGCGAGGCATCCTCGGGCAATGGCTCACGCAGGTCGGCATCACTATTCCTTTCACCACCGGTGCCGTTGTGCTCGCGCAAACCTTCGTCGCGATGCCCTTCCTCGTCTTCGCCGTCGAAGGCGCGCTGCGATCAGCGGACCGCCGCAGCGAACTAGCCGCCGCCTCCCTGGGCGCCAGCCCGTGGCAGATCTTCCGCCTCGTGACGGTTCCGCTGACCGCGCCTGGAATCGCCGCGGGCGCCGTGCTGTGCTTCGCCCGCGCGCTCGGCGAGTTCGGCGCGACTATCACGTTCGCCGGCTCCTTCCCCGGCGTGACGCGCACACTCCCGATCGCGTCGTACCTCGCGATGAACTCGGACCCCGACACCGCGATCGCCCTCGCACTCGTCCTGCTCGCGGTATCACTGGGTGTGCTCCTCGCACTCCGCGACCGATGGCTGCCAGGCACCGCATGACCTTCGAGCTCACCGTCTCCGCACGTATCCCACGCCCCGCCTTCGACGTAGTCGTGGAGCTGAAAGCGGATCCCGGAAGTGTGCTCGCCGTCGTCGGACCGAACGGTGCCGGAAAGTCCAGCGCCATCGCGGCGATCGCAGGCTTCACCGAGTCCCACGGCACGATTCGACTGGGGGACAAGGATCTGGCCGGTCTTCCTGCTGACCAGCGAAGGATCGGCGTCATGTTCCAAGACCTGCTCCTCTTCCCTCACCTCACGGTGCGCGAGAACGTCGCCTTCTCAGCCAAAGTCCGCGGTGGGCGTTGGTCCGCCGCCCGGCGCAGCGCAGACCCCTGGCTGTCTCGCTTCGGAATGGCGGACCTGGCAGAGAGATACCCCAGTGCACTCTCCGGCGGGCAAGCTCAGCGTGTAGCGCTAGCCCGTGCCCTCGCATCCGAGCCGAAGGCACTGCTCCTCGACGAGCCGCTCGCGGCGCTGGACGTGGAGTTCCGGGATGAAGTGCGTGCCGACCTCGGTCTGCGTCTCCGCCAGTTCGCCGGTCCGACGATCCTCGTCACACATGACCGTGAAGACGTCGAGGTGCTCGCTGACGAGGTGATCGTCCTTGAGGCAGGGCGCATCACGCAGCGAGGAAGCCTCGCCGATCTGGCACGAAATCCTGCGACCGCATGGATTGCCCGCTTCACAGGTGCCCAGGGAAGAAGGGACGCAGACGATGTCAGGTACGGATGATGACTTCCTCTTGGGGCTCGCCGGAGTATCGGGAACGATGCTCGGCACGTTCATCGTGGGCGTGTTCTTCTACATCGACTCGGAGATGCACCGCCGACTCGCAGCGTCGGAGGCTGCGGACCGGTATCTCCGTTCGTCGGTCCGCTGGGTCTTCACCGCCTACTCCATTCCGCTCCTTGTTCCGCTCGTGCTCGCGTCGCTTGATCCGCTCTGGGGCGCGCTGAGCTTCATCGTCCTCGGCATCCTCCTGGTAGCGATGACAGTGGAAACAGGACGTCGTATCCTCGCGAGGGGCGGGTCCGGCTCCTCACGCGCTCTATTCGTGAACGAATGGCTCTCGAGCGCCGGCATCGTCATCGCCATGGTCCTGCCATGGACATTGGGAGGCTGGGTGCCCGATCCGACTGAGTTCGTCCCCTCGCTGCTCATCCTTCTCGCGTGCGGCTTCGCGAGCACAGCGGCGCTGGTCATGACGCAGTTCGACGCGACGATGGGCATGGTGGACGCCGTCATGGGAGACAGAGAAGGCGCAAAGCCTGAACATCCGACAGAGAGCTGAGCCGCGCTCTTGCTTGGTCGCGAGGGGAAAGATGTCCCGACGTCTACTGTTCGTCTTCGTCGAAGGCGATGCGTGCGCGTTCAATGTTCGGCAGTTGCTCATCTGCCCAGGCGACGAGCGCGTCAATCGGCCCGCGCAACGTTTTGCCCAAGGCGGTGATCCCGTACTCGACGGCCACCGGCCGCGTGCTGATGACTCGGCGTTGCACGACTCCGTTTCGCTCCAGCCGACGCAACGTCGCCGTGAGGGACTTCTGCGTCACTCCCGGAATCGCACGCCGTAACTCGTTGAACCGACAGGGTCGCTCGCACAGTTCGTTGAGCACGCTGAGTGACCACTTGTCGAGCACCTGGTCGAGCAGCTCGCGATGCGGCGTCGCGATACGCAGCTCGCTTTCGCATACGGCGTCGGTATCGGCCATGAAACCAGGTCTCCTTGAAGTGTCCTTCAACTACCAAGTATCAATAGTAAACCACCAACGAAGAGGACCTTCTATGCCAGTCACACGCTTCAGTCCTGCCGGTCTCCAGCCAGGAACGCCGTATGATCACGTCGCCATTGGCACCGGCACGCGTCACGTGCATATCAGCGGCCAGGTCGCCCGTAGTGCGGAAGGAAAGCCCATCGCGATCAACGATCTCGCGGGTCAGGTCGCGGAGGTTCTCCGCAACACAGCTCGTGCGCTCGCAGGCGCGGGTGCATCCTTCGACGATGCGCTTCGGTTGACCTTCTACGTCACCGAATGGGAGCCCGAGAAGATCGCACCTTTCATGGACGGGATCGCTCGGGTCGCTGAGGAGCTGAAGCTGCCTCAGCCCCTGCCGCCCGCGTCCCTGATCGGGGTCGACTACCTCTTCGAGCCGGACGTTCTCGTTGAGCTCGAAGTCACCGCGATCCTCGATTAGCCCGTGTTGTCCGACTGCACCACGTAGTGCGCGCGGCGCCTCTCACCGGACCGGTGAGAGGCGCCGCTTTGGCAGGTCGGTCAGGCTGCGATGTGAGACACGAGGAACCAGCGGTCCTTGTCGAGACCTCGCTGGATCTCGATCGCGACGTCCTGACTGGTCAGGTCGATGCCGTCGAGGCCATCGACCGCTGCGCGGACGTCGGCGAGGAGCCTGTCGATGTCTGCGATCACCGCGTGCACGAGGTCGTCTGAGTTCGCGAAGCCGGCCGGGACGCTTGTCCCGGAGCTCTTCTCGGCGACCGCGCTGACGCGGGCGTCGAGCGGGAGGCCGAGGGCGACGATGCGTTCCGCTGCCGCGTCGGCGAACTCGCCGGCGTTGCCTGCGATGGTGTCCAGCAACTCGTGGACGCCGACGAAGTTCGAGCCACGCACGTGCCAGTGCGCCTGCTTGGCGTTGATGGTCAGCCCCTGAAGGCCGAGTACGACGGGGGTAAGGAACTGCGCGGTCGCGACAACCGCTGTCGGGTCGCTCGCAGTCGTGGCGATGGTGTCTGTGCTGCTCATATCAATCGTTCTCCCTGCTCGTTTGTTTCTTGTTTCGGTGGATTCGGTCACGATCGGATGTCTGCGCCGGCTGGCTCTGATGCGGTTCGGGCTCGGAGGGCGGGGATGACGTCTTGTCCGATCTCCTCCATGACGTCTTCAACGTCTCGTCGTCCCGGCCGCAGCACGAGGTTGACGTGCACGACCCCTGCCGCTGCCAGTCCGGTGAGGTAATCGGTGAGACCGGTGGTGCCGACCCGTGCACCGAGGCGGATCGGCTCGAAGGGAGCGTCCGGGTTCTCCGCGAGGTCGAGGTAGAGGTTCGTCATGAACGGCTTGAGCGATATCGCCCGCCACTGCGCAGCGACGGCGCGCATCTGCGGACCTGCACGGTGGTACGTCATGTGCGCGTCGAGGTGCTCTGCCGCCCACGCAGGAGACTGCTGCGCGCCACCGATCCCGATCAGTGGAATCGTCCCGTCCGCAGGGGCGGGCAGGAACGAGTCCTGATCGATCCGGCCCAGCGCCGCCTGCGACCAGATCTCACGCAGCACGCGCACACCGTCGCGATAGGTCTCTCCCCGACGATCGAAATCGACTCCGAAGAACGGGTACTCACCCGGCCTGTCGCCCGAGGCGAGGCCGAGCAGCAGCCGCCCACCGGAGAGGACATCCACGGTTGCAGCTTCCTTCGCGAGCGCGACTGGATGCCGCAAGGGGAGCACGATCCCCGCTGTTCCGAGCAGGATGTGCTCGGTCGATGCGGCGAGGTAGCCGAGGTAGGGGATGGGGTCGAAGACCTGTCCGGCGTCGCCGAAGTCACGCGGTCGCCACATCGGCACGTCCCGCAGCCAGAGCGCCCGGAACCCGAGCCGGTCGGCGAGCTGCGCACGCTCCTGATGCCGGGTCAGGTCAGGGAAGAGTCCCTGACCGGAGACGTCTCGTCGGGCGAGATCGTTGTCCAGGGGCAGCTCGATCCCGAGGGACAAGCCGTTCTCGGTGAGCGTGTCCAAAGCGGTCATGGCATGCTCCGTTCAGTACCAGGATGGCTTGTCGCCGTCGGTGCCGGGCTTGTTCACGCCGAGCGAGGCGCCGATGCTGTCGGCCGGGTTCTTGACGAGTTCGGCGACGAGCGCGCCGACGCTCTTGCGGGACACCTCGGTGCCCTGGAAGGGCTCGCCCTTCTGGGTCAGCTCGTAGTCGACCTCGTCGGCGTCCGACAGCCACGCGGGACGGATGATCGTGTAGTCGAGGTTGGACTCCTCGATCAATTTCGCGGCGGCGCTGTACGTCTGCAGGTATCCGCCGTCGAGCATCCGGTGGTTCCACTTGCCGTACTCACCGGGCACCTCGTCGTAGATGCCGAGGGTGGAGATCCAGATCAACCGTCGTGTTCCCGCGGCGGTCAGCGCTGCGACGACGGCGCGGGCCTGAGCTTCGATGTCGCCTCCGCCGAGGTTCGCGTAGACGATGTCCTGTCCCGTGGCGGTGCGTGTGAGGAGTTCGTTGTCGAGCACGTCGCCCTCGACGATCTGGACGCGGTCGCTGGGAGCATCCGGCAGGCTCTGGGGGCGACGCAGGTAGAGGGTCAGTTCGTTGGCAGGCTCCTCGAGAAGCGCGGCGATGGCGTGTCTTGCGATACGTCCGCCCGCTCCGAGCACGGTGATCTTCGTCATGGTCTTCCTCTTTCGTTTGTGTGGTCTTGGGGGATGGTCAGCGGTTCACGTCGACGACGATCCGGCCGCGGATGCGGCCGTCCAGAAGGTCATCGGCAACGGAGAGGGCCTCGCTCAGGCCGACCTCGCGGCTCATCGCGGGCAGCAAGTCCAGGTCGAGCTCGTCGGCCAGGCGGTTCCACGCTGCGACGCGCTTGTCGCGGGGCTGGGTGACGCTGTTGATGCCGAGCAAGCTCACCCCGCGCAGGATGAACGGTGCGACAGTGGCGGGCAGATCCATGCCCTGTGCGTTCCCGCATGCGGCGACGGCGCCGCCCGCCTTCGTCCCGGCACAGGCATTCGCAAGGGTATGGCTACCGACGGAGTCGATCGCAGCCGCCCAGCGTTCCTTGCCGAGCGGCCGGCCCGGCCCCGACAGCTCTGTCCGGTCGACGATCGTCGTGGCGCCAAGGCGGCGCAGGTAATCGGCTTCAACGGGACGGCCGGTCGACGCAACGACCGAGTAGCCGCCGCGTGCCAGCAGCGCGATCGCGAACCCGCCGACCCCACCGTTCGCGCCCGTGACAAGGACGTCACCCGAATCAGTGGTGAGGCCGTGCGACTCGAGGGCCATGAGGGAGAGCATGGCCGTGTATCCGGCCGTGCCGATCGACATGGCCTGCCGCTCCGAGATCGCATCAGGAACCGGCACGAGCCAGTCCGCACTCACGCGAGCCCGCTGGCTGAGACCGCCCCAGTGCGTCTCGCCGATGCCCCAGCCGTTCACCAGCACCCGGTCGCCAGGCGCATAAGAGGGGCTGTCGCTGTGTTCCACGACACCGGCGAGGTCGATCCCGGGCACCGCCGAGCCAGTGCGTGAGTCGCTCGGCTTCCGCGCGCGCAGAACCTGCGCGGGCCGTGGTGACTCGTGGCCGGATGGGAGTGAGGAGCTCGCGGATCCGGTCGCCATCGACGGGGCGTGGATCGGCGTTGAGCGTAAGGATCGTGTATCCCGCCGGTTTGCCGCGATCGATCACCGTCGAGGGCGGGGCGAGGACGTAGCCGCCGGTGCCGCGGAAGTCGACGTGACTCGTGCCGCGCGACCATGTTTGCTGTGGCCGGTCGGTATCAGAGGGGAAGTACAGATGCGTGCCTCCCGACGGGGTGCGCACTGCGGCGAGTGCTCCGTGCACCATGCCCGCACGGTGAAGACGCTCGAGGGCGCCGTAGCCGTCTCCGCCGGCGTGCACGTCGACGTCGAGTACGTCCAGTCCGTGGCCGGTGGCGATGCCGATGTTCGCCTCGGGCTGCCATGCCCACCAGCCGCGGATGCGCCGCGTGTCGGTGGTCGCATCACGGTAGCCGCGCTCGGTCAGCGGCTGCTTGCCGCCCGGGCCACAAGGGAACACGTCGAGGCCGGCTGCCGCGTACATTAAGGCGGCAACACGCACGGAGCGAGGATGCTCGCGCAGCGCGCTCAGGGTCTCCTGCAGCGGCCCCATCATGTTCGCCTCCTCTCGCGGCTCAGGGGACGAGCGCCGAACCGCAATGGTCAGGTGCGCGTCATCAGCCCGAAACCCGCAGCCGCTAACCTGACCCTGAAACAGCTCGTCGCTTGCATCGAGTACACAGATGCGGCGTCTACCGATCGGAACCCGACAGTCAAGTTCCGTCCAGCGTTTCGGGCGAAGATGCGCGTTTCGGCAACAGAGATGCATGACTCGGGCACGGCACGAGCCGCGCGCACCGCGAGCACAGCCGCCGAGGCTCTGAGATGAGATGCGGGGCTGCGTTGAGATCAACCGGCGCGAAGGCCAGATAAATTATGCCGGATATTTCTGGCTGACGGAAGACAGGTGGGTTCGTCAGCGTGGGAGGATGCCCTCTTCCACTGTGCCGTCGTCCTGGGAGGAGTACGCCAAAGCGCTCGGAATCGAACTCCAGCGTCGTCGGATCGCACTGGACGTCACGCAGGAGAACCTTGCCCACCAGGCCGGGCTCACCCGCACGCACTACCAGCAGCTCGAGCGGGGATTCTGGAAGCCCGGATCCCCGGCCAATCCGTCGCTGAAGATGCTGGTGCGCCTGGCGCAGGCGCTCGAGCTCGAGGTCACCGAGCTGCTCCCTTCCGGCCGCGCCGTCCAGTGGCCGGACGCTTGACCGGGTTCACCGGCCCGGCGAGTCCGGGCGCAGGCCACCTCGTAGCGTCTGTGTCTCGTCGTCACTGACCTCATGCTCGGTGAGCTGGTGGCCGCGATGGCGCAGCAGATCGGACACCAGCGCTCCACGCTCGAGGCGTGAGCTGGGTGACGGGGTCGACTCCCCGTCCACGAGATGGCGCCAGCCGAGTACCCCGTACACGTCGCCGTCTTCCAAGACACTTTGCCGCTGCTGCACGGCGGCGGGTATCCCCGCGGGAGCGTCACCGGTTAGTCCTTCATCGACCAGCCTGCGCGCCTCGTCCGCGGTCCGCGCGGATACCTCGAATGTGGCTTTAGCTGAGTTATGGCGGGGTTTTGTAGCTGTGTGGTGGCGGTGTCAGGTGGTGCCCGCATAGATCCGGCACACCCACGCCGACTGGGACAAGCTCGCCCGCTTGTAGCGGACACGAACGAATACGCTACATCGGTTCAGGAGCCCACTTGCTTAACGGAGCACCGCCCCGTATATTCGGACTACTGCTCCGTTTGGGCAGTTCCGTCCGACCTGAAGTAAGTGAGAACAAGTCTTATGAGCAGCATCAGGTTCATTGGCCTCGGTGGCATGACCACCGCGCTGGCAGCACGCGCGATCAAGGGTGGCAACACTGTCGAGTTCATCGGCCGTGACGAGGCGAAGGCCAAGGATCTGGCCACTGCGGTCGGCGGCGGGTCCACGACCGGGACATTTGGGGCCGTTCCGGTTGGCGACATCGTCGTCCTGGCCGTGCCCTACACGAGCGCCGCCGAGGTCGTCTCCCAGTACGGCGAGGCGCTAGCCGGCAAGGTCATCATCGACATCTCCAACACCTTCAACGCTGACGCTTCCGGGGTGGTCACCCCCGATGGGACTTCCGGGGCGCAGGAGATCGCCAAGGCCGCCCCGCAGAGTGCACACATCGTAAAGGCGTTCAACACTGCCTTCGGTCACGTCCTGGCCCAGGAGGGCTCATTCGACGTGTTCTTCGCCGGAGACGACGCTCAGGCCAAGGCCACCGTGTCCGTGTTCATCGAGAGTCTCGGGCTTCGCCCATTGGACGTCGGCGGCCTTGCTATGGCTCGCTGGATGGAGGGTGTCGGTCCGCTGCTGATGGGCCTGGCCCAGAACGGCGCGGGCTTCAATATCGCCCTCCGTGTCAACATTCTCGGCTGAATGCAATCCACCCCCTTCGCCTTTTCGTTTCATTCCTAGGAGCAGCAGCATGCGCGTCTTCATCACTGGCGGGACCGGCCATTCCGGTTCGTACATCATTCCCGAACTCATTGCTGCCGGGCACGAAGTCACCGGCTTGGCCCGGTCGGACGCTTCCGCACAAGCGCTTTCTGCGCTCGGCGCGAGCGTCCGCCGCGGTGACCTTCAAGACCTCGGCGGGCTCAAGGAGACCGCCGCCGCCTCCGACGGTGTCATCCATGTCGCCCACCGGCAAGACCTTCTTCCGACCGGCGGGATGGACGCCGTGGCCGCCGCGGAACTGCCGATCATGCTCGCCTACGGTGAAGCACTCGCCGGAACCGGAAAGCCGCTAGTCGTGGCAGGGAGCATCGGCTCGTCCGGGCAGCTTGGCCGAGTGGCCACCGAGGACGACCCGGCCCTACTGGTCGGCGACGAGCACAAGGGCACCCTCCGGGTTCGCAACGTCGTGGAAACCGCCGTCATCGACCTCGCCGATCAAGGCGTGCGATCGTCCGTCGTGCGGATTGCCAACATTGCCCACGGCACGAGCGATGTTGCGGGGTTCCTTCCGTCACTGATCGGGCTGGCGAAGCAGAACGGCTTCGCCGGCTACCCCGGGGACGGAGCAAATCCTTGGAACGCGGTGCACATCCGTGATGTCGCCCCGCTGTTCCGCCTGGCACTGGAGAAGGGGCCCGCCGGCAGATACTGGCACGCAGTCGGTGACCAGGGCATTCCGATTCGCGAGATCGCCGAGGCCATCGGTCAGCGCCTCGACCTCGCGGCCGTCAGCATCCCCCTGGACGCGCTGATGATCCCCGGATACTTCGGGTTCCTCACCAACCTGGTCACGCAGTCCTACCCGGCGTCCAACCTCATCACCCGGGAAACCCTCGGCTGGGAACCCACCCACCCCGGCCTCCTCGCCGATCTGGATAACGGCCACTACTTCCCCGAGGTTCTGGAGAAAGCGAAAGCATGACGACCCTGGGAGTCATTGGAAGTGGAAACGTTGGCGCGACCGTCGCGCGACTCGCAATCGACGCCGGGTATCAGGTCGTGCTCAGCAATTCGCGGGGTCCGGAAAGCCTTGGGGACACGGTCGCGGAACTGGGTCCGCAGGCATCGGCGGCAACGAGTCAGGAGGCCGCGGCGGCCGGCGACATCGTCGTGATCAGTGTGCCCGTCAGCGCCTTCGCCGACTTGCCCGCCACGGAGCTGGCCGGAAAGACAGTCATCGACAGCTGCAATTACGGCCCCGAGCGCGACGGGCAGATTCCCGACCTCGACGAAAAGTCCGTCACCTCCAGCGAACTGCTCCAGCGCTATCTCCCCGAAGCACAGGTCGTGAAGGCGTTCAACAACATCTTTTACAAGCACCTACTCTCGCTCGCCCGCCCAGTAGGGGCAGCCGACCGGTCATCCCTGCCGGTTGCCGGCAACTCACGATCGGCGAACTCGGCGGCGACCGAGTTCATCGAGTCCATCGGCTACGACGTGATCGACGCAGGATCGCTGGACGACAGCTGGCGGCAGGCGACGGGCACTCCCGCGTGGGGAACCCCCTACGGGCCCTACTCGAACGAACAGGGCCAGCCGGCCGACGGAGAAACCATTCGCAACGTACTGGCTGCTGCGACCCGATAAGTCGCCTTCCGGTACTGACGTCGCCGCCCACGTGGGGCGGTGCATGAATTACTCTGAGCACTATCATCCCCGATCCAGGAGACATCATGAGAGCCGACGCCAGGGCGAATTACGATCGCCTGCTCTCGGTAGCACGCGAGGTCGTGACCGCACACGGCGCCGACGCTTCTTTGCGCGACGTCGCGCGCAAAGCCGACGTCGGGCTCGGCACCCTCTACCGCCACTTCCCCACGAGAGAAGCACTGATCGAGGCTCTACTTCGCACGGACGTCGACTCGCTCACGGCCCAAGCGTCCGTCCTCGAGACGTCGAGCACACCCGAGAACGCACTCCTAACCTGGCTCCGCGGCTGCGTCGCACTCAATCACGAGTACCGAGGTGTCACCGCTCTGTTTACAGCGGCACTCGAAGACGCCGATTCCGCACTCCACGACTCGTGCGTGGCGCTACACGACATCGGAGCGCGGCTTCTCGAACGGGCGCAGAGCGCCGGGACAGCGCGGGCCGACATCGACGGCACCGACCTGTTCGCCCTGGTCGCGGCACTCGCGTGGCTCTACGACCAGCCATCTCTCGCGCCCCGCGCCGGTCATCTCCTCGACGTAATCTCGAGTGCGCTCGTTCCGAGCGCGACACGTCTTCTCTCTCACTAGCAGTACCTAGCGGACCACCATAAAACCCCGGTCTCGATTGACAGACCCGCCTTGCGGCCTCGGCAATGCCGCCATTCTGAAACTCAGAAAAGCCACCACGGCAAAGACAAAGTCACAACCTCGAACTCGACGGGGACGCGATATGTCCACAGCTGTTCCGTACTGGAAGACCGGGCAGGTGCTGGTGCGTGCGCGGGAATGCTCTGCGTGGTCGATCGCGCTGGCGTCGCGCCCGCGGTCGCGGGGTCTGTGGTGGTGTCGACCGGGAATGGGCGACTTGGCCGGCGCTCAGTCGAGACTGTCGGGTTCGCCTCAATGCCGAGGTAATCATGCGGCTCGCCTCGCTCGCGCTGATCCTTGAGCTGCGGCGCTGTGCGCTCGGGGCGTGAGGCGGACGTCGCGTCCGGGATGTCGTGTCCGAGGAGGCGGCGCAGCCCTTGCTCTCGGGCTCGTGCGATCCGGTTGAAGTCGGCCTGCCACTGCGTGCGATCCCAGGCGTAGCGCGCGTCTTCGATCTCGCCCTCGTAGCTCGGTGCGATGGTGACCAGGTAGTCCCTGCGTTCCGGCTCTACCGGCAGCGGGTGTTGGTCGAGGTGCGCGGCGGCGCCGTCGCGCACCTGCTCCGCTCGCTCGACGCGCGCTAGGAGGTCTGTGGGACGTCGCAGGTAGGTGGCGATGTCCAGCGCCTGCTCGGTGAACTCGTCGAACGCCGCTCCGTAGGCGTTCTCGTCCAGCTCGCCGTTTTCGTCGCGGAACCCATCCGGGTCCGGCTCTTTGGGGAAGATCTCGGCGAGCATGTCGAACACCGGAGTGTCCGCGTAGGTGTCGGCGAAGGCATGGGGTTCTCGAAGCTGTAGGCCGGCGGGGCTGTTCCCGTCGATGTGCTTCAACTGAGCCTCGGGGAACCAGCGATCCTCAAGAGGGTAGAAGACGTCGCTGACACCAGCCAGTGGTGCAACGCCGGTGAGCAGGCGGTCTGCTCGGGTCACTAGCGGGTGCAGCAGTCCCGCTGCCTGCTCCCGCGTTGTCCCGGCGACTTCGACGATCGGGATGGTGAACTTCTGCTGTGGATCGGTCATGGCATGCTCCTCGTCCTGCCGTTGGTTCTGGAGGTCAGGTAGGTCACAGCTCGTGCGCCGGGCCTGCGCCTGGACGCGGCTGCGCTACTTCCTTTGCAGCGAGCTGCGCGGCCCGGCGCGCAAGCGCGTAGGACAGGTCTCGCTCGTACTGCCCGCCGGGACCGGTCAGATCGGTGACGGGTAGTTGGGTGATGGTCGCCCGCGGGATTGGGGTCGCCTCGGCGAGGGCCTCGAGCCACTGGTCGACGTCTCGGGGCGTGTTCCACTGCTCGATCGGGGTGTGCTGGTCGATGAACTCGCGGCCACCGGCGAAGGCCTCGGAGTCCGCGAGCTCCTCGTAGAGCTGGGTTGCGACGCGGCGTGCGAGGTCAGTGCTGCGTGAACCGAGGAGGATCGAGGGCTCGACTTCGGAATCGTCTGACCAGAGGATCACCCCGACCGCCACGACCTGCGGGCGGGTGCGCGCCGCCCGGTTCGCGAGCAGCTCCCGGGAATCCAGACCGTCGTGACCCGCCGCGCGTACCAGGTTCGAGATCTGCTCCAGTCTGGCGGACGGATGCTGGGTGCGGTCGTAGCCCTGCAGCACCTCGGCGATCTGGGCCAGGGTGCGCGAGTCCACGTTGCCCAGCGGCAGAGTCGCCGCGGTGCGCCCGAGCGCGTTCAGTCGGGATGGCCCCACTGCAAGGCGGACCGCCCGTCCGCCGATGTCCTTACCCTCGTACAACCCGTCGGGCAGCTCGGGTGCCGCCTCGGTGGCGTGGCCGGCGAACAGCGGATCCGACTCGGGGTACTCGGGATTCGGGATCTCCACGTACCGATCCGCCGCGGCCAGCGTGATGCGCAGCTGCTGCAACTCGGCAGCAGTCAGAACGCGCAGGGTGCCTGGCTCCTGCGCCTCGGTCTCCACGAGCGTTCGGAGTACCTCGATCGTGTTCAGGTCCGCCAGGAACGTCTGCTGCGCGGACGCCGACGTGTTCAGACCCGGATAGGAGTCTTCCTGATGCGACCACCCGCGAATGCCTTCCCGCCCCTCGGGAACGGACAGCGCCCCGATAGACCGCGAAGTGAGCGCCTCATCGACGATCCCGCGAGCCCGCCGCCGCGAGCGCGCGGCGATGTCGAACACCACTGGTACCCGCACGCGCCATAGCTCGCCGCGGTCACCGTCGTCGGGAAGCTCCGCCATGATGGTCCCTCCACCTCTCTGGTGCCCACGCCTTGCGCACACCAGAGAGGTAGGTGCCCGCTCGGGAGCGTTCGATGGTCGCTTCCTTCCGCGCTCTTCTCAACCCGCCTCGAGATGCCCTCGCCCGCGGGTCAGGGCTCGCCGTGTCGCATCGCGACGCGGTCGATGCGTGAGGCGATGAGAGGGACGAAGCTCACGTCCTTCTCGATCGCGACCACCCGCATCTCTTCCTCCAGCGCCGCCTCCACCGTCGCGCCCGAGCCTGCGAACGGCTCCAGCACGAGACCGCCGCGCGGGGTGAGCAGGCGCACCAGCCACCGCATCAACGACAGCGGCTTCACGGTCGAGTGCGAGACCCCGAACGCGCGGGGACGTTCCGATCCCGGCGCCTTGTGCTCGTAGCGGAAGATCGGGAACCGGGTCGAGGCCGGAGCGCCTCGCCATGACCCGGTCAGCAGATCCAGCGTCTCGGCCTGAGCGGCATCTAGCGCCACGTTGGCCGGCCACCGGCCGTCGCCGAAGCGTGCCGCGTCGATGTTCAACGCCCCGGTGTCGCGCGTCAGGACACTGTCGACCACGGTGCCCGGGATCGGCTTGCGGGCAATGACGATCGGCTCGAACGACGGCCGCAGCCCCGTGCCCCACCCAGCCCACTGCTTGGCATCGTCACTGACCGGCGCCCCCTGCTGCACGACGCGACTGGTCGTGCCGAGCACGCCCTCGCGTTCTGACTCCTGCACCACCCGGTCCGGCCGCAGCACCCCGTTGCGTTTGTCCAGCGCATAGGCGATGTCCATGCTCTTCGGCATCCCGGAGGAGTACAGCCACGCAATCTGGTCGCGCACCTCGAACCCCGCACTCTCGATCCCGCGCACCATCCGGTGCCAGGTACGCGTGCCGCCGAACGCCGCCAGATGCGCGCCCGGCTTCAAGACGTGCAATGCTCCGCGCGCCCACGCCGCGCACCACGCCTCGAACACCTCCGGTGCGCTCATCGCCGACACATCGACGTCCGGCAGGGACTCGGCGAACCCCGATACTCCGTCCCAGGCATGCCCGTTGAACTCGAGCCCGTACGGCGGGTCGGTCACCAACGCATCCGCGATCGACGGCGCCAGCCGGGGAAGAACCCTCACTGAGTCGCCACCGAGGATGACCGCCCCATCGCGGTCGATCGCGACAGGAAGTTCGTGGGAGCCGTAGGCGTGCGGAACCTCGCGCGGCATGGAGTACCTGCTCTCTGAGCATGTTCGCCGCCGTTGCCCGACGAAACCCGATGCCAGCGAGGTACGCCCACCCGGACCCCCGCGAAGCCCAGGCGTGGCTGACCCCAGAGTTCGCGCCGCCCATCGGAGGCTGTCGCGACCGACCGGGCCCCCTTCCAAACTGCTCCACACGATCGGCAATCGACGTTGAAGGGCCGCCTCTAGACAGAAGAGTGACAGCCCGTACAGCCGCTGACAGGGCCTGTGCGTCAGCGGCTACGACTTCGCTGGTTCGAGAATCCGCGTGCAGTCTTCAGCTCTCGACAAAGATCTGGTCGGCTGTGTTTGCGCGCTCCCGGTCGGGCTCATGACTACAGTCGTTCCGGTGCGTCGACGCCGAGGAGGGTCAGGCCGTTGCGGAGCACTCGGCCAGTCGCATCGTTGAGCCACAGGCGCGTGCGGTGCACCGTCTCGACGGGCTCGTCGCCCAGCGGGATGACGCGGCAGTTGTCGTACCAACGGTAGTACAGGCCGGCGAGCTCCTCGAGGTAGCGGGCGACGCTGTGAGGCTCGCGCACCTCCGCGGCGTGCGCGACGATGCGCGGGAACTCCTGCAGCGCGCCGAGGAGTGCCGACTCGGTTTCGTGGTCGAGCTGCTCGGGCGCGAACTCCGAGCGGTCGACTCCGGATGCCGCAGCGTTGCGCGCGACGTTGTGCGTGCGCGCGTACGCGTACTGCACGTAGACGACCGGGTTGTCATTCGTGCGCTTGTGCAGGATCTCGGGGTCGAGCGTCAGCGGCGAGTCGGCAGGGTATCGTGCGAGCGAGTAACGCAGCGCATCCATCCAGATCCAGTCGCGCAAGTCGTCCATCTTGATCGTGATTACCTGCGTCCCGGACGAGGATGGTACGAGACCAATGATCGCGAATCGCCGATCTCCCCGGGGTAGCTCCTTACTGGTGCCCCCGGCGAGAGGCACACCCATGGCGCCGACGACAGCGAGCCACGGACGATCTGGTGGGCTCACAGCGCCGGCGCCTCCCTTTTCCGGCGAGTGAACGACACGAAGAAGCCCCATTCAAACTGCTCTATCGTGTTCATCCGATGAGCTCGTCGGCTGCCTGAGTCGCTGCGCCCAGATTCGCGGTGCGAATCGATGGTTTAGGCGAGGATCGCCGTGACGCGGATTTCGACTCGCATCCCCACTAGCCCGAGCGCCGTTACTCCCGTCTGCGTCCAAATGGGGGCTCGCTCGCCCGTCCACCTACGAAGTTGGGCCACCATAACGTCGTTGTGTGCGCGTCCGATTGCACCAGGTTCGAGTGCAACGTGATACGAGTTCACGTGAACCACGTCACGCCAAGTCGCCCCTGCCGTCTCCAGCGTTCGCTGCACGTTCTCGAACGCGCGAACAATCTCCTCCTCTAGCGACTCCGGAAGCGACCACTCATCGTCCCAGCCACCTTGGCCGGACGTTTCTATCCGGTTCCCGACGCGCAACGCTTGCGAGTAGTGAAGATGCTCGCGAGCCCATACTCCGTAACCGGGGGTGGCGAAGAGCTCAGGCGGTTCGTTTGATGCAGGGTTCATGCTTCTCCTTTTTATGTAAGACGCCTCCGATGACGCGCCGCTGACGGGCCGATGCGTCCGCGGCCACGACTTCGCTGGTTCGAGCTTCCGCGTGCAGTCTTCAGCTCGCGACAAAGATCTGGTCGGTTGTGGTCCGTGCGCGGTCTGGCTCATGACTACATTCGTTCTGGTGTGTCGACGCCGAGGAGGCCGAGGCCGTTGCGGAGCACCTGGCCGGTGGCGTCGTTGAGCCACAGTCGTGTGCGGTGGACGGCCTCGACGGGCTCGTCGCCGAGTGGGATGACACGGCAGTTGTCGTACCAACGGTGGTAGAGGCCGGCGAGTTCTTCGAGGTAGCGGGCGACACGGTGAGGCTCGCGCACCTCCGCGGCGTGCGCGACGACGCGGGGGAGCTCCTGCAGGGCACCGAGCAGCGCCGACTCCGTCTCGTGCTCGAGCAGCGCGGGTGCGAACTCGGAGCGATCGACTCCGGATGCCGCGGCATTGCGCGCGACGTTGTGCGTGCGCGCGTGGGCGTACTGCACGTAGAAGACCGGGTTGTCATTCGTGCGTTTGCGGAGGATCTCCGGGTCGAGCGTGAGCGGCGAGTCGGCGGGGTAGCGCGCGAGCGAGTATCGCAGCGCGTCGGTGCCGATCCAGTCGCGCAGGTCGTCGAGCTCGATGATGTTGCCCGCACGCTTGGACAGCCGCGCACCGTTGATCGAGACGAGCTGCCCGATGAGCACCTCGATGTCCTTCTCGGGGTTGTCACCCGCCGCTCCCGCGAGCGCCTTCAGGCGGTGCACGTAGCCGTGGTGGTCGGCGCCGAGCAGGTAGATCTTGTGCGCGAAGCCGCGGTCGCCCTTGTTGAGGTAATACGCGGCGTCGGAGGCGAAGTACGTGTACTCGCCGTTCGAGCGGCGGATCACCCGGTCCTTGTCGTCGCCGAAGTCGGTCGTGCGCACCCACACGGCACCCTCGTCCTCGAAGACATGACCCTGCGCGCGCAGGCGGTCGACCGCCTCGTCGACGAGACTCGGGCGTCCGTCCGATCCGCGCGCGTGCAGCGTGCGCTCAGAGAACCACACGTCGAAGGGCACGTTGAAGTGGGCGAGGGAGGCCTGGATCTCGCCGAGCTGGAACTCGTACGCCAGGTTGCCCGCCACCGTTAGCTGCTCGGCGGGGTCGAGATCGAGCAGACCGGGCTTCGCCTCGACCACGCGTCGACCGAGGTCGTCGATGTACGTCCCCGCGTAGCCGTCCTTGGGCGCGCACTCGCCTTTCGCCGCCGCCAGAACCGAACGGCCGAACCGCTCCATTTGGGCTCCTGCGTCGTTGACGTAGAACTCTCGCGTGACCGTCGCGCCGCTCGCGATCAGGAGCCGCGCGATCGAGTCGCCGAGCGCCGCCCACCGTGTGTGCCCGATGTGCAACGGACCCGTCGGGTTGGCGCTCACGAACTCGAAGTTGATCGTGCGGCCCCGCTGCGAGTCGTTCAGCCCGAACGCACCGCCGGCCTCGACGATCATCTTCGCAGCAGCCCCAGCGGCGGCGATATCCAGACGGATGTTGATGAAGCCGGGACCTGCAACCTCGACGCTCGCGATACCAGGCGCCTCGCCGAGGCGTTCCGCAATCTCCACGGCGAACTCGCGCGGGTTCACTCCGAGGTTCTTGGCGAGCTTGAGGGCGGCGTTGGACGCCCAGTCACCATGGTCGCGGCTCTTGGGCCGCCCGAGAGTGATGTCGGCGACAGACAGGCCCTCGAGAGCCCCCGGCCGTAGTTCCTCCGCGAGCGAGGTGATGACAGCGAGCAGAGCGGCGGTCAAGGCATGAGTCATGCGGGCATCCAGGCGCGGAGAAACGCGAGCACCTTCGCCGTGGGCATCTCGCAGGCGCGTAAGTGTTCCGCTGCGGCGGTGCGATACACGTTCGCGCTGACCAGGTCGGTGCCACCGAGCTCTTCGGCGGAGATCGTGATGCTTCGCCCCCCTGCGCGGGTGGTGCGGGCCAGCCCGTATGTTCGCCCGTTGTAGATCGCCCGTGTCCAGCCCTCTGGCACCCTTTCGAGGAGGGTGGCCAAGCTTGCCGACTCGTCGCCCGTCGGCGCCCGATCGGGAGCTTGCTGAGTCAACGCTCGGTCCCGTGTGCATCGTCGACATTCTCGCCCGCGATTACGGTGCGGGAGGAAGCGTCGTCCCTTCGGATCTGGTGCGCAGTTTCGAGCACGTTGTCGATGTCGGCTTCGGGAATGAACACGGCCCCGGATGAGTCGCAGAATACGTACTGCCCGGGGTACACGCCGACTCCTCCTATGACGATGGGGACGTTCGCTTGGAACGGCGTGACCTCATCTCCGCCCCAGGCAACGGCTTCTCCTGAGCACCAGGCAGCGTACGGTTCCTCGGCCAGTTCGTCGAAGTCACGGAGGCGACCGTCGGTCAACACCCCTGCAAGGCCGGCGTTGGCGAGTCGGGAGAGCTTGGTTCCTCCAGCAAGCGAAGTCTCGGTGTATCCGTTGCTTGCCATCACGAGGACAGTGTGCGCAGGATCGGTCGTCGCGCCCTGCACCGCCTGATGGAACAGTCGCCCGAAGTTGAACTCCTCGGGGCCTAGTCTCTCGGCGTACGTGGGGAAGAACGAGATCGTGATGACTCGGCCGAACAGGCGGCGTGTGGGCACGGGGCTCACGAGCCCGGTGATATGTGCTCGGTGTCCATGCGCTCGTCTGAGCGCGTCCGTCATGTCAGCACACGCGAGGCCCTCAGCGGAAAGTGCACGACGCGCGTCCGCCTCTCTGTGCGAGCGACCTCCACTACTTCTCTCCATCGGCTCCTCTCCTCCTCGCATCCGTACGTTGCTTCCGAGCACTCCTGGACGATCGACGGTTACGTCTACTCTAGACAGAGTTGGACTCCAAGGACCATAATTGACGCAATAGTTACTGCCGAGCCGGAGCCCAATGAGGATGAGCGAGACTCAGACGATTCCCATGACCACGACAGTCGCGGCCGCGGCATCGCAGTTCCTGATGCCGGTGGTACTTGGGCTTCAGGCTCTCGCCGTCAACGGCAAGCAGGCGCACTGGAACGTGCGAGGCGAGAACTTCATCGCGATTCACGAACTGATAGACGCGATCGTCGGCAACGCCCAGACCAGTGCTGACCAGGCCGCTGAACGGATTGTCGCGCGGGGGTTGCCGATCGACGCGCGCGTCGGCACGGTCGCCGCCAAGACCTCGACACGAGTTGCCGCGGGATTCACCCGATGGGACGACAGCGTGCGAGCTCTCATCGCCGACATCGACGTCGTGATCCGTGACACTCAGGCGGCGATCGACGGCCTCGATGGTGTCGACCTTCCGAGCCAGGACGTGGCGATCGGCATCATGCAGACGCTCGAGAAGGACCGCTGGTTTCTCTTTGCCCACGTGGCCGAATAGTCGCGTTCGCGCAGCGGGACGGAGCAACCGTGGATCCGGAGCGTCTCGATTCGTCCGAGAACTCCTTCCTCGGCGTGTGCTTCGCGGACTACCGCTCCGCTCTCCTCGGAGCGGAGCTTGTCTACAGTGACGGAGCATCCCAACGATTCCGCGCCGGGGGAGGCACGGTCTATACCCACGGGCATTCCCTGACAAAGGGAACGTGGCGACTGACATACGGCGGCAAGCTCATTTTGTTCTGGCCAGGCAAGCACCGCAAGTCCTTCGACATCGGTTGGGCGAGAGAAGGCACGGTCGTCGGTCTCTCGCTGACCGATCGGGCGTCGGGGGGAAACGGCCGTCGCGCGGTTTCGCTTCGCTGATGACAAACCTGGGCCGGATCAACCCACGTAGGTGATCGCCGCATCTATTCGCCCGTCAGTGTGCGTTCTCAGCAACCTCAAGACGCCGTATCCGCAAGGCGCCAGTGACACGTCAGCGAAGAACTGCCGCTCGCCGCTGCACGGTCGTGCCGGAGCCGGCACGGACTTCTCTGATGGGCCTCAGCAAGTCGCACACTACTTTGAGTCCGGGGTCAGCAGTCTCTGAGCGCGTTCACGCGCGAACGAACTTGGGCTGACTCCGTAACGTCGCTTGAACGCGCGGCTAGCCGCGGATCGGCTCGACCAGCCGGTCGCGCGCGATGCCGCGGCAACGGAGAGCTGGTCCTCCAGCAGCTGAATAGCCATCCGATCGATCCGCAGGTTCCGGAGGAAGGCGGCAGGGCCGATTCCGAGCCCTTCGTGGAATAGTCGGGTCAGCTGCGACACGGACAAGGAGACTTCGGACGCGAGCGCGCGAACCGACCAACGCCTCCCCGGATCCTCGCGCAAGAGCCACATCGCGTCCGCAACTTCCTGACGCACACTTTGCAGTGACCGCTCCGCAGTAGTGATCACCGGGGAGTCATGCCCAGCGACGCGACCGATATCGGAGAACAGATTCGCGAGGTCCGCATACACGGCAAAGTGGTCCGCGACCGTCAAACTGTGCTCGGAGAGGCTCACCAATCGGGGCCGCAACGCGGCCATCGCGGCCCCGCCCAAGTACAACGCGCCGGCAGCTTCATCTCCTGAAGTCGCCACCTGCAGGTGATAAGTCAGCGGGTGTACGTCCGGCATCCAGGTAACCTGCGATTCCGCAAACACCGGGTGAAGGTAGAGCGTCACCATCTCTACGTGGTGAAAAGGCTCGGTAGCGCACCATGCGCCGGCGGGGAGCACGACGATGGACCCCGCGGCCAGGTCGATCGTGCCCGAGCCGGTTCTAAGGCGCCCTCGCCCCTCGGTGACGAAGATCAGCTTGACGCCTTCGGCGACCACAGGATGCGAGGAGCCGGAATGAACAACGGTTCGGGTTGCGAGCGGGAGTGCCGTGGGGAAGAGCGCCTCCCTCGAGAGCCTGATCAACCCCAACCTCCCGCCCTGCTCGTCCGAATCAGCCTGATCGACCGCCGTTCGCCGCCATCGGGTAGAGACCGCGTTGCTGCACGACTGATCTGCTTTGCTGCTTGACAGCTCCGTCGCCGCCACTGCGCCTGCTCAGGCCTGCCGTTCGCCGCTCAACCCATGGACTCGTATGGACCTTTGGGTCCAGTATAGTGGAACGCGCACCTAGACCGACCGCGGCGTCTCTTCGACCCGCATGCAACAGCAGACGAAGAAGGGCGACAAGCAAGCGGCCGTCACCTATTTTGATCGAAAAGCGCTAACTGGCGTGCTGTGGGCGCGCAGGAGACGAGTTAACAATGCAAGACGTGGATCAGGACTTCCTACTCGGCTTTGCAGGGGTGGCGGGGACACTCCTCGGAACCTTCATCGTCGGAGTGTTCTTCTACATCGGTTCTGAGATGCACATGCGTTTGGAGGGCTCGGAGGCTGCCGATCGATACCAGCGGTCGTCCATTCGGTGGGTCTTCACTGCGTATTCGATCGCTCTCTTGGTTCCGCTCGCGCTCGCTGCGCTTCACCCTATGTGGGGTGCGGTCACGTTCGGCATGCTCGGCTTGCTGCTTGTGGCGATGACAATCGATTGTGTGCGCCGGATCCTCGCCAAGGGGGCATCGGCCTCGTCGCGAGCTCTCGTAGTCAACCAATGGCTCACTAGCGTCGCGCTCGTGTTCGCTCTGGTTCTCCCGTGGGCCCTCGGAGGATGGGTCCCACCGCCAGGCGCATTTGTTCCTTCTCTCCTGCTTCTGTTGGCATCCGGCTTCTCCAGCACAGCGGCCATTATGATGGCGCAGTTCGATGCCACGATGGGGATGGTCGAAGAAGCCAAGGCCAAGAGGTAACCCGCGGACGGAACTGACTTGGATCGGGAACTGCGCCAGATGCACTGACCAATGAGTCTCTCCTGCCAGCGGTGGTGTTGAAGTCGCGGCGGATGAGGATCGGGAGCGGTGGCGGAATGTGCTCCCGGGATGCACCACCCAAAGTGGGTGTGCCCGCGACTGCAAGACCGACGATCGGTCGGCGTTTGATTTCGGCGGCCTCCAGCTAAGTATTTGGCTCACAACCCCTGCAGGTCAGGTCCGAGAGCCTCGGCGACCATCGCATACGCGCCCGGCGCAGGCTTTAGCGAACTGACGAAGGCCGGCGAAGTCGAGCTGCGCTTCGACGACCTGCTGGGTGGAGTTAGCGAGTGCGATGATAGTCGTCCCGGCTGTTGGAGACGGTGGAGCGTAGCGGGGACTTCGGGGGTGCACGGCACGGGGTCATGCACGAACGGGGTTGGCTTGGACGCCGCGTTGCCTAGTTCTGAGAGTCTGATTCCACAGAGAATGAACGTATCTGCGCGATCGCCATATCCACGGCGACTCTCATGAGATTCACGTCACGGGCGGTCTTCGCGAGCAAGTACCCTCCCTGCAGCGCAGCCAGCAAACCACTAGCTAATGTCCGGGAGTCCGCATCTGCCCGAAGAACGCCGAGTGTTCTCAACCTGTCGATCGCGTCGATGAGCATCTGAAGCCACACCTCGAAATGGGTAGCGATGATTCGCCGCGTATCCTCATCTTGATCGGCAATCTCGTTCGCCATCGATCCCAGCGGGCAACCGTACGCGCCGTCCCGGAGCGCGTTGCGCTCCACCATCTCGTCACGCCACAGCTCGAGCCCGCGAAGGGAATCCACCTTCTCCAGGCGACGGCGCTGCTGGGTAAGCAGCGCCTCAGCTCGAAATTCGATGACTTCCCTCACTAGTGCGTTCTTGTCAGCGAAGTGCTGATACAGCTGGGACTTCGACGTTGCGCTTGCGGTGCGAACGTCAGCGAGCGTCGTCGACGCGACGCCGCGCTCAAACATCAGTTGGTTGGCTGCCTCGACAATCCGTGCCTTCGTGGCCGCGCCACGCGACGTCAAACGGCGCGTACCCGTACCGTCGCCGCTGTTACTCACGCCTCTACGTTAGCCTTCCCGACTCACCGAGCAGGACAGCGTCCGTCCTGTGGTCGGCGTGTCCATCGGACACACGCTCGCGGGAACAGGCCGTCACACGGCGTGTTTCCGCAACGTGGCTTGCCGCGTGGGCTCGCAGGCGATCCCACGCTTTCTCGTCTGGGCAGCTTGCGATTCCCTTCGCTCTTCTCCTCTCCGCGTAACTCCAGAGCATCACGTACTGGACCTAAAGGTCCCTTATTGCTCGATCGTACACGCATCACGCGACGCCGCCGCAACGTTCCAGGTCCCCGCTTCGGGCATTCAGATTCCTCTCCCGCCGACTCGCGCACATTTCGTATCATTGGACTAGTGGGTCCGGTTACCCTCGGCGTAAGGTGATCGGTATGGCTCGCGACGAACGACTTATCCGCTCGATCGCCTTCGTCGCGTTCATGGACAACACCGTGATCACGGTCGAGCTGCCCACGATCACCGAGGATCTCGGCGGGGGCATTGCTGGGCAGCAGTGGATGATCAACGCGTACGTGGTGACACCCGGTTCGCCAATCCTCGTCGCTGGCGCCGTCAGCGACGCGTTGGGTCGCGGCGTCCGTTCGCTCAGCGGTCGCTTCGGTCCACCAGTGTTCGTGACCGTCAGGCCGATCATGATGGCGTTCGGCCCCCTCTTGTTGCTCACCGTGTCAGCTGATCTCAACCACTGGCAGCGGGTTCTACTCGGCGTCATCGTCTTCGGAGCCGGCCTCACGGTGACCGTCTCACCGCCGACAAGAGCAGTACCAGGTGAACGGTCCGGTCCCGCGTCCGCCATCAACAACGCGGTCGCTCGCGTCTCCAGTCTCATCATCGTCGCTCTGCTCGTCGTGATCGTCGGGAGAGAGATCGATGTCTCGGGGCTTCGCCGCCCAGCCGTCGTCACGGCAGCGCTCCTCTGCCTGGGTGCGTTCGTGTCATGGATCGGGATTCGCGCTGTGGTCGGGCCGCACTCCCAGACGAAGACAGTGCTCACGGCTGAGCCCAGCACAACATCCGCTATCCCCATGGTCGTTGACATCCCACGAGCACACCCACGGCACGCTTGAAACGCGCCCACATGAAACAAGAAGGAGCTTCTCATGGCTGTAATCAGTAGCGGGTTTGGTGGCCGCCGCGGCGCCAGTGACACCCGGTTGCCACCGGGCCAGACGCTCGTCGACGACTGGCCGGTCCTGACAGCCGGCCTGACGCCAGACATCGGCGCGCATGAGTGGACGTTCACCATCACGACCGAGACGGGCGCGCAGCACCGATGGGATTGGAACGCCCTGCAGGATGTGGGAGTGGAGGACATCGTCACCGACATTCACTGCGTCACCCATTGGTCGAAGCTCGACATGGCATGGCGCGGAGTGTCACTTGACCGGCTGTTCGAGAACGTCGAGACCTCCTATGACTACGTCATGGTCCGAAGCCACGGCGGCTACACCACCAACCTGCCGCTGGAGGATCTGCTCGAAGGACAAGCGTGGATTGCCACCGAGGCAGAGGGGGAGCCCTTGACTGACGAGCATGGGGGACCCGCGCGTCTTCTCGTGCCACACCTCTACTTTTGGAAGAGCGCCAAGTGGGTCCGCGAGATACGCATGATGCCGAGCGACGAGCCCGGGTTCTGGGAACAGAACGGATATCACCTCCGTGGTGATCCGTGGCGGGAGGAACGCTATTGGTGACTTCTCCGCTGCGGGCGAGCTGGCACGTCGGACGCGTCGCCCGCCGCCGTCGAGAGACCGCGTCGGCGGTTCGCCTCGAGCTGGACGTGCCGACCTGGCCCGGAAACCACGCCGGTTCCCACCTCGATGTCCGCCTCACTGCCTCGGACGGCTATCAGGCGACCCGGTCCTACTCGGTCGCGTCGTCGGGCGAGACGACTCGAGTCATCCTGGCGGTCGATGAACTCCCCACGGGTGAAGTCTCGCCATACCTCGTGCATCAGCTCGCAGAAGGCGACGAGCTCGAGGTGCACGGCCCCCTGGGGCGATACTTCGTCTGGATCCCCTCGGAATCCGAGCGTTCCCCGGTCCAGCTGATCGCCGGCGGATCCGGCGTGGTCCCGCTGTTCGCGATGGCTGCGGCTCGTGAGCACGAGGCTGACCACGCCGAGTTCCGACTGCTGTACTCGGTTCGGACGCCTCAGGATGTGTTCTTCGCCAAGGAGCTCTCTGCGCTCTCAAAGACGACCGTCGACATCGTGTACACGCGGAGATCTCCTCCGCAATCGCCGCGTCCTCCCGGGCGACTGACTCGGGAATCGGTTGCCGGTTTCGTCTTCCCCTCCTCGGTGGCGCCGCGAATCTTCGTGTGCGGACCGACACCTTTCGTCGAGACAGTCGCCGGTTGGCTTGTCCAACTCGGCCATGACCCCGCACAGATACGCACGGAACGCTTCGGAGGCAGTGGATGACCCACCTCGACGGAAACGCGCTCGCCGGGCTCTTCGCCGACACTCTCGGCATCGAGATCACCGCCGCGGTCGGACGATGCGGAAGCTGTCATCGTAACTTCGAACTCGCTCGAGCCCACGCCTTCGTGACCGCTATCGGGGCGGTCCTGCGATGCGCGCACTGCCAGGACACGCTCGTTGTCATCGTCCAGAAACCGCATGAGGTGCTCGTTAACCTCTCGGGGCTGGCGCACCTCGCGATGGCGCGGCCATGAGCTCCTGCCGCATCGTGCAGCCCAAAGCACCTGGTCAAGCTGAAGTATGGTGATCCAGGTCTACGACAGTCGCGTCCGTGCCATCCGTGACTTCGTGCCCACGCGTGCCGGAAAGGTCAGCATGTACGTGTGCGGGCCGACCGTTCAATCCGCCCCGCATATCGGGCACCTCCGCAGCGCGCTCATCTACGACCTCTGGCGACGCTGGTTCACACATCGGGGGTACGACGTCACACTCATCCGCAACGTCACCGACATCGACGACAAGGTCCTCGCCCTCGCAACCGAGCGCGAGCCATGGTGGGCGCGGGCCTATCGCATCGAGACAGAGTTCACCCGCCTGTATACGGCCATGGAAATCCTGCCGCCCACCTACGAACCACGCACCTCCGGTCACATCCCGCAGAGCCAGCTCCTCATCAAGCGGCTGATCGATCGTGGCCACGCGTACGCGGCAACGGACGGATCCGGCGACGTCTACTTCGACGTCGGCAGCTGGCCCGACTACGGTTCCCTCACCCGGCAAGAACCCGACTCTGTCCTCGACCTAGACGAGAGCCCGAGCATAGCGAAGCGCGATACTCGAGACTTCGCATTGTGGAAGGGGGCCAAGACTGAGGAGCCGGACTCCGCTTCCTGGCCGTCGCCATGGGGCGCGGGGCGTCCTGGATGGCACATCCAGTGCTCGGCGATGTCGCGCCGTTATCTCGGACCGGTGTTCGACATCCATGGCGGGGGCCTCGACCTGCGATTCCCGCACCACGAGAACGAGCTGGCACAGTCCGTCGCGGCCGGTGACCAGTTCGCCAGGTACTGGGTCCACAACGGTCTGGTCACCACGAACGAACAGAAGATGGCGAAGTCGCTCGGCAACTCTATCTCCGCCGACGAGCTCCTTCGGCAGGTCAGCCCTGCCACGCTCCGCTACTATCTGCTGAGCGCTCACTACCGATCAACGCTGGACTACCACCAGCAAGCCCTTGCGGACGCCGAAGCAGCCCTCACCCGCGTCACCGCGTTCCAGCGCCGAGCCCACCAACAGCTCGCGACCGCCCCGGTCGCCGGCCGTCTCCCCGAGAGCTTCTCGAACGCGCTCGACGAGGACTTAAACGCCCCCGCCGCACTCGCTGTCCTGCATGATCACGTGCGTGCGGGCAACATCGCCCTCGACCACGGCGACCTCACCGCGGTCGCGGACGGGTACCGATCGGTGTTGACGATGCTCAACGTGCTAGGCATCGCCTACGACGTGCTGGACGCGACAACCCATGACGGCACCGAGACCACGGTCGCTGCGTTGGTCAACACGATGCTCGCGCATCGCACGCGCGCACGCGGAGCACGCGACTTCACTGAAGCTGACCGCATCCGCGACGAGCTGGCTGCCGCCGGAATCGTCATCGACGACACCGCCACAGGCACCCAATGGAGGAGAACATGACCCCACCGAACCAGACCGCCGACCAGACAGCCCACAGCCAGGCGGTGAGCAGGATCGGGCTCGGACTCGCCGCTCTCGGACGACCGGTCTACCTCACCGCGGGCAGATCCGACGCTTTCGGCGCCCCCGGAGACCGAAGCATCGAGGCCATGCGTACCCGGACTTTCGAGGTCTTGGATGCCGCGTGGGGGCTCGGCATCCGGTTCCTTGACCTCGCCCCGTCTTACGGCCACGCGGAAGACTTCCTCGGAGCATGGCTCGCCTCCCACCCGACGCGCCGCGCCCAGCTCACTATCAGCTCCAAATGGGGATACGAGTACGTCGCTGCGTGGGACCCGAGAGCGACAGTTCATGAACGCAAGGAGCACAGCCTCGCGATGCTACAGAAACAGTGGCCCCAGACCCGCTCCGCCCTCGGGAGCACTCCGGACTTCTATCTGGTCCACTCCGTAACCCCCGAGAGCCCTGCTCTCAGCGATCCCGCCCTGCTCGCGGGTATCAGAGCTGTGGCCGACGAAGGCACACGGGTCGGACTAACTACGAGCGGCCCGCATCAAGCGCACTCCATCGACACAGCCCTAGCTCTCCCGTCATCGCCGTTCTCCGCCGTGCAGACGACATGGAACATCCTCGAACGATCAGCACAGCGATCGCTCGAGGCCGTCGCCGACCACGGGTGGACGGTTATCGTGAAGGAAGCCATGGCTAACGGCCGTCTCGCGCCAGGTGGAACACCCGGGGTGGACCGCCTCGCAGTTGACGCCGGCACCACAAGCGACGCGCTCGCCATCGGCGCGGCTCTTGCACAGGACTGGGCTCATATCATCCTCAGCGGGGCGGTGACCGCCGCACAGTTGGAGAGCAACACGCGCGCTCGACCGCTGAGCTCCGACGCCGCTGAGCTCGACCGGTTGGCGATCCCCGCGGACAGGTACTGGGCCGAGCGGGCCGAGCGCACGTGGAGTTGATCGGCGTGAGACTCGATGTGCTGGATGGATGGAACACTGCGGTCCCATGCTGATTAAGGAAAGCGCACGAAATGGAAGACATTTCAGGGAAGAAAACTGGCCCGCCGAGTCCAATATGCGTTGCCCTTGCCTGCGTGCGTGCCCGATACTGGCTTCATGACAACGGCTGAGCAGGCAAACGCTTTTGATGATCTCGTCGGCGAGATTACACAGCACTACCACCGGGGTCGCATTCTCATCGCGATCGACGGCGTAGATAGACAAGCAACCGGTCAGTTTGCTGACTCATTGGCGGCGGCGATGCGCGCCGGGTCGTGGTCAGTCGTCCGATCCACGAGTGCGCTCGACGCTGCTGCGGAACAACATGCCCTCTCGTTTCCTCGGTCTGACAGCTACCGTGCCGACGATGACCATAGTCGCCTGAGGGACATCGTGTCGCGGTTCCGTGAAGGAAATCTGGACACCGACACCTCGGTGGCGGTCATTCCCGCTGACGCGATGCTGATCGTTGACGGCCGATTCCTACTGCGCCCAGAGCTTCGGGGGCTTTGGCATTTCGGGGTGTGGCTCGAAGGTGACCTGCATCTGAGCGACGAGTCACTCGAAGCACAGATCAGATACACCCGCGACAGCGCACCCAGGGGCGCCGCAGACGCGATCTTCGATGTCACGAAGGTTGAGGCGCCCGCTCGAGTATGGGCTGATTCCTGCTGACACTCCGGCGCCCAGTCCTACCCGGCCCGCCTACTCGGGCGGTTCGCCTCAGCAGAGTCGCAAACACTCGTCCCGATGACTTTCCGTGCTCGCTCACCGGCGTCAAGCCAGCGTCAGCCGTTCAGCGGGTTGTCCAGACGGCGCGGTCCTACTGGATGATCGATGACAGGCGCCCAGCGACATGCGAACGTCAACGGGCAAGGCGCGCCCTGCGCGAGGTTGGTCGATTGCTTCATCGCGCCGTCTTTCGATCTGCCGCGTCGGATTTCATAGAACGATCCAGGTGCGTCGGAGTCGGCGGTGAGGGTGTCGGTCACTTGGTGAGGTCCGGCACGAGCTTCGCGCGGGTGCGGTCAGTTTCGCCGGCACGATGGGCGTCGGCGACCTCGGCAAGGGTGTAGACGTGTTGCACATCAACAGAGTTCCCGCCTTGATCGATGATCGCTGCGATGGCTTGTAGTGCTACCCCGTCGGGCTCGACGAAGAACGGGCTCACCCTGAACCGCCCGAGGTTCTCTGCCGCCGGCCGCGATCAGACCAAGTACGTGCTGACGAGACGGCTCACGCCGAGTCATCCCGACCGCGGATCTGCGTTTCGTTCGCTCGCATCGCTTCTCCATCAACGGGCACAGCGCCCTGCGCGAGCTTGAGGCGAGTCCACACGTTCATGTTTATGATCACCGCAGCGATCTCTGCGACATCACGCTCAGCGAAGTGGGTGCGCAGTTCGTCATGCGCAGCGGCGAACCTCTCCTGATTGAAGACGGTGAGAGCTTCGCAGTATTCCAGTGCTGCTCGCTCCTTCGCGGAGAACATTGTGCTCTCCCGCCACGACGGCAGGTGCGCGACGACGACGGGAGAGATCCCGATTTTGGTCGCGACCTCTGTATGCAGAATGAGGCAGTAGGAGCATGGGTTGAGGTGCGCGACGCGAAGCCTAAGTAGTTGCAGCAGTTGCGGATCGCCGGGTAGTTCCGCCGAGTACCCGAATGCCGCTGCCATCTTGCTGGCCAAACGGCCGAAGCGGGTTTGGTTGGGGTCAAACCGCGTGTTCTGGAAGCTCACGTTCTCAAGCACCGGACCGAAGCGATTCATGTCGCGCTTAGGCATCAGCACTCCGATCCCGTCCTGGCCGGTGGTCCAAGCGTGTGGCGTATTCCGGGTGGTGCTGGACAAACGAGCGGAATACCGGGCACCTCACGGTCACGCTCTTGCCCTCTGCGTGGAGCATGTCGAGCACCCTTCGTGTGAGCGCCGCGGCCAACCCCTGTCCTCGGAACTCCGGCAGGATCGACGTCGCGAGAAGCAGCACCCGGTCATCCTTTTCGGCGAACAGCACGCCGCCGAACTCGACGCCATCCTTCGTGGCCACGAACACATTCGCGGACTCGTCCAGGGTGATCGAGAACGATGGCTCCTCTGCCGATACCGTCGTCTGCATCTCGTCCATGAGAGCTCGCTGGTCGTAGGAGTCAGCCGACGTGCTGTGGCCTGTCGGGTTTAGAGCACGCGACGGGCCGTGAGGTGGAACGCGTAAGTCGGTCATGTGAGCCTCTCGAATCCAACGTGGTGACATGCGATCACCGGGCGGTCGTCTTAGCCGGGAGACCGGCCTCGCCATGCGCCACAGGGAGCTCAATGCCGAGGCCTTAAGCTGGGTCGAGCATACGCCCAATTGAGCAATATGTGGACTCTAAGGTCCAAGATGACCTACTCTAGGAAGGTCGGCCGTACCGAGGAGGAAACATGAGTTCGAAGGGCTACGTGAAGACCGAGGAGGCGCTCAGTCGCCTCACCGAACAGCAGCGCCATGTCACGCAGGACGAGGGCACCGAGCCCGCTTACGACAACGAATACTGGGCGAACGACGAGCCCGGCATCTATGTCGACGTGGTCTCCGGGCAGCCCCTGTTTTCCTCGACCGACAAGTACGAGAGCGGCACGGGCTGGCCGACATTCAGCAAACCGATCGATGACGACGCCGTGGACACCAGAACCGACCATCAGCTGAGCACGCCCCGCATCGAAGTGCGTTCGGCTGGTGCTGACAGCCACCTCGGCCACCTCTTCACCGACGGACCGGAGGACGCCAACGGACTTCGGTACTGCATGAACTCCGCCGCTCTCCGTTTTGTCTCCGCCTCGTCGCTTGAGGAGGAGGGATACGGCCAGTACCGCTCCCTGTTCAACTCGGACGCAGAATCGACAGGAGACGTCGCATGACTAGCGGCAGTGACACCAGTGGCAAGATCACCCGCAACCCCGACACCGAGACGGCGATCTTCGCTGGCGGGTGCTTCTGGGGTATGGAGGATCTGTTCCGGCGCCAGCCAGGCGTGGTTGACACTCGTGTCGGCTACACCGGGGGTGAGAACGATTACGCAACTTACCGCAACCACCCGGGGCACGCTGAGGCGATCGAGATCGTGTTCGACCCGACCCAGACGACGTATCGCGACATCCTGGCCTACTTCTTCCAGGTCCATGACCCGACGACGCTGAACAGCCAGGGTAACGACTACGGCACGAGCTACCGGAGCGCAATTTTCCCGACCTCCATGCAACAGGAGCAGATCGCGCGCGACACGATCGCGGACGTCGACGCGTCAGGTCTGTGGCCAGGAAACGCCGTCACCACCATCGAGCCCGCTGGGCCGTTCTGGGAAGCCGAGCCTGAGCACCAGGGCTACTTGATCACGTACCCCAACGGTTACACCTGTCACTTCGTGCGCCCGGACTGGGTGCTCCCTAGCCGGACTGAGACGAACGCGTCGGCGTAGTACTGAGGGATCCGGTGGCTTTCAGATGCCAACCTTGCCGGATTCTCCTCCCGTGCGCCAGTGTCGCGCCGAATGCTCGGCGTGGCTCGCACGAGGGGTAAATCCGTGACCACACGACCGACAGGAAGCACATGGAAAGTAGCCAAGAGAGCATGGTCACGCTGACAGAAACTGATCAAGTGATCCGGGAACTGGAGTACTCGACGACCGGCGTGACCGAGGCGGAGAAAGTCACGATCACTGACAACAAGGAGGCTGGTGCCTACGAACTCTGGGTCGACGGCAAGACGGCAGCTGGACTTCTATACAACGAAACGGGGACACGGGTGACAATTCTCGCTACCGCGGTGTTTCCCAAGTTCCGTGGCAAGGGGATCGCCGGCAAGCTCCTCGGCGGAGTCCTCGATTCGCTCCGCGCGGAGGGACGAACAGCCACTCTTACTTGCCCGTTCGCCACGGCCTTCGTCCACTCTCACCCCCAGTACGCGGATGTCGTGGATCCCACTTTTCCGGGCAATGCGCGCTCGGGCCACGGTCGTATTCACTGAGTCACATTGAGAGAAGGAAGCATGGCTGCCACAGACAGCGTGGGGGACAAGATCACTCCTTTGACTGAAGACCATCTCCTCGACGCGCGCGGCGACGACGCGCCCGGGAAGCGATGATGCATTCAGGGGATGACGCGCTCCCTTACATGGACAAAGCTCTCCCCGACGCTTGGAAGGCAGCTGGGGTTTTCGCGGCTGCTGTCTCCAAGGAGACCACCAAGAACGGGTTGGCGCTCGCCGAAAGCGAGATTATCAAGGTGCGTGTCTCGCAGCTCAACGGATGTGTCTTCTGCCTGGATCTGCATTCACGGCAGGCTCGAAAGCTGGGTGTGCCGCAGCAGAAGCTGGATCTTCTGCCGGCATGGCGGGAAGCCACCTTGTTCAGCAGTCGGGAAACGGCGTTGCTTGCTGTCGCCGAAACAGCGACCGAATTGCCCCTGAGCGAGAACAGCAAAGCGGATCTCCTCGCTGCCCGCAACGCGCTCGGAGAGGAGACCTTCGTCAGCGCTGAATGGGTGGCCGCCTCCATCAATCTCTTCAACAGGATCTCCATCCTCAGTGAGCACCCCGTACGCGCACGCGATGCTGACGGGAACCACACTTGACGTCGGGGCCGGGACGGAGAGTGTTGTCGTCGGATGACCGCCGGTGAGCGACTCGACGATCTACCCAGTCCCTCGGAGCGACTGGCTCAGTCGCCATCGCCACGTGCCGCACTCGATCAGACGCCTGACGGACGAGCCGAGAACTGAAGTCACAGCGAGCTCCCAGAAACTTGGGACCAAAAGGTCCACTTCCGGCGTTCTCACTAATGACGCCGCAACCCAGCGGCGGCAGTAAACGGAGGAATCGTGTCCAACGACTACCACAAGACTCCTGAGGCGCTCAGTCGCCTCACCTCGCTGCAGTACCGCGTCACGCAGGAGGACGGCACCGAGCCGTCGTTCCGCAACGAGTACTGGAGCAACCACGAGCCCGGCATCTACGTCGACGTGGTCTCGGGCCAGCCCTTGTTCTCATCCGCCGACAAGTATGAGAGCGGCACGGGATGGCCGAGCTTCACCAGGCCTATCCATCCGAACGCCGTCCACACGAAGACCGACAGAAAACTCTGGATGGAGCGCAACGAGGTCCGATCCGCAGGCGCCGACAGCCACCTGGGGCACGTCTTCGATGATGGCCCCGCCGAGGCTGGGGGACTGCGCTACTGCATGAACTCAGCCGCGCTGCGCTTCATCCCTGTCGCGGAACTCGAGGCCCAGGGGTATGGCGAGTATCGCTCGCTCTTCGACAACACCGACACAGCAGAGGAGAACGCATCATGACCAGTGGCATCCAAGACACCGGACAGATCACCCGCGCACCCGGCACCGAGACGGCTGTCCTCGCCGGTGGGTGTTTCTGGGGGATGGAGGACTTGATCCGACGTCAGCCGGGCGTACTGCAGACCCGCGTCGGCTACACCGGCGGGCGGAACAGTCATGCCACCTATGACCGGCATCCGGGCCACGCCGAGGCGCTGGAGGTGGTCTTCGACCCCGCCAAGACCACCTATCGCGACATCCTGGCGTTCTTCTTCCAGATCCACGACCCAACGACATCCAACCGACAGGGCAACGATCTCGGCCTGAGCTATCGATCCGCGATCTTCCCGGTCACGCCTGAGCAGGCGCAGATCGCTCGTGAAACCATCGCAGACGTGAACGCGTCAGGTCTGTGGCCCGGCAAGGTGGTCACCTGGATCGAGTCGGCTGGCCCATTCTGGGAGGCGGAGCCTGAGCATCAGGACTACCTGGAACGGTATCCAAACGGCTACAGCTGCCACTTCCCCCGTGCGGGCTGGGTACTGCCGGCGCGCTCGCGAGCGACAGTCTGATCAAAAACGGGTTGGCGTGCTCACCGCGTGGGCACGCCAACCCGCTCTCCGTAGCAAGTTTTTGCTGCATCATGCTCACCAGAAAGTTAACCCTCCATGCGCGCTGCCCGTTTCCACTCGTACGGAGCCCCCGATGTTCTCGTCATTGAAGACGCATCGGAACCTCATGCCAGGGAAGGATCGATCCGGATTAAGGTGCACGCCACGAGCGTGAACCCCATCGATGTGATCCTGCGCGCGGGCCATCTGGCTCAGTTCCTGCCGATGGCCTTGCCCGTCATCCCTGGCCGGGACGCTGTCGGTGTCGTTGACGAGGTCGGTCCAGGTGTGACGGACACGCACGTGGGAGACGTCGTGTTCGGTCTGGGCGGGGTCAGTGACACCACGGCCGAGTTCGCGGTCCTGACTGCATGGGCCGCAGTCCCTGAGAGGTGGTCGACAGCGCAGGCCGCGGCCGCTGGGCTCGCGTCCGTCACCGCGGGGGTCGCCCTTGATGCTCTGGGTGACCTGAACGGAAAGACGCTCCTCATCGAGGGTGCTTCAGGCGCCGTCGGCAGTGCCGCCGCAGCGTTTGCCCTCGCCGCTGGTGCCACCGTCATCGGCACGGGGCGCGAGAGCAACCATCCGTACCTGCAGTCTCTCGGTGTTCGCCCCACGACGTATGGTCCAGGACTGGCCGAGCGTGTGGCAGTCCTCGCGCCCGGCGGCGTCGGCGCAGCCCTGCATTCAGCCCCGTCCGACTCGCTGTCAGACCTGCTGGACATCGTCGGGGACACCTCACAGGTCGTCACCGTTATCGACGGCCAAGGAGCCGCGAGGCTCGGCGTGAGGAAAGTCGATGCCCGCAACGACTCAGCCCTCCTGCGGCACGCATCCGCGCTCGGTAGGGACGGGCTCTACACGCCTCGCGTCGACCACGAACTCTCCCTAGACGACATCATCGAGGCGCACACCCTGGCCGAAAACGGCACAGGCAAGGTAGTCATAACCCAGCCCTGACCGCAGGGGCTGAACTGAAAGGATCAAGGGTGCCCACCACAACTACGTCGCATCGGGCGCTCTCCCACCTCACGGAGGTCGTCTCCGCGCTCGTATCCGGGGCGTTGGCTATTGGTGGGTTGCTTGCCCTCCCCCTGCTTGACGCAGCCGAGCTCGACGAGAGCCTCGTCGCCGTTTCACCCGTTAGTGCCGCATGGTGGGTGGTGCTCGCGCTGATCCTTTCGCAGACAGTCGCGCTGCTGTGGGCGAGTCGTTTGTCACTCGTGGTGTTGTCGGTGGTCGCGCTGGTCCCGCTGGTGCACGCAATTGTCGTTCCAGGGGTCACCTTCAGTCTGACAACGGTCGCGGTCTCATTCGGTGTCTTCTGGGCCACGGTTCGTCAACCGTCGAGCCGGCTCAGGGTGGCGCTGCCCGTGGTCGTCCTCTTCGTCACAGCCGCCCAAGCGATCAACGATGTCCGCAGCGGAGTCGCGCTCGACTTCGCAACCATCGCAACCGCCCTCGTGCAGGGTCTTGTGGTGGTAGGCCTTCCGCTCATCATTGGTCTCTTTCTTGCGGCTCGACACGACGCGCGGGTGGCGCGTGACAAGGAGGTGCTGGCGCTCAAACGCGAGCGCGACGCGCTGGTTCAGGCCGCGGTTTCGCGGGAGCGCATGGCTATGTCGCGCGAATTGCACGACATTGCTGCGCATCACATATCGGGAATCGCACTCTTGGCGTCCGTCATCTACCGTCAAGTCGATGTCGACCCGGAGGCCGCCAAAATCGCAGCACAACAGGTGCGCGCCCAGAGCAAGACGGTGCTCGACGATCTTCGCAGCGTGGTCGGGCTCCTCCGCGACGAGTCGGAGAGGAGCCGATCGGTCGAGACACTGGCCGCGGTACGCGAGCTTGTCGAGCGACGCCGCAGTGCCGGCACCGCGGCGGAGTTTGTGCTGCTCACCACGGAGCGTGAACTCGGATCGGGGGTAGGTCTGCTCGGTCAGCTAGTGGCGTACCGCATGGTGCAGGAGGCCCTGGCCAATGCTGCAACGCACGCTCCGGGGGCGAACTGCAGAGTCGAGATCGACGACCGTCAGCCGGGTCACCTGAGCGTGCTCGTCAGCAACGACGGCGCCCACGCGCCAGACCTGGGACCCGGCGGCGGTTTCGGACTCGTCGGCATGCGCGAGCGCGCCGAACTCGTCGGCGCCAAAGTGCACTACGGAGCCACCGAGGGCGGAGGCTGGGAAGTTCGGCTCACGATCCCGAGGGACGCGACAAGCGGAGACCTTACCGAGGAGCCAACATGATCCGCGTTCTCATTGCAGACGATCAGCCCCTCGTCCGCGCAGGCCTGACGGCTCTCGTGAACCTGGAATCCGACCTTGAGGTGGTCGGCGAGGCCACCAACGGTATTCAAGCTCTCGCGATGGCACGGGAGTTGCGCCCGGATGTCGCATGTCTGGATATTCGGATGCCCGGACAAGATGGCATCACCGTCGCCCGCGCGTTGTGCGGCCCCGACGTCGAAGACCCGATCCCAGTACTGGTGCTCACCACCTTCGATCTCGACGACTACGTCTTCGGTGCGCTGGAGGCGGGCGTCTCGGGCTTTCTTCTCAAGGACGCAGAGCCCGATGTGATCACGATGGCGATCCGGCAGGTGGCAGCCGGTAACGGTACAATCGACCAGACCCTGACCCGCCGCATCATGCGCGAGTTCGTGCAGCGCCGAAGTCTGCAACCCGTGAGCGGCTCGGGGAGTTTCAACGTGCTCACCGGCCGGGAGCGGGAGATTCTGCTGCTGCTCGCCCAGGGGATGTCTAACGAGGCGATCGCCCGCGAGCTCGTGGTCGAAACGTCGACGGTGAAGTCGCACCTCGCCCGCATCCTGCCCAAGCTCGGCGTGCAATCACGCCTGCAAGCGGTGGTCTGGGCATACCAGAACCGGTTCGTCGACCTTCCCGACGCTCAATAGTCGCTCACCGCGCCCTCGGTCTCGGTCTCGGTCTCGGTCTCGGGCTCGGGCTCGGCGGAGTGTCGCCGACACCAGATGGCTGATCGGACTCTGCCATAGGCATCGCTGGGCGCAAATTTGCATCGAAAGGTGCAAGTCCGAGAGTTAGCCCGAAAGCCCGTAGAGCGGATTTGGGCGTGATCGTAGCGTCGTTAGGAGCTACCTTTTCGTCTCTCTACAGAAAGTCCGGTTCATGACCTCGAGCACGTTTGCAAGCCCGCCGTCGGTCAATTCCGCCGTGCGCCTCACTCAGCTCAGTAAGACCTATCCGAACGGTCCGGAGGAGATCATTGCTCTTCAGGGGATTTCGCTCGACATCGAGCCGGGTGCGTTCATCGCGATTATGGGCCCATCCGGTTCGGGTAAGTCGACGTTCCTCAACCTTGCCGCGGGTCTCGATACGCCCACCAGCGGCCACGTGTT
>NZ_JBSHMU010000008.1:0-56274 GCF_053645675.1 Microbacterium sp. NPDC055312 | reverse complement strand
TGTGCCAGTTGTTCCGCCAGGAGCACCGCTGGTTAGCTACGTTCGGGATGGATAACCGCTGAAAGCATCTAAGCGGGAAGCCGGCCTCAAGATGACACTTCCATACCCTTCGGGGTGAGAGGCTCCCAGCCAGACGACTGGGTTGATAGGCCAGATGTGGAAGCGTGGCAACACGTGCAGCTGACTGGTACTAATAAGCCGATGACTTGATAACACTCCTCTTTCTGCGAGATGAACGCGTCCACTTTGTGGTTCTCGACGTACGGTCGGAACCAAACAACACACCAATACGTGTGTTGCCGATGAACATGTCAATAGTGTTACGGCGGCCATAGCGTGAGGGAAACGCCCGGTCACATTCCGAACCCGGAAGCTAAGCCTCACAGCGCCGATGGTACTGCAGGGGGGACCCTGTGGGAGAGTAGGACACCGCCGGACTTCTCTTAAGTAAAATGGCCACCCAGAGCTGGGTGGCCATTTTGCGTTTTGCAGCAGAACAGGGAGTCAGAATGTCAGATGAGCAGCGAGATCGCCGGAACGACGGCGAAGGCGCGCAGAACGGACATTCCGGCCCCGACCGCAAGCCCCGATACAGCGACTCCACGTCCCGCGGGCCTCGCCGCGATGATGAGCGCCGTCCGCACGGCGATCGCAACCAGGGCGGCAACAGACACCAGGGAGGCGAGCGTCGCCCGTATGGCGATCGGAACCAGGGTGGCGAGCGTCGCCCCTACGGCGACCGCAGCCAGTCCGGTGAGCGCCGTCCCTACGGCGATCGGAACCAGGGTGGCGACCGGCGCCCTTATGGCGATCGGAATCAGGGTGCCGATCGTCGCCCGTATGGCGACCGCAGCCAGTCCGGTGAGCGTCGTCCCTACGGTGATCGGAACCAGGATGGCGACCGGAGTCAGTCCGGTGAGCGTCGTCCCTACGGCGATCGGAACCAGGGTGGTGACCGTCGCCCTTATGGTGATCGTAATCAGGGTGGCGAGCGTCGCCCTTATGGTGATCGTAATCAGGGTGCCGATCGTCGTCCGTATGGTGACCGGAATCAGGGTGCCGATCGTCGCCCGTATGGCGACCGGAATCAGGGAGCCGATCGTCGCCCGTATGGCGACCGGAGTCAGGGTAGCGAGCGTCGCCCTTACGGTGACCGGAATCAGGGTAGCGAGCGTCGCCCTTACGGTGACCGGAATCAAGGTGGCGAGCGTCGTCCGTATGGTGACCGGAGTCAGTCCGGCGAGCGTCGTCCGTACGGTGACCGGAATCAAGGTGGCGAGCGTCGTCCGTATGGCGATCGGAATCAGGGTGGCGAGCGTCGTCCGTATGGCGATCGGAATCAGGGTGGCGAGCGTCGTCCGTATGGTGACCGTAATCAGGGTGGCGAGCGCCGTCCGTACGGTGACCGTAATCAGGGTGGCGAGCGCCGTCCGTACAGTGACCGTAATCAGGGTGGCGAGCGTCGTCCCTACGGTGACCGGAATCAGGGGGAGCGCCGTCCTTATGGCGACCGGCCCGAGGGTGGCGAGCGTCGCCCGTACGGTGACCGCAGCCAGTCCGGTGAGCGTCGCCCGTACGGCGACCGTAACCAGGGCGAGCGTCGCTCCTACGGCGACCGCGACCAGGGTGAGCGTTCCTCGTACCGTGACCGGCCGCGCGGCGGCGTCGACCGCCCGATCAACGAGTTCGCCCCGGTGCGCGAGCGCATCCCGGAGCCGCCGCTGCCCGACGAGATCACCGCGCGTGACCTGCATCCGGCCGCGCGCAATGAGCTGAAGACCCTCAGCAAGGAGAACGCCGAGCAGGTCGCGCGTCACCTCGCGATGGTCGCGCAGCTCATCGACGACGATCCCGCACGTGCGCACGACCACGCCCTGGCGGCCTCACGTCGCGCCGGCCGCGTCGCCGTCGTGCGCGAGACGCTGGCGATCACCGCCTACGGCATCGGCGACTTCGCCCTCGCGCTGCGCGAGCTGCGCACCTACCGCCGCATCTCGGGCAACGACGATCAGATCGCCCTCATCGTCGACAGCGAGCGCGGCGTCGGCCGGCCCGATCGCGCGCTCGAAGAGGGACGCTCGGTCGACCGTGCATCCCTCGTTCCCGCCGTGCGCGTGGCGCTGGCGATCGCGATGTCAGGCGCTCGTCTCGATCGAGGCGAGACCGAACTCGCGCTCGGCGAGCTCGAGATCCCCGAACTCGACCCGGATCGCGCCTTCGAGTGGAGCCCCGCTCTCTTCTCTGCCCGCGCGGCCGTGCTGGAGGATCTCGGTCGCACCGACGAAGCGAGCTTCTGGGCGCAGCGCGCCGAGGTCGCAGCATCCGCCCTCGGCCACGATGGCGAGTTCGACGAGATCATCGTCGAGGACGGCCTGGTCGAGGACTTCGACGAGTACGACGACCCGGATGCGGCCGACGACGTCGACGAAGCCGGCGCCGCCGAGCCGCAGCCCGCACCGATCGCCGCTTCTGACGCGGACGCTGCGGATGCGGATGCGGATGCGGATGCGGATGCGGATGCGGCTGCGGATGCGGACGCTTCGGATGACGCTGCCGATGCAGGTGCCCCGGACGCTGCTGCATCGGATGGCGAGGAACTCGACGAGGCGGCCTCGGCATCCGACGATGCGGAGTCCGATCGCTGATGGCTCTGTTCCGCCGCGCCAAGCCGGCCGCCACTCCGCTGACCGGACGCGACGCGATCCTCGCCGATCTCGACGGGGTCGTCTACGCCGGGCCGCTCGCGTTGCCGCACGCGGTCGACAGCCTCAACCAGGCTGCGCAGTCGATGCGTCTCGGCTACATCACCAACAACGCCGCGCGCACCGACGCGTCGGTCGCCGAGCACCTCACCAGTCTCGGGCTGACCGTCGCGGCTGACGATGTCGTCACCAGCCCGCAGGCGGCGATGCGACTGCTCGCGACGATGGTGCCTGCGCCAGCGACCATCCTCATCGTCGGGGGAGAGGGGCTCGTCGTCGAGGCGGAGAAGGCCGGATACACGGTCACGCGCAGCGCGGACGATTCCCCGGCGGCCGTCGTGCAGGGCTTCAGCCCCGACGTCGCGTGGACCGATCTGGCCGAGGCGGCGTTCGCGCTCAAGGTTCCTGAGGATGAGGGCGGGATCCCGTGGATCTCCACCAACATCGACTGGACCATCCCGCGCGAGCGGGGCGTGGCACCAGGCAACGGCACGCTTGTGTCGGCGGTGCACACGGCGATCGGTCGACTGTCGACCGTCGCGGGCAAGCCCGAGACCCCGATCTTCGAAGAGGCCATCGCGCGCTTCGAGACGCAGCGTCCGCTGTTCCTCGGCGATCGTCTCGACACCGACATCATGGGCGCCGTGCGCGCCGGCATCGATTCGGCGCTCGTGCTCACGGGCATCGATCGTCCCAAGCACGTGCTCGCAGCCCCGCAGGGGTCGCGGCCCGACTACATCCTCGCCGACCTGCGCGACCTGCACGTGCCGTACCCGCAGACGACCGAGAAGGACGGCGTCTTCACCGTGAACGGCGCGTCGGTGCGCATCGCGAACGGCGACGTGCAGATCCTCTCGGAGGGTTCGTCGCAGATCGATCTGCTGCGCGCGGGCGCCGCCGCCATCTGGGCGACGGGACTGGCGATCTACGCCTTCCGTGTGCCCGAGAAGCTCTACGCCGATCCTTTCCACAGGCCCTGAGAGTCGCAGCGGCGGCGTCGGCAGCCCGGGCTACAGTTGACGGATGGAGCACACGCGAGACGAGCCGACCGATGCGCTCTGGAGCAGACTGCGCCTGATCGAGAGCCAGCCGCTCGCCGACCGGGCCGACGCCTACGGCGCGATGCATGACGAGCTGATGAAGCGTCTCGAGAGCACGCCGCGCACCGGCGACTCGGCGCACGGCACCCGATGACCCGCCTCGACGCCGCCCTCGCGGCACGGGGCCTTGCCCGGTCACGCACGCACGCGGCATCCCTCATCGCCGACGGGCTGGTGAGCGTCGACGGACGCACGGTCATCAAGGCGTCCGCCCCCGTCTCGGACGACGCCGAGATTCGCATCGACGGCGGAGACCACTACGTCAGTCGCGGCGCGCACAAGCTGCTCGCCGCACTCGACGGCTTCGACATCGTCGTCGACGGGCGTCTCGCGCTCGACATGGGCGCATCGACCGGCGGATTCACGCAGGTGCTGCGCGAACGCGGCGCACGCCGCGTGCTCGCCGTCGATGTCGGCCATGGTCAGCTCGCGCCGCAGATCGCCGCCGACCCCGCGGTCACGGTGGTCGAGGGATTCAACGTGCGCCACATGACCGCGCGATCGCTCGCAGATGCCACCGGCGAGACGCAGCGACCCGACCTCGCGGTCGGCGACCTGTCGTTCATCTCGCTCGACCTCGTGCTGCCGGCCATCGCCGAGACGATCGCCCCCGACGCCGACGTCATGCTGCTCATCAAGCCCCAGTTCGAGGTGGGTCGCACCGCCGTGAAGGGCGGACTCGTCACGAGCACGGCCGCCAGACTCGACGCGGTCGAGCGCGTCCTGTGGAGCGCGCACGACGCGGGTCTAGGGATGCTCGGCATCCTGCCCTCGCCGATCCTCGGCACGCACGGCAACGCCGAGTACCTCGCGCACCTCGCGCCCGGGCGGGGGACGGATCCGTCAGAATGGTCGGAGCAGATCGCACACGTGGCAGGAGGACGATGAACGCGCGCCCCATCCTGGTCGTCGCCCACGCCAAACGCGACGACACGGTCGCCGCGGCACTGCGCGTCGTCGATGCGCTGCGAGGCGCCGGCGCGACCCCCGTGCTGCCGGCCGACGATCACGACGAGTTCGTCGCCCTGCACGCGCGCTTCGCCGATGTGGCCCTGCTGGGAACGGATGTCGCGGTCGACGACCTCGAGCTCGCCATCGTCCTCGGCGGCGACGGCACGATCTTGCGCGCCGCCGAGCTCGTCCGCGGGTCGGGGGCGCCGGTGCTGGGCATCAACATGGGCCACGTCGGCTTCCTCGCCGAGATCGACCGCGACGACATGGACGCCGCGGTCGCCCGCGTCATCGACCGCGACTACGAGGTCGAGGAGCGCCTCGCCCTCTCCGTGCGCGTGAAGGATGCCGACGGCGCCGTGGTGTACGAGACGTGGGCGCTCAACGAAGCGACCGTCGAGAAGGCCAGTCGCGAGCGCATGATCGAGGTCGTGATCGAGATCGACGGGCGTCCGCTGTCGAGCTTCGGATGCGACGGCATGGTCGTCTCGACACCCACCGGCTCCACCGCGTACAACTTCTCCGCGGGCGGGCCGGTCATCTGGCCGACGGTCGAGGCCATCGCGGTCGTGCCGCTGTCGGCGCACGCGCTGTTCGCCAAGCCGCTGGTGGTGGGCCCCGAGGCGTCCGTGGCGATCGAGATGCTCGAGCGCACCGACGGCAGCGGCATCCTCTGGTGCGACGGTCGCCGCTCGCACGACCTGCCGCCCGGCGCGCGCGTCGTCGTGCGTCGCTCGTCACGCCCCGTGCGCCTCGCGCGACTGCACCCGACCGCGTTCACCAACCGTCTGGTGCGCAAGTTCCAGCTCCCCGTCGAGGGATGGCGAGGTGCCTCGTGATCGATGAGATGCGCATCCGTGGACTCGGCGTGATCGACGACGCCGTGCTGCCACTCGGCGCAGGGTTCACCGCCGTGACGGGCGAGACCGGCGCCGGCAAGACCATGGTCGTCACCGGCCTCGGGCTGCTGCTCGGCGCCCGTGCCGACTCGTCGGCCATCCGTGCCGGTGCGGCTCAGGCATCCGTCGCCGGCGTCTGGATGGTGCCGTCGCAGGGTGCCGTCGCCGACATCGTCACCGACGCCGGGGGAGACCTGGAACCTGCCGGAGACGCCGCAGAACTGTACGTGTCGCGCACGCTCAGCGCCGAGGGCCGCAGCCGCGCCAGCGTCGGCGGCCGCCCCGCACCCGCCGGAGTGCTCGCCTCGCTCGCCGAGGAGCTCGTCGTCGTGCACGGGCAGTCCGACCAGCTGCGGCTGCGCTCCGCCGCCGCGCAGCGCGACGCGCTCGACCGCTTCGGCGGCGAGCAGATCGCCTCGGCACTGACCGCGTACCGGCAGTGCTTCACCCGGTGGCGCGAGCTGGATGCCGAGATCGCCGAGCTCACCGAGAACCGCGACCGGCGTGCGGCCGAGGCCGCGCTGCTGCGCGAGCAGCTCGCCGAGATCGAGCAGCTCGACCCGCAGCCGGGGGAGGACGTCGAGCTGAACGAGCGCGCCGAGCGACTCGCCAACTCCGAGGAGCTGCGGCTGTCGGCATCCGTCGCCCGCTCCGCGCTGTCGAGCGAAGAGGGCGACCCCGACGTCGTCGCGCTGCTCGCCGAGGCCCGACGCTCGCTCGAGCGCAGCGCCGACCCGAAGCTCACCGAGATCTCCGACACGCTCGCCGACCTCGGCTATCGCGCCGCCGACCTCGCTCAGCAGCTCTCCGGATACCTCGCCGACCTCGACGAGTCCGGTCCGCACGAGCTCGCCGCGGTCGAAGAGCGCCGCGCCGCTCTCGGCGGACTGATCCGACAGCACGGATCGCTCGACGACGCCCTTCATATCTGGCAGACAGGGGCGCTGCGCCTCGCCGAGCTCGACGACGACGGCGACCGCATCGAGCGGCTGAGCGCCGAGGCCGACAGCGCCCGCGACGCCCTCGACGATGCGGCCGCGGCCCTCACCGAGGTGCGCACGGCGGCCGCGGGACGGCTGTCTGCGGCCGTCACCGACGAGCTGCACGCCCTCGCCATGCCCGACGCCACCCTCGACGTGCGCGTCTCGCCGGGTGCTGAATCCACCCACGGGCGCGACGACGTCGCCATCCTGCTCGCACCGCACCCGGGCGCCGAACCGCGATCGGTGTCGAAGGGCGCGTCGGGCGGCGAGCTCTCACGGGTCATGCTCGCGATCGAAGTCGTCATCGCCGGCACCGACCCGGTGCCGACCTTCGTCTTCGACGAGGTGGATGCCGGAATCGGCGGCGCCGCGGCCATCGAGGTCGGCCGCAGGCTCGCGCAGCTCGCCCGGAACTCGCAGGTCATCGCCGTCACGCACCTCGCGCAGGTGGCAGCATTCGCCAACAACCACCTCTCGGTCGTCAAGTCGAACGACGGCGCGGTGACCGCGTCGAGCGTCACCCGGCTGGAGGGCGCCGAACGCGAAGCCGAGATGGCTCGGCTGCTCTCGGGACTCACCGATTCCGACGCCGCACTCACCCACGCCCGCGAACTGCTGAGCCTCGGCTCGGCGATCAGCTGATAGGATAAAAGCCCGTGATGAACTCTTCTGTTGCGGCGCCAGACAACGACACCAGCTCCTTCACCACGAAGCACATCTTCGTGACAGGCGGTGTCGTTTCGTCTTTGGGCAAGGGACTCACCGCAGCCAGCCTGGGCAACCTGCTCACCGCGCGCGGCCTGCGCGTCGTGATGCAGAAGCTCGACCCGTACCTGAACGTCGACCCGGGCACCATGAACCCGTTCGAGCACGGTGAGGTCTTCGTCACCGACGACGGCGCAGAGACCGACCTCGACATCGGCCACTACGAGCGCTTCCTCGACATCAACCTGACGCAGTCCGCCAACGTCACCACCGGGCAGATCTACTCGCAGGTGATCGCGCGCGAGCGCCGCGGCGACTACCTGGGCGCGACCGTGCAGGTCATCCCGCACATCACAGACGAGATCAAGCGCCGCATGCGCCTGCAGGCCACCGAGGAGCCCCAGCCCGACATCATCATCACCGAGGTCGGCGGCACGGTCGGCGACATCGAGTCGCAGCCCTTCCTCGAGTCGGCACGCCAGCTGCGTCATGAGCTCGGACGCGACGCGGTCTTCTTCGTGCACGTCTCGCTCGTGCCGTTCATGGGCGCCTCCGGCGAGCAGAAGACCAAGCCCACCCAGCACTCCGTCGCAGCCCTGCGCCAGGTCGGCATCCAGCCCGACGCCCTCGTGCTGCGCAGCGACCGCCCCGTCAGCGCCGGCAACCGCAACAAGATCGCCCTGATGTGCGACGTCGACGCCGAAGGCGTGATCAACACCGTCGACCTGCCGAGCATCTACGACATCCCGTCGACCCTCAACGACCAGGGCCTCGACGCCTACATCATCCGCCGGCTCGGCCTCGATCACGCGGGCGAGGTCGACTGGACCCGCTGGAACACCGTGCTGCACGCCGTGCACAACCCGAAGCACGAGGTCACGATCGGTCTGGTCGGCAAGTACATCGACCTTCCCGACGCGTACCTCTCGGTCACCGAGGCGCTCAAGGCCGGCGGCTTCGCACAGGAGACCAAGGTCGACATCCGCTGGATCCCGTCGGACTCCTGCGAGACGCCGGACGGAGCAGCGAAAGCCCTCGGCGACCTCGACGGCATCTGCGTGCCCGGCGGCTTCGGCATCCGCGGCATCGAGGGCAAGCTCGGCGCGCTGAAGTTCGCGCGCGAGCAGGGCATCCCGACCCTCGGCCTGTGCCTGGGCCTGCAGTGCATGGTGATCGAGTACGCCCGCGACGTCGCCGGCATCGCGGGCGCCTCGTCGACCGAGTTCGACCCCGACACCGCAGAGCCGGTCATCGCGACCATGGCCGAGCAGATCGAGATCCTCGACGGCGGCGACCTGGGCGGTACCATGCGCCTCGGCCTGTACGAGGCGGCCCTCGCCGAGGGGTCGCTCGCCCGCGACCTGTACGACGCGCCGACCGCCTCCGAACGGCACCGCCACCGCTACGAGGTCAACAACGCGTACCGTGCGCGTCTCGCCGACGCCGGTCTGGTGTTCTCGGGCGTGAACCCCGACCTCGACCTCGTCGAGTACGTCGAGCTGCCCCGCGACGTGCACCCGTTCTACATCGCCACCCAGGCGCACCCCGAGCTCAGCTCGCGCCCCACCGCACCGCACCCGCTGTTCCGCGGTCTGATCGGAGCGGCCATCGAGCGCAACCGCGCCAGCGAGCTGTTCACCGAAGACGCCTGATCGCCATGCCCCTGGAAGACGAGCCGTTCGAGCCCGAGGTCATCTCCAGCGACCTCGCGTTCCGCGGCGCCGTCTGGGACGTCCGCGACGACCGGGTGCGCTACGGCGACGGCGAGATCCGCCGGCAGTACGTCGCGCACACCGGTGCCGTCGCCGTCGTCGCACTCGACGAGCACGAGCGGGTGCTGCTGATCCAGCAGTACCGGCATCCGATCCGCCACCGCGACTGGGAGCTCCCCGCCGGCCTGCTCGATGTGCCCGGCGAGGAGCCGATGCTCGCCGCCCGGCGCGAGCTCGCGGAAGAGGCCGACATCGTCGCCGAGCACTGGGAGCACCTCGTATCGGCGTGGACGACCCCCGGCGGCAACGACGAGATGATCCACATCTATCTCGCGACCGGGCTCTCCGACGCCGACCCGCACGAGCGTCTGGACGAGGAGGCCGACATCCGCATCGAGTGGGTGCCGCTGTCCGACGCTGCCGACGGGGTGATGGCCGGCCGGCTGCACAACGGCATCCTGAGCATCGGCGTCCTCGCCGCCGAGCGCCGCCTGCGCGCCGCGCGCTCTCGCGACGAGCGCTGACGTGCGGCTCGACCGGGCGCTCGACGCGTACCTGCGTCACGTCACGATCGAGCGCGGTCTCTCCGAGCACACTGTCGCCGCCTACCGGCGCGACCTGGCCGGCTACATCGCGTGGCTGCGGGAGCGGGCCATCGAGACCACGGATGCCATCGACCCGCGCACGGTGACGGCGTTCATCGCCGATCGTGCGAGCGCCGACCCGCCGCCCGCGGCGACGAGCCTCGCGCGGCTGCAGTCGGCGGTGCGCGGCTGGCACCGCTTTCTCGTCAGGGAGGGGATCGAGAGCGCCGATCCGACCGGACGCCTGCGACCGCCGAAGGCGCCGCAGCGCCTGCCCAAAGCGCTCACCATCGAGCAGGTCGAGCGGCTGCTCGCCGCCCCCGCCGCCGACGAGCCGATCGGGATGCGTGATCGGGCGCTGCTCGAGCTGCTCTACGCGACGGGGGCACGGGTCTCCGAGGCCGTCTCGCTCGACGTCGACGACCTGGCGTACGGCGATGTGCTCCGGCTGCGCGGCAAGGGAGACAAGGAGCGCATCGTGCCGGTGGGGTCGTACGCGCGGGCCGCCGTCGACGCCTACCTCACGCGGGCGCGTCCCGGGCTCGCGGCCAAGGGGCGGGCGACAGCCCGGCTGTTCCTCGGCGCGCGAGGGGCGCCGCTGTCACGGCAGAGCGCGTGGCTGGTCATCCGGGCCGCCGCCGAGCGGGCCCAGATCGACGCCGAGGTGTCGCCGCACACCCTGCGGCACAGCTTCGCGACGCACCTGCTGCAGGGCGGTGCGGACGTGCGGGTGGTGCAGGAGCTGCTCGGCCACGCCTCGGTCGCGACGACCCAGATCTACACGCATGTGTCGGTCGACGCGCTGCGCGACGTCTACGCGACGTCGCACCCGCGGGCGCGCTGAGGCTCTGCCGCGTGCCGACCCCGGCGCGGGGGCGCCCTGCGGATACAATCGAGCGAGCACGAAGGAGCAGGATGGCGGACAAGGTGACGAAGAGCAGGTCGAAGGCGTCGAAGGGTGACGACACCCCCATCGGCCCGACCGGTCGTCCCTATCAGGGGTTCGCGACCCCCGCGCCGCTCGCGTCGCACGGACCTGCGCGCATCGTCGCCCTGTGCAACCAGAAGGGCGGCGTCGGCAAGACGACGACCTCGATCAACCTGGCCGCCTCGCTCGCCGAATACGGCCGTCGCGTGCTCGCCGTGGACTTCGACCCGCAGGGCGCGCTGTCGGCGGGCCTCGGCATCCAGACCCACGACGTGCCCACCGTCTACGACCTGCTCCTCGACACCAAGCGCGACCCGCGCGAGGCGATCGTGCACTCCGCGGTCGAGAACCTCGACGTGCTGCCGGCGAACATCGACCTGTCTGCCGCCGAGGTGCACCTCGTGAACGAGGTCGCCCGCGAGACGATCCTCTCCCGGGTGCTGCGCCACGTGTCGGGCGAGTACGACGTCATCCTCATCGACTGCCAGCCGTCGCTCGGCCTCCTCACCGTGAACGCGCTGACCGCGGCGCACGGCGTGCTCATCCCGCTGGAGTGCGAGTTCTTCGCCCTGCGCGGGGTGGCGCTGCTGATCGAGACCATCGACAAGGTGCGCGACCGCCTCAACCCGGCCATCGAGCTCGACGGTCTGCTCGCCACCATGTACGACCCGCGCACGCTGCACTCTCGCGAGGTGCTGGAGCGCGTCGTCGAGGCCTTCGGCGACGACGTGCTCGAGACCGTGATCGGTCGCACCGTGAAGTTCCCCGACGCGTCGGTGTCGGGCGTTCCCATCACCGAGTTCGCGCCCGAGCACGCCGCAGCACAGGCGTACCTGCGACTGGCGCGGGAGCTGGTCGCCCGTGGCGCCGTCGCCTGAGCCGGTCGAAGCGTTCCGGGTCTCGCTGTCGAATTTCGACGGCCCGTTCGACCTGCTGCTCACCCTCATCTCGAAGCACGAGCTCGACATCACCGAGGTGTCGCTGAGCCGCGTCACCGACGAGTTCATCTCGTACCTGAGGGAGCTCGACGGCGACGCCGAACTAGACCAGGCATCCGAATTCCTCGTCGTGGCCGCCACCCTGCTCGACATGAAGATCGCCGGGCTTCTCCCGCAGGGCGAGCTGGTGGATGCGGAATCGGTGGCGCTGCTCGAGGCCCGTGACCTGCTGTTCGCGCGGCTGCTGCAGTACCGCGCGTTCAAAGAGGTCTCGACGTGGTTCTCCCGCTGCCTGCAGCGGGAGGAGCGCCGTCACGTGCGCGCCGTGCCGCTCGACGAGAAGCATCGCAGCCGCACGCCCGAGCTCGTGTGGACGCTCACCTCCGCCGATTTCGCTGCGCTGGCCCTGATGGCCTTCACTGCGAAGGAGCTGCCGACGGTCGGGCTCGACCACCTGCACGCGCCGCTGGTCAGCATCCGCGAGCAGGCAGCGATCGTCGTGACGCTGCTGCGCAGCACCGAGTCGCTGACCTTCCGGGAGCTCGTCGCCGGCATCAGCGAGCCGGGCATCGTCGTGGCGCGCTTCATCTCGGTGCTCGAGCTGTATCGGCACGCCGCGCTGTCGTTCGAGCAGCTCGAGCCGCTGGGTGAGCTGACCCTGCGGTGGTCGGCGGAGAGCTGGTCGGACGAGCATCTTGCCACGCTGGGAGCAGATTATGACCGATGAGACGGATGCCCGGCCCGAGGCGATCCCTGCGGATGACGCCACCGTGACAACGACCGAGGCGCCGCTCGCCGAGCGCGTCGAGGCGATCCTGCTGATCATCGATGAGCCGATCGCGCTCGTCGCCCTCGCCGCGGCCGTGCACGCGCCCGTGCCGGCGGTGCGGGAGGTGCTCGAGCAGCTCGTGGAGGATTACGACGGTCGCGGGCACGGGCCCCGCCGCGGCTTCCAGCTGCGCGAGGTCGGCGGCGGCTGGCGGCTGTACGTCCGCGAGGAGCACGACGACCTGGTGGCGGACTTCATCGGCGGGCAGGCGCCGGCGCGGCTCTCCCAGGCCGCGCTCGAGACGCTCGCCGTCATCGCGTACAAGCAGCCCGTGACGCGCAGTCAGGTGGCATCCATCCGCGCCGTCAACGTCGACTCGGTCGTGCGCACCCTGCTCGCACGCGGGCTCATCACCGAGCTGTTCGCCGACTCCGAGACCGGCGCGATCAACTACGGCACCACCGACCAGCTGCTGCAGCACCTCGGCATCAACTCCATCGACGAGCTGCCGCCCATCTCGCCGCTGCTCGACGACGGCGCCGACGGATTCGACGAGGGAATGATCCGATGACCCTTCGACAGGCTCAGGGACCCAGGTGGCGGCAGGCTCAGGGGCCCGGGCTTCGACAGGCTCAGGGACCCAGGCGGGTGCAGGCTCAGGGATCCAGGCACCGGCCAGCCGCAGCAACGACTCAGGGGGACAGATGAACATCGACCAGCCCGAGGGCATCCGGCTGCAGAAGGCGCTCGCGAATGCCGGCGTGGCGTCCCGCCGCGTCATCGAGCAGTACATCGTCGAGGGGCGCATCCGCGTCAACGGCAGAACGGTCACCGAGCTCGGCACCCGCATCGACCCCGACACCGACCTCATCGATGTCGACGGCACCGCCGTGCAGCTCGACGTCTCGAAGCGCTACGTGATGCTGAACAAGCCGACCGGCGTCGTGAGCACCATGAAGGATGAGAGCGGCCGGCCCGACCTGCGCCGCTTCACGAAGGACTGGCCCGAGCGGCTGTACAACGTCGGGCGGCTGGATGCCGAGACCAGCGGCCTGCTCATCCTCACCAACGACGGCGACCTGGCGCACGTGCTGGCCCACCCGTCGTTCGGCGTGACGAAGGTGTACATCGCCAAGGTGTCGGGCACCGTCACCGCTCAGACGATCGCCCAGCTCACCCGCGGGATCGAGCTCGAGGACGGTCCGATCAAGGCCGACAAGGCACGCCTGCTGGATGCCTCGCGCGGGTTCAGCCTCGTCGAGCTGACGCTGCACTCCGGCCGCAACCGGATCGTCCGTCGCATGATGGCCGCCGTCGGGCATCCGGTCGACGAGCTGGTGCGTCGCCAGTTCGGGCCGCTGCACCTGGGAACTCTCCCGGTCGGCCGGGCGCGCGAGCTGACTAAAATCGAACGAGGCGCACTGCTGACCCTGTCGCGCCAGGATTCCCCGGCGCCCGCTGCCTCCGAGCAGCGTCGAGCGCACGACAGCCCTCAGGAGAACGAGTGAGCGATTCCCACGGTGCGCGCGCGGCGCAGAACGCCGCACGGCTCTCGGGGACGGTGCGCGTCGTCGGAGCGGGGCTTCTCGGCTCGAGCATCGGCCACGCGCTGCGCGCCACGGGCGTCGATGTCGTGCTGGCCGACGCGTCGCCGTCGCAGCTGCGGCTCGCCATCGACTACGGCGCCGGCCGCGCCGCGCGTGACGACGACGCACCGCGGCTGATCGTCGTCGCCGTCCCGCCGGATGTCACCGCCGACGTCATCCAGGCTGAGCTGACCGCCTACCCGGATGCCGTCGTCACCGACGTCGCGAGTGTGAAGCTCGAGCCGTTCGACGAGCTGCGCCGCCGCGGCATCGACCTCACCCGCTACATCGGCTCGCACCCGCTCGCCGGACGCGAGCGCGGCGGAGCGATCTCGGCGCGCGCCGACCTGTTCATCGGCCGCCCGTGGGTGGTCTGCCGCGACGAGCAGACGCGCGCCGCCGACCTCGCGCTGGTCGAGGCGCTCGCGCTCGAGGTCGGTGCGATGCCGCTGGAGATGACTCCCCAGGAGCACGACCGCGCCGTGGCGCTCACCTCGCACGTGCCGCAGGTGGTCGCGAGCCTGCTCGCCGGCCGTCTGGCCGAGGCCGAGGAGGGCTCGCTGCGCCTCGCCGGTCAGGGCGTGCGCGACACCACTCGCATCGCCGCGTCGGCGCCCGAGCTGTGGGTGCAGATCCTCGGGGCGAACGCCGGGCCGGTCGTCGAGCTGCTCGACGCCCTGGCGCTCGACCTCAGAGACGTCGCCGACGCCCTGCGCGAGCCGGACGCGCCGGGCGCGCGCCGGGCGGTCGCGGATGCCATCCGTCAGGGCAACGAGGGCGTCGAGCGCCTGCCGGGCAAGCACGGCCAGAACCGCCGGTTCGAGACGATGGTCGTCATGGTCGACGACACGCCCGGTCAGCTGGGCCGCCTGTTCGGCGAACTCGGCGAACTGGGCGTGAACGTCGAGGATCTGCGTCTGGAGCACTCTCCCGGCGCCCAGTTCGGTCTCGCCGAGATCAGCGTGGCGCCCGCGGCGCTGCGCGGTGCGATCGAGGGACTGGAAGAGCGCGGCTGGCGGATTGCGGGGAACACCAATGACTAGTCCTTCGATCCCCACGCCCCACTCCGAGCATCGCTCCGCGCTGCCCGGAGCCTCGGGGGCGCGTGGGCCCGGCTCAGGAACCCAGGCGGCTGGCGCCGCGAAGATTGTCGCGATCGACGGGCCGGCCGGCTCCGGCAAGTCCAGCGTCTCGAAAGAGATCGCGCGCCGCGAGGGCTACGGCTATCTCGACACGGGAGCGGCGTACCGGGCGCTGGCCTGGCACGTGCTCGACCGCGGAGACGACACGGCGGATGCCGATGCGGTCCGCGCCGCGGCATCCGACTTCCCCTTCTCGCAGGGACTCGACCCCGACGACCGGATCGTTCGCGTGGGCGACGTCGACGTGACCGCGGCGATCCGCGAGCCGCGGGTGTCGGGCGCGGTCAGCGGGGTCGCGCGCGTGCCCGAGGTCCGCGTGCAGGTGAACGAGATGTTCCGCCGCATCGTCGCCGAGTCGGACTATCCGGCCGTGGTCGTCGAGGGACGAGACATCACCACCGTCGTGGCGCCGGATGCGCCTGTGCGGATCCTGCTCACCGCTGCGCCGGAGGTGCGCGCCGCCCGGCGCGCCGGCGAACTCGCGGGTGAGAACGCCGCCGCTGTCGCGGAAGCGCTGCACAAGCGCGACGCATCCGACAGCACCGTCGTCGACTTCCTCAACGCCGCCGAAGGCGTTGACGTGGTCGACTCCACCGAACTTGATTTCGCGCAGACCATCGACGCCGTGCTCACGGTGATCGCCCAGCGGCGCGACGCTGACAGAGGAGCTTGAACATGGCCGATGAAGAGTACACCGGCGCCCCCGACGATCTCGCCGAGAAGATGGCCTCGCTCGACGAGGAATTCGTCGAACAGCGCGCGACAGCGATGCGCGCGTCGCTCAGCGACTACGAGCTGGAAGAGGACGATGCCACGCTGTTGGAGGGCATCACTCTCGGCGAGGACGGCATCGAGTACTCGCCGGCCCTGCCCGTCGTGGCGATCGTCGGCCGCCCGAACGTGGGCAAGTCCGCGCTCGTGAACCGCATCCTCGGACGCCGTGAGGCGGTCGTGGAAGACACCCCCGGCGTCACCCGAGACCGCGTCACCTACAAGGCCGAGTGGAGCGACCGTCGGTTCTCGCTCGTCGACACCGGCGGGTGGGAGCCGGATGCCAAGGGCATCGACCGCTCGGTCGCCGCGCAGGCCGAGGTCGCGATCGACCTCGCCGACATGGTGCTGTTCGTCGTTGACGCGAAGGTCGGCGCCACCTCCACCGACGAGCACGTCGTGAAGCTGCTGCGCAAGAGCGGCAAGCCCGTCTTCCTCGTTGCGAACAAGATCGACGACGCGCGCCAGGAGCCGGAGGCCGCGCCCCTGTGGAACCTCGGTCTCGGCGAACCGCACCCCGTCTCGGCGATCCACGGTCGTGGCGTGGCCGACCTGCTCGACCTCGTGATCGCGAAGCTGCCCGAGGTGTCGGCTGTCGCGAAGGCGGAGATCGGCGGCCCGCGCCGCGTTGCGATCATCGGCCGTCCGAACGTCGGCAAGTCGTCGCTGCTGAACAAGGCTGCGGGGGAGGAGCGCGTGGTCGTGAACGACCTCGCGGGCACCACCCGCGACCCGGTCGACGAGATCGTCGAGCTGGGCGGGAAGATGTGGCGTCTGGTCGACACCGCGGGCATCCGCCGCCGCGTGCACCTGCAGCAGGGGGCGGACTTCTACGCGTCACTGCGCACCTCGGCCGCGCTCGAGAAGGCGGAAGTCGCCGTCGTCGTACTCGACGTGTCGCAGTCGATCAGCGTGCAGGACCTGAACATCATCGACATGGTGCTGGAGTCGGGTCGTGCGCTCGTGCTCGCGTTCAACAAGTGGGACCGCCTGTCGGACGACGACATGGAGAACGCCGACCGGCGCCGCTATCTGGAGCGTGAGATCGAGCAGGATCTCGCGCACGTCGCGTGGGCTCCCCGGGTGAACATCTCGGCGAAGACGGGCCGCCACTTCGACAAGCTCGTGCCGGCTCTCGAGCAGGCGCTCGAGAACTGGGACCGTCGTATCCCGACCGGCAAGTTCAACGCGTTCATGACCGAGCTCGTCGCCGCCAACCCGCACCCGCTGCGCGGCGGCAAGCAGCCGCGCGTCCTGTTCGGCACGCAGGTGTCGACGCGTCCGCCGACGTTCGTGCTCTTCACGACCGGATTCCTCGACCCCGGCTACCGCCGCTTCGTGCAGCGGCGTCTGCGCGAGCTGTACTCGTTCGAGGGCACGCCGATCGTGATCAACATGCGGGTGCGCGAGCGCCGCCAGCGCTGACCGGTTGGGTCCCTCAGCCGTCTTTGGGTCCCTGAGCCTGTCGAAGGGCCCTCGGCCGTCGTTGGCTCCCTGAGCCCCACCCCGTTGGCTCCCTGAGCCGGTCGAAGGGATAATGGCCTCGGATGCCGCAACACCGCGGCATCCGACGCACCGCCCACGAGGCCCGCACGATTCGAGGATGCAATGTCGCACAGCCTGCCCCTGCCCGAGTTCGCCCACGAGCGCGTGGAGGTGACGACCGGTCGACGCAGCGGGCTGTTCATCGCCGTGGCGCTGCACTCGTCGGTGCTCGGCTCCGCCCTGGGCGGCGCCCGTCTGTGGACCTACCCGCACTGGAGCGACGCCCTCGGCGACGCGCTGCGCCTCTCCGCGGCGATGACGCTGAAGAACGCCGCTGCGGGGCTGGATGCCGGTGGCGGCAAGTCGGTGATCGGGCTGGCGCCCGGCGAGACCCTCGACGCCGACCGGCGGCGCGACGCGTTCCTCGACCTCGGCGACGCCGTCGAGCTGATGGGCGGCCTGTACCGCACGGCGGAGGACGTCGGATCGACCACCGACGACATGCTCACCGTCAGCGAGCGCACGCAGCACGTCGTCGGACTGCCGTCGACCGTGGGCGGTTCCGGTGAACCGGCAGGTCCCACGAGCCTCGGAGTGTACGCGTCGCTGCAGGCGGTACTCGAACGGGTGACCGGATCGGCGGATGCCGCGGGCAGGCGCATCACGATCTCCGGTCTCGGACAGGTGGGCGGGCGTCTGGCATCCCGTCTCGCCGAGCAGGGCGCGCAGCTGACCGTCACCGACATCAACCCCGCCCGCCGCCGGTTCGCCGACGAGATCGGCGCGACCTGGGTCGAGCCGGGCACAGAGCACCTCGTCGCGGGAGACGTGTTCGTGCCCGCCGGCATCGGCGGAGTGCTGACCGACGAGGTCATCGACGCACTCGACGTGAAGGCCGTGTGCGGCCCCGCGAACAACCCGCTCGCCGACCGGTCGGGCGCCGACCGGCTCGCGCAGCGCGGCGTGCTGTACGCGCCGGACTTCGTCGTCAACGCCGGCGGAGTGATCTACCTCGACCTCGAGGCGAAGCACATCGGATCGAGCGACGAGATCATGCAGCGCGTGGCCGGCATCGGCGACACGGTGCGGCGGATCCTCGACGACGCTGAGACGCGCGGCGTGACGCCGCTGCTCGCCGCCGAAGAGCTCGCTGCCGCGCGCCTGCAGGCAGGGGCTGCCGTCGGCGCGCGCTGAGTCTCTCTGCGTCTTCGTGCGGTGCGCGCCGCGTGTCTCGGTGTCGGCCGGCCGCGGGCTGATTCCCTCCGGGGTACCCGCCGGGTCGGCCACGGGCTCGGCGTCAGCCTGCGGGTCGCCGGCCGCGCCGTCTGGACTCTCATCGCGGGCTGGTCGTGCCCGGGGGCGTCGCGCATGAAAAGCTGGGGGAGTGACGATCGTTCCCCCGGCCCCCGATGAGCCGCGACGCCCGCTCGGGCCGCAGAACCCGGGTGACGCGTGGGTCGTCGCGCCGACCGGCGAGAAGTACTGGGGCCGGTTCGGAGCAGCTGGCGTGCTCGCCGTCGACCCGGAGCGCGGTGTGCTGCTGCAGCATCGCGTCGGGTGGAGTCATTTCGGCGGCACGTGGGGCATCCCCGGGGGCGCTCTGCACGAGGGCGAGTCCGCTCTCGACGGCGCCCTGCGCGAAGCGCAGGAGGAGGCGGGCATTCCCGACGGCGCCCTGCATGCGCGTTTCGCTCGCGTGCTGGATCTCGAGATCTGGTCGTACACCACGGTCGTCGCCGATGTGCTCGCCCCGTTCGATCCGGTGATCAGCGATCCCGAGAGCCTCGCCCTGGAGTGGGTGCCGGTCGACGAAGTCGATCAGCGGCCGCTGCACCCCGGCTTCGCCGCGTCGTGGCCACTGCTGCGTTCGCTGCTGAGCGTGCACCCCGCGATCGTCGTGGACGCGGCGAATGTCGTCGGCTCGGTGCCCGACGGCTGGTGGAAGGATCGCGCGGGAGCGGCGACGCGCCTGCACGATCGGCTCTCGGCGTGGGCGGCGGACGGTATCGACGCCGAGTCGCTGGGCCTCGAGGCCGACCGCTGGTTCCCGCCCGTGTCGATGGTCGTCGAGGGCGCGGCGCGGGCGATTCCGGATGCCCGACACCAGACCCGCGGCGCCCGCGTCGCCATCGTGCGCGCCGACGGAGTCGGAGACGACGCGATCGTCCATGAGGCACGTCGCCTTGCTGCGGACGGTTCTGAGGTGATCGCCGTGACCAGCGACCGTGGCCTCGCCGCGCGCCTCGATGAAGTCGATGCCCGAGTCGAGTCGGCGGGCTGGCTGCTGCGGCAGATGGACGCCCGCGGCTGACCGCGCGTGGAGTCCCGCCGTCTTGTCGTGCCGCCCACGCCAACGGCCACTGATCCCGCTCAGAATGGCGGCCGCTCTGGAGGGCCCTGATCGGCATCCGGCGTCGAACCGGGTGGCTCGGGCGGATCGACCGACGGCACGAACATCACCCGGCGGTTCGGCCGATCGTGGTAGCGCCGCCCGTTCGGGCTGATCCATTCGACCGAGCGGTCGGGAAGCTGGCGGGCGTACCACCGATGACTGTCGGGTATGTCGGGGTGCTTGATCGGATGATGCCTGCCGCAGAAGTGCGCGAGGTTGTCGATGTGCGTCTTCCCGCCCAGCGCCCAGTCCTTGTTGTGATCGGCTTCGCACCGGTGGATCGGGGCACGGCATCCGGGGAAACGGCAGTGCTGATCTCTCGCTCGCAGGAATCGCCGCATCTGCTCGGTCGGTGTGTAGGTGTCGGTCTCGACGACCATTCCGGTGCGATCGAGGAAGAGGCGCGTCCAGCCGGTGCGGTCACCTGCGAGCGACCGAGCGACGTCGGGAAGCAGCGAGCCCAGGCCGTCGAGTTCGGCGGGGCGATCGTCGGCTCCGGCGAGGGTCGCGGCGGCGACCGTCACCTGGATGGTCGCGTGGATGTTCTCAAGCCCCGTTCCGTGCGCCTCGGTCGGGGTCGACGCGAGCAGCAGATCGGTGAACAGGTCGGCACGCAGCTGGTCCATCGTGCGAGTGTCGGCCGGGATGTGGATGATGCACGGGCTGTCGTCGTGGAACTTCGGATCGAGCAGCAGCTCGAACGGGTCGGCCGTGAAGGTGTGCGATCCGAAGATCGCGCCGTCCGTCAGATCGCCCTCGGCATCCGGCACCCCGCCATCCAGAGGCAGCAGGGTCTCGGGGTCGAGGCCGACATCCTCCGGCTCGGGCGGAGCGAACTCGGGGCGGCGTTGTTCCGGATGCTTCTGCATGTGCCGCGCCATCTTGGTGAGCCGGTCGAGGATGGCGACGGCGAGATGCTCGGGCAGCACCGCCTGCAGCAGCACGAGTCCGTCGCCGATGGAGCGGATCGTGACCGTGCGCTCGGCCCTCGCGCGTTCGTGCTGCTCGACGACCGTCGATCCGGCCAGCGCCGCAGCGATGCGGCGAGCCTGTGCGCGAGTGCGGGCAGCGGTATCGTTCTCCGCCGTCGCGAGGACCGCAGCCTCGTAGAGCAGCAGCGTGGAGGCCTCGACGACCCCCGCCTCGATCGCTGCGCGCACCGGCGCCGCCTCGCGCAGGATCTCGCGGATGTGAGCCGCGGTGACCAGCCCCGCGGCGAACGACTCACGTACCGTCTCGAACTCGGTCGCCAGCAGATGCGCTTCGGCGAACGACAAGGTGACCGAGCTCTGCGACACGTGGCCTGCGGCCGAGTACTCGGCCAGCATCGACCGCTCGATGGCATCCCGATGCTGCGGCGCGGCCGCGACCTCTTCCTGCCAGAGTTCCCACCGGCGCGCGAGCAGAGCCGACGCCTCGGCCTGGAGCACCGCGATCTCGCGCTGCTTCGCCGCCCATTCATCGAGCAGCGTGGTGCGCCGTTCGATGAGTGCGGGCCATTCGTCGTCCATGCATCCAGATTAGAACATACCTACGACATTCCGTCGGGTCGATCCGGGTCTGTGGATAACTCGTCGGGGTCACTCGTCATGCGGGTCCCGACCGCGCAGCCGATCGATCTCGCGCCGTTCGCGCTTGGTCGGCCGTCCAGCGCCGCGGTCGCGCACGGCGAGCATGGCCGACGGCTCGCGAGGGGGAGTGCGGTCTTCGTAAGCGGTCACCGCGACGGGGGCGCCGACGCGCTTCGACAGTGTCTGCTTCACGATGAGGATGCGGTCGAACCCCGACATGCGCACCCGCACCTCGTCGCCGGGCTTCACCGTCTGCGCCGCCTTCGTGCGCTCGCCGCTGATGCGCACGTGACCCGCGCGGCACGCGGTTGTCGCCGCAGAACGGGTCTTGTAGATGCGGATCGCCCAGAGCCAGCTGTCGACGCGCACAGGTTTCACGGCATCCATCATCTGTTTCACTTCTCCAGAACAAGACGGGCGACGGTGGGGGCATCCACGCAACGTGGCGCGCGGTCAGCCCTCGACGGTGACCTCGCCGATGCTGCCGTCGACGTTGAGGTGCACGGCGGGCCAGTATCCCTCGGGGAAGTGCCGCCCGCACGAGTCGGTGAAGTGCAGAACCGTCGCGTCGTCGGTGATCTCGAGGGTGTCGAGCACGAGGTCGTCGGCGCCCTCGTCGAGCTCGGTCGCGGATGGCGCGCGGTCGCTGAAGTGGGTGACGACGGCGTCGGATGCCCGGCGCCGGATCTCATCGAGGTCTTCGACCACCGCGTGTGCGCGGGGGACGAGCGTGCTCACGGCGTCGACGTCGGCGCCGTCGATCATCAGCTCGAGCTCGCGGCCGTCGATCGTGAGCGCGCCCGAGAACCAGTCGTGCGTGACGACGTCGCCATCGTCGAGCGTGGTCTCGGCGCGCGAGAGCGTGCCGAGTTCCGGGTCTTCGATGGTCGGATGCGTGGTGCTCATGCGGTTACCGTAGCGCCTGAGCGCCCTGCGGTCAGGCGGCCAGGCCGCGCGTCATCAGTACTCGCCCCGCGGCGAAGTCGGGGCCGCGCTCGAAACCTGCGTCGCGGAAGGTGGAGACGGTGCCGTGGTACAGGTCGTTCGATCGGCGCGAGCCGGTGGACGTGTCCACCGGATACGCCTCGATCAGGCGTGCGCCGGAGTCGCGGGCGTAGTCGAGAGCGGATGCCAGCAGTTGAGCGGTCAGCCCCTTCCCTCGATGCTCCCGCCGGACGACGAAGCACGTGATCGCCCAGACCGACTCGTCGTCGAGCGGTTCGGTCGTCGCGGATGCGATGGCGCGGGTGTGCAGGATGCGCTGCTGCACAGTGCGCGGTCCGACGCGGATCCATCCCGCGGCCTTGCCGTCGATGTACGCGATGAGCCCCGGCGGAGGACCTGCCGCGATCTCGTCGCGCAGCATGTCGCGTCGTTGCTCGAGTGTCGTCGACTGCCAGACCTTGTCGCGCACGATGGGCCAGATGCACTGGCAGCCGGCACCGTCACCGCCGCCGGTGAGTGAGTGCTGCACGTCGTCCCACCGGGTGATCGTCGCCGGTTCTGTGGTGATCGTCGCCATGGCGGCACGCTACGCCGGGGGCCGGACATCGGCAACGGATACTTGCTGGGGCCGGGTCCGCCACGCCCGGCGGTGCCGGTTCGCGGTGGCTGAATCCGTCGGCTACGATAGTGGAGTTGCCCGCGCTTCGGTGCGGACTGCCACGGGCTGTGGCGCAGCTTGGTAGCGCACTTGACTGGGGGTCAAGGGGTTTACCCCGCTCTGATCGGCCCGAACAACTGAAAATCGATGCCACGGGATGTGGCGCAGCTTGGTAGCGCACCTGACTGGGGGTCAGGGGGTCGCAGGTTCAAATCCTGTCATCCCGACAGAAAAGCCCCGATGAGAAGCCATTTTCATCGGGGCTTCGTCATGTCTGACGACGGGTTTTTGTTGGTCCCCCTCTGGTCCCCTCGCCAAGGCATCGATGCCGCATCACAGACGTCGGAGGGCATATCTGGCTCTCTGGAAAACGCCGCCTGTGGATAAGGGGACCAAAAGGGGACCAGAGCCCCCGGTCGTGGCTTCCGGCTCCCCGTCACAGTGGCCTCGAGGCCTCACGCCGGCTCGGTCTGCTGGCCTTGGCGGATCGGGCGAGGAAGGCGTTGGCCTGCTCTGCGGCGGATGCGAGGTGGCGGTCGTCGGGGTGCAGGTATCCGCGTGTGGTCTCGACGGAGGCGTGGCCGAGGATGTCCTGGAGGACGTGCAGCGGGATGCCTGCGTCTGCCATCCAGGTGGCTCCGGTGTGCCGGAGGCCGTGCCGGGTGAGGTCGGGCAGGCCGAGATCGCTGACGATCTGGTCCCAGTTCGTGGCGTCCCGCACGGTCGCGGTCGTGAGAGCGCCGCCCTTCGGGCCGATCAGCAGCCGGTCCTCGGGCTCCTTGCCTTCCGCGAGCCGCTCGAGGATCGGGCGGAGCGGGTCGAGGATCGGGACGCGGCGTTCTCTCCGGCCTTTCGTCTGTTTCGTGATGAGCCCGCCTTTGCCGGGGTAGGTCTGCCGTGCGATCATCACGATGTTCTTGTCGAACCGGACGTCACCGGCCTGAAGGCCCGAGACCTCGGATGAGCGCGCTGCGAGGAGGGCGGCGAGCATGACGAAGTCGGAGTAGGACTGGTGAATGTTCCCGCAGGCTTCAGCGAGCGTCGTCAGCGTTGCCATGTCGGGGATCGCATGCGCGCGCGGGGAAGCATCCTCCGCAGGCTGGAGACGGAAGGCATTGCGGTTCAGGCTGCGCTTGGCACGGTTCTTCGCGGGGTTGATCGGGATGAGCCCGTCGCGCACCGCTTCATCGAGGACCCGCACGAGCGGGGCGATGGAGTTCTTGATCGTTGACGCCCCGTGCCGTTTCTCCCAGGCATCGATGGTGCGGTCGATGATCCCGGCGGTGATCTGCGCGACCGGCAGGTGCCCGAGGGCAGGTAGCACCCGGAGCTTGAGACCGTACCCGTAGGTCTCCCCGGTGGAGGTGGGGTCGAGGCCGCGCGCCCATCGGTCGCCGATCGTGGTGACGAACTCGGTGAGCGTCATGGACACGTCCATGCCCTTGGCCGATGACTGCCGCAGCGAGTCGAAGAACTCGTGCGCCGCAGCCTCGTCATCGACGATCTCGGAGCGGATGATGCGGCGTTTGCTGATCGGGTCCGTCCAGCGGGCACGGGCGCGGATGCCGTAGGAGCGACGTTCCAGGTCGGTGGAGATCTTCACGCCGACCGGAGGCACCGGCTTTGGCTGCGCGTGCGGGAGCGGCTCACCCTTCCGGGGCATGGCTGTCCTCCAGCCCAGCCAGCCAGGCGTCGACCGCGTCGATGCGGTACCGGGCGATCCCGCCCAGCCGCAGGAACGGCGGCCCCTGACCAGCCGAACGCCACCTCGACAAAGTCGACTCGGACACCTTGAGATAGGCGGCGATCTCCCGACTGTCCATTAGAGGCGAGACCACGATCGTGCCGCCGGTATCGCTCATGCGACTTCTCCGGTGTTCGGGTCGAGTCCGGCATAGAAGTCGTCCTCGGCCTGGCGGCGCGCGGCGACATCGTCGAGGACGAACTGCACGAAGTCCTGATCCCGGTGAGCGATGATCGTGTCCTCGACCGGGCCTGCCGGGTCCTCGCCGGGCCAGGTGGTCTGCCGGGTCGGGCGGTCTCGGTCGAGACGGGTTCCGGAAGCGGCGACCCAGTCGCGGAGCCGCTGGCGGGCGTCGGCGAAGTCGCGATGCCAGCCCAGCGGCGCGGAGCCGTTCTGCTCCGGGTCGTAGGCGGACAGCCAATGCAGGTGCAGAGCGCTCAGCTCCCACAACAGCTCCGGGTGGCGGTGCCAGAACGGCGGAACTACCGAAGCAGGCAGCCCGTAGGTGCGGCGGAGCCAGTCGACCCAGCGGTTCAGCTCCAGCCACTCGGCCTCCGCTTCCTCGCTGGTCAGGAGGTTCCAGTTGATCGGGTGCGGAGGCTCCGGGATCAGCGGCCCGTCGAACTCCGCGGCCTCCCCGTCCAGGTCCGGTTCGTCGGTCTCGGGGGCGGTGTCGTTCTGGTTCATCACGGTCACCGCCGTTCAGAGCCCGAGCGCCGGTGCGGCGCCGCGTGATTCGCGGCGGGCGCCGACATCGACGGTCTGCCCCGCGGTCTCCTGCGTGACGGCGGGCTGGCGGCGGGTGCGGTCGACCTCGTAGCTCGTGCGGGCGAGGTCGTGGCCGAGCTTCTTCGCGACGAACTCCTCGGACTTGACCACCTCGCCTTCCGGCGTGGCGCGGTCGTACTCGCGGGTGTAGCCCTCGGCGACGAACTTGTCTCCCTTGGCGAGCCGGTCGTGGGCGCGCTCGGCGGTCTTCTTGAACGCCACGAGGTCGTGGAAGGTCGTCTCGGTCTGCGTGAACGACCCGTCCGGCTCCTTGCGATAGTGCTCCTGCCCGATCTTGGCGTAGAACCGGGCATCGCCCCGCTCCGTGTAGGTGAGCTGCGGGTCGGAGGCGATGAACCCCGAGACGGATTCCTGCGTGTGGAGAGCCATTGGACTGCCCCTCTTTCTGACATCGGCGGCGACCCCACGGTGGGGCCGCTCTGTCAGGCAGGTGCGCCCGGCGGCTCCTCCGAGCGGTGCTGCAGCGTCGCCTCGATGTCGGCCCGGTCGTCGCGCAGCTGTTTCGCGTCGGGCCGGTCGGTCCAGGTCCGCAATCGGGTGACGATGGGTGGTGCGGAGCGCAGCAGCACCAGTGCAGTCCCGAACGGGAGGGTGCGGATCGTGTCGGGCGGCATGATCGGCACGCGGCGGATGGAGCGCTGTGCGGAGCGGGAGCCGTGGTCTCCGACCGTGGTGGAGTCGGTCACTTCGTCGCGCTCGCCGATGAGCGTGGTCAGGTCGTGCAGGTCCTTGGAGTTCGACGCTCCGCCGAGGACGATCTTGACGATAGAGGCGTCCCAGATCGCGCCGGCCGCGTTCTCCGACCACTTCTCCCGCGCCTGCGCGAGGCTTTGGAGTACGGGCATGGTCGTGATCCCGGTTCCGCCGCCCTCTGCCATGAGCGTCGGCAGCGAGGGCAAGGGTGCGAGGTTGCCGACCTCATCGAGTGCGAGCAGCAGTGGCGGGTCGAGGCGGGCGCCGGGGCTCGTGGCGGCGAGGCGGCGGGCGGCTTCCACGACGTCTTCCACGAACGCCGCCACCAACGCAGCGGAGTTGTTGGCGCCGGCTCCGGTGGCGAGCAGATAGAGGGTTCCTCGGTCGCGGAGGAACGCTTCGGGGTCGAAGTCCTCGTCCTCGCGCGGCGAGACGGCGTCGAGCACGCGCGGGTCTGCCAGCGCGGCGAGGGCGAGGGAGACGCCTTGCCAGATGGAGTCGCGCGTGCGGGGGTCGGAGTCGATCATCGCCTGCAACGAGTCCGCCCACCCAGTCGCCGCTCGCGGGTTCGCGGTGAGGATCGCCACTGCGTCCGCGGCGGCGGAGGGGTCGAGGGTCCAACGGAACAGCTCCGAGGGCGGCCGGTGATCGAGGGCGGCGGCATGGAGGAGCGCCTGGAGCGCGGTCCTCGTCTTGCCCTCCCAGAACCCGCCTCCCTCGACCCCGCCGGCCGAGAGACCGGTGCCGGCGGCAAGGCCGGTCGCGCGGATCATCGCCGTCAAAGGGGTCCTCACACCCGCGGATGGGTGACCACCTGAGCCCGGCGGGTAGGCCTTCGGCGAGGTGCTGGGGGTCGAACACCGCGACAGGGCCGATCTTCTGCCGGGCGCGGAGCGTCGCGGTCAGGTTGTCCGGCCGCGTCGATGTGGTGACGACCGCGCCAGGGGCGTCCAAGATGGCGTTGATGACGATGTGGGCGCCCTTCCCGGAGCGGGGCGGGCCGATCAGCAGGATGCTGTCTTCGACGGACGCCCAGACGCTCGTGCCATGTGAGGCGCCGATCCGGTAGCCGACATCCTTCGGCTGCGGCTGGTGGAGCGAGGGCCGCAGGTGACCGGCCCGGCGCAGCAGCGCCGCCTCCGAGGCGGCCTTAGCGACCTCGTTGCGGGTGGCGATCCCGGCGATGCGGTACGGGTCGGTATTCACTTGACGGCCGTGCTCGCGGAAGAACCGCCACGTCCACCAGCCGGCCACTCCGGCGCCGAGGACCAGCAGACCGGCGGTGATCCAGTACGCCACGGCGCTCAGGCCCGGTGCGCCGAGCGCGGTCGCTGGGTCACCGGGGCCCAGCAGCACGCCCAGTCCGGCTTCGACTCCGCCAGTGGGCTGGTTGACGCCGGTGATCCAGGCGGCGACGGACCCGGCGCCGCGGAGGATGGCGGCGAGGACCGCCGTGCCGATGAGGATGCCGATGCCGAGGTTGCTCAGCTCGTCCCCGAGCGCTCCCGTGGGCCGGGGCGTGCTCATTCGGGGTGGCCGATCGTGAGGGTGCCGGAGACGCGGCCGAGCAGGATGACCTCGCGGGTCGGGGTCCCGGCGAGCTGGTGGGCTTCGACGAGGCCGCGCATGGTGCCGTCCGGGGCGGCATCGCCGTGGGCGATGACGACGGCGATCGCGACGTCCTCGCCGGGAACGAACCCTTCCCCGTGCAGCGCGACGAGTTCCGCCGCCGGTCGGCGGGCCGGTTCTTCCGATGCCGGCTCTGGATCGGGTTCGGTGCGGCGGCGCCTGCTCGGGGTGATGATGTCGGTGAACACGGTTCCGTCCGCTTCGCGCACCTCGACCCGCACCGGGGAGCGGCGCAGGTCGGTGAGCTGGTCGAGGACGCGGGCGAAGTCCTCCCGCCGCCACGGCGGCGCGAACGGCTCCGGCTCGAACGGCGCCCCGTCGACAGTGACGGTCATGCGGCCGTCCTCGGCGATGGTGATGGCGACGAGCGGGAGCACGACCGGCACGGGCTCGGCACTCCCGCTTCGGGATGCGGGTTCGCCCCAGGATCGCTTGTAGCGGGGCCGGAGCATCAGGAATCCTGCCGATCGTTCGGGATTCCTGAAGGCACGTCGAGATTCCCGAACTCGTGCGCATCTGTCCCAACCGCCGTGAGTTCGTTCGCGGTGTAAGTCGGTCGCAGTCTCATATCCATCAGGTACGCGGGCGAGTACGGCCAGTGCTCCGCGGCTGACGAACGTTCAGGATTAGTGCGAGGAGTTCACGATTCGTGAAGGAATCGCAGGAATGGTGAACGCTCGGCTCGGGCTGGACTATCCGACGTTGAGGGCGGCGAGTTGCTGCGGGGAGCCGGTCACCACGAGCCGCAGGTCCGAGTGCTGCTCCTCGATGCGCCAGTCGACGAAGGAGCAGCAGGAGCTTTCGGCCTCGACCAGCCCGCGAAGGCGGGCGATGGAGTCCTCGACCTTGGCGTAGTGGATGGTCAGCCGCGTGTCGGTGCGTTCCGTTTCGAGTGCGTAGTCCTCGTCGAATGCTCGCCACTTCTCGATCTGCGCCTTGCCGGCGGTGGGGGTCAGCGTGCAGGCGATGGGCAGGCCGTTGAGCGGGCCGATGTGGGTCACGGGGTGACCTCCTCGTGGTCGTCGTGGTCGAGGTCTTCGAGCACCTCGAAGGGGGATTCGATGTCGCCGCGCCAAGCCTCGATACCCTCACGGATCGCCAGGCCCGCCACCACGAGCGCGGCGATGGAGTCGGCCCACGCCCACCCGAACAGGCCGTTGAGGACGAGCCCGATGAGGACGGTGCCGGAGAGGTAGATGCACAGCAGAAGCTGCTTCGCATCGGCCTGCACGCTCTTGGAGCGCAGCTCCCGGCCGGTGCGAAACTCGAACCAGGCCAGGACGGGCATCACGATCAGGCTGGCGATCGCGATCCCGATACCGACCGGACTGTGATCCGGGTCGCGGACGCCGGTGAGGGCGAGGATCGCATCGACGGCGACGTACACGGCCAGGGCGAAGAACGCGCCCCCGATCACCCGGACGGTGGCCTTCTCCCACCGTTCGGGGTCTCTGCGAGTGAACTGCCAGGCGATCGCGGCGGCAGAGGCGACCTCGATCACCGAGTCCAGACCGAACCCGATCAGCGCCGCAGACGACGCAACCGCGCCGGCCGAGAGCGCAATGACAGCCTCGATGACGTTCCAGGTGATCGTGAAGAAGACGATGAACCGCACCCGCCGGTGCAGCTGGGCGCGGCGCTCGTCGGTCAGGGCCGGCGCGCTCATCATGCGGTGGCCTCGGTGTCGCAGCAGCCGGGCACGCTGCAGGCCGGGTCCAGGCACGGCGCGCTCTCGTCGACGGCGAGCGTCACATCCACCAGCGCGACGAGCGCCGCCGTCAGGTGTGGGTCGGCGATCTCGTACCGAGTCTGCCGACCCTCGGGCTCGGCAACCACGATCCCGCAACCACGCAGACACGACAGGTGGTTCGACACGTTTGTACGGGTCAGGTCCAGGTCGCGGGCGAGCTTCGCCGGATACCCCGGCTGCTCCAGCAGCGACAGCAGGATGCGCGAGCGGGTCGGGTCGGCCATCGCCCGGCCGAGCCGGTTCATCACGTCCACCCGAGAAGCAAGAGTCAGCACACACTGACTATACAGCGATCAGTGACCTATTGGAAGGCTGGAAGGATAAGACTCATGCGGACGGCGGTCGAGTGGATGGAGCGGTGGCAGGTGCCCCTCTACCTCGCCGCGTTCGTCCTCGGCGCGGGCATCGGGCTGCTGATCCCGGCGATTGCGCACCCGGCGGAGTTGGCGATCAACCCCGTGCTCGGGCTGTTGCTCTACGCGACCTTCCTCGGGGTGCCGTTCGCGAAGATCGGGCAGGCGTTCCGCGACTGGCGCTTCCTCGTCACCGTCTTGACGGTGAACTTCGTCGCCGTCCCGATCGTCGTCTACGTCCTTTCGCGGATCGTCGCCCACGATCAGGTGCTCCTGATCGGCGTGTTGTTCGTCCTCCTCACGCCATGCGTGGACTACGTCATCGTGTTCACCGGCATCGCCGGTGGAGCCAAGGATCGGCTGCTCGCGGCCGCACCACTGCTGATGCTCGCGCAGATGCTCCTGCTGCCGCTCTACCTCTGGCTGTTCGTCGGAGCCGAGTTCGTCGCCACGGTCGACTTCGCCCCGTTCATCGAGGCGTTCCTGCTGCTTATCGCGCTGCCTCTCGTTGCCGCGGGGTTCACCCAGCTTGCCGCCGCCGGCACCCGCTGGGGCGTAGCGATCCAGGGCACCGTGCTGGGGGCGATGGTGCCGCTCATGATGCTCAGCCTCGCTGTCGTGGTGGCCTCCCAGATCGCCGGCGTCGGACGACAGCTCGGCGCGCTCCTGCTCGCCATCCCCGTCTACATCCTGTTCGCCGCGGTCATGGTCCCGATCGGTGCCGCCGCCGGGAAGGTTGCCCGGATCGACGTCCCCGGTCGCCGCGCGATCGTGTTCAGCGGCGCGACCCGCAACTCCCTCGTCGTCCTCCCGCTCGTCCTCGCCCTACCCGCCGCGTTCGACCTTGCTCCGCTCGTCGTTGTCACACAGACCCTCGTCGAGCTCATCGTCATGGTCGTGTTCGTGCGGCTCATCCCGCGACTGCTCCCCGACGACATCGACACCGCGAACTCACGACCTCAGATACTCTGAAATGGCCCCTCGGCCCGTGGGTTCCCGCCTCAACTGCCTTCAGGATTCGTGATCTTACGTGGGTTCGCTGGTCATGCGGCCGGTGGTGTCGAACGCGGCGAGCTCGGCGGGATGGAGCTGATGCTGCACGACGAAGGAGCGGTCCTTGATCCGCCAGAGCCCCTGACCGGTCCCCAGGCCGGGGAGCAGCTTCTGCTCGGTGCCGGTGAGCCCGAGCGCGAGGGCGGTGGAGCCGAGCTGGTCCGGCTCCTGCCGGTACACGATCCGGGTCTCCGCATTCGCCAGCAGCGACGAGGCGAGGGCGCGCATCGCGGTCCCGGCATCGCCGACGTTGTCGAGGTCGGAGAGCTTGTGGAAGATGAGCATGTTCGCGATTCCGAAGTGCCGCGCCAGCCTCCACTGGGCGTCCATGCGGCGAAGCAGCGCCGGGTACTGCATGAGCCGCCACGCCTCGTCGTAGACCACCCATCGCTGCCCGCCCGCCGGGTCGGACAGAGCGGACTCCATCCATGCGGACGAGCAGGTCATCAGCACCGAGATCAGCGTGCTGTTCTCCGCGACCCGCGATAGGTCGAGCGACACCATCGGCAGCGACGGGTCGAACCTGACCGTGGAGGGGCCGTCGAACAGGCCTTGGAGGTCTCCGGCGACAAGCCGACGGAGCGCGTGGCCGACGAGACGACCGTCTTCCGCGAGCCGACCGTCCTCATCGTCCCCCGTGTTGGGGGTGAGGATGCGGTCGACGACCATCGGCAGGATCGGCACCTCGGCGCTGCGGACGGCGTCTCGGAGGGCGAGGTCGATGGCGGTGTGCTCCAACGGCGACAGCGCCCGGTCCAGCACGGTCTCTGCGAGGGCGCCGATGAGGTCGCGGCGGCGGGAGGCGACCTGCATCGCCCACTCCGTATCCGACACGGCAGATGGCCGGTGGCCCTCATCGAGCGGGTTCAGACGATTGCGAAGGCCGTGGCCGAGGATGATCGCCCGTCCGCCGACCGCCTCCGCGACAGCCGTGTGTTCGCCCTTAGGGTCGCCGGGGACGTAGACCCTGCGTCCGAACGGCAGGCTGCGCGTGTACAGCGACTTCGCCAGGGAAGACTTGCCGGAGCCGACGATCCCGGCGAGCACGACGTTCGGCGCCGTGATGAGGCCGCGCTGATAGAGCACCCAGGGGTCGTAGACGAACGATCCGCCGCTGTAGAGGTCCTGGCCGACGAAGACGCCCTGGCTGCCGAGGCCGACCTCGGCCAGGAAGGGGTACTGGCCGGCGAGCGTCGCGGAGGTGTCTTGGTGCTTGGGGAGCCGGAACCGGCCCGGCGTCCGCAACGCCGCGGGCCCCGCCTCGCCGGAGGCGGGCAGGTAGCTCGTGTTGCGGCGTTCAGCCTGCTCCGCCTCCCACTTCGCCCGAGCTTGTGCCTTGCGATGCTGGCGGGCATCGGTCTCGACCTTCGCCGCCGCCTGCCGGCGGGCCTTGCGTGCCCGGCGCCGCTCGCCTTCGGGACCGACGAGCACGGCGGTGTGCAGGCGGCTGTCGTCCTGCCCGGTCACAGCGCCAGCCCCCGTCCGTGTGCGGAGGCGGCGCCGGGGCGGCGGGTGAACCAGTCGGCCCCGTCTCGCCCCCGGCTGACCGCGGGGCCGACTGCACGCGTGGACTTGTGCGCGGCGCGTTCCGCTTCCCGCCTCGACTCCGATGCGGGTGCGGAGGCCGGGGTGTCGATGCCGAGGAGCGCCGGGTCGGGCACGGTGTCGTGCTTGCGCAGCAGCGAGACGTGCCCGAGGAAGGGGTTGTAGGTGAGCGTGTAGACGTCGTGGGTGGCCACCTTGTCGAGCACACCTGCCGGGGGCTCGTCGTAGACGTATCCGTTCTCGAGCGCGGCCTGGGTGGTCTCCGCTCCGTAGTCGTGCCCGGCCAGGTGCTCGATCGCTGCATCCGTCCCGTCGCGGTCGATCAGCTCCAGCACCTCATCGGCCTCGGCGCCTTCCAGGAACACGACGCTGACCCACCGCCTCGCCGGGCCGTCCTCGACGGCAGGTGCGGGGTGCCAGGCGATGCGACCGGAGTGCTGGGAGGCGGCGTCCAGCCGCCACTCCACGGTGTCCAGCAGGGTGCCGGCCTGGTGCAGCTCATCGGCAGCTGCGAGGGCCGAGGTTGCGCCGGCGGCCTGGTTCCCGGCGTCGTCGTGCGCCCTGGCGCGGGCGCTGATGTGGGCGGCTGCGAGCTGGTCGAGCACTTGCCGCAGCGACCTGACGCCGGCGAGCAGATCTCCGATCACCGGGTGGGTGTCGGCGGGGCTCTCGAACGTGCGGGTCGCGTGGGCCAGGCCCCGCAGCGCGGCGGACGCCTCAGCGGCGTCCGCGAGCGGGTCATCGAAGGTCGGCATGATCGGGGCTCCTCACAGGAAGGCGTGACGGTTGGTGAGCAGGTGCGCCGGGTCAGACCGGCCGGCACAACGGCAGCGCGGCAGCGGTGAATGCCTGCGCCTGCTGACCGACGAGCCGCCTGGTCTCGCAGGACGCTTGGATCGCCGCCTGCTCGACCGCGGCCACCGCCGCGTCGAGCTCGTCCACGGTCGGCGCAGAGACGGAGACGAGGCCGGAGACGCGCAGGACGCCGTGCCCGGCAGTCAGGTCCGCCTCCTGCTGGAGCACGTCGTCCAGCTCGGCGCTGCTGGCCGCGTCGTCGATCTGCCCGATCTTGCGCCGCTGGGCGGCATCGGAGATGAGCTCGGTCTTCTTCTTCCGCAGGTCCCGCGCGGCCTGGTCGGCGCGCACCGGGGTGTAGTGCAGGGCGAGGGTGCGCAGGATGCCGTTGGACAGCACGAGCGGCGCGAGGAAGCCGGGATACACCTGCGAGCGAGGCCACTCGGTGATCCACAGCACCGCATGGTGCGCGGAGTCCGACCGCAGCCGGTCCCAGGTCTCGGTAACCGCGACCGGACCTGCGGTCGCCAGGTCACGGCCCAGGTCCCCGTGGCGCTCCAGCGCCGGGGCGGCGGCGGGGTCGTAAGCCGAGCGCAGGACGACGGCGACCTCGCCCGGCGTCAGCCACCCGGTGCTACTGAGCTCCGCGGCGCGCAACGCCGTCGTCAGCGTGCTCATCTCCTGCCGCAGCACCGCAGCCGCGCCGCGTATCCCGCCACCGCTCGTTCTGATCTGCCGGGCGGCGGCCTTCATGTCGAGCGCGAGCGAGATGGTCGTCGCGTGGCGCTCTCCGGCGGGGCCGGCACGCTCGATGAGCTCGGCGTACGTGGTCGCGGCCCAGGAGCCGTCGTCGGTGCCGTGCGTGCGCCACCACTCCGCCAGCCCCGTCCCGGAATCCGGCAGAGTGCGCTCGGACACCTGGATGCGGGCGATCCGCCCGGACCTGCAGGCGGCGGCCAGTACGCGGCCCCAGCCGGAGACGCGACGCTGCTGCTCACCCGGATCAAGGAGCACGAACGCGGGGTGGGAGACGCCGAGGATCGCGGTGAGGGTCTGCGCGTGCGGGTCGTGGACCATCGCCGCGCCGGTCTCGGGGTCTTCCCACTCCCGCAGCGGTGCCGCATCCCCGGGCAGGGCGAGGGTCCCGGCGGGGCGGGGCTTGATGACGCGGCGCCGGTAGATGAGCTGCCCGAGATAGGTCCGGGCGGCCCAGCGGGCGAGGATCGGCACCCACTCGATCACCTTCCGGCCCCCGGCAGGGATCACCGCGAGCAGGGCGCAGGTCCCCCAGACGGGTGCGGTCCAGGCCAAGCCCATCCCGTCGGCGGTGTAGAGGGAGAAGACGACCGTGAGCACCGCGATACCGAGGACGATGAGCTGCGGCAGGGACAGACCGAGCATGATGCCGCGCCTGGCGAGCCGCGAGAACTGCACCGGCGCCAGCGGGTAGTCGCTAGGCGAGTTCGTGACCATCGGTTACTCCTTCCCGGCCGGTGCGGACGACGGCGGAGGCGGCGGGTCCTGCCGGCGCTGGCGCGCGGGCGAAGACTCTCCAGGCCCGGGAGAGGGCGGCGTGGCCGGAGGCGGTGTCGACGGTGCGGGACGCGGCGGGGCGCCCTGCGACGGCGGCGGGGATGCCTGCTCGGCCGCCGCGCCGGCCTGACTGTCCGCCGCGCCGCCCGCCGCTCTGCCTGCCTTCGGACCGGCGGTCGCTGCGGCCTTGACCACGGCGGCTCCGACGACCACCGCGGCACCGACCGGCCCCGCGGCCGCACCGGCACCAGCCGCGCCAGCGCCGGCAGCTCCGGCGCCCGCTCCAGCTCCAGCTCCAGCTCCAGCCCCTGCTCCTGCTCCGGCTGATGCGGCGGCGCCGGTGCCCGCCGTGCCGGCTCCCGCGCTGGCCGGGGCCGCAGCCGACGCACCGGGAGGAGGTGGGGGCGGTGTCGAGCCTCCGCCCGCGCCGCCTCCACCACTCGGCGGCTTGCTGCCCGGGTCGGTGCCGCCGTCGAGGACCTTCTTGGCCGTGTCGGCCTGCGGGGCGGACGGCACCGGCACGGGCCGGTTCAGCGCGGACTTCGCCTCCTGCTCGGACGACATCGCGTGGTACATGTCGAAGCCCACGAACGACAGGAACTTGTAGGTGATGTACGGGGCGAACGCGGCGATGAACATCAGCACGACGCCCGCGATCGGGTCGGAGATGGAGGCCAGGTCGGCCTCGATCGGGGCCGAGACCTGCCCGATCGCGACGAGGAAGATCACGACGAGGACGAGCTTGGAGAAGATCAGGGCGATCACGAACGCCGCCCACTTGGCGAACCAGCCCTTCGTCGCATCCCACGTCGCCCCGGCCAGGGCGACCGGGCCGAACACGACCGCCACCAGCAGCAGCGCCTTGCGGATCAGCAGGGAGAACCACACAATCGCCGCCGCCGATATGGCTAGGCCGGCGAAGAAGATCGTGAGGATCGCCCCGACGCCAGGGCCGCCGATGTTGATGGCGCCGAGGGCGACGGCGAGGAGCCCGATCTGGGTCCCCATCCCTTCCATCGTGTTCCCGGTGGCCTGCACGATCCCGACCGCGAGCTGATCGGTCACCTCCAACAGCAGCGCCGTCAGCGTGATGACGAGAAACGAGCCGAGGACGGACTTGGCGAGGCCGAGCGCGGCACGGGACAAGGCGGTCGGGTCGCGGTGGACCAGGCCGGTGATGAGCTGGAGGCAGAAGAAGATCAGCATCACGAACACGGCGACGCCGAAGAGGACGTTGTAGACGCCGACGTACTCGGCGCTCGTGACGTCGACGAGGGTCGTGGTGTCGAACACCCACCACACGGCCTCGAACAGCCACGCCGCCGCCCCCGCCATCGCCTGAGCCAGCCAGTCGAACGGGGCCGCGATCAGGGAGGCGGTGCCCTCGCCCACGGCGTCACAGACGGAGGAGATGACCGGGACGTCGCAGACGCTCACCGCGCCCACCCCCGCCGTCGGAAGTCATGTCGGGTCGTCATTAGACGGCCTGCCCGACGCCCCAGAAGAAGTTCACCAGCGTCACCGCCGCGCCGCAGATGATCGCCGCCCCGCAGCTCACGAGGACGCCGACCTTGCCGCGGCTGGCGAGGTGGGGGTTGCTGCTGTTCGATCCGAGACCCCAGACGATCGCGGAGACGATCAGGGCGAGGACGGAGAGGATCAGGCCCACCGTCATGACGGCGCCGACGATGATGCGCAGCTGCTCGATGCCCGGAAGGCCCGAGCTGTTGGGGTCGATGTCGATCACGGTTGTGCTCCCTTGACTGGTCGAGACGGGGTTCTCGACGGTCAGGTGCGCACTCGCTCCCAGCCGCACAGGCAAGGACGGTCAGAGCCGGGTGCCGACGTCCAGCAGGAAGTTGAGCCAGGCAACGCCGGCACCGGATAGCGCGGCGGCGCCGACCGCGACAAGCAGGCCGGTGCGGGCCTTGGTCGCTGCCTGGTAGTTGCCGGAGGCTCCGCTGATCGCCCAGATGATGGCGCAGACGATGAGCATGAGCACCGCGGTGACGAGCACGAACATCAGCAGCGCGCCGACGATGGAGCGCAGGTCTGCGGCGCCGCCCACGCCGCCGAAGTCGGGGAACACGTCCATCACGCGCCCCCGGCAGTGCACAGGGCGGGGGCGGCATCGCCGCCCGCAATCCCTCCGGCACCGTGTTCGGTGAGCCAGGCGTCGGAGTCCACCGGGTCCGCTCCGGCGCCGCCGGGGTGGATCTGCAGGTGGAGGTGCGGGCCGGTCGAGTGGCCGGAGGAGCCGACGTCTCCGATGTGCTGGCCCGCGGTCACGGTGTCGCCGTCGGCGACGTGGATGCCGTGCTGCCACATGTGCACATACATCGACGCGACCCGCTGCCCGCCGACGGTGTGCTCGATGACGATGATCCCGCCGCCTGCGTCGGTGTAGTTCGCGCGCACCACGACGCCATCGGCGACGGCGTAGATCGGGGTGCCGTCGGGGGCGGCGAAGTCCGAGCCTGCGTGGAAGCGTCGTTCCCCGGTGATCGGGTCGTTGCGCCACCCGAACGGGCTCGTCCGCACCCAGGTTCCCTCGGGAAGCGGGAACACGATCCTGGTCGTCTCGGGCACGACCGGTGTCTCATCCCCGCCGCCGTTGCCGGAGGGCGCGGGGCGGGTGAGGGCGTCGAGGATCGCCTGCGCGACTGGCTGGTAGTTCTGATACCTGTCCGGGTAGGCGCTGACCTGGACGGCCTGGGCGGCCTCGCCGGGGTCGAGCTGCTGCCAGCCGGGGATGTCGAGCAGCCCCCGCGGGGACGGGTAGTTCGGGCCGGACTCGCCGCCGTAGAACGCCCTGGCCTGGTAAGCCGAGTCCATGAGCTCGGCGACCGTGCCCCAGCCGCTGGCGGGGCGCATCTGGAACAGGCCGAGCGAGTCATGATCAGAACCGTTGCCGTCGTTCGGATAGTTCGCCGACTCGGGGTAGGCGCTGGTGTTGGCGAGCATCCGCAGGGTGGATTCGGTGAGGGCGGCCATGAGCGCGATGAGCACACCGTCGCGGCCGACGCCGGCGGTCTGCCCGCCGACCGTGATGATCGTCGCCGCGTGCGTGAGCTGTTGCCGGTTCAGCGTGACCGTCTCCCCGTTTCGGGTCGTCGTGGTCAGCGAGTCCGGGATCGGGCCGACCGCGAGTGAGCCGGGCGTGCAGACGGCGGCGGTCGCGGAGGTGCCGCCGAGCGCGGCGACGCCCAGCAGGGCCGTGGAGGGCCCGATGAGCAGCAGGGTGAGGGCGAGGACGGCGAGCTTCTTCATCACGACGCTCCCGGCTAGTGCAGCGGGTTGTCGAGCTCGGACAGCCGCAGCACCTCGCACGAACCTGATGCCGCGCCGTGGCCGGGCGTGGGCGGGTTGCAGACGAGGAACACGGTGAACGCGACCGGGCGGGACGCCTCCACCGGCGTCGTGCCCCAGGTGCCGTCGCGGTGCCTCGTGCCCTCGAAGGTGTAGGCGATCGCCCCGGCCGGGATCTGGCCGGGCGCGGCCTGGTCGACGGCGGTCTCCCACGCCTCCGGGATGAACACCTCGTCGATGGTGAGCCACTGGCGCGTCGCATACTGTCGCAGCTGCGCCCACGCCTCCACAGAAGGCAGGTAGGCGCGCACGTCGCCCACGAACGCATCCGCCTCGGAACCGTGGGCGGCATCCGCGAGCACCTGCGCATAGTCCGAGGGCGTGTGCCCGGTCGTGGTGTCCCAGGTGAACAGGGCGGTCGCGACCGCGCGGGCGAACGCTTCCGGGCCGAGGTTCTGCCGGAGCGACTCCAGCTCACCGCCCGGCATCGGGCCGGGCGTCACAGGCGCAGCCGTGGTAGACGGGCGTTCGCTCGACGCCGGGTCGGCCGCGGCGGGGCCGTGGACGAGTCCGTAGATGCCGACGCCGACGAGGATCAGCAGGGCGAGGCCTGCGGCGGTGGCGGCGATCAGCAGGCGACGACGGCGACGGTCATCGGGGGCGGCGGGGTCCATGAACAGGGGTCCTTCCCGGACGGCAACAGGGATGCGTGGTTGCCAGGAAGGTGCGCACCACCGCCCCCCGCCCTGTTCAGGCGGTCTGCTCGGCCCGGTCCTCCCGGGCGGCACGGGCGGCATCGGCGAACGTGACGGTGCCGGCGATCGTCTCCTCGAACCGGGCCCATTGCTCGGTGGTGAGTGCCGGGCCGACATCGGCGGGGTCGTAGTGCTCCCACCACGAGGCCATGTCGTCCCACGTCGCGGTGAACACGCTCAGCGGGAACGGCACCGGGACACCCGGCTCCACCGCCGTCAGCGCGGGCCGCTTCGCCTTCCTGCCGGTCTTGGCGGCCTTGACGCGGGCGAGCGCGGCCTGCGCCAACTGCTCCAGCTCCGCAGCCTTCGCCTCCCGCTCCGCCGCCCGCACCGCATCCGCTTCGGTGCGGGCCTGCTCGCGCAGCTCGGCGGGCTGGGCAGGGTCGGCGGCGAGCTGGTCGAGCTCCGCCAGCGACAGCTCCGCGTTCACGCGCAGATGCGAGGGATAGACGCTGCCGCCGGTCTTGATCTGCTCGACCTCCTGCGCGGCGCGCGCCCGCACCGCCTCGGGCTGGGACTCGTCCGCGGCGAGGTCTTCCAGCCGGCCGATGCGCTCCAACGTCGTGTAGGAGGCGCGGCCAGTGACCATCCGAGCAGCCTGCGCACGGGTCTTGCCCTGCTCGATCTGCGGTGGTGCCAAATTGGCACCACCGTCTTCTGCGTCGTCGGCGGACGCCTGGAACCGGGTGGCCTCCTGTCGGCGCGCGGCGTCCTCGGCCAGCAGGGCCTTCAGCTCGCGGTAGAGGGCGGCGGCTTCGAGCTGGGTGAGGGGCTTGTGGAGCTGGTTGTCGTCCTGCTCCGCGAGGAGCTGCCCGAGCCGGTCGGAGACGCCGGAGCGTACCCACACGTTGACGGTTTTGATGCCGAGCAGCTTGATCGCCGCGAGCCGTCGGGCTCCGCAGATCAGGTGCCCGTCGAGGGTGACCGTGATCGGCTGCAGCAGCCCGTGGCGGCGTATCGACTCGACCAGCGGGATCAGGTCGCCGTGGTCGTGCCTGTGCCGCGCGCCGACGACGATCGAATCGACGGCGCGCTCCAGCTCGATTCGGCCTTCCAGCGGCGTGCTCATCGCCCGCCGCTCCCGGCATCGAATCTGGGTGCGGCGAGCCCGGCGGTGATCACGAGATCGTCGTCTGTGAGGAGTGCGCGCAGCGGCTGGCCGATCAGCAGGCGGCGGAGCATTCCGCGGCCGGCGTTCGTGTGCGCGAGTGCCGGGTCGGGAACGCCGAGCACGGCCCGCAGCAGCGCCGTCCAGGATGCGCCGGGGAGGTCGAGGAGGGCGCGGGCTTGCCGGTCTCGGCGCAGCACCTCGAACGCCGACGCCCGCGAGGACGCCTCCGTGAGCCGGGCAGTGACGTACTCGACCGCGGCCCGCGCGGTCTCTGGCTCCCACCCGACCCGGGTGAGGAACGCGATGGTGTCCTCGATGGCGGCGGTCACGTTCACCGCTCGCTCGGGCGCCGGGTCCTCGTCGTCGGGCTCGTCGTCGGTGAATGGGTCGAACCGGAACGCGGGGTGGTAGTCGGGCAGCGGGTTCTCCCGATCGCTGAACCGCTCCGCATCGTGGAACACCGAGTAGCGGGGACGGCGGGCCTGGTGAACGGAGCACAGCAGCCCGTTGCCGCGCTCCTCCGCGGTGCACGTCACCTGCACCGCCCGCGTGATCACCGCCCACGGGTCCTCCGCCCGGCGGGTCGCGGCACCGCGCATCGCCTCGAATGCCGCGGACGCCGCCTCCCACGGGTCCAGTCCGTGTTTGCGGGCCAGCGCCGCGTACTTGCTCGCCGCGTGCTCCATGAGCGCAGCGGCCTCGGGGTCATGGCGCCACGCTCCGCGCCCCGCCTCGTGGAGGCGGGTGAGCAGGGCGCGCAGCGCTTCCGAATCGTCGAATCGTTCCCGCCGTTTGCGGGCCGTGGCAGTCTCCATGACGGCACCTCCTGACAGGCAGGTGCGCACACGGCCCCCAGCGGCTTGGTTTCGCGCCGTCGCGCCGGGGGCGAACATGGTTACCCGAGCCCGATCCCGGAGCGAGACACCCAGGAGTAGTGCTCCCCGGACCCGCGGCCGAACGCCGTCACGGGCGGCAGCTTCCGGGCACGCTCGCTCACGAACCGGACACCAGTGCGCGCCCCGGTGCGCGCTGCCCGGTACGCCTGGCCGGGAACCCGGCGGGAGCGGCGGGCGAGCTCAGCCTGGAAGTCGATACCCCGTCCCGCAACCCTGGCCGAGCGGGAGACCATCAGGTCGGTCGGGCGCACCCACTCCACGCCCGGCCGTTGCTTCTTCGCCGCCTCCGTGGTGTCTTTGGTCAGCGACGGGTCGCGGTGCCGGGCGAGCGCCGAGGTCTCGCCCTCCCGCGGCGTCTCGTCGCGCTCCGGCCAGTCCGGGGCGCGTTCGACGCGCTCGTGCAGGGCGGTCGTGTGCTGGTCGTCGTTCATGGCGTCTCCTTCTCCTCAGGCCTCGTCAGTGCGGGCGGGGCCGTGAACCAGCGACCCACGGTGGAGGGGTGCACGCCCAGGCGCCGGGCGATGGCCTTGTTCGACCAGCCCTCCTCCTCGCGCAGGCGCGCTGCGAGCTCCCGGCTCGCCTGGCGCACCGGTCCGACCGCCAGCGGCGCTGGCGCAGCATCAGGCACGCGCTCATCAGGCGCAGGCTCCTCGGCGGGCTCGATGCTCGCGGGAAGGGGGCGGGTGAGGATCACGGTGAGGTGCGTGATCGCCAGCAGCACCATCGGCGGTACCGCCGCCACACACGCGGCGAGCACGCTGGGCACGTCGGCGTCGGCCGCGACGACGGCGTGGATCGCGTTCGCCGTCACCGACACCAGCGCACCGGCCGCGAGCAGCAGCCACGGGTACCAAGCCGACCGCTGGCTCGCGAGGGCGACGACAGCGACCGTCGCGACGACGATGATCCCGTCGACGATGAGCGGCCACGCCCAGGCCTGCCCGGCATCCACGCCCGAGCGGCGAGCGAGGTCCGCGAGGGCGGTGAACGAGAGCCAGAACGCGCCGGCCGCGATGAACACCGTCCCGGCCAAGGCCGTCACGACCGCGACCCCGCCGCCCCGCGTCCGTACCGCGGTACTCATAAGAGCACCTGCCCCGTGAGCCGCACCGGCCGTTGCGGCGCATCGCCCTGCCCGACGACGGATGCGGGCCGGGCGTGCGCGACGCGGTACGCAGAACGGATCGTGGTCTCGACCTCTCGCGGCGCAAGGCCGACTCGTTCGCCGGCCGGGGCAAGCGCGTCGACCATCTCCGGCAGCGACATGCCTGCCTCCGCGAGACGGCACGATGCCCAGAACAGGCCGCGGTTGCGCTCGCCCTCGGCGCGCATCCCGACCCACGCGGCCAGCCGTGTGGCATCTTCCGACCGGATCGGGCCGCGTACCTGGTGCGGGGCAGGCTCCGGGCGCGGGTCGAGGAAGTCCCGCAGCCGAGCCGCATCGACCGGTGCGGGCGCACGGTCGGCACCGGCGACGAACTCGTAGGAGCCGGCGCCTGTCACGGCCGAGGGCGGGACGATGATGTAGCCGCCGTCGCCGCGGAAGTCCACATGCGCCTTCGCCGCCTGCCACGACCGCTGCGGCCGGTCCGGGTCGGATGGGAAGTAGAAGTGCGCCCCGCCCGACGCCGACCTGACCGCGGCCAGCCATCCCGGCACCAGGCCGGCACGGCGGGAGCGCTCGAACGCCGCGAACCCGTCACCGCCGGGCTTGCGATCCACATCGACGACCACGACCCCGGAGACAGCGCCGGTCGGGATGCCAATGTTCGCGGACGGCCACCGCCGCCACCACGCCGCCACCTGACGGGCATCGATGGTTGCCGCGTGGAACCCGCCGGGCTGCGCTTCCGGGTTCTCCTCATCGGGCTTCAACAGCGGGTTCTTCGCGCCCGGCACGCACGGCAACACAGGCACCCCAGCAGCCGCGAGCAGCGCGGCGGCCTGTGGCAATGGAAGGGTCGACACCGAGGAGAGGACGCTGGCGACGCTCATCACAGGCTCCTCACCGCGACGTCCGCAGGACGCGACGAACGCGCCGACTCGCCCGGCACCGACTGGGGTGCGATCCGCTTAGAGCCAGCCACACGCGAAGTCCCAGTCGACTCACGGGACAGGCCGGGCGGGTCGCCCGTGCCGACCTGAACGGTGGGTAGCGCGTCGAGAATCGTCACGGCGACCTTGCGGACACGCTCGCCGGTGGCCTGCACAACCTCGGCCGGGTCCTTGTCCTTGACCGTGCCCGCCCAGCCCGAAACATACGGGATCGTGTAGGCGGTGGTGTCCATGCCATGCGCGGCGCCGATCATCAGCGCCACGGACTCGGCCTCGACCTCGCCGACGCCTCGATGCCCGGTCGCATCCGGGCTGTCGGGGCCGTGCAGCATCACATGCGCGAGCTCGTGCGCGAGGGTCTTCACCTGCGCGGCGTCGTCCATGTTCGTCCGCACCGCGACCGTGCGCGCCTGGAAGTCGGTCAGGCCGTTCGCGCCGTGGATCATCCCCTCGTGCTCGACCCGCAGCACCGCGAAGCCCTCGGCCGCCACCAGTGCCGATAGCCCTTCCCATAAGCCGTCCGGTGCCTGGCCTTCCATCAGCGTCGGCGCCGGGCGTTCAGGGATCGGCGGGCCGTCGGTCATCGAGACATCCCAGACACGCACCGGAATCGCGCGGACCATCTTCGACCGGACCGTTTCTCCGGGCTTCGGCTTCTCGTACCTGTCCAGGCGGCGCCATGATCCGGGGTTCTGCGGTGTCGAGGACGCGAACCGCGCCATCAGCGGGGCGAAGATCTGCATCGACCCGCCTGCCAGCGGAGAGCGACCCAGCGCCTTCCATTGCTTGTAACCGGCCACGAAGGTCGGCTCTGGCGCGCTTGTGCGACCTGCCTCGTAGAGATCGAGATGTTGAGCCCAGATCAGCAGCGTGTTGTTGAACGACTTCGCCCGGAACCGGGCCGCGAACTCCAGCGCACGCTTCCAGTCCTCACCCGAGACGAGCTGATCGACTGCAGCCGTTAGCCGCTCATGGAGCTGTTGGAGCCGCGCATCCCGCGCTGCTCGCGCCTCCTCGTCCGTCGCCATCAATGACCTCCTCCCGGCGAGGCCAACGGCACAAGCCGTTGACCCTTGCGACCATGAGGTGCGCCGGGCGGATCAGGAAGAAGAGAGACGGACAACGGACTGGGCCTGTGGCCGTCAGGCTCCGCGATGAACCCGACGTATTTGACGTGTTCTACACGGCAGTCCAAGACCTGTCGACGTCGCCGGCGAAACGTGGGACACGCGTCGAGTGGAGCGGTTCATACGACGAGTCCGCAGAGGTTACCGGCTGGTGTCGTTGACAGCGATAGCGTGGCTTTGTCGATCCTCAGGAACCGTATGTGGTGTGCGCCGGTACTGTGTCGGCGTGATGCCGTAGCGACGGAGAAACCAGTGGGATGCTACGCGCGGATCGCTCCACCCGACTTCGCTTGCGGCACGCATTACGGAAATGTCGGTTTCTTCGATGAGCCGCGCGAATTCGGTGAGCCGGAGTTCAGTGAGTAGACGCATTGGTGCGGCGCCGGCGTACTGTACGAACATGCGGGTGAGGTGGGTCCGTGAGAGGGAGAGTTCGCGTGAGAGCGCTCCAACGGTCCACGGCTCTGCGATGCGCCCGCGAAGCAACCGGATTGCCTGACCGACGTAGCCAATAGATCCGGTGTCGGTCAGTCGTCCATTGATGGGTGTCCACGGTGTCGTGAGGGTGTCCGGCGCTTCGTCCAGAAAAGTCGGCAGTATCAGCCTCATCCATCGTGCGAGAAGCTCGAGAGTGTGAGTCGCGACGACTTCGGGCGAGTGGGTCCCGCTGCGCAGTACGCTCATCTGTCGCCATATCGGCTCGACATGCCGCAGCACAGCGATACCTGGCGCAAGGACGATTGCGCGGCCGTCCCACTCGAGGGGGTGTACTCCTGCGATCACTCGTTCTGCGTCAGGGAGGAACCATGCCATCTGGGTGCGCCAGAACTGCTCGTCGGCGTAGATGGCCCAGATGCGTACGGACGGGGATGGGCGCACGCGGCACCATTTGCCGGTGCCGAGGGCAAGAGACATGCCAGGACGCAGGACGTGCATGCTCTCAGCAGTCTCTAGGGCGCAGGAGCCCTCAACGACGTTGAGTATCTTCGCGTGCCGGAACACGGTACGGCTTGACGGGACCGTACGCACCATCTCTATGGCCGCGATATCTCCTGGCGCTTGAACCGCTGCGTAGGGGGGCGTGAACCTGATCGGTTGAGTGGCCGGCAAGTCGTGCGCGGCCTCGAACGCGTCCTCTGGCGTAGCGGCCACGCTGCGCACGGCACACCGTCAGCTCAGCTTGCCTTCCGAGTCGCGTGGTCGCACGCGATGTTCGCTGAGGATCGAGATCCGATTGAACATGTTGATGGCCGCGGCGACCCACTCCGCGGCCGCGAACTCCGCCTCGGAGAGGGTGCTTCGGGCCTGCGCGAGCTCGACATTCACGGCGGCGTCGAGGGGGAGCCGGGTGGCTGCTTCAGCGATCGCGAGCAAGGCGCGCTCTCGATCGCTGAACAGTGGCGACTCGCGCCAGGCGGCCAAGATGTCGAGTAGTTGCTGATTGACGCCTGCGCGCCTTGCCTGCCGCGAATGCAGATCGAGGCAGAAGACGCATCCGTTCAACTGCGACGCCCGAACCTTGATCAACTCGCTCTCGGCGGGAGTGAGTCCGCGTTGCGATGCGGCTTCAGACACAGCGGTCGCGAACGCAGACGCGGCTTCCCATGCTTCTGGGACGGCCTTGTCCATGTAGGGGCGTGCTCCATGCAAGGTGGACATCAGCGATCATCCTTGGCCGAGCCGCCATCGGAGTCGAGGTCCTTCCTGACCTCGTCCATGTCGAGTCCTCTGACGTTCTCTACCACTTCGGCTAGGGCAGTGGGCGGTAGGGCGCCGGCCTGGCTGAAGACGAGCAACCCCTGGCGGAAGGCGAGCAGAGTGGGAATCGCGGTGATTTGGGCCGCCGCAGTGATGCGCTGCTCCGACTCCGTGTCGAGCTTCGCGTGGACGATGTCGGGATTGTCTTGCGACGACTTCTCGAAGACCGGCGCAAACTGATGGCATGGTGCGCACCAGTCCGCCCAGAAGTCGACGAGAACGATGTCGTTCTGATTGATCGTGACCTCGAAGTTGTCCTCGGTCAGTTCGACGGTTGCCATGTGGGTTCTCCTCTTGTGCGTATGACGATCAGTGGTGGTGTCCGTGGGGGTTGCCAGGGAACCGCGTGTCGACGACATCCGCATACTCCGGATGAGCGCGGATGTACGCGGCGGCGAAGGGGCACGAGACCGTCGCGGTCTTCTTGTCCTCGCGGAGACTGTTGAGGACGCCTCCAAGGAGTCGCGCCGCGACTCCCTTTCCGCGGAACTCGGGGAACACGGGCGTCGCGAGCAGAAGCACCCGGTCGCCGGTTCTGCTGTAGAGCAGGCCGGCGGCGAGCTTGCCGTTCACGGTCGCTTCGTACAGCTCGGACTCGACGTTCTCAGTGATGACGAAGTCTTCGACTGCGTCCGAGGATGCAGCCGGGAGGTCAGTGTCGGCGTCGGTCGCGGTCAAGCCGATCATTCCGTCGGGATGTTTCATGTGTCTCCTATCGCGAGATCTCGGTCAGCGGCCCGGTAGTACCCAGTCGGGTCGGATGAAATGGCACGAGTATCCATTGGGGTGCTTCTGCAGGTAGTCCTGGTGTTCGGGTTCGGCCTCCCAGAACGGGCCGGCTTCGCCCACCTCTGTCACGACTTTTCCTGGCCAGCGGCCGGAAGCGTTGATCGCTTCGATCACGTGGAAGGCGACCTTCCTCTGTCCCTCGGTCGTCGTGAAGATCGCTGATCGGTAACTGCGCCCGATGTCGTTTCCCTGACGGTTCCGAGTGGTGGGATCGTGAATCTGAAAGAAGAACTCCAGCAGTATCTGGAATCGGATGATCGAGGGGTCATAGATCACTTCGAGGGCTTCTGCGTGATCCCCGTGATCCCGGTAGGTTGCGTTGGGGGTGTCGTCGTCGCCGGAGTATCCGACGCGGGTGCTCACGACGCCCGGGAGTGAGCGGAAGAGCTCCTGGGCTCCCCAGAAGCAGCCGCTGGCGAGGATCACTCTCGAGGTCGGCATCGTCTTCTCTCTCTTCACGGCGGGCAGCACGCCCCTTCGGGTCACGATACGGAGCCGGGTGCTGTCCAGGTGGCCTGGCTGTGCAGCGTAATGTCCGCGACCTGCGGCGTTCGGAAGCGGAGCGGGCGGTTGCAGGGAGAAGACAGCTCTCTGCAGGGGCAGGCCACACAGGGCAGAGAAGCGGATCTACCGTCGGAGGAGGCGTCGGAACTCCGGCAAGCCAGCGAACCGTGCCCTACGGTGAGGAGAGATCGTGATATCAGAGCAGATCGATTTCGAGAATGTGCGCTTTGACCCGGATCTCTCTGACTTCCACGAACTTGCGAAGCAGATGGCTGCGGGGTTCGGGTACACGGCGAAGTTGTCGATCGGTGATCGCCTCGCTGCCCTTCTCCGATTGCGGGTTGCTCAGATCAATCCGTGCTCGTACTGCCTGATCCTGCACACGCGTATCGCCGTGGAAGTAGGAATCGGCGCGGCGATGGTGGCGCACCTGGCGAGTTGGCGGCAGAGCACGATGTTCTCCGGTTCCGAAGCACTCGCACTGGCGTACTGCGAAGCGCTGACACGTTACGAGCACGAGCACTTCGATGAGATGCATCAAGGGCTGACGGTGTTCTTCGATGAGCGTGAGATCGCGGAGATCGCAGCCGTCGTCATCAACATGAACGTGTGGACGAGGCTGAAGCTCGCACAAGGCTCCGTGCCGGTGGTATCGCCCGGTGGTGAAGAGTCTGCTCGCGACGCCGAGAGACCAGGCGTCAGGGGAAAGAAAGGGAACCCATCATGACTGACGGATCGTTCAGTGGGCAGGACATCGAGTTCGATCTGCTTCCGCCGGATGAGAGCCTGGACTCGGATCTTCTCGGCGAAGACTCCGATGACGACGGCCCGGGATACTCTCCACCGGAGCGGCGGTCATCCGAACTGTCGTGGGGATTCACTGCACGCGAAGCACGTGCCCGGGAGCCGCTGGCGGCTCGCTTGGCGCGTGAGGTGCCGGAGTACGAACCCGAAGAGCCGATGGGCGACGGGATCGGCGACATCATCGGCACGGACGGCGAGATCCTTGACGACCAGGTCGGATCGGTACGCGCTGGACGGCTGATCTGGACCGAACCCGGCAACCCAGACCCATCCTCCGACTTCTGGGCCTCCGACATCGGCATCGACAACGGTGCCGCCTCCGCCGAAGAAGCGGCTATCCATGTCGTCATCGACGAGGGCGACTATGACCGGCAATAGTCTGGAATCAGACCGGGGAAGCCCGGAAGACCGGCGGAGGCTGTAATGATGCAGCAGACATGGGACTCGCGCAGCATCGATCCACGTGACCGCGTGGAGACGATCCGCACGATGCTCTGCGAGAACCTCGTCCAGACGGACCTGACTCTCGACCCGCAGGGCCGCGAGGCGCATGTGAACGTGTCCTACCAAGACATCGGGCAGCTGAGAGCGTTGTCCGTCAAGACGGTGCCCTCGCTGGCTGCCCTCGCTATGCGTCCCCAGCGGATGATCATGTCGGACGACGACGAGTCATTGTTCGTGGTCTTCCAGCGCGGCAACCGGTCGATGCTGCGCCGTGGCGATGACCAGACCGTGATGACCCCGGGCAGCATCGTCGTTTACCCGAGCACGAGCCCCTACGTCCACGCCTTCGACGAAGGAGTCATCGGGGACTTCTTCCGACTGCCGTTGGGTGTGGTGGGGTTGACGGCGGATCAGGTCGCTGAGGTCTCGGGTGTGGACCTGCAGGAGCGGACCTCGCTGGCGGCGCTGCTGCGGTCCGTGCTCGGGGGCGTGATGGACTCCGAACTCAGCCTTCGCGACGAGGTGGACGTGTTCGCGCCCGTCGCCGACCTGCTGAAAGTCACCCTGCTCAGCGCCCTCACTCCCGACCGCGCCACGACCCGGTATCCGCTGGCCGAGCAGATCGTCACCTACGTGCTCGACAACCTCACCGACCCCGGTCTCGGAGCCGCCCGGATCGCGAAGGACCTGCACGTGTCCGAGCGTCTGCTCTACGCAGAGATGTCCCGCGCGGACATCAGGCTCGCGCAGCTGATCCAGTCCCAGCGCCTGCGTCGCGTCCGCGACGCCCTGACCGCACCGGCCACCATCGACGTCCCCATCGGCATCCTCGCCCAACAGCACGGGTTCGTCTCCGCCAGCCACTTCAGCCGCATCTTCCGCGAAGAATTCGGCACCACACCCCGCCAATGGCGCAACAACACCACACCTCGCCCCGATGAGATCCAGGACGAGAGTCGACTGGATCTCCCGCAGCAGATCAGACCAGAGGAGACGTACGGATGAACGAGCCGCTGTCTGATCTCGCCGTCGTTGACGCGGAGGAAGTTCGAGCATCGGATATCCCTCGCGCGCTGACGGCCGCATCGATCCTGTACGAGGACGGGGCGACGCAGGCATTCGCCGAGAACGGCAAGACCGTGTATGTCGAGAACGGAAGACCCACGTTGGGGGAGTGGTACGTGGATGCAGAGGGGCAGTTCTGCTCCTTCTGGCCGCCGGACTACCGAGCGTGCTACGAACTGCGCTGGCTCGTCGAAGATGAGCGGATCACTGGTCTGCGCTTCCGCCGCGGCTCCTACACAGCCGTCGGCCGGTACCAGCTCCCCGGGCCTGACAATGCTGTCAAGGAATGAGCAGGGCGTCTCGGCAACGGGCCAGAAGCTCGTAAAGACGGGCGCGCTCCACCAGCTCGACCTCCATCGTCATGCGTTGAACAACCGAGGACACTTCCTCATGCGCGCGTTCGAGGAGGAGCTCTGCGGCGTCGTTCAGCACCACGCTCCGTTCTCGCCGGGGTCCAGGATCACTCGAGCGGGTCACCAGCCCCCGCTTCTCCAGTCCCTGGAGCAGCACGTTCATCGACTGACGGGACACGAACGCGCGTCGGGCGAGCTCGGAGCTCGTGATACCTGGCGTGTCCTGCAAGGCGGTCAAGCACGCGTACTGCGGCACACTCAGCGCGAGCGGGCGAAGCCGATCGTCCATTCGCTGGTTCAGGAGCGACTGCGTCTCCTTGATCAACACCCCCAACGACTCCGGGCTCCGGTCCAATGCATCCATGTCAATAGTTTGACACACACTCCACTGAGTGTCAGGATATTGACACTGGCGTTATTGAACAGAACAGGAGCTTGCTCATGGCAGCAACAACCACCGGCCCGGACTTCATCTCTTTCCAGGTGCGGGACCGCGCCGTCTCCGCGGAGTTCTACGACAAGCTCGTCGGACTCACACGGCTCCCAGACTCGAACCCGGCAGCGACCGTCTTCTCCGCAGAAGGAACCGCGTTCGCCGTCCGCGACCCGTTCCCGGGCGTGGATCTCGACGCGATCCCTCAGCTCGGCGCCGGCATCGGCGTCTGGTTCCACAACGATGACGCGGAACGCGTGCACGCACGACTCGTCGACGCGGGAGTGGCGATCGTGCAGGAACCGGTCGAGGGGCCGTTCGGCCTGCAGTTCTCGTTCCGAGACCCCGACGGCTACGTCGTCACCATCCACGCCCGCGCCTAACACCACCATGGCGCAGCACACCCTCTCGGTCCCAGTGCTCGGGCCGTGGTCGTTGCGCACCAGCAAGCGGTTCTGGGAAGAGTTCACCCCTACCGCGATCGAGTCCGGCGGCGACCCGGACGTCCTCTCCGCACGCTTTGTGAGCGAGCACGACTGGACGTCCGTATCCGCCCACGTCACCCAGAGCGGGGAGAGCGCCCAGATCGGTCTGTCCGGCCCGGGCGATCTGACCGCAGCCGCCGAGCAGGTGCGGCGCTTCCTCTCTCTCGATGTGGACGCGCGGGAATGGCCGGCCGTCGGCGATCGCGACCCGATCGTCGCCACCGCCCAAAGGGCGCTCCCCGGATATCGCCCGTGCGGCTTCCATTCCCCGTACGAAGCCGCAGCCTGGTGCGTCTTGTCGCAGCGCACCCGCGTCCCGGTCGCTGCCCGACTCCGCCGCGACCTTATCGTCGCGCACGGCAACGACGGGGTGTTTCCCGCGCCCGATGCGCTCATCCGCGCCATCGACGCCGAAGAACTAGACCTACCCGGTCGGAAGCCAGAGTATCTCCGAGCTGTCGCAGAGGCCGCACTCACCGGGCTGCTCAACGGTCCTCGGCTCCGAACGATGCCCGAAGAATCGGCTCGCCGCGACCTGCTCACGGTGACAGGCATCGGCCCGTTCGCCACGGACCTCATCCTTATCCGCGGCGCCAACGCCCAGGACATCCTTCCGCGCGCGGAACGCCGCCTCTACGCCGAGATCTCCTACCAGTACGGGCCCGACTCGGTGCTCGAGGAGGTCGCGGAACGCTGGCGCCCCTTCCGCTCCTGGGCCGCCGTCCACCTCCGTGCGCTCCGAGAGCAGCGCACCCGTGAGATGGGCTGATCGATGACGTTACGGCTCTTCGATAGTGGAACGTCATCGCTACGCACGTTCGCGCCCCTGCGACCGGGCCACGTCGGCATCTATCTGTGCGGTCCGACTGTTCAGGCTCCGCCGCACGTCGGTCATCTCCGATCCGCAGTGGTCTTCGACCAGCTGCGACGATGGCTCCAGATCGGCCACGAGCTCGACGTGACCCTGGTGCGAAACATCACCGACCTGGACGACAAGATTCTTGCCGCGAGCCAGACGGCGGGCGTTCCATGGTGGGCGTGGGCGGCTCGTCATGAGAGGGCGTTCGCCGACGCTTATCGCAAGATCGGTATCTTGCCGCCGACGATCGAGCCGCGCGCGACAGGGCACACCGCCGAGATGCTTACCTTCATCGACCGGCTGATCGCCCGGGGCCACGCGTACCGAGCGGGAGGGGAAGCGGGGGACGTCTACTTCGACGTCTCATCATGGCCCGGCTACGGGTCTTTGACCTCACAGGAGCACGGCACTCTCCGCGGAGACGAACATACCGATCAGGCAACAGAGAAACGTGACCCTCGCGACTTCGCGCTCTGGAAGTCGGCTCCCCCGGACGCGGGGGCCAGCGAGGAGATCGTTGCTCCTGCGGCATGGGCTTCGCCTTACGGGCCGGGACGCCCCGGATGGCATCTGAGCTGTTCGACAATGATTCTCCGCTACCTGGGAGAGAGCTTCGACATCCACGGTGGCGGGCTCGACCTGCGCTTTCCTCATCATGAGAACGAACAGGCGCAGTCCCGTGCCGCCGGATACGGATTCGCGCGCTACTGGATGCACAACGGCTGGGTCACGTCCGGCGGCGACAAGATCAGCAAATCCCTCGGCAACGCGACACCCCTCGACGAGCTACTGCAGCACATGCGTCCTCTCGACCTGCGCTACTACCTCGGATCGGCCCACTATCGGTCGAACCTGGAACTGACCGACTCCGCCCTGCGATCCGCCGCGGCGGCGATGCGCAGGATCGAAGACTTCATCACCCGGAGCGCCAACCACTCGAGGCGCGCGGCGGACGCGGACATGCTGCCGGTCGCATTCCGAAACGCCTTGGATGACGACCTCAACATCCCCATGGCACTCGCGGTCCTCCATGACGAAGTCAGGCGGGGCAACACCGCCCTCGCCCAGCACGACGCGCGGACCGGTGCCGACACGCTGGATGCGGTGCTCGCCATGACTGACGTCCTCGGCATCAACCCGCGCGACAGCCCGTGGGACGAATCAACGGCCACACCCCCGCGCGCCGAGCGCGCACTGGAGGCCCTGATCGCACAGGCGCTCGACCAGCGAGCCCAGGCACGTGCGGCCGGAGACTTCCGCACTGCAGACCGTATCCGTGACGAACTCGACGCCGCCGGGATCGTGCTCAACGACAGCCAGTCAGGTACGACATGGGGCTTCACCGAAGGCCATACCTCATAGCCCGGAACAACAACAGGAGGATTCTTGAAGTCACAGCCCACTCCCAGGCTCACGGGACCAAACCGCGTCACCCCGGCGTTATCAACAGTGACGCCGCAGCCAGCGGCGCCGAACAAGGAGGACATCGTGTCGCACGACTACAGCAAGACTTCTGAGGCCCTGAGCCGCCTCAACGACCAGCAGTACCGCGTCACCCAGAAGGACGGCACCGAGCCGGCCTTCCGCAACGAGTACTGGGACAACCACGAGGACGGCCTGTACGTGGACGTCGTCTCCGGACAGCCGCTGTTCTCATCCACCGACAAGTACGACAGCGGAACCGGATGGCCCAGCTTCACCAAGCCGGTCGTCGCTGACGCCGTTCACACGAAGACGGACCGATCCCTCTGGATGCCCCGCACCGAGGTCCGCTCTACCGGGGCGGACAGCCACCTCGGGCACGTCTTCGACGACGGCCCCGCGAACGCCGGCGGCCTGCGCTACTGCATGAACTCCGCCGCGCTGCGGTTCATCCCCGTCTCCGACCTGGAGGCCGAGGGGTATGGAGAGTTCCGCTCACTGTTCGAGACCACCACCACGACCACGAAGGAGCACGCATCATGACCAGTGGAATTCACGACACCGGAGAGGTCACCCGCACACCCGGCACCGAGACGGCCGTCCTGGCCGGCGGCTGCTTCTGGGGCGTGGACGAGCTCATCCGCAAGCAGCCGGGCGTGATCAGCACCCGCGCCGGATACACCGGCGGGCAGAACGATCACGCCACCTACCGCAACCACCCCGGCCACGCCGAGGCCGTGGAGATCGTCTTCGACCCATCGAAGACGACGTACCGGGACATCCTGGCGTTCTTCTTCCAGATCCACGACCCGTCGACCCTGAACCGTCAGGGCAACGACATCGGCACCAGCTACCGGTCGGCGATCTTCCCGCTCACCCCCGAGCAGGAGCAGGTCGCCAAGGAGACGATCGCCGACGTCGATGCCTCCGGTCTGTGGCCAGGATCGGCTGTCACCACGATCGAGCCCGCCGGCCCGTTCTGGGAGGCCGAGCCTGAGCACCAGGACTACCTCCAGCGGTATCCGAACGGCTACAACTGCCACTACCCTCGTGCCGGCTGGGTCCTGCCCCGCCGCATCCAGGCGACCGAGGCTTCCGTCTGACCATGTCCACGTGGGGGCGTGCCACCGCTGAGCCGGTGGCACGCCCCCGCGTCATCAGTGACGGAGGAATGATGCGGAACGACCGTGAACGAAGATGAAGACAACGCGGTGGAGCGACGTCGCGCAGCGTCAGCCGCAGTCCTCACATGCGCAGACCTGACCGATGCGCTCGGCCGGAAGCACCGTCACCGCGCCCATATCACCGGGCTCGTCAGCCCGGCACCCGAACGCATCCTGTTCGGGCGCGTCGCGACGATCTCCTTCTTCCCGACCTGCCACGCCATACTTGACCCGGAGGAATACACCTTCGGACGGCTGTTCCACCAGGCCGTCGACGGATCACCAGCCAATCCCGGCAACACGGTCCTCGTGATGGCCAGCAACGGCCACAGCTCGACGTCTCTCGCCGGTGGAACGAAGCTCTCCCGTGCGACCAACGTCGGCCTCGCCGGCGTCCTAACTGACGGACGCCTTCGCGACTTCGACGAACTGGCCGCGGAACCGTTCGCCGCATGGTGCTCGGGAGAGGCCGTCGCCTGGGGTGGAGCAGTGGTCACGCCGTTTCAGGCAAATATTCCCGTCGTCATCGAAGGAGTGGGCATCTATCCGGGCCAGTACATCTTCTGCGACTCATCGGGAGCCGTCGTCATCCCCGACAGCGACATCGACGAAGTGCTTGAGACCGCCCATCAGGTCCGTGCCGACGACAGCGCGTCCCGTGACCTGATCGCGCGGGAAGGTCGCAACGAAGGCTTGACGCGCGAGCGGTGACCTCACGGTCCCGGTGGTGTGGTGTTGTTGCGCCATTGGCGGGGTGTGGTGCCGAATTCTTCGCGGAAGATGCGGCTGAAGTGGCTGGCGGAGACGAATCCGTGCTGTTGGGCGAGGATGCCGATGGGGACGTCGATGGTGGCCGGTGCGGTCAGGGCGTCGCGGACGCGACGCAGGCGCTGGGACTGGATCAGCTGCGCGAGCCTGATGTCCGCGCGGGACATCTCTGCGTAGAGCAGACGCTCGGACACGTGCAGGTCCTTCGCGATCCGGGCGGCTCCGAGACCGGGGTCGGTGAGGTTGTCGAGCACGTAGGTGACGATCTGCTCGGCCAGCGGATACCGGGTCGTGGCGCGGTCGGGAGTGAGGGCGCTGAGCAGGGTGACTTTCAGCAGGTCGGCGACGGGCGCGAACACGTCCACCTCGTCGCGAAGGCTGAGTTTGGAGTCCATCACGCCCCCGAGCACGGACCGCAGCAGCGCCGCCAGCGAGGTCCGCTCCTGCAGGTCCACACCCGAGACCTCAGCGACCTGATCCGCCGTCAACCCCACCACACCCAACGGCACCTCGACAATCATGCGATCGGCATCCTCGGTGGGCATCGCGCTCTCCACCGTCGAGCGGGGGACAACGACGATGCTCCCGGGGGTCAGCTCGGTGTCCCGCCCCTGCAGCGACAGGACCGAGGCGTTCCGACGCTGGTAGATGACTAACAGGTAGTCCTCGCTGCGACCACGGGGAGAGCTGACCGTCGTCACAGGACTGCTTCCTCGATCAGCTCATAGATGTTCGCCCGGCGGAGGTCGCTGGCGTGAAAGACGAGCCCGTCGCCCCGGTGCGGTGGCTGCTCCGCGACATGCCGCACGCACGCGGCGGCGAGATCTCGCTCGGTCGGCGACATCACCACGACTCCAATCACGGTCGTGTCCGCGCCGACGAGATTGGTGGCGCTCCTGCTCACCTCACCGACTACGCCCGTCGCCAACCTGTGTACTCGGGCCCGAGACATCGTGCCGGCACCGTCGAACGCCACCACCACCGTTCCGGGCCGAACGATGTGCAGCGCGGCGGTCACCTCATGCTCGATACGCGAGGCCAACGCCCGTCGAGCCCGGATGCCCAGGCCCCTACGAAACCGATAGGCCGCCACGACCAGGCGCTCGTCCTCAGCCACCCGCTCCGCAAGAGGCGAGGGAACGAGCATCAGAAACTCTTGCGCGTCACCGAGCTTGACCGGCAGGTCCACCGAACGCCCCTCTCCTGCGGAGCGCGCAACGTTCTCGACGGGCGCGCGTGGGCAGCCGCACCGAGCCCTCGGCTCGGACTTTCTCGCGCACACGGAAGATCCGTGAGCCGCGTGGCTTCCCGCACATCATGACCACTAGCCTACGACGACAGAAAAGGACTCGCCAGACCAAAGTATGAGCGGGATGTCGGCGGCGCTCGAAAACTGAACGGTTTCGGCGTTCGAATTGTGAACGGTTGCTGGCAGTTTAGTCAGCTGGGTCGGTGATGTCGGTGCGGGT
>NZ_JBSHMU010000007.1:0-81584 GCF_053645675.1 Microbacterium sp. NPDC055312 | reverse complement strand
CGACACTCCAGATGTCGGACGTTCTCGCGGAAACGGTCCGACATCTGGAGTGTCGGCCCCCGGACTGTAACGCCCGACCGGGCACCGGGATAGCCGTCGGGCCCGGGCGTCCGGTTGCCGTCGGGCCCGGGCACCCGGATGCCGGGCGGGCCCGGGCGGACGGTGGCGCGCCGGTTGCGCTACGGGCTCAGCCTCAGGAGGTATCTCCGGCCCGCGCACCGGCCGGAGGCGACGGCGCCCGATAGCCTTGAGGCGTGGCTTTCCGACCGGCGTTGAGCACGCGCACTCTTCTCGTCTGCGCCGCCATCGGCGTCGCCACGGGCATCCTGGGCGGGGTCGCCGGTCTCATCACTGTCGGCGTGATCACGTTCGTGCCGTTCGTGTACGGACTCGTGCTCGGCGTGCACGTGCTGCCCGGCATCATCGCGCAGGAGGTGCTGCGCAAGCCGATGGTGGCGCTGATCACCCACGTCATCGCGGCGCTCATCTCGAGCGCATTCACCCCGATGTGGGCGATGCGCTACATCGGCACCGCTCTGCTCTTCGGCGCGATCCAGGAGGGCGTGGCCGCCCTCACCCGCTATCGCGTCTGGGGCCGCTGGCGATTCTTCGTCTCGGCGGCGATCATCGGCGTGCTCGTGGCGATCGTGGTCGGCTTCGTCGTCGACCTGGCGCAATTCACCCCGTGGGTGCAGCTGAGCTATCTCATCGTCTCGGTGCTCGGGCCGGTGGCGTGGACGGCGATCGGCATCGCGATCGGCAATGCGCTGCGCCGGGCCGGTATCGCCCCACGCTGAGCGACGCACCCTCACAGCCTCATGAGGGGCGGGTCAGACTAAATTGAGAGGCAACCGCCCGCTCACAGAGGACCCGCCCGTGCGCTCTTCCGCGCCCCTGCTCCGCGTGCGAGACCTGAGCGTCACGTACGAGGGCGCCGCGCACCCCGCGCTGCAGAACGTCTCGTTCGACGTGCATCCGGGCGAAGTGGTGCTGCTGCTCGGTCCGAGCGGATCCGGCAAGTCGACTCTGACCCTCGCGCTGAACGGCCTGATCCCTCAGTCGGTCGAGAATGCGACGATGACGGGCTCGGTGCAGGTGTCCGGCCGTGACACTCGCACGACCCCGGTCGCCCAGGTGAGCGGCGAGGTCTCGACGGTCTTCCAGGATCCCGACTCGCAGCTCGTGACCGGAACGGTGCTCGACGAGGTCGCCTTCGCGCTCGAGAATCTGCGGCTGCCGGCATCCGACCTGCTCGCCCGCGCCGAGCAGGCGCTGCGCCGCGTGGGCCTGTGGAGCCGTCGCCGCTGGAACCCCGACCTGCTCTCCGGCGGGGGACGTCAGCGTCTCGCGATCGCCTGCGCCCTCGCCCTGCGCTCGCGCGTCATCGTGCTCGACGAGCCGACCGCCAATCTCGATCCGCAGGGCGTGCGCGACGTGTACGCCGCGTTGGGCGAGCTGGCCCGGGATGCCGAGCAGCGCGCGATCGTGCTCGTCGAGCACGACGTCGATGCGGCGGTCGACCTCGCGACCCGAGTGATCGTGCTGGGTCACGACGGGCGCCTGCTGCTGGACGGCCCGGCCCGCGAGACGCTGCAGCAGCACGCCGAGACACTGAGATCGCTGGGTGTGCTCGCGCCCGCCGCCCGGGTGCCCCCCGCCGGAGACACCACGCGCCCCGCTGCCGCGCCGGGCCACGCCCCGGCGATCACCGCACGCGACCTCGTCGTCGACAAGCGTGGTGCCCGCGTGCTCGACGTGCCCCACCTCGACATCGCCCGCGGGTCGTTCACCGCGATCATGGGGGCGAACGGCGCAGGCAAGACCACACTGCTGCAGGCGCTTGGCGGCGTGGCGACGCCGACGCGCGGCAGGGTGCTGATCGACGGGCTCGATGCCGGGCGCGCCTCCCCGCGCGAACTCGCCTCGCACGCCGGCTTCGTGTTCCAGAACCCCGAGCACCAGTTCATCGCGGGCACCGTGCGCGACGAGCTCGCACACGGGCTGCGCCTGCAGCGGGTCGAGCCCGCCGAGGTCGACGAGCGCGTCGACGAGATGCTGGCCCGCTTCGGACTGACGGCGAAGGCCGACATGCATCCGTTCCTGCTCTCCGGGGGCGAGAAGCGGCGACTGTCGGTCGGCACCGCGCTGATCACTCGCCCCGCCGTGATCGCGCTCGACGAGCCGACGTTCGGCCAGGACAGAGCGCGGGCCGCCGAACTGCTCGGCATGCTGCAGGAGCTGCAGCGAGCAGGCACGACCGTCGTGATCGTGACGCACGACCGCCGGCTGATCGCCGAGTACGCGACCCATGCGGTGCTGGTCGGCGACGGCGAGGTGATCGCCGTCGGCCCCGCGGCAGAGGTGCTCGCGCAGACCGGCCCGGACGCCTCGGCATCCGCCTCCGCAGGCACCGCGGTCGCCCCGGCGACCGAGCCCACTCCGATCGACCCGTACGCCGATGTGCCCGCTCCGGCGCGCTTCTGGCTGCACGGCGTCAACCCGCTCGCCAAGTTCGGCGCCGTACTTCCGGCGATGGCGCTGCTCGCGTTCACCCGCGACCTGCTCACGCCGGCGATCTTCCTCGCGCTGGCCTACGCGGTGATACTCGCCGGCGCCAGGCTCACCGCGCGCACCGCCGGTGTGCTGCTGCTCGGCGTGCCGCTGGGCGTCGCCGTGCTCAGCGTCGGGTTCGGGGTGTGGGTCGACGCAGAGCAGGTCGCCGACACCGCCGCGCTCGTGCGGATCGGCGAGTGGACGCTGCACTCCGGCGCGCTGCTCAGCGGCCTGGCGACCGCGCTGCGCCTGGCCGCCATCCTCGCCCTCGCACTCATCGGCGGGCTGACCACCCGCGGGCCCGACCTCGTGCGGGCCACCGTGCAGCAGCTGCACGTGCCGTACCGGATCGGCTACACCGCCCTGGCCGCCTACCGCTTCGTGCCGCGGTTCGGATACGAGCTGTCGATCATCCGCGCCGCGCATCGTGTGCGCGGGCAGGGCGGCGGTCGCGGTCCGATCGCCCGGCTCGCGCGAGGCTGGGGATACATCGTGCCGCTGCTGGCATCCGGCATCCGGCATGCCGAGCGGGTCGCCCTGTCGATGGATGCCCGCGCCTTCGGCGCGCAGCCCACCCGAACCGAACGGCATGTCGTGCCGTGGCGCGCCCGCGACACGGTCTTCGCGGCGGCGGTGCTGCTGGCATCCGCCGTCGTGTTCGCCCTGACCTTCCCCTGGCAGCCGACCTGACCGCCGAGGGCCTCCCCGCTCAGACAACCCCGCGGCGTCGGCGCGCTCAGTCCGCGCTCAGCGCTTGCCGGCGATCTGACGGCCGACGATCTCGCGCATGATCTCGTTGGTGCCGCCGTAGATGCGGTGCACGCGGGCGTCGGTGAAGGCCCGGGCGATCGGGTACTCCATGATGTAGCCGTAGCCGCCGTGCAGCTGCACTCCCGTGTCGAGCACCTCCCACTCGCGCTCGGTGACCCAGAACTTCAGCTGCGCGGCCTCTTCGGCGGTGAGCTGCGAGGCGGCGTAGGCCTTGAGACCGCGGTCGACGTAGGCCCAGACCGCGTCGGCGGTGGTCGCCATGTCAGCGATGCGGAAGCGGGTGTTCTGGAAGTCGATGACCCGCTCGCCGAACGCGTCGCGGTTCTTCGTGTAGTCGACGGTCCACTTCACGGCGGCCTGGATGACCGCGGCGGCAGACACGGCGATCGAGAGACGCTCGAGCGGCAGGTTCATCATCAGCTGGATGAAGCCCTGCCCCTCCTTGCCGCTGATGAGGTTCTCGTCGGGGACGAAGACGTCGGTGAAGCTGAGCTCGGCGGTGTCCCAGCCGTGGAAGCCCATCTTGCTGAGCTTCTTGCCCTGGTCGAAGCCCTCCATGCCCTTCTCGACGATGAGCAGGCTGAAGGCATCGGGGCGGGTGCCCTCACCGGTCTTGACGAAGGTGACGACCATGTCTGCGGTGGTGCCCGACGAGATGAACGTCTTGGCGCCGTTGAGGATGTACCCGCCGTCGACCTTCTTCGCGTTGGTCTTGATGCCGCGCAGGTCGGATCCCGCACCCGGGTCGGTCATCGCGAGCGCACCGAGGATCTCGCCCGTCGCCATGCGGGGCAGCCACTTCTCCTTCTGCTCCTGCGTGCCCATGTGCACGAGGTACGGCACGGCGAGGTCGTCCTGGATGCCGAGGGCGCCCGCCAGCGAGCCGGCGCCGGCGCCGATGACCTCTTCGTTCACGATCGCGCGGAAGCGGTAGTCCTGCAGCATGCCCGCCCCGCCGAACTCCTCGGGCACCGAGAGCCCGAGGATGCCGGCCTCACCGGCGGCCAGCATGGTGTCGCGGTCGACCTCGCCGGCGGCATCCCACCGCTCGATCGACTCGTTCGTGACGTGCCGCTTGACGAAGTCCTTGACCAGGTCGCGGAAGGCCTCGTGGTCTTCTTCGTAGATGTCGCGCTCCATGGCGTCCTCCTCGAATTCATATGCGTCGTCGCACGGCGAGTCTAGGTCGGAATGACATCGCCGGACAGTCGCGTGTGAGAACAAGTCTCACACAGGATGACACTGCGTTCCGCGTTCTGGGATGTCGCGGTCGGCGCCTCAGTGGCTGTAGTCGGGCGCCGCGGGCAGGCCGAAGAACTCCTCGAGGGTGTGGAACCCGCCGTCATGGTACGCCTGGGCGAGCTCGGGCCCGATGTAGCGGATGTGCCACGGTTCGGGTGCGTACCCCGTGGTTCCGGTGTGCCCGGGCTCGTAGCGCACGATGAATCCGTAGCGCCAGCCGTTCTCTGCGACCCAGCGGCCCTGCGACGTGGGTCCGAAGGCTTCGATGGCACCGCAGCGGGGGGCGCACGCGACGAGGTCGAAGGCGAGACCGCTCTGGTGCTCGCTGAAGCCAGGCCGGGCCGACACGGCATCCGCTCCGCTCTGCCCCTTGTCGCGCACGTGCGCGCCGTAGGTGCTCTCCTGCACCCCGAACGAGCGGTAGCCGTTGTTGATCCCGATCGTGCCCGCGCCCGCGGCGGCCGCATCGGCCGCCATCGCCTCGAGGGCCTCCTTGGGCTCGGGGCGCAGCTCGTTCGAGCGGGTGGTGGCGCTGAGGCCGATGTCGGCGAGGGATGCCGGAGCGAAACCCACCGGATCGAGTGGACGCTGCTTGTTGACGACCACCCACGACCGGTTCGGGTCGGATAGCGAGATGCACGGCGCGTTGCCGTTCGCGACCGCCTCGCGGAAGGCGGCACCGCCGCCGAACGACGCGATGACACCAGCGTCGTCACCGGTGTCGAGCGCGGCACGGACGCCGTCGTCGGCGCAGGGATTCGCGGCCAGCTGAGCGTTGACCTCGACGGCGGGGATCGCCATCGCGGCGGCGGGCGCGGGCAGCTCGACACGGGCGATGGGGCTGTCGGCGATGACGCCGCACAGAGTCGCCAGCGATGCCATCGCCGTGAAGAGCACACCGAGCGGCAGCGCGACCCGCACGGCGAGCGGTTCACGCGCGACGTGTCGGGACTGCGCGGCGCTCATCGAACCATTGTCCCCCACGCGGCACCTCGACATTCATAGAACACAACTCCGACTATGGGTTGACAGTCATGCGTTGATTTGTTCGAATGGATGGATGCGGTGGCAAGGTCAGGCGGTGGGCGAGGTCGATGCCGACGCGCTCCCCGGTCTGGAGAGCCGCACCGGCATCGTGCGCTCGGTGACCACCCCCGAGTTCGCGGGGATGACCTTTCACGAGGTGCTCGCCAAGTCGGCGCTGAACGCGGTGCCCGGCGCCTCGCGCATGCCGTTCGCGTGGACCGTGAACCCGTACCGCGGATGCAGCCATGCATGCACATACTGCTTCGCTCGGGGGACGCACGAGTACCTCAACCTCGACGGAGGTGCCGACTTCGATTCGCAGATCGTCGTCAAGACGAACGTCGTCGAGGTGCTGCAGCGCGAGCTGCGCCGCGGATCGTGGAAGCACGAGACCGTCGCGCTCGGCACGAACACCGACCCGTACCAGCGCGCCGAGGGCCGGTACAAGCTCATGCCCGGGATCGTGCAGGCTCTCGCCGACTCGGGAACGCCGATGTCGATCCTCACCAAGGGCACACTGATCCGCCGCGACATCCCCCTGCTCGTCGAGGCGGCGAAGCGGGTGCCGATCGACATCCAGATGTCGATCGCGATGTACGACGACGACCTGCAGCACGCGATCGAACCCGGCACCCCCACCACGCACGCGCGCCTCGACACGGTGCGTGCGCTGAGCGACGCCGGTTTCCGCATCGGCGTCTTCCTCATGCCGGTGCTGCCGCACCTCACCGATTCGCTTGCGGCGATCGACGGGGCCCTGCGGCGCATCAAGCAGTCCGGCGCCGACCATGTCGTGTACGGCGCGCTGCACCTGCGCCCCGGCGTGAAGCCGTGGTTCTTCCAGTGGCTCGAGCGCGAGCATCCGGAGCTGCTGTCGTCGTACCGCGGGCTCTACCCCGGCGTCTCGGTCGAGGCGCCGAAGGCGTACCGTCAGTGGCTGGCGAAGCGCATCCGCCCGCTCATGCGAGTGCACGGGCTCGACGCCCGCTCCGAAGAGGAGAACGACAGCATGCGCGGCCGGCGGATGCGGCAGCGCCCCGCGCCGGCATCCGTGCGCACCACGACCCAGGCCGACATGCTGTTCTGACGGGCGCGCCGACGCCGTCGCTCGGTGCATAGGCTGAGCGGGTGTCGACGACTGATGACCTGCCCCTCTCGGAGTACGCATTTCCGGGGCCGCTGCGCGACCTGCTGGTTGGGGCGATCCTCGCCGGCGAGAAGACCACGACCACCTTCCTGCTGCGTGAGCTCGAGATCGACGACGAATCGATGCCCGCCGTCGGCGACCGCGCGGCGGTGATCGACTCCGCGGGGATCCCCGTCGGCATCGAGACTGTCGAGGAGGTGCGGGTCGTCCGTCTCGCCGACGTCGACCTTACACACGCTCTCGGCGAAGGTGAGGGCTACGCCGACGTCGCCGAATGGCGAACCGGGCACGAGAGCTTCTGGCACGGCCGGGAGTACCGCGAGTACGTGGGCGACCCGGAGTTCCGCGTCGACGACGACACCCTCGCCGTGCTGGTGCGATTCAGCTTCCAGACGGGCTGACCCACCGCAACTCCGGAGGTCCGACAGCGAAGCCGCCGGATCCGGGCACGAGGGCCCGAATCCGGCGGCTTCCGCACACTCTGACCGAGGTCAGGCGGTGAGCTCGGCCTCGCTCGGCATCCGGCCGGCGATCTCCTCGATCACATCGTCACCGGGGGCTGCCTGCTCGAACGGCGCGTCGATCTCGGCGCGACCGAGCAGGTCCTCCATCCGGCGGCGACGCTGACGGGTGATCAGCGTGACCACCCGGCCCGTGCGGCCGGCACGACCCGTGCGGCCGGAGCGATGCAGGTAGGTCTTGTACTCGTCGGGAGCGTCGGCCTGCACGACGAGGTCGATGTCGTCGACGTGGATGCCGCGAGCGGCGACATCCGTGGCGACGAGCACCTGCACCTTGCCGGCGGTGAGCTTCTGCAGGTTGCGCGTGCGCTTGGCCTGGTTCAGGTCGCCGTGCAGCGAGACGGCGGCGATGCCGGCGTCTTCGAACTGCTCCGCAAGCATCTCGGCGTAGGCGCGGGTACGCGCGAAGACGAGGGTCTGCCCGTCGCGGTCGACGAGCGAGGTGAGCACGTCGGCCTTGTCGCGGTGCTCGATGACGAGCACGCGGTGGTCGATCGTGCTGGAGCCCTGGTCCTCACCGGCGACCTCGTACACCGCCGGGTCGACGAGGAACTCGTCGACGATCGCCGCGACCTCACGGTCGAGGGTGGCCGAGAACAGCAGCTTCTGGCTGGTGGCTCCGTCGTCGAGCGCCGTGCCGGTCTTGCGTAGGATGCGCTGCACGGGCTCGGCGAACCCGAGCTCGGCCATGTGATCGGCCTCGTCGAGCACGGCGATGCGCACCTCGGAGAGGTCGAGCTTGCGCTGCTCGATGAGGTCTTCGATGCGGCCGGGCGTGCCGATGATGATGTCGACACCCTTGTTCAGCGCACCCACCTGGCGCGCCTGCGGCACACCGCCGTAGATCTGCGTGGTGAACAGGCCCACGCTTCGGGCGATCGGCTGCACGGTGCGGTCGATCTGCAGCGCCAGCTCGCGCGTCGGCGCGAGAATGATCGCGCGCGGCTTGCGGCCGAACTCACGGCGCTTGCCCTTCTGCGACAGCAGGATGCTCTCGACGAGCGGCGCGCCGAACGCGATCGTCTTGCCCGAACCGGTGCGGCCCCGGCCGAGCACGTCGCGACCCTGCAGGATGCTGGGGATCGTCGCGGCCTGGATCGGGAAGGGCGTTGCAGCACCCATGTTCTTCAGGATCTCGACGATGTTCGAGCCGATGCCGAGGTCGCCGAAGGTCACATCGGCGACCTCGGTGGCCTGGACGGCCTCGGCCTCGAGCCGCTCGTGCACGACGTCGACCTGCTCCTCGTGCGCCTTGGCCGTGGAGGAAGCGTTCCAGTCGCTGCGGTTCGGGCGGTCGTCGCGGTTCTGCCGCGCCGGACGGGCATCACGGTCGAAACGGGGGCGCTCGGTGCGGTCGGAACCACCACGGCGGTCATCCCTCGGCGGGCGCGCGTCGCGATCGAAGCGGTTGCCGCGTTCCTGGCGCGCGTCACGGTCGAACCGGGGGCGCTCGGTGCGGTCGGAGGAGCCGCCACGGCGATCATCGCGCGCCGGACGGGCATCCCGGTCGAACCGGTCGTTCCGCGCCGGACGCGCATCCCGGTCGAAGCGATCAGTGCGGCCGTATCCGCCACGGTCGTCACGAGCCGGGCGCGCATCGCGAGCAGGACGGGCGTCACGGTCGAAGCGATCAGTGCGGCCGTATCCACCCCGGTCATCACGCGAAGGGCGCGCATCGCGGTCGAACCCGCCGCGTCGCTCGAAGCCGCCGCGGTCGTTCCGCGCCGGACGCGCATCTCGATCGAAGCCACCACGACGCTCGTACCCGCCACGGTCATCCCGTGCCGGACGCGAATCCCGACCGAACCGGTCATCCCGTGCCGGACGCGCATCCCGACCGAACCGGTCATCCCGCGCCGGACGCGCATCCCGGCCGAACCGGTCGCTGCGGTCGAAACCACGACCGTCGCGGCGATCGTCATGGTCACCGCGGTGGTGCGGAGCCTCGCGGCGTCCGGATTCTGCGCGATTGCGGATCGAGCGGGCCTCGTCGCGACCGGCGCGCTGCGTGTCCGACCAGCGTGCCTTCGGCGCCGTTCCCTCGGCATCCGCGGGACGGTAGCCCCGGTGCTTCGGGCTGACGCTGCCGGGCCGACGGTCGGCGCGAGCGTCCGACGAGAACGAGCGGCGCTCTCCGGCATCCGTCCGACGATCGCCGTCGCGCGACGGGCGTCCGCCGGAGTGGCGCTCGTGGAACGACGGTCCGCTCTTCGCGTACCGAGGCTCGAAGTTGCGCGACGGGCGTCCGCCCTTGGGCTTGCCATTCTTGGGCATGGTGTTCCTGACTGTCTCTGACACGAGAACAGCGTCCGCTCCGCGGGCACAGAGATCAGCGCGCGTGGGACATACCCGGGCATTCGTCGACCGGGGCCATTCATGTGATGGTTATGAACCATCGGCCCCTGAGCTCACAATGAGCGTTAGTGCTCGGAAGAACCGCGTGACGCGGGTGCTCGAAGCCGACGCTTTCCAGAATACCGGGCTTTTCTGGGAGAGTGCCCGCCGTACGATGACCTCATGCCCCTTGACGATGTGATCGGCTCCCCCACCGGCATCCAGGTCCACCTGCGACGCGGCGACGTGACCGCGCAGATCGCCCAGGTCGGCGCCTCGCTGCGCCATCTCACGGTGGGCGGTGTCGAGATCGTGCCGCCCTACCCTGCCGATGAGCCGACCCCGTCGTGCTCGGGCGTCGTGCTGGCCCCGTGGCCGAACCGCATCCGCGACGGCGTCTGGCAGGACGGCGACACCGAACGCGCGCTGTCGATCAGCGAGCCCAAGCTCCGCAACGCCAGCCACGGACTGCTGCGCTACACCGCGTACGAGATCGCCGAGCTCACCGACGAGTCCGTCACACTCGCGGCGAAGATCGTGCCGCAGACCGGATACCCGTACCTGGTCGCGACATCGGTCACCTACACGCTGACGGATGCCGGTATCGACGTCACCCACACCCTCACCAACCACTCCGCCGGCTCGGCACCAGTGGCGCTCGGCACGCACCCGTTCTTCGTCATCGACGGGGTCGACGCCCGGCAGCTCGTGCTGCGCCTGCCGGCGGAGACGTACTTCGAGACCGACGACCGGCTGCTGCCGGTCGGCGAGAGTCCCGTCTCGGCGGCGACCGACCTGCGTGAGGGTCGTCGCCTCGGCGGCGTGCAGCTCGACACCGGCTACGCGAGCCTGCACCGCGACGCCGACGGCTTCGTGCGCACCGCGCTCTCCGCGCCCGACGGCCGCACGGTGACGCTGCAGCAGGGTCCGGGGTTCGACTACGTGCAGGCGTACACGACCGACCGGTACCCCGGGCAGCCGCTCGCCGTGGCGATCGAGCCGATGACGGCCCCGGCCGATGCCTTCAACTCCGGTCGCGGGCTGCGTCGCCTCGCCGAAGGCGAGTCGTGGACGCTGCAGTGGGGCATCCGCTTCGCTTGATCCGCTGACCCGTCCGCCTCACCCCTGTGGGCCCACCCGCTCGGGAGGAGAACGCACGCGTGGGAGGACCCACACCCCGGACTCGCCCTCCGAGGCGTGCGAAGTCCTCCCGAACGTGAGGCGTCAGACGTGGGCGTCGCCGGCGCGCAGCTGCCGACGCGTCAGCGCGACGCCACCCTCGGCGGTCGGAGGCTCGGCGGCGGGATCGTCACCGTCACCCCGCGCGGCGCGCTTCGCGTGGCGGCGCTCCTTCGCTCCCTCGACGAGGTTGTAGAGCGTCGGCAGCACGATGAGTGTCAGGACCGTCGACGACACCAGGCCGCCGATCACGACGATCGCGAGCGGCTGTGAGATGAATCCGCCGTGCCCGGTGATGCCGAGCGCCATCGGCGTCAGCGCGAAGATCGTGGCGAGCGCCGTCATCAGGATGGGCCGCAGACGCTTCTCGCCACCCGCCATCACCGCCTCGGGAGTCGTGAGCCCCTTCGACCGGTACTGGTTGACGAGGTCGACGAGCACGATCGCGTTGGTCACCACGATGCCGATCAGCATGAGCACGCCGATCAGCGAGGCGACGCCCAGCGGCACCCCGGTGGCGATCTGCAGCAGGATCGCCCCGGTCGCGGCGAACGGCACCGACACGAGCAGCAGCAGCGGCTGACGCAGCGACTTGAATGTCGCGACCATCACGACGTAGACGATGAGGATCGCCGCGAGCATCGCCAGCCCGAGCTGCGAGAACGACTCGGCCTGCTGCTCGGCGACACCGCCGACCGCGGCGCGAACGCCGTCGGGCAGGTCCACCGTGTCGAGAGCCGCGGTCACCGACGCGGTGGCGACGGCGAGATCGTCGGATGCCGGCGGCACGGTGATCGTCGCGGTGCGGCGTCCCTGCTCGGTCGAGATCGAGGTGGGACCCTCACGCTGCTCGACGGTCGCGAGCTGCTCGAGCGGTACCGGCCCGGTGGCCGTGGGGATCGACAGCTGCTTCAGAGCGTCGACGGATGCCGGCGGCTCGGGGTCGACGAGGTACACCGTGAGGGCGCTGTCGTCGACCTCGACCGAGCCGATCTGCTGCGGCCGCATCGTGCCCGACACGATCGAGCCGACCGCGACCTCGGACAGCCCGCGCGCGGCGGCCGCCTCACGATCGACGACCACAGCGATGTACGGCAGCGCGGCCGACAGGTTGTTCGTCACCTGACCGATGCCGTCGCGTCCGTCGAGCTCCTTCATGAGGGCGTCGGTGCCGGTCTGCAGATCGTCGGCGTTCGGCGCGGTGACGGTGATCTCGATGTCGCTCGAGCCGAATCCGCCCCCGCTCGCCGCGACGGTGACCTCGCCGGCGCCGTCGAGCGCGTCGACCTCCTTCTGCACCGTAGCGCGCAGCTTCTCCTGATCGGCGTCGTCGCTGGTCTGGATCGAGTAGGTGATGCCCGCCCCGCCCGAGAACGCGTCGCGCAGCGCCGAGCCGCTCGATCCGATCGAGGCCTGCACGTGCGTGATCCCGTCGACGCCGTCCAGCACGCCCTCGACCTTCTTCGCCGCTTCGGACTTGGCCTCGAGACTCGCGGTGTTGCCGATGTCCTGCGTGACGGTCATGGTGTTCTGGCCCGAGTCGCTGAGGAAGTTGATCTTCATCAGCGGGGCTGCGGCGAGCGTACCGGCGAGCACGAGCACGGCGAGCACGACGGTGACCGCGGAGTGCTTCAGCGTCCAGCCGAGGATCGGCCGGTACATCCGCTGCAGGGTCGTGGGCGGGGCGTCCGGATGCTCGGGATCGATGCGCGCGCCGTCTGCGTCGACCAGCGGCTTGCCGGGCCGCAGGAACCAGTACGCGAGCACCGGCACGATCGTCAGGGCGACGAGCAGCGAAGCGACCATCGCGATCGTCACGGTGATCGCGAACGGACGGAACAACTCGCCGACGATGTCGCCGACGAACACGATCGGCAGGAACACCGCGACCGTGGTGATGGTCGATGCGGTGATGGCGGATGCCACCTCGCGCACGGCCAGACGGATCGCCGCCCCCTTGTCGGCCCCCTCGACGTAGTGCCGCTTGATGTTCTCGATCACGACGATCGAGTCGTCGACGACACGGCCGATCGCGATCGTGAGCGCACCGAGGGTGAGCACGTTGAGCGAGTAGCCGAACGCCTGCAGCCCGATGAAGGTGATCAGCACGCTGGTGGGGATCGAGATCGCGGTGACCAGCGTCGAGCGGATCGAGAGAAGGAAGACGAGGATCACGAGAACCGCGAACACCAGGCCCAGCATGCCCTCGGTGGCCAGCGTGTCGATCGACTGCTGGATGTAGGGCGCCTGGTCGAAGATGACGGTGAACTCGGCATCCGGGAACGTGTCGCCGAGCTCGTCGAGCGCGGCCAGCACCCCCTGCGACACCTCGACGGTGTTCGCCGCGGGCAGCTTGGTGACCGCGATCGACAGGGCGTCCTCACCGTCGACGCGCGAGATCGACGTGACCGGGTCTGCGACCTGCGCGACGTCGGCGACCTCGCCGATGGTGAGGTCCGTGCCGCTCAGCGGCAGGGCCGCGACGTCCGCGGCCGAGGCGAGCTTCGCCCCCGACTGCACGGTGAGCGTCTGGTCGCCCTCGGTGATGTCTCCGCCCGGCAGCAGCACGCCGTTCTGCTCGAGCGCCTGGCTGATCGCCTGGGTCGTCTGCCCGGCGGCGAACAGCTTCGCCCGATCCGGGGTGATCGTGATGCGCTGACCGACGCCTCCGACGATCTCGGCGGCGTTCACCCCGTCGACGTCCTCGAGGTCGGGGATCACCGTGTTCTCGAGATCCTGCTGAGCGGTCTCGGAGTCGTCGAAGCCCGTGACGGCGATCTGGATGACGGGGAAGTCGTCTATCGAGACGCTGAGCACCTGCGGGCTCACGTCGTCGGGCAGCTGCTGCGAGATGCGGTTGATCGCCTGCTGCATCTTCTGCTCGGCGGTGGCGAGATCGGTGCCGTACGCGAACATCGCCTGCACGATCGAGGCGTTGGTCGTGCTCGTCGCGCTGCTCGATTCGAGGCCGGGCACGCCCTGGATCGCCTTCTCGACCGGTGTGGAGACGTCGTTCTCGACGACCTCGGGCGACGCGCCCGGGTAGGTGCTCATGACCACCAGGGCGGGCAGCTCGAGCGAGGGGATGAGCTCCTGCTTGAGGTTGGTGAGCGCCAGGCCGCCGAAGACGGCGGACACGATGGTGATCAGCGCGATGAGTGCGCGGTTGCGCAGGCTGAGGATGGCGAGGTTCGACACGCGGTGCTCTTTCAGTCGCTCGTGGTCGTGGGATCGGTGCCGAGGATGCCGGCGAGGGCCTTCTCGATCAGGGAGGCGTTCAGCGTCTCGTCGTGGATGCGAGCGTGCCAGAGCACGCCGTCGATGAAGACGGCCGCCGCGGTGGCCCGCTCGACGCCGTAGGCGGGTACCAGGAAGCCGGTCATCCGCTCGGACCAGCGTCGCGCGATCGCCCGCAGCTGGGGGTCGTCGACGGCGGCGGTGACGACGGCGCGATCCGCCTCGAGGGCGCGGGCGTCGGCGAGCCCCTGCACGATCAGCTCGGCGAGCACGTGGGGGGTCGCGCCGCGCTGCTCGAGCGTCGCGCGGATGTCGTCGACGCGAGCGTCGACCTCGGTGACGAGATGGTGCAGCGCCTGAGAGCGCAGGTCGTCGAGGGTGGCGAAGTACTGGGTCGTCGCACCCAGCGGCACACCGGCACGGGCCGCGACGAGCCGGTGCGTCACCGCGCTCACGCCGACCTCGAGGATCAGCTCTGCGGTCGCGGTGACGATCTCGATGCGGCGCGCCTCGGGGTCACGACGGCGGCGTGACGGCTCGCTCATGTCGCCTCCCGGGAATCGCAGATGTACGTCTGTACATTATGGGCGCCGCAAGCTGTGCCCGGACTGGCAGCTTCAGCCCAGCCCGCCTGAGATGCCGAGGCCGACCAGGGCCGCGGCGAGCGAGAGCACGAGCATCCCGATCACGTCGGCGACCGCCGCCCGCTGCTCGCCGTCGCGCCACAGCGAGATCGCATCGATCATCGCCGTGCTGAAGGTGGTGTACCCGCCGAGGAAGCCCGCGCCGACCACGAAGGCGGCGCCGGGAAGCATCCCGACCACCGCTCCCAGCAGCAGCGAGCCGGTGATGTTGATCACCATCACGCCCCACGGGAAGCGCGACCGGGTGAGGCGTGCGACGCCGATGTCGATCAGGTACCGGGCGGCGGCCCCGAGCCCGCCGCACGCGGCGGCGAGGGCGAACACGAGCGGATTCACGAGGCGCTCCTGCGTCCGAGCGAGCCGCCGATCCGCAGGCCGAGCCACGCGGCGAGCAGTCCGCCGGCGAGGCTCACGGCGATGTACCCCACGGCGAGCGCGGGTGCGGCCGCCCCCAGCTCGACGCTGTCGAGCGCGAACGCGCTGTAGGTGGTGAAGCCGCCGAGCATCCCGGTGCCGAGCAGGATCCGCAGCTCGGATGCGGGAATGCGGGCGGTCAGGATGCCGAGCAGCAGCGCGCCGACGAGGTTCGCGACCAGCACCGCGACCGGAGCGTCGGCGATCAGCATCCCGAGGCCGAGGCGAGCCGCGGTGCCGACCGTGCCGCCCGCCGCCGCGAGCGCGGCCCGACGCATCGCGGTGCGCGCGGGGGTCGGGGTGGTCACCGCGCCACTCTATCCGCGCGCCGTCGCTGCGGCCGCTCACCCGGGGTTGCATAGACTCGAGGCGGTGGTGCGGCTCTGCTCCCGATGCCGCCGGACCGCCGGGAGGACGACGCTCGAGTGCTCACGCGAAGGATCTTCGGCTGGTCGCGTCTGGCGACCGCGGCCGTGTGCATCGCAGCGCTCGTGCACCGGATGCTGTGGGGCATGGGCTCGCAGACCCTCGCCGGCTCGAACTTCTTCGCGTACCTGACGATCCAGTCGAACACCGCGTTCGCCGCGCTGGCTCTCGTCGCCGGTGTCATCGCCCTGCGGCACGACGAGGATCCGGCGTGGCTGACCACCGCGCGTGCTCTCGTGCTCAGCTGGACGATCACCGCCGGTCTCGCGTTCGCTCTCATCGTGTGGCAGGCCGGCGAGCACGGCATCCCGATCACCGTCCCCTGGTCTGACGTCGTGCTGCATTTCGTGCTGCCGGCGTGGACCGTCGTCGCCTGGGTGTTCGGCCCGGGCCGGCGTGCCGCGTCGTGGCGCGTGGTTCCCTTCGTGCTGCTGTATCCGGTGGTGTGGGGCGTCTTCACGATCTGGCGCGGCAGCGTGATCGGGTGGTACCCGTACTACTTCCTCGACCTGCGGCAGGTGTCGGGGCTGGGCGAGATGGTGCTCAGCTGCGCGCTGGCCCTGGCGATCTTCGCCGCGGTCGCGGTCGGGCTCGTGCTGCTCAGCAAGGTGCGCCCGACGGTGCCGCCGTGGGGTGAGATCAGCCCTCGTCCGCTGCCCGCTCTGCGAAGAACACGAGCGATGCTCGGGCGGCGGCCGTCGCGTCGCGCTCGCTGAGAGCGGCGAACTGCTCGGCGTCCGAACCGCCGACGAGACCAACGAGCACCGGCTCGCCGGTGAACGGCTGAAGGTTCAGCCAGGTGCGGATCGGCGCGTCACCGCCGACGACGTGCCAGACGGTCGCCTCGGTCGTCCAGAACGCCTCGTCGAAGCGCATCCAGACCGTCTCGATGAAGCCGGATGCCAGCGCGGCGATCGCCCCGCGATGCGAGAAGGGCAGCGCGGGCGCGAACTCGATGCCCTGCTCCTGCAGCACCCCGAGCGGTGCGGTGACGATCACGCGGTCGAACGAGAGCGCTTCGCCCGTGCCGAGGCGCAGGCTCACGCCGCGATCGTCGTACGCGATGCGCGAGACGGGCGACGCTGTAGCCACCGTCACGCCGTCGAGCTGCTCGTCGAGGAGCCCGTCGAGGTCGCCGATCACGCCGTGCACCGCATCGGCCGGGAAGGCGGGCGGGTACCAGCTCGAGGCGCGCGACGGGTCGGCGCCGGTCATCGCCGCCATCCAGGCGAGGGAGGCCGTGAGCGCCGGGTCGTCGAGGTCCGCGCCGTTCGCGGCGAGCGCGTCGGCGATCGGTGCGTCGGATGCCTGCGCCTCGGCCTTCTCGAGAGCCTGGGCGATCGGCGCGCCGTCGAGAGCGGGGGCTTCGCCGTCGGCGGACCAGGCCGTCGGGGTGTCGAGTGCGAGCGTGCGGTCGCCCATGTCGACGAGCCGGTGATCGAGCGACGCGAGGTCGTCTTCGCTGAGCAGCCAGGCGCCGAGCTGCGCAGGAATCGGCCACTGCTCGTCGTCGGCGACACTGCGGACGCGACCGCCGATGTGCTCGCGCGCTTCGAACAGGGTGACCTGGTGCCCGGCATCCGCCAGAATCCGGGCCGCGATCACACCGGCCACCCCCGCGCCGACGACGGCGAGCCGCTCGGTGTCATCGCCCGTGGCGACGAGCGCGACAGCCGCCCGGCGGGCGTCGTCGGCGGCCCCGACGACGGTGCCGGGATGGGCGATGTCGGTGGCCTCGCCGGCGAAGAACACCCGATCGAGCACGGGTGCGGCGAGACGCTCGCGCTCGCTGGGGTCAGCGCCCGCGGGCAGGTAGCTGGTCGATCCAAGCGAGTACGGGTCGGTGGCCCACGTGCTGCGCAGCCATCCGGCCGGTGCGGGCACCGCCTCGGGCGCGGTCGGGCGCGGCATCGGCGTCTTGGTGCGGGTGGGGGCGGGCTGCGGCTCGGGCGTGCAGGCGGCGAGCAGGAGCCCGACGGCGCCCGCCCCGGCGCCGACGAGCAGAGTGCGGCGCGTGATGCTCATCGTGCTTGCCAGACTACCCGCGGCGGTCGAGGAGGTCGGTGTCGTGTCGCGACACGCAGGAGATCGCGCGGAATGCAGGATGCCCTGCGGCATCCGCTCCTGCGTTTCGCGTGAACTCCTGCGTTCCGTGAGGGCTACAGGTTCGCCTCGGCGTAGACCCGCAGCGCATCGCGCACGAACTCCGCGCCCGCGGTGCCGCCCGCGCTCGTCGCGTAGTTGGCCCCGAAGCGCGGGTCGGCGACGTACATCTCGCCGAGTCCGATCACGTATCCCTTGACCTCACCACTGGGCCCCTGCCCTTCGGCAGGCTCAGGGACCCATCCATATGCCGGCGTGCCCGGGACGCCCGTGAGCCACTCGACGTGCCGGCGGGCGAGCGCCTGCGCCTCGTCGGATGCCGGGTCGATGCCGCTCTCCGCGGCGGCGACCCAGTCGGCGCTCAGGTCGGCGACGCGCTGCTGCCAGGCGCTGCGCTCGTCGGCGCTCATGCCCCGCCACCAGCGGTCGCCGTCGGCATACGCCTTCGCGCCCCAGCGCTCTTCGACCTCGTCCATGTACCGGGTGTGGTCGAAGCCGTCGAACATGTTCTCGGCCATGATCTCTTCTCCTTCTCTCAATGCGTGGATGGTGTTCTCGACAGAGGCGATCTGCCGCCGCAGGCGCTGCTGCTCCTGGTGCAGCCAGGCGAGGTGGGTCTCGAGGGCGGATGCCTCCACTGTCGTGGCCTGGGTCCCTGAGCCCGCTGAAGGGTCGAGGATCTCGGCGATCTGCGGCAGCCCGAGGCCGAGCTCGCGCAGCAGCAGGATGCGCTGCAGGCGCACGAGAGCCGACCGGTCGTAGTGCCGGTAGCCGTTGTGCGCGATGCGCGACGGCGGCAGCAGCCCGATGTCGTCGTAGTGGCGCAGCGTGCGGCTCGTGGTTCCGGCCAGCCGGGCGATCTCCTGTATCGACCAGTCCATGCGCATCGTCCTCTCGTGTCGGTGACTCCACGGTAGAAGTTGACGCTGCGTCAAGGTCAACGGGCTTTCAGGGCATTGCCAGGCACAAATCGAGATATATCGTGTTACGGTTGCTCCAACGCGATATATCTCGATATCCGTTGATCAAGGAGCAGTGACATGACTGAGAAGTGGCTCGTCGCCCCGGGCGAAGAACGCGTCATCGACATCGCCTCCGCGTCGCGCCTCAAAGTCGGGCTCGTCGGCGGACAGGTCGATGTGATCGCGCACGACGAACCGGGCATCCGCATCGAGGTGACCGGCGTCACCGTGAAGGATCTGCGCATCGAATCCGACGGCACCCAGGTCGAGATCGATCACCCCCAGATCGGGTGGGACAACTTCCTCGATGTGTTCCGCAACTTCGGCGCAGGCGGGCCGAAGGCCGAGGTGAGCATCGCCGTGCCGCGCGCCATCGCCCTCACCCTCGGTGTCGTCAGCGCGGGAGCGCTCGTCTCGGGCATCCGCAACGACGCCAAGCTGAACACCGTCTCGGGCGATCTCATCGCCGACGGCATCACCGGAGACCTCACCGCGAACTCCGTGTCGGGCGACGTGCAGGTGCGCGGCCTCACCGGATCGATCAACGCCAACAGCGTCTCGGGCGACGTCGCCGTGACCGGCAGCCTGCGCAAGGCGACCGTCGACACCGTGTCGGGGTCGATCCTCGTCGACGCCGTGGGCGACATGAACACCATCAACCTCAACACCGTCTCGGGCGGCACGACCGTGCGACTCGACGAGACCCTGCCCGCGAACTACGTGCTGCGCAGCATGACCGGGCGGATCACGGTCGACGGCGTCGAGCGCTCGAGCGGCGGCCCCAGCAGCTACACCGGCCAGGTGGGTGAGCTGTCCGGCAGCTTCGTCGACGTTCGCGCCAACTCGGTGTCCGGCGGGATCACCGTACTGCGCCGCCCGCAGGTCTCGGTGGCGGACGACGCGGAGTGGGAATCATGAGCCCCGCGGTCTTCTCGCACGGCGACCTGCGCCTGTACCTGCTGTCGCTGCTGGCCGAGGCACCGCAGCACGGCTACGGCATCATCCAGGCGCTCACCGACCGCACCGGCGGCACGTACACGCCCAGCGCCGGCACGATCTACCCGCGCCTGGCGAAGCTCGAAGAGGAGGGCCTGGTCACGAAGACCGTCGACGGCCGCACCGCGATCTACGCCATCACCGACGCCGGCCGCGCCGAGCTGACCGCCCGCGAGGGAGACCTCGCCGGCATCGAGGAGGGCCTGGCCGATTCGGTGCGGCTGATCGCGAACGAGGTGCGGCAGAGCGTGCAGGACGCCATGCGCAGCCTGCGCGCCGACCTCGCCACCGCCGCGCACGACGAGCATCGTGCGGCGAAGTCGCGCCCTCGGTTCGACGGGATGAGCGATGAGCGGGCCACCAGCCGCGAGCACCTGCAGCGGGCGGATGCCTCGATCAACGCGTTCCGCGCCCAGCTGCGCACCGACCTGCGCACGCATGTCGCTCGCGGGGGCTCGCTTCCGGCATCCGTCGTCACCGAGCTCGAGCGCGCTATGGACGAGGCGGCTCGCGCGGTCACGCGCGCGCTGAGCTCGCTGCCGACCGAGAAGTAGCACCTGCTCGGCGCCCTCTCCCGCCTCGGCGGGCGGGGGCGCCGTCACGCGCGAGAGGCCGGCTTCGGCGCGGATGCCAGGATCAGGCCGATCAGCGCCTGCAGCACCGCCCCGACGATCATGGCGACCAGCACCGGGCCCCACTCGCCCCCGGCGGCGTACCAGGCGCCGGCACCCAGCGGTCCGATCGTCGAGATGGCGTAGCCCAGTCCCTGGGCGACGCCCGAGACGCGGGTGGCCTCGGCTGCGCCGGAGCCGGAGCGGGCGATGAGCGCGAGGGCCAGCGGGAAGGCGGCCATGCCCGTTCCGATCAGCACGCTCCACAGCTCGGGAGCAGCGGTCGGCGCCAGCCACAGCCCCAGCATGCCGGCGGCGGCGCCGACCGACACCCCGACCACACCCGCGCGGATCCCGCGCAGCGTGTGCGCCAGGCTCACGGCGATCATGCCGGCCGGGATGCTGACCATGATGACGATGCCGAGCAGCACGCCGGCGCGGGCGGGACTGATCCCGGCATCCACGGCGATGGTGGGCAGCCACCCCATCACGACGAAGGCGAGCAGAGCCTGCAGGGCGAAGAAGCCGGTTAGCGGCCAGGTGCCGCGCGGCAGGGCCGGGCGGGAGTGCGACGCGGGCGGGGTCAGCGCGCCGTCGACGTCATGATGGCGCGCGGCCGCGATCCAGACGCCCAGCGCCAGCACGGCGAACACCGACCAGGCTCCGAGACTGAGCGTCGCCGATCCGAACGCGTGCGCGACCGGCACGGCGGCGGCGGCGCCGATCGCGCTCGACGCGGAGAGCACGGTCGTGTACGCCGTCGTCACCGCGCGCATCCGGGTGCCGCTGGTCGCACGCACGAGGGCGGGGAGCATCACGTTGACCACGGCGATGCCCGCCATCGCGAGCACCGTGCCGCCGACGATCACCGCCGAGTGGGGGACGAAGCGTGCCAGCATGCCGATCGCCACGGCCGACATCGCTCCGGTGACAGCCGCGACGGCGCCGATGCGCCGGCTGAGCCACGGGGTCAGCACCCCGCCGACGGCGAACAGGGCGGTCGGCACGGCCGGGATGATGATGGCGGCCTGCGGCGTCAGTGCGCCCTCGTCCGTGAGCAGCGGCAGCAGCACCGACGCCGTCGTCACGGCGAGGCGCAGGGTGACGGCGAGCAGCAGCAGCGCGGTCAGCATGAGCGCGAAGTCGCGACGAGAAGACGGGATCACCCGTCCATTGAAATGCGCGACGGCCGACGCCGCCACTCCGCTCCGGTGAGCGGAGCCGGTTCGGGGCTACTCCACCCAGATGTCCTTCTGATCGTCGGGCACCGTCTCGCCCTGCGGGACGACGAGCACCGAGCGGTGCTGACGGTGCGCGAGGCGAGCCGCGACCGAGCCCGTGAAGAACTCGCGGATCGACTCGCCGAGACCGCGCTTGCGTGTGCCGACGACGATCAGCTGGGCATCGAGCTTCTCGGCCAGCTGCTTGATCGCCAGAGCCGGGTCGCCGACCAGCTGGCGTGCCGTCCAGGGCACATCGGCATCCGCGAGGGTCTGCTCGGCAGCGCGCTGCACGTCTTCGAACTCGGCCGCGCCTGCATCGAGGTTGAGGTCGATCGGGGCGGAGTGCACGTAGCCGTCGGGATCCTCGAAGGTGACGAAGCGCGTGACGTCGACGTGCACGACGACGAGCGGCGCCTGCAGCAGTCGCGCGTAGCGCAGCGCCTCATCGAGGACGTGCGGCGGCTGACCGGGCTGGATGCCGACGATCACCGCCTTCTGCAGGGCCGCGTTCTGGGCCGCTTCCTCAGCGGCTCGGGGCGTGGAATCCGTCATGTCGATCCTTCCGCGGGGCGGCCGCAGGACGGCCGGATGCTCTGGCGTGCGTGCTATCCTGAATGCTACTCTTACCGGCTTAACGCCGGTGCCGTGAATATCATCGGGCCCATCACGTGCCCGCTGCTGAACTCGTAAAAGGGGGTCTCGCGCATGGGCCGTGGCCGTCAGAAGGCGAAGCACACCAAGATCGCCCGCGAACTCAAGTCGTACAGTCCCGACGTGAACTTCTCTGCGCTGGAGAGTGAGCTCGGGCACCCGACGTCAGACGATCAGTACGTCGACAAGTGGGCTGACATGTACGCGGACGAAGACGAAGACGAACTCGAGCGAGCCTGACGTCGCTCGATCCGGGTCCCTTAGCTGCTCACCCGGGTCCCTGAGCTGCTCACCTGGGTCCCTGAGCTTGTCGAAGGGCCCCTGAGCTCGTCGAAGAAACCCTGGCGACCGGCATCTGCCGCGTCGACCAGGGTTTCGTCGTCTCTGGAACCCCGGGCTTCGGAACAGCCAGGGCAGAATGGGCGGATGCCCCACGTCGCCGCCCTGTACCGCCACCCGATCAAGGGGTTCACACCCGAACGCTGCGATGAGCTCGTGGTGCAGTCCGACGGGCGCATCGCCGGAGACCGGGTGCTCGCCTTCCGATTCGCGGATGCCGCCGAGCCCGAGACCCGGGACGGCCTGGAGTACTGGCCGAAGTCGAAGGGCCTCGCGCTGGAGTCGTTCCCGACTCTCGCCGCGCTGCAGGTGGCGTACGACCACGACGCGCGCCGGGTGCGGGTCGTGTACGACGACGAGCTGCTGGTCGAGGTGGTGCTCGATGCCGAGGGCTGCGCCGAGCTCACCGAGATCATCATGGCGTTCGTGCTCGACTCCCCCGAGTGGAAGCTGCTGCAGCGCGAGGGGCGGCTGCCTCTTGTGCTGGTCGGCGACGGCGAGCACTCGCGTTTCCAGGATCGCTCGCGCGGGTTCGTCAGCGTGCACAGCCGGGCGAGCGTCGACGCGCTGAGCGGCGCGCTGGGACAGCAGGTCGACGACCGCCGGTTCCGTTCGAACGTGGTGATCGACGGGGTGGATGCCTGGGACGAGCTGTCGTGGCAGGGCGAGGTGCGCATCGGCGGTGTGCGCTTCACCGCCGAGGGTCCGATCGTGCGCTGCCTGGCCACCCACGCCAACCCCGACACGGGCATCCGCGATGCGAGGGTGCTCACCACCCTCACGCGCGGCGTGGGCCTGCCCGAGCCGTCGCTGGGCCGCCTGCTGCTGCTCGACGGCGTCAGCGGCGCCGTGGGCGACGCGGCAGGCTCCGGCGGGGTCATCCGCGTCGGCGATGACGTGACGTTCGCCTGAACGCCCGGGGTCACTCCCAGCGCGCGCAGGTCACTTCCTCGAAGGCGAGAATCCGCTCGTCCTTCGTCACCAGCACCAGTCCGTCCAGGCGCGCCTGCGCGACCAGCATCCGATCGAACGGGTCTCGATGCGCCCACGCGAGCTCACCCGCTTCGCGCATGTGCCCCACGCTCAGCGGAAGTTCGTCGGCCAGCAGCGCGTCTCGCAGGTGCGACCAGCGCGCAAGCACACGTTCGCCGTGCGGCAGCTGCCCCCGGCGCGACTTCTGCGCGATCTCGTACGCACTGGCGGCCGAGAGGAAGATCTCCTCGGCCGTACTCATGTCCTCGCGCAGGCCCTCGGGAATCCGGCCCGGATCGGTGGCCAGCCAGAGCAGAACGTGCGTGTCCAGCAGGTATCGACTCATGCAGCCGCGCTCAGCGGGTCAGAAGGATCGCCGCCCTCCCAGTCGGCGATCTCCGACTCCGCGATGCCCTCCAAGAGCGAATCGGCCGGGATCGGCGGCAGCTCGGGCAACAGGGGCGAGCTGAGATCGCGTCCTCGCGGTGATGCTGCCTGGATGCGCGCGATCGGCTTGCCCGCGCGGGCGATCACGACTTCATCGCCGGCTTCCACCCGGCGCAGCAGTTCGGAGAGGCGGGTCTTCGCCTCCTGCACATTGACCGTCAGGTTCATGCATCCAGTCTGCCATGGTCTGACCAACCTGACCAGACCAGCCAATCGTCCGTGAAGCGAGGCGCTGGCCCCGCGCCTCACCACTTCCCGTGCCGGCGCTCCCACTCGTCTTCGATCGTGACGCGGCGCCCGGCGGCGATCCCCGCGGGGAACGTGAGCACGACCACGGCGATGACGGCGAGAATCGGGATCGTCCACCCGCCGGTCACGTCGTGCAGGATGCCGACGAGCACGGGGAAGATCGCGGCGAGCACGTAGCCCGCGCTCTGCACGAAGCTCGACAGCAGCACGGCGCTCTCGGGGGTGCGGGAGCGGATGCTGATCAGCACGAGCGCCAGCGGGAACGACACCCCGACGAGGCCGAACAGCGTCATCCACAGCCACAGCAGTTCGGGCCGGGGGAAGAGCAGCAGGCCGAGCAGGCCCACGAGCGCACCGACCGACCCGATCACGAACAGCGGCCGGGTTGCCTGGAACCGCACCACGAGAACCGGCACGACGAGCCCGGCGGGCAGACCGATGAACGCCCACAGCGACAGCATGAAACCGGCGGTCGCGGGGTCGACGCCCGCCGTGTCGATCATGATCGACGGCAGCCACGCGAACGAGACGTAGGCCATGGTCGACGAGGTGCCGAAGGTGAACGCGAGGGCCCAGACCAGCGGGATGCGGGCGAGCCGTGCGAACAGACGCCGGTTGGTGGGAGCCGTGGCGATCGGACCGGTTGCGGCGAGGACGGCATCGTCCGCGCCGTCCTCGGCATCGAACGCGGCGTCGTCGACGGTATCCGGCGCCGCGGGCACGGCATCGGCCGGCGCTCCCGGCCGGAACAGCATCACCAGCCACGGGATGAGGCCGGCGAACGCGAAGGCCGCCCAGATCCCCAGTGAGAAGCGCCAGCCCGCGGCATCCGCCAGGGGCACGGCGACCAGCGGCGGCACGAAGGTCGAGAACGCCATCGTGGCTGTGTAGACCGTCATCATCAGCCCGATGCGGTCGGCGAAGTACTTCTTCACCAGCGGCGGCAGCAGGATGTTCGCCATGCCGACACCCGCGAAGACCACGGCCGTGCCCACGAGCAGACCGATCGAGTCGGTCGCGAGGCTGCGCCCGACGAGTCCCGCGGTGATCGCGGTCAGAGCGATGACGGTCAGCCGCTCGATGCCCAGCCGACGCTCGAGGTCGGGAGTGAGGATGCCGAACACCGCGAAGCATGCCGGTGGCAGCGTGCCGATCACGCCGAGCACGGCCGACGAGACCTCGAAGTCCTCGCCGATCAGATCGACGACGGGCGAGAGCGACGCGACGGCCGAGCGCAGCGAGAAGGCGCAGAGCAGGATGCCGAGGACCGCGAGCACCCTGCCGCGCCAGAGCGACCCCTTCACTTCGCCTCGCTGCGCTCGCCCAGCACGGGCGACATGCTCAGGGACCCGGTCATGACATCACGAGGTCTGCGACTGCTCTACCCAGGCGAGGTACTCGGGCGTGACGGTGCCGGTGACGTAGCGTCCGTCGAAGCAGCTCATGTCGAGGTCGGTCAGGTCGGTCCCCTCGATGATCGCCGCCTTGAGGTCGTCGACTTCCTGGTAGACGATCCGGTCGCAGCCCAGCTCTGCCGCGATCTCGGGAATCGTGCGACCGTGGGCGATCAGCTCGTGCTTGGAGGGCATGTTGATGCCGTACACGTGCGGGTAGCGGACCGGCGGTGCCGCCGAGGCGAAGATGACCGACTTCGCACCGGCATCCCTGGCCATCTGGATGATCTGCTTGCTGGTGGTGCCCCGCACGATCGAGTCGTCGATGAGCAGCACGTTCTTGCCGCGGAACTCGGTCGACATCGCGTTCAGCTTCTGCCGCACGCTCTTCTTGCGCACCGCCTGCCCGGGCATGATGAACGTGCGTCCGACGTACCGGTTCTTGTAGAAGCCCTCGCGGTACTCCTTGCCGAGCTTGCGCGCGACCTCCATCGCCGACGGGCGCGACGAGTCGGGGATCGGCATGACCACGTCGATCTCGTCGAGCGGCACGTGCTTGGCGATGGTGTCGGCGAGCCGGTCGCCCATGCGCAGGCGCGACTCGTACACCGAGACGCCGTTCATCACCGAGTCGGGGCGGGCGAGGTAGACGTACTCGAACGCGCACGGCACGAGCTGCGAGTTCTCGGCGCACTGGCGGGTGAACAGCTCGCCGTCGTTGGAGATGAAGACGGCCTCACCGGGCGCGACCTCGCGCACGATCTCGTAGTCGGCGTTCTCGAGCACGAGCGACTCGCTGGTCACGACCCACTCGTCTCGGCCCTTCGACGGGCTCAGGGGCCCATCGGCTGAGCCTGCCCCCTCCTGGGTGGCTGAGCCGGTCGAAGCACGGCGGCCGAGGATGAGGGGACGGATGCCGAACGGGTCGCGGAACGCGAGCAGACCGTAGCCGGCGATGATCGCGATGACGGCGTAGGCGCCCTCGATCCGCGCGTGGGTGCGCTCGACGGCGTCGAAGATGCGATCGGCGTCGAGGTCGACCGACGATGTCGTGGTCTGCAGCTCGCCCGCGAGCACGTTCAGCAGCAGCTCCGTGTCGCTGGACGAGTTCAGGTGGCGGCGGTACCGATCGGCCATCTCGGCCGTGAGCTCGCGGGTGTTGGTGAGGTTGCCGTTGTGGATGAGTACGATCCCGTAGGGCGCGTTCACGTAGAACGGCTGCATCTCCTCTTCACTCGAGGCGGTGCCCTTGGTCGCGTAGCGCACGTGCCCCAGGCCGATGCTGCCCAGCAGCGATCGCATGTCGCGGGTGCGGAACGCCTCGCGCACCATGCCCTCGGCCTTCGCCATGTGCATGACGCCGTTCGGCTCTGCGGTCGCGATGCCGGTGGCATCCTGCCCGCGATGCTGCAGCAGAAGCAGCGCGTCGTAGATGTCCTGGTTGACCGGTCCGCTGCCGACCATTCCGACGATGCCGCACATGGGTGTTACTTCGCTCCGTCCGCGTATGCGCCGACCAGGCGCACCGCTCCACCGTCGACGCCCTTGGCGCCCTGCTCGAAATCGCCCTCGGGGCGCGCACCGGTGTGCACGGTCGCGACCTGCCAGGCGGCGATGCCCTGCGCGCCGATGGCGGCGATCGCGGCATCCTTCTGCTCCGCCGCGACGACCGCGAGGAATCCGATGCCGAGGTTCCAGGTGCCTTCGGTGTCGACGATCGGGGTGCCGGCGATGTCGGCCAGCACCTGGAACACCGGGCTCGGCGCCCACGTCGAACGGTCGACCTCGGCCCAGCTGCCCTGCGGCAGAACCCGGGCGAGGTTGGCGGCGATGCCGCCGCCGGTCACGTGACTCAGCGCGTGCACCGGGTTGGCTCCCTGAGGCTGTCGAAGGGTCTCGATGAGCTTCAGCAGCGGGGCGGTGTACAGACGGGTCGGCTCGAGCAGAGCCTCACCCCAGGTGCCGCCGAGGTCGGCGGAGTTGTCGCCGTAGCCGATGCCCGCATTCGCGACGATGTGGCGCACGAGCGAGTAGCCGTTCGAGTGCAGACCGCTCGAACCGAGTGCGATCACGGCATCGCCGTCCTGCACCAGGTGAGCCCCGAGCAGGGCATCCGCCTCGACGACTCCGGTCGCCGCTCCCGCGACGTCGTAGTCGCGCGGACCGAGGAGCCCGGGGTGCTCGGCGGTCTCGCCGCCGACGAGGGCGGTGCCGGTCGCTGAGCACGCCTCGGCGATGCCGCGCACGATGTCGGCGATGCGCTCGGGCACCACCTTGCCGCAGGCGATGTAGTCGGTCATGAACAGCGGCTTGGCGCCGACCACCACGATGTCGTCGACGACCATGCCGACGAGATCCTGCCCGATCGTGTCGTGCTTGTCGATCGCCTGCGCGATGGCGACCTTGGTGCCGACGCCGTCGGTGCTGCTGGCCAGCAGCGGGCGCCGGTAGCCGAGCAGCGCGCTGGCGTCGAACATGCCCGCGAAGCCGCCGACACCCCCGAGCACCTCGGGCCCGTGCGTCGCGCGCACAGAGGCCTTCATGAGTTCGACGGCGAGATCACCGGCGGCGGTGTCGACACCGGCCTGAGCATAGGGATTGGTGGGAGAGTCTGCCACCTCTACAGCGTACCCGGCCCGCGACAGCGCCCGTCCCCTCGCGACGGGGCGGTCAGGGCATCCGGCATCCCCGTCTGCTACTATGAATGGTTGCGCGAAGTTCCGCCGTATCTCACCGGCGCAGCGCACACATCCAGGCCGGGCATGAGTGGCCGATCCGCACCGATGCGGATCCCGGCGCCCCGACCGAACCACAGCAGGCAGCATGCTGCCTGCAGACAGACCAGAGATCATGAGCAGTACCGCTGATTCCGCGCGCTCCGGCGCGCCCGCCCACGACCAGAACACCATCACCGCACCCGCCGAACTCGCCTGGAGCCAGGCCGACCACGACGTCTACGTCGCGACGAGCCGCGGCGAATTCGCCGGCTTCGTGACCGTCGACGACGCCGCACATGTCGTGCACGACCGCCACAGCCGCCGCATCGGCAGCTACCCGAACCTCGCGGCGGCCCGGCAGGCGCTGGTGGATGCCACCCGTCCGCCCTCACGCGGCCGCGAGCGTCTGCGCCGCCGCATCCTGTCACGTCGCCGCTGACGCTCGACGCGTGCGTGTGCGACTGCGCGGGCGACCCGATACGCGGCATCCCGCGCGGCGGACGCACCCGCAGGCCCTTCGGACCGCGCGCACGACCGCTGAGAACCCTACGATGGGGCCATGGTCGACAAGCCGCAGTGGCTGATCCGCGAAGACGCCGGCACATCGGTGCTGGTCGCTCTCGCGCTGCGGCAGCTGCTCGGCATCCGGGCCCCCGAGGATCTCCCCGCACTGCGCGGGCTCGAGGTGCGTCGCCCCGACGCGACCGAGGTCGACGATGCTCTCGAGAAGCAGTGGCGCGAGTACTGGGACATGACCGTCGAACCGCGCGCCCACCGCTCGGAGGTGCCGCTCGACCTGGTCGACGGCTTCGACACGCTCGTCGCCCTGCCCACCACCGGCGCAGAGGAGCTGCGCGACGCGATCGTTCCCCACGCGCAGACCGTGCTGCATTACGCGCAGCGCGCACACAACAGGTATGTCGAGTCGGTCAGCTCGTCGGGCGGCTCGTACCGCGCCTACGCCAGCGCGATCGCCGAGTTCGAGCGCGAGATCGGCCGTCGCGCGCACTCGTTCGAGCTGAACGTGCAGGTGCTGCCGTTCACGCAGCGCGGCATCTGGTGGATCGGCTCGTTGAGCGTCGCCGTCACCGACGGACTGCGCCGCGACGTCGTGGCGTTCGATGCGGCGATGCGCCCGGTGATCGCCGAACTGGCCTAGGGCTGCTCGTCGTCTGCGACGACCCGCTCGTGCTCGACCGTGACGACACGCGCGTGCTTGCGGGCGGCGCGGTCGAGACCGACGGCGATGATGCCCCCGAGCCCGACGCCGATCGGCACGGTCCACAGCAGGGCGAACCCGAACACCTGTCCGGGCGGGTAGACCACGCTCAGCACGTCCGACGGCTCGTACGAGCCGAGCAGAGTCAGGATGCCCGCGACGATGATCCCCACGACGGCGCCCGTCACCATGAAGACGCCGTAGCGCGGCACGGGGCGGATCGTCGCTTCGACGGTCGAGTGGCTCTGAGTCCGGGACATGGCTCCATTCTCCCACGCGGAGGCTGTGCGCGGACCGGAATCAGGCTCGGTTCAGGGGCGCAGCGGCAGCAGGTCGCTGAGGTCCGCGCGGGTTCCGGATGCCGTCACGCGGCCGGCGGCCACGGCATCCGTCCAGTGCTCCGTGCCGGTCGCGAGGCCGATCCACGTGCTCGCGTCCATCTCGACCACGTTCGGCGGGGTGCCGCGGGTGTGCCGGGGCCCCTGCACCACCTGCACGGCGCCGAACGGCGGCACGCGCACCTCGACGCTGTTGCCCGGCGCCTTCTCGTCGAGCAGCTGCAGCAGATAGCGCACGGCCGTCGCCGTGACGGGACGCGCGGCACCTCCAGCGGCGACGGCGGCGAGCGCGTCGCGGCCGGCCTCGATGTCGATCCTGCGGGCGGGCATTCCCCCAGGCTACGCCGCCGCGCGTAGGCTCGAGAGCGATGACCGGTTCTGCTGAAGAGATGCGCGGCGCGCGCGCCGAGCTGCTCGCCGCAGCCGCGCGCGCCGGCGAATGGACACCTCGGTTCCCGCTGTCGGTCGACGATGCGTGGCCGGCATCCGTGCTGATCCTGTTCGGCCGGCTCGACAGCATCCCGGCTCGGGCTGACGACGAGACGGTCTCGGCCGATCTCGACGTGCTGCTGCAGCGTCGCGCGGCGACGCTGTCGTCGCACCCGGGGCAGGTGTCGTTCCCGGGCGGCGGATACGAGGAGCAGGATGCCGACGCCGTCGCCACCGCGCTGCGCGAAGCGCAGGAGGAGACCGGGCTCGACCCGCAGGGCGTGGAGGTGCTCGCGGCGCTGCCCGAGATCCCGCTCGCGGTGAGCAGCTTTCTGGTGACGCCGGTGCTCGGCTGGTGGCGCGAGCCGTCGCGCGTCGCCGCCGTCGACCACGCCGAGACGGTCGAGGTCTTCCGCGTGCCGGTGGCGCAGCTCGTCGATCCGGCCAACCGGTTCACCGCGGTGCTGCACCGTGACGGCTTCACCTACCGGGGGCCGGCGTTCGACGTCGACGGCACGATCGTGTGGGGCTTCACGGCCGGCATCCTCGACGCACTGTTCGACGCGACCGGCTGGGCGCAGTCGTGGGACCGCGGGGACGAGCGTCCGGTCACGGTGTGAGCGGCGTCACCCTCTGAGCCGCGTCATCGTCTGAGTGAGGCGATGCCGCGCCGGTAGGCTGGCCGCATGAAGATCCTCGTCCTCGGCTCGGGCGCGCGCGAGCACGCGATCATCCTCTCCCTGCGGTCTGAACAGGCCGGTCACGAGATCTTCGCCGCCCCCGGCAACGCCGGAATCGCCCAAGACGCCACGCTCGTCGACCTCGACCAGCTCGACGGCGCCGCGGTCGCCGCCTTCGCGAACGAGCGGGGCATCGATCTGGTCGTAATCGGCCCCGAGGCACCCCTGGTCGCCGGGGTCGCCGACGTGCTGCGCGAGCGCGGCATCCCGGTGTTCGGCCCCGGTCGCGCCGCCGCCCAGCTCGAGGGATCGAAGGCGTTCGCGAAGCGGATCATGGATGCCGCGGGCGTGCCCACCGGGCGCGCGGTGCGCGCGTCGACGACCGTCGAGGTCGAGGCGGCGTTCGACGAGCTGGGCGCCCCGCACGTCGTGAAGGCCGATGGCCTGGCTGCCGGCAAGGGCGTCATCGTCACCGCCGACCGCGCCGAGGCCCTGGCCCACGCCGAGCACTACCTGCCCGCCGGCCCCGTGCTGGTCGAGGAGTTCCTCACCGGCCCCGAGGTGTCGCTGTTCTTCCTCAGCGACGGCGACACCGTGCGCGCGCTGAGCCCCGCGCAGGACTTCAAGCGCGCGCTCGACGGAGACGGCGGCCCCAACACGGGCGGCATGGGCGCGTACTCGCCGCTGCCCTGGCTGGCCGACGAGTTCGGCAGCGTCGACGCGTTCGTCGCCGAGGTGACCGAGACGGTCGCCCTGCCCGTGGTGCACCAGCTCGACGCCGAGGGCACCCCGTTCATCGGGCTGCTCTACGCCGGCCTGATCCTCACTCCCGAAGGCATCCGCGTGATCGAGTTCAACGCGCGCTTCGGCGACCCCGAGACGCAGGTCGTGCTGCCGCGGCTGCGCACGCCGCTGTCGCGGCTGCTGCTGTCGGCGGCATCCGGTCACCTCGAAGACGAGCCGCAGCCGGAGTTCTCGTCCGACGTCGCGATCACCGTCGTGCTCGCGAGCGAGGGGTACCCCGAGGCGCCGCAGACCGGCCGCATGATCGAGGGGCTGGCGGATGCGGCATCCGTCGACGGCGTCTCGATCGTGCACGCCGCGACCGGCGCGCCCGACGCCCCCGGCGGATCGCTGGTCGCGACCGGCGGTCGGGTGCTGAACGTGGTGGCGACCGGGTCGGATTTCGCGGATGCCCGCGCCCGCGCGTACGAGGCGATCGGCCGCATCTCGCTCGACGGCGCGCACTACCGCCACGACATCGCGGCGCGCGTCGCGGAGTAGCAGACTCCCCCCGTCGCACACCTGTCGGCGACATGAACGGATGTCGGCGGAATCAGCTGATTCCTGCCGACATCCGTGGTTCTCGCCGACATCCGTGCGAACCGCGCGCGTCGCGGAGTAGTCTCAGCGCGGCTTCGGCCCGGTGAGCGCGCGCAGCGCGTACAGGATCGTGGCGAGGTCGACGAACTCCTGGATGAAGGCGCCCGCCACGGCCGGGATCACCCCGGTCGTGGCGATGAGCATGAGGCCGACGCTGAGCACGATGCCGATCCAGATCGCCGTGTAGGCGACCTGCAGGGTGTGCCGGCCGATCTCGGTGGCACGCAGCACCGGCAGCAGCGAATCCTTCAGCACCACGGCATCCGCCGCCTCGCCCGCGGCCGTCGATCCCCGGGCCCCCATCGCGACACCGACGTCGGCCGCGGCCAGCACGGGGGCGTCGTTCACGCCGTCGCCCACCATCAGCAGCGGGCGCGGCGCCATCTCGGCGGCGAGCGACACCTTCTGCCCCGGCAGCAGCTCGGCATGCACCTCGGTCACGCCGAGCGGCGACGCGATCGCCTCCGCCGTCGCCTCGGCGTCGCCGGTGAGCATGACGATCCGCTCGACGCCTCGCGCGCGCAGGCCGGCGACGACCGCGGCGGCCTCCGGGCGCACGGCATCCGCCAGCACCAGCGCACCCGCGAATCGTCCGTCGACCGCGACGTACGCCGCCAGCTGTCCCGACGCGAGATCGGTGCGCCGGGTGTCCGGCGCGAGCGAGGCGATGTAAGCGGGCTTGCCGACCACGACGACCCGTCCGTCGATCGTGGCCGTAACGCCGTTCGTCGCGACCTCCTCGGCGTGCGAGGCCGGCGCGAGGCGCAGTCCGCGCTCGATCGCCGCCCGACGCACGCCCTCGGCGAGGACGTGGCTCGAGTACTGCTCGGCGGATGCCGACAGACGCAGCAGCTCATCGGCATCCATCCCCTCCGCCACGCGCACCTCGACGAGTTCGGGCCGACCCTGGGTGAGGGTGCCGGTCTTGTCGAAGGCCGCCGAGCGCACCCGCGCGAGCTGCTCGATCACGCCACCGCCCTTGACGATCACCCCCTCCTTCGCCGTGCGCGACAGGCCGCCGAGGAACGCGACCGGCGCGGCGATGAGCAGCGGGCACGGCGTCGCCAGCACGAGCACCTGCGCGAAGCGCAGTGGATCGCCGGCGATCCACCAGGCGATGCCGGCGATCAGCAGCGAGACCAGCGTGAACGGCACCGCGAAGCGGTCGGCGAGGCGCACCGTCGGCGCCTTGCTCTGCTGTGCCTCGTGCACCAGCGACACGATCTGCTGGTACTGACTGTCGGCGCTGCCGCGCAGCGCGCGGATGTGCACCGCGTTCGACCCGTTCACCACCCCCGAGAGCACCTCGTCGCCGGCCTCGCGCGTGACGGGCAGGCTCTCGCCGGTCAGCGAGGACTCGTCGAAGCTCGCCCGGTCGCTGAGCAGCACGGCGTCGACCGGGACGATCTCAGACGGACGCACCAGCAGCTCCATGCCGGGGATGACCTCGTCGACCGGCACGTCGCGGGTCGACTCGTCGGCCCCCTGCTCGAGCACGTGCGCGGTCTGGGGAGAGCGGTCGAGCAGCGCGGTCAGGTCGCGGGCCGCGCGGCGCGATGCGTAGTCTTCGAGGGCCTCTCCCCCGGTCAGCATCAGCACGATCACCAGTGACGCGATGTACTCGCCCACCAGCAGCGTCGCGACCATCGCCACCAGGGCGAGGATGTCGAGCCCGAAGTGGGCACGCAGGATGTCGCGCACCATGTCCCACGCCGTGAGCGCGATCACCACGCCGACGGTGAGGATCGCGATCCCGCGGGCGGCATCGTGCAGGCCGGCGATCGAAAGCAGCGCCACGGCGACGGTGGCGAGCAGGCCTCCGGTGAGCACGGGGTAGCGCCGTGCCAGTCGCAGAAGTCTCATGAACTCACTCTGCCCGACATCCGTGCCGGCAGTGACTCAGAGCGCGATCCAGTACCGGCGCAGGCGGGGGATGCCGGCCTCGGATCCGTCGATGACGTCGTCGAGCTCGCCGCCGGCGCCCTCGATGGTGCGGTACGAGCCGACGTTCGTGTCGTCGCAGGTGAGCATGACGCGGTCGTACCCCTGCGCGCGGGCACGGTCGAGCACCAGGGTGAGCGCCGAGCGGGCGATGCCCTGCCGGCGGCGCGACGGGCGCACCGAGTAGCCGATGTGCCCGCCGTAGCTGCGCAGCCAGTCGTTGAGCTCGCGGCGGAACGCGATGAAGCCGGCCACCTCGCCGGCGTCGGTGATCCAGAAGTAGTCGCAGGCGACGTGCCCCTCGGGCAGCGTGGCCTGCGGGTCTGCGTACAGCTCGGCCTTCTCGATGAGCGACTCGCACGCGGCCCGATCGGCTGGCTGGCCGCGGTCGAGACCCGCCCCGTCGATGTGCACGTCACCGAACTCGGTGACGGTGTCGGCCCAGGAGTCGAAGTGAGTGAGAGAGGGGCGGGCCAGAGCGATGGTCATCCCCTCATCAGATCACGCCGGCATCGGGCATCCCGAATCAGCCCCGGCGGACGAAGTACCAGTTCGCCGCGAACCAGCTGATCACCAGCGCGAAGTAGAGCGCGATGGCCGTCCACCGCGAGACCGGGTCGGTGTCGACGACCGCGTGCACGACCAGCTGCACCGTGCACAGCACGAGCGCGACGACGCCGACTGCGGCGAGCCCCTTCGTAGCCGCCGTGCGGTCGCGCTCGTCGGCGTACTCCAGCGCGTTCACGCGCTCGAGGTCGCCCGACGTGCCGCGCCGGGCGAAGATCGCCCCGAGCGCACCGCCGATCGCGCCCATCAGCAGCGTCACGGCAGCGATCATCTGACCGAGCACGAAGCAGACCAGCGCACCCGCCGTCAGCACCGCCACGAGCACGGTGTTGGTGCGCGACATCGGCCAGCGGCGGGGCACACGCTCGACGGCGGCGTCGTCACGAGTCGACATCGAAGACCTCCTCAACGGTCGAACCGAAATGCCGAGCCAGGTGCACGGCGAGTATCAGCGAGGGGTCGTATCGGCCGGTCTCGATCGCATTGATGGTCTGGCGGGAGACCCCGACCGCGGTCGCGAGCGCCTGCTGCGAGAGACCACGCGCGGTTCTCAGCTCTTTGACCCTGCTCTGCACGCTTCAAAGGTAGGCCGCCGACATCGCAATGTAAAGCCAACTTGACAGCGCGGATCGATGTCAAGCATGCTTGTCATGTCAAACACGCTTTACATATCCGGAGGCAATCATGCAGGACGCACTCGTCGACTTCACCCAGTCCCTTCCCCTGTGGCTGCAGTGGGCCGGGGTGATGCTCGCCGCGGCGATCCCGTTCATCGAGTCCTACTTCGGCACGCTCATCGGTGCGATCGCGGGGGTGCCGCTCCCGATCGCCGTGCTCGCCGCCGTCGTCGGCAACGTGATCTCCATGCTGGTCTTCGTCTTCATCGCCGCCGCCGCCCGGCAGAAGGTGCTCGCCCGACGAGGTGCGGATGCCGCGACGGATGCCCCCTCGCCGCGACGCGAGAAGGTGAAGCGCATGTTCGACCGGTTCGGTGTTCCCGGGGTCAGTCTGCTCGGTCAGACCGTGCTGCCCAGCCAGATCACCTCGGGGATGATGGTGTCGTTCGGCGCGAGCCGCAACGCGGTGATCGTCTGGCAGATCATCTCGATCGTCATCTGGGCGATCATCTTCGCACTCATCGGCCAGGCGGGCATCGCCCTCTTCCGCTGAGTCGGATGCACGGCGCGCCCCGGCGCCGCCACGTCAGTGCTCGGGCTGCGCCTCATCCACCCGGTGGCGCCGGAGGAAGAGTGCGGCGACGAGTGCGATGCCCAGCACGCAGGCCGGCAGCAGCATCGCCTGCGCCATGCCTGCCGAGAAGCCCTCCGCGATCTGCAGGGGCATCTCGCCGTCACCGGCGAGGCCCGCAGGAGCCTCGGACAGACCCGGCAGGTTCGCTTCGAGCCGCGACTGCATGAAGGCGGCGATGGCGGCCGAGCCGACCACCGAGCCGATCGTGCGCGTGGTGTTGTAGATGCCCGCGCCCGCACCGGCCTGGCGGGGTGGCAGGTTGCGGGTCGCCGTGGTGGCCAGCGGCCCCCACATGCCCGCGTTGCCGATGCCGAGCACGGCCGACGGCAGCAGGAACATCCAGGTGGGGGTGTCCACGTTCATCAACGACGCGTTCCACAGCTGTCCGCCCGCGACGCAGAGCAGCCCGGGGATGAGGATCCACCGCGGGTCGACCCGGTCGAGCAGCCTGCCCGCGGCCGGCGCGAGCACGCCCGAGAGCACCGCCATCGGGATCATCAGCAGCGCCGCCTCGGTCGGCGACAGGCCCCGGGCGAGCTGCAGGAAGAACATGAACGGCAGCGACATGCCGGTCACCGCGAACCCGACGACAGCGATCGCCGCGTTCGACCCCGAGAAGTTGCGATCGCGGAACAGCTCCAGCGGCACCAGCGGCTCGGTCTTGGTCACCGCCTGCTGCACGATGAACAGCGCCAGCACGATCACGCCCGCGATGATCAGACCCCACACCGAGATGGGACCGACGATCGTGCCCCAGTCGTAGGCCTCGCCCTCCTGCAGTCCGAACACGATGAGGAACAGGGCGAGCGCGCTGAGCACGACGCCGACGAGATCGAAGCGGTGCGGATGCGTCTCGAGCTTCGGCACGAGCCTCCAGGCCAGCACGAATCCGACGATCCCGACCGGGATGTTGACGAAGAAGATCGCCTCCCACCCGAACGCGTCGACCAGCACGCCGCCCAGCAGCGGACCCACCAGCGTCGCCACGCCCGCGGTCGCACCCCACAGTCCCATCGCCGCGCCCCGTCGCTGCGGGGGGAAGGTGCGGGTGATGACGGCCATCGTCTGCGGCGTCATGAACGCGGCGCCCAGGCCCTGCGCTGCTCGCGCGGCGATGAGTCCGTCGAGGCTGGTCGACAGCCCGCACCACAGCGACGCCAGGGTGAAGATGGCGAGACCGATCAGGTAGATGTTCTTCGGCCCGAACCGGTCGCCGAGGCGCCCCGTGATCAGCAGCGGAACAGCGTAGGCGAGCAGGTACGCGCTCGTCACCCACACGACGTTGTCGAGGTTGTTCGTGTCGGGGTCGAGCGCCGCCTTGATGGCGGGGTTCGCGACCGAGACGATGGTCGTGTCGACGAGCAGCATGAAGAAGCCGATGACCAGCGCCCACAGCGCGGGCCACGGGCTGCGGGTCTCGGTGCGGGGCGTCTCAGTCGAAGTCACCCGGCAACGCTACTCCTCCCCGCCGACATCAGGTCTTCCCCGGGTGGGATGATGGGTGCGTGAGCGAACCACAGAGCATCCCCGGCTGGCGTCACCTCTACTCAGGCAAGGTCCGCGACCTGTACGCCTCGGAAGACCCGGCCGACACCCGCATCCTCGTCGTGGCCAGCGACAGGGTGAGCGCCTTCGACTTCGTGCTCTCCCCCGGCATCCCGCAGAAGGGCGAGCTGCTCACGCAGCTGAGCGACTGGTGGTTCGACCAGCTCTCCGACGTGCCGAATCATCTCGCCGAGGGTGAGATCCCGGATGCCGTGGCCGGGCGCGCCATGCTCGCGATGGCGCTGGAGATCCTGCCGATCGAGTGCGTCGTGCGCGGGTACATCACCGGCACCGGCTGGGCGGAGTACTCCGCGCACGGGACAGTGTGCGGCATCCCGCTGCCGGCCGGGCTGCAGAACGGCGACCGGCTTCCCGAGCCGCTGTTCACCCCCGCCTATAAGGCGCCGCTCGGCGAGCACGACGAGAACATCACCTTCGATCGCGTGGTCGAGCTGGTCGGCGCCGAGCGCGCCGCGCAGCTGCGCGACGCCTCGCTGTCGCTGTACCGCCGCGCTGCCGAGATCGCAGAGCAGAAGGGTCTGATTCTCGCCGACACGAAGTTCGAGTTCGGGGTGGATGCCGACGGCGTCCTGCGCCTGGCCGACGAGGTGCTCACCAGCGACTCGTCGCGGTACTGGGACGCCGCCGCGTGGGCATCCGGTACGACGCCCGAGGAGCGCATGGCGAGCTTCGACAAGCAGATCGTGCGCGACTGGCTGGCGACCAACTGGGACAGGCAGGGCGAGCCGCCGGCGCTGCCCGCCGACATCGTCGAGCAGACCGCCGACCGGTACCGCGCGCTCATCGGCCGCCTGACGGCCTGACCCGCCACCACTTCGGGGGCCGACACTCCAGATGTCGGCCCGATTCGCGGAAACCGTCCGACATCTGGAGTGTCGGCCCCCGGTTCGTCGCACGCGTTGCACGCCGGATGCCGGGCATCCGGGGCGGTAGTGTTTCCTCGGCCCTGATCCCGACTCCCGAGGAGCCCCCATGCCGCTGTGGACCATCCACGGCAACGGTCGCACTGTCGCGCCCGGCGCCGTCGTTCGCCCCGAAGAGCGCCTGAACTGGCCGGCGACGATCGCGATCGGCGTGCAGCACGTCGTCGCGATGTTCGGTGCGACGTTCCTCGTCCCGATCATCACCGGCTTCCCCGTGCCGACCACGCTGCTGTTCAGCGGCATCGGCACGATCCTGTTCCTGCTGGTCACGCGCAACAAGCTGCCCAGCTACCTCGGCTCGTCGTTCGCGTTCATCGCGCCCGTCACCGCGGCGACCGCATCGGCGGGCATGGGCTCGGCGCTGGCCGGCATCGTCGCGGTCGGCGTGCTGCTGGCCCTCATCGGCGTCGTGGTGCACACGGTGGGCGTGCACTGGGTCGACCGCTTCCTGCCGCCGGTGCTCGCCGGCACGATCGTGGCGCTGATCGGGTTCAACCTCGCCGGCGCTGCGCGCGGCAACTACGAGCAGGCGCCGATCACGGCGACCTTCACCCTCGCGATCACCATCCTGTTCGCCGTGGTGTTCCGCGGCTTCCTCGGCCGCATCTCGATCTTCCTCGGCGTGATCGCCGGGTACGTCTTCGCGGGCATCCGGGGCGAGCTGAAATTCGACAAGGTCGAGGCCGCCGACTGGATCGGTTTCCCCACCTTCCACCTGCCCGACTTCGCGACCCCGGGCACCTGGTCGGCGATGGCGATGTTCCTTCCCGTCGTGCTCGTGCTGATCGCCGAGAACGTGGGGCACGTGCGCGGAGTCGCCACCATGGTCGAGGATCCGACGATCAACAAGCAGACCGGCAAGGCGCTCATCGCCGACGGCATCTCGACCTCGCTCGCCGGCTTCTTCGGCGGCTCGGGAACCACGACCTACGGCGAGAACATCGGCGTCATGGCATCCACCCGCGTCTACTCGACCGCCGCGTACTGGGTGGCCGGCATCACCGCCATCCTGCTCAGCATGTCGCCCAAGTTCGGCGCGGTCATCAACTCGGTGCCTGCGGGCGTGCTCGGCGGCATCACCACGGCGCTGTACGGCCTGATCGGCGTCATCGGCATCAAGATCTGGGTCGACAACCGCGTCGACTTCTCGCGCCCGGTCAACCAGTACACCGCCGCAGTCGGCCTGATCGTCGCCGTCGGCGGGTTCATGATCAAGGATCCGGAGTCGGGCTTCGAGCTGGGCGGCATCGTGCTCGCCACCGTCGGCGCGATCCTCATCTACCACCTCGGCAACCTCATCGCGCGGCTGCGCGGCTCGGGCGCCGACGACCCGAAGCCGCTCGCCGGCGTCGGTGCGCCCGGAGGCGACCCGGCCTGATTCGGACAGCCGTCCTCATCCAGCGCAGGAGAACACGCGAGCGCAGGTGGATTTCCCGCGATCCGTCCTGTTCCCGCGTGTTCTCCTGTTCTCGGGAATCCGGCACGGGCTTCCGGCACGCTCTGGGGCATCCGGCTGGGGCTTCCGGTACCCGCTCGGGCATCCGTCGCGGCGGCTGATCGCTCCGCCACCCGGGTCTGTCAAGGCCCCGCCGCGGCATCCGGTCTGGCGGTAGCGTCGGCGCATGCTCGACGTCACACCTCTCGCTGACCTCGCCCGACACCGCGAGCTGCGCGTCGCGGTCGCCGAATCACTGACCTCGGGGGCTCTCGCCAGCGCCATCGGCGCCGGCCCGCAGGCGAGTACCTGGTTCGGCGGCGGCATCGTCGCCTACCTTCCGGAGGTGAAGGAGCGGGTGCTCGGGTTCCCCGCCGACGGGGACCCGACCTCGGCCGACTGCGCGGAGCAGCTCGCCCGCGGCGCCCGCGAGCTCTTCGACGCCGACCTGTGCGTCTCGACGACCGGAGTGGGTGGCCCGGATGCCGAAGACGGGCACCCCGCGGGAACCGTGTTCCTCGGATGGGCGACGCGTGACGAGGCCGGGCACCGCAGGCTCGATCTGGAGGGCGAACCCGACGACGTGCTCGCCTCGACCGTCGAGGCCGCCGTCGAGCTGCTGATCTCGCGCGCCGGTCGGATGGAGAGCACCGGAGGCCGCTGACGAGATCGCGCCCACGACGGGTCGCGGTCCGCCACAGCGCCCGCCATGCCGAAGGCGTCATGAATCGTCAGCGATCCACCACGCGGAACCGCACCCGCACACCGGGCGGCAGCTGGCCGGCCGCGTCCCGGGCGGCGTCGGTGAGCGCACCGATGATCGGGTAGCCGCCGGTGGTCGGATGATCGGGCCCGAACACCACGGGCTGGCCGTCGGCCGGAACCTGGATCGCGCCGTCGACCGCGCCCTCGCTGGGCAGCTCGTCGTGGATCGCGCGCTCGAGCGGTCGCTCGCCGTGCAGCCGGATGCCGATCCTGTCGGATCGGGGCGTGACCACCCACTCCTGCTCGCCGAGCAGCCGCACCGCCGCGGGCGTGAACCAGTCGTCGCGGGGCCCGAGCGTGATGTCGAGGTCGACGATGTCTTCGGGAAGCTCGCGTGGCAGCGGGTCGGGTTCGACCGCGCGCGGCGCGCGCGTCCCGACGGGCAGCACGTCGCCGGCGCGCAGCGCCGCGGGGCCGATGCCCGAGAGGGTGTCGGTCGATCGACTGCCGAGCTCTGCCGGCATCCGGATGCCGCCGCGCACCCCGATCGCGAACCGCAGCCCGCGCGTCGGAGCGCCGACCTGCAGTTCGTCGCCGTCGGCGACGGCGAAGGGCGCGCCGTGCCGGACGCCGCGCACCCGATCGTCCGGGCCGATCACCGCGAGCTCGCCCTCCGCCCCGGTGACCACGGCGACCGCGGCACCGTGGAAGCGCACGACGGCGGGGCCGACTCCTTCGAGAGCCGCTGCGCCGGCGGCGTTGCCGACGGCGCGATTCGCGTCGCGCAGGGCGATGCGGTCCGCTGCTCCGGATGCCGGCACACCGAGCGCGGCACGGCCGGGGCGGCCGCGATCCTGCACGAGCAGCTGCAGGCCCGGGTTCACGACCTCGAGCGCGGATGTCGGAACCCTCGGGTCGTCCGGCCCGGCATCCGCGTGGCGCAGCCCGACACGCCGCTTCGCGGCCGAGGCATCCGACATTTCCGACACGGTTCCGGCCGCGGGTCCCGACGCCTCGCCCGGCCCGACGGCGACGAAACGCACCCGCGTGCCCGGCATCAGCATGGCCGGCGGGTCGCGGTGCACGTCCCACATCACGGCATCCGTCGTGCCGATCAGCTGCCAGCCTCCCGGACTCTCGCGCGGATACACCCCTGTGAAGCGACCGGCGAGGGCGACCGACCCGGCGGGCACCCGGATGCGCGGCGACGCGCGCCGCGGCACGTCGAACACCGGATCGTCGCCGACCAGGTACCCGAATCCCGGGGCGAAGCCCGAGAACGCGACCGTCCAGCGTGCCGCGCCGTGCCGACGCACCAGCTCGTCGACCGGGACACCGAGCAGGCTCGCCGTCTCGGCGAGATCCTCGCCGTCATACTGCACGGGCACGATCACCTCGGGCCGGGCTTCTGACAGAGAGCCATCCGCGGGCGTCGCCACGAGCGCCTCGGCCAGCTCTGCCGCAGACGTCACCAGCGGATCGAAGCGCACGAGCACCGTACGGGCCCCGGGCACGCGCTCGATCACCCCGGGCATCCCGGCCCAGGCGCGGTGCATGCGCATCGCCTCGTCGAGGTCGTCGCACTCGACGAGCACGGCTCGATCCGACGCCCTCAGCACACGCATCCGCTCACCCGTTCAGCCCGCGACGAACGGGGCGATCCCGATACCGGCATCACGCAGCATCCGCCCCGTCTCCGCGGCCATCGTCACCGCTCCGGGGCTGTCTCCGTGCACGCAGATCGACCGCGCGTCGATGCGTACGTCGGTGCCGTCGACGGCCCGCACCACGCCCGACTCGACGAGGCGCACCATCCTCCGCGCGACGGTCGGGGCGTCGCGCAGCACGGCTCCCGGCTGCGTGCGCGGAACGAGGGTGCCGTCGGGCAGGTAGCCGCGATCGGCGAACGCCTCCGCCGCCACCGCCAGCCCTGCACGCGCGGCGATGTCGAGCACCGCCCCGCCTGCGAGCCCGAGCATCACCAGGGCCGGGTCGACCGACCGGACCCCGGCGACCACCGCCCGCGCCTGGCGTTCGTCGCGCGCGATCGTGTTGTACAGCGCGCCGTGCGGCTTGACGTAGGCGACCCGCCCGCCGACGGCCCCGGCGAGAGCCATGAGCGCGCCCAGCTGGTACTCGACCTCGGCCTGCAGGGTGCGCGATTCCGGCTCGAGCGGGGTGCGACCGAAGTTCTCGCGGTCGCGGTACGACGGGTGCGCGCCGACCACGACTCCGTTCGCGACGGCCGCGGCGAGAGTGTCGCGGATGCCCTCGGCGCTGCCCGCGTGGAAGCCGCACGACACGTTCGCGCTGGTCACGATCTCGAGCATCGCCGCGTCGTCGCTCAGCGTGCGCTCGGCGGAGTTCTCGCCGAGGTCGGAGTTGAGGTCGATGGATGCCATGACGCCTGTCTACCCAACACATCGGCGGCTGTCCATCCGGGCGTGCGCCGTCGGAGACCACAGACCGGACGTGGGCGGGGCGGCGTGGCGTGGGGCGCCACGCCGCGTGCGGGCCGAATGGTCTGAGATCTCCGACACGGGTCGCCCGTGTCAGACCACCCGTGTCAGACGGCCGGCGCGGACCCGCGCACGACCAGCTCGGTCGGCAAGAGGGTCAGCGGTTCGGGTCGCCTGCCCGCGAGCAGGTCGATCACCATGCCGGCGAGCATCTCCCCCTGCGCGAACATCGGCTGGCGCACGCTGGTGAGATCCGACGACTCGGCGACGCGCGAGTCGTCGAAGCCGATGATCGCGACGTCGTCGGGCACGTCCAGACCGGCGGAGCGCAGCACGCCGATCGCGCCGCGGGCCATCAGGTCGCTCGCCACGAAGACGGCATCCGGGCGCTCGTCGCGCTGCAGCAGCAGACGTGCCGCCTCGGCGCCGCCGTGCTCGCTGAAGTCGCCGTCGACCTCGCCGGCGGACGGCAGTCCGGCATCCGCCAGTGCCGCGAGGAAGCCGTCACGGCGGTCGACGCTCGCCGCCATCGTCATCGTGCCCGTGATGGTCGCGATCCGCCGGCGTCCGAGCGCGATGAGGTGCTCGGTCGCGGCGCGGGCCGCTGCCACGTTGTCGACGTCGACGATGACATCGCTGTCACGCACCGCGGCCGGTCGGCCGCCGAAGACGACCGGCACGGCTTCGGCGATGCGCTCGACGAAGGAGTCGCTGGTGTGGTGCGACACGATGATCGCGGCATCCACCCCGCCGTTGCGCACGAATCGCGTCATCTTGCCGTCGGGGTCGTCGCTCGCGATGAGCAGGTTGAGGATGTACTCCGACTCCGACAGGCGCGAGCTGATCCCCGCGACGACGGATGCCAGGAACGGGTCGCCGAAGAACCGGGTGGTGTCCTCGGGCACGACGAGCCCGATGGCGTGCGTCTGCCGGCTCGCGAGCGAGCGCGCGGCGCGGTTCGGGGCGTAGCCGAGCTGGGCGATGGCGTGCTGCACGGCGGCGAGCGCCTCGGCGCTGACCGAGGTCGAGCCGTTGACCACGCGCGACACCGTCGAGCGGGATACACCGGCGAGTGCGGCGACCTCTTCGATCGTGGCTCGGGGCATGGCCGTCCTCCCTCGGGCGGTGTGCGAACCCGCCCGCAATCAGACGGCCCGGGCGGCGATGATCCGAGCGTACTCCGCGCCGCTCTGCTTGATCGTGCGCTGCTGCGTCTCGTAGTCGACGCGCACGATCCCGAAGCGCTTGGCGTACCCCCAGGCCCACTCGTAGTTGTCCATCAGCGACCAGTAGAAGTACCCGCGCACGTCGACGCCCTGCTCGACGGCGTCGAGCGTGGCCGCGACGTGAGCGCGCAGGAACTCGGTGCGCTCGACGTCATCCACCTCGCCGTCGGCACCGACCACGTCGTCGTAGGCTGCGCCGTTCTCGGTCACGTACAGCGGCACACCGCCGGCGTAGTCGCGCGCGACGTGCTCGAGCAGGCGGGTGAGGCCCGCGGGCTGCACCTCCCAGCCCATCCCGGTGCGCGGCAGCCCGCGCTCGACCCAGTAGATGCCCTCTTTGGAGGGGAACGGCGAGCGGGTCTCACGCTGCTGACCCTCGGTCTGGTGCGGATCGCCACCGCCGGGCTGCGGATGCCCCGACAGCAGCTCGCCGTGGTAGTAGTTCACCCCGAGCGCATCGAGCGGGGTCGAGATGATCTCGAGGTCGCCCGGCTGCACGGCGGCCTGCCACCGCGCGACCGCGGCCGGGTCGACCTCGCGGATGTCGCGGACGATGTCGGCCGGGTACTCGCCGTGGAAGATCGGGCCGAGGAACCAGCCGTTGAACTGCCCGTCGATGCGGCGCGCGGCGTCGACGTCGACCGGGTCGTGCGGGTCGGCGGGGTCGGCGACGGTGAGGTTGAGGGTGATGCCGAGATCGAGTGAGGCGTCGCGCTCGCGCAGCGCCCGCACGGCGTTGCCGTGCGAGAGCAGCAGGTGGTGCGCGGCGAGGAGCCCGTCGCGGATGCTCGTGCGGCCCGGGGCGTGCACGCCTGCGGTGTACGACAGGAACGACGAGCACCACGGCTCGTTCATCGTGGTCCAGTGCTGCACGCGGTCGCCCAGCACGTCGTGCACGCTGAGGGCGTAGTCGGTGAACCGCTCGACGATGTCGCGGCTGGTCCAGCCGCCCTGGTCTTCGAGCGCCTGAGGCATGTCCCAGTGATGCAGGGTGAGCCACGGCACGATATCGGCGGCCAGCAGCTGGTCGACCAGGCGGCTGTAGAAGTCCAGGCCCTTCCCGTTGACCGGGCCGCCGTCGGGCCGCACGCGCGACCACGAGGTCGAGAACCGGTAGGTCTGCAGTCCCAGGCGCTTCATCAGCGCGACGTCGTCGGCGTAGCGGTGATAGTGATCGCAGGCGACGTCGCCGTTCTCCGCGCCGACGACGGCGCCGGGCACGCGCGCGAAAGCATCCCAGATCGATGCCGTGCGGCCGTCTTCGAAGGCCGCCCCTTCGATCTGATAGGCCGCGGTGGCCGCGCCGAAGAGGAAGCCGTCGGGAAAGGATCGCGTCATGGCACTCATGATGCCACGACAAGCTGGGAGCGCTCCCACGAGGTCGCCGCCGAGCCCGTTGGGTACCCTTGGCAGGTGAGTCCCGAACTGGCACGCGCCGAGTCCCTGATCGCCTCGATCCCCGACTACCCGCAGCGGGGCATCCTGTTCCGCGACATCATGCCTCTGCTGGCGGATGCCCGGGCGCTGCGCGCCACGACCGAGGCCCTGATCGAGCCGTTCGCCGGCTCGTTCGACATCGTCGCGGGCATCGAGGCGCGCGGCTTCATCCTCGCCGGGGCGGCTGCGATCGCCGCCGGGGTCGGGTTCGCCCCGATCCGCAAGGCGGGCAAGCTGCCCCGCCCCGCGGCCGCCGTCGACTACGCCCTCGAGTACGGCACCGCCACGGTCGAGATGCACGACGACCTGCCGGCCGGCACGCGCATCCTGCTCATCGACGACGTGCTCGCCACCGGCGGCACCCTCGCCGCCGGGCGCGAGATCGTGAAGAGCCTCGGCTACACCGTCGCCGGCATCAGCGTGCTGTTCGAGATCGACGGTCTCGGCGGACGCGACGTCATCGGTGACCTGCACACGGTCTTCCGCTCGGCCTGAGCGGCACGCCCCTCACAGGTACGGCGCCCGGGCGCTTCTCCGACGCGCCCCTTACTCGTTGCGCTCGGACTGGTGCTCGCGGCGCCCGCCGACCTCCTCGGGCAGCTGATCGATCGGCACGATCACGATGTCCTGCACCTTCCAGTCCAGGTCGATGCACGCATCACGGGCGGCGATCAGGTCGGCGAGCTTGGGCGTGCGCCCCCGGCGCGGCACGACGAACGACTCGACGTGCAGCACGTGCCCCTGGTCGCGCACGCGCGATCCGACCTCGTCCGTCCACGGCAGCGCACGCAGCAGCTCGTCGATCTTCCCCGTCAGCGGGTGCACCTTCCCGTCGTCGAACGTCGTGGCGGCGGAGTCCATCAGGTCGGTGATCGCCGCCCGCATATTGCGGATGCCGTCCCACAGAATGCTGCCGGCGATGAGCAGCGCGGCGACGGCGTCCGTCCACCACCAGCCGATGCCGATGCCCAGCACTCCGACGATCGAGCCGACGGCCGTCTGCCAGTCGGCCTTGTTCATGTCGGCGTCGGCGTACAGCACCTTGTCGTGCAGTTCTTTCGCGAGGCGCATCTTCACCCGCCCGAACCAGATCGGAAGCGGGATGGTGAGCGCCATCACGATGACCATCAGCCAGCCCAGCCAGATCGGCTGTCCGAACAGCACCACGGTGCCGATGGGCGGATGCTCGCCGCCGATCAGTCCGGTGACCGAATCGATGATGAGGAACGCGCCCATCGCCATCAGCGCCACAGCCGCCACGAGGTGCGCCACCCCGACCGACCGGTGATAGCCGTACGGGTAGCGACCGCTGGGCGGCCGGTTGACGATGCGCACGGCGACGAGGAAGGCGATCGGCGGGGCGAGCGAGAGCAGGTCCTCGATCCAGGCGGCTTTCATCGCCTGGGAGCTGCCCATCACGAGGTAGACCATCGTGATGGCCACGGCCAGGAAGACGAGGGTGTACCACTCGAAGCGGATCGCCTTGCGCAGTGCGTTCTCCTGCCGCGGCGGAAGCTCGGCGCGGCCGAACCGGGTCGTCATGATCCGGCCTCCTCGTGCAGGAAGATCTCGAGCTCGGTGAGCAGGGCGTTCTCTCCCATTCGCACGATCATCACGTGCTTCTGCGGCCCCTGCTTCGTGCTGCGTTCGGTGTACGGTCGCGTCACCGCGCCGCGATCGGTCCACGGTGTGTCGTCGAGGAACCCGCCGACGACCAGGTCGAGCTCGCCGCGCTCGAGCGCCGTGAGCAGGTCGGCTTCGCTGCCGGTGGTCCACTCGACCCGGGCGTCCAGCTGCTCGGCGAACTGCTGCACGAGCTCCGGCTCAGTGCCGCTCGGCTCCGCCGAATCGTGCACCTCGACCCACGGTGGCTGCTCGGTCGCGCCGGCGCGCAGAGTGCCTCCCTCGATCCGCTCGAGACTGCCGTGCGGATCGGCGGGAATGCGCACACCGCAGCCGGTCAGCGCGAGAACCACCGCCAGGGCTCCTGCGCCCGCCATGCGTCGACGTCTCATGTCGCGACACTAGCGAGGAGGCCGGGGTGAGGCCACCCTCGGTCGAGCCCTTGACACGGGCCGCACGAGCGCTCCGTGAAGCGCACCGGCGCCTCGACGCGCGAGCGGTGGGGTCATCCGGATCGCCTAGAATCGCAGGTATGCCCACCATCGTCGTCGACGTCATGCCCAAGGCCGAACTGCTCGACCCGCAGGGGAAGGCCGTCTCCGGCGCCTTCGCCCGCCTGGGTGTCGAGAGCTTCAGCCAGGTCCGCATCGGGAAGCGCTTCGAGCTCACCGTCGACGGCGAGGTCACCGACGAGGTGCTGGCCGAGGCCAGGCGCCTCGCCGAGGACGTGCTGTCGAACTCCGTCATCGAGGATGTCGTGGGAGTCGAGGTCGCGCCGTGAGCGTGCGGATCGGCGTCATCACCTTCCCCGGCTCGCTCGACGACCGCGACGCGCAGCGCGCGGTGCGCATCGCCGGTGCCGAGCCCGTCGCCCTGTGGCACGGCTCGCACGACCTCGAGGGCGTCGACGCGCTGGTGCTGCCCGGCGGATTCAGCTACGGCGACTACCTGCGCTCGGGGGCGATCGCGGCCCTGTCGCCGATCATGGCCGAGGTCAAGGACGCGGCCGCGAACGGGATGCCGATCCTCGGCATCTGCAACGGCTTCCAGATGCTCGTCGAGGCGCACCTGCTGCCCGGCGGACTCATCCGCAACGACCACCAGCACTTCGTGCGCCGCGACCAGCGCCTGACGGTGGAGAACAACGACACCGCCTGGACGAACACGTTCGCGAAGGGTCAGGAGATCGTCATCCCGCTCAAGAACGGCGAGGGCGGCTACATCGCCGCCGACGACACCCTCGACCGTCTCGAGGGCGAGGGCCTCGTCGCCTTCCGCTACGCCGGGATCAACCCGAACGGGTCGCTGCGCGACATCGCCGGGATCACGAACGAGCGCGGCAACGTGGTCGGCCTCATGCCGCACCCCGAGCACGCCACCGAGGCGGGCTTCGGTCCCGACACCCGCGCCGCGATGCGCTCGGGCGTCGACGGGCTCGGCTTCTTCGAGAGCGCCATCGCGGCCGTCGCGCGCGTCGCGGCGTAGCATCCGCCCCGCCCGACGCGACCGGCTCAGAGTCCGGCGGGCGGCCAGACGCCGACGATCAGCGCCATCACGAGCACCGTCAGCAGCTCGTGCCCGATGTTGAGGGTCGTGAGCCGTGTCGAGCGGCCCTCGAACGCGTCATGCGTGATGAAGCGGGCGGCGGTGAAGCCCGCCCACAGCGTCACCGACGTGACCACGGATGCCCACAGGTACGAGCCGCCGTAGAAGTGCCAGGCGATCGTCGCGGCTCCCGCGAGCACCCAGGCGGTCACGAAGCTGACCAGCACGGTCGTGACCAGCGGCCACAGCGGCCCGCGGGAGGGATGCTCGAGGTCGACGCCCGCGAGCCGCGCCCAGCGTTCGCCCATCACGCCCCTCGCGTACCAGACCGCTCCGACGACCATGCTCGACGCCGTCGCGACCAGCACCGCCCAGTAGTTGATCTCGGGAACCGTCATGACGCCCTCCTTCATCGGATGCGCTCAGACTACTCCCGGGTGTCGCGTCGGCCACGAGCGTTCAGCCGCGCATGGCGACGCCGCGGCGCCAGTACCCCATGAACGCCACCTGCGCACGGTCGACGCCGAGGTCTTTGACCAGGTGACGGCGCAGGGTCGTCACCACGCCGCTCTCGCCGGCGATCCAGAAGTACCGGTCGGCGGGGGCGTGCGCCGCGGCGATCCGCTCGCCCAGGTTGGAGTGCACCGGGGTCTCCCAGAGCAGCTCCTCGGTCTCGACATCGTGCACGTCGACGTGCGTGTGCGCGTCGCCGAGATGGCTGAGCACCGCCGGGATGAGCGACGCCCCGTGCGCGTCGCCGTCGCCGCGCGGCAGCCAGGTGATCTCCACGCCCGCGGGTGCTGCGATCTCGAGCACGTCGGCCGGCTCGGGCACCTCGATGAACGCGGTGCCCCGCAGGTCGCGCGGGGCGTCTTCGAGGATGCGGGCGATCGCCGGTGCCGCCGTCTCGTCACCGGCGAGCAGCACCGAGCGCGCTTCGCCGGGCGCGAACTCCGCGCCGCCGTGCTCACGAGCAGTCACCCCGCGGCGCGGGCCGACGATGAACATCGGCTGCCCCACCCGTGCTCCTGCAGCCCACCGGGAGGCAGGGCCCGTGAGGCCCGGTCGCAGGTGCAGCACGAAGTCGACGACGATCTCGGTGCCCGCATCGGTCACCGTCAGCTCGCGCACCGAGTAGGTGCGCATCGCGCCGCGCTCGTGCTCGGGAACGGCGAGGTACGATCCCCACCAGTCGTCGCCGTCCCGGTCGATCGGCGGCACGGCATCCGGTCGGGGCGGGAAGATCATCTTGATGCGCGAGTCGAACGTGTCGCCGGGGGTGCCGAGCTCGTCGAGCTCGTCGCCGCCGAACGTGATCCGCACGAAATTCGGCGAGACCCGCTCGACCGCGCGCACCTCGGCGAGCGCCAGCAGGTAGCTGGGCCGGGTCTTGGTGTCAGTGGACATGATGCCTCCCGATGGGGGTGACCATCGGCTTGCCCGAGACGGGGTCGACGGTGATCTGATTGGCGAGGCCGAAGACCTCGTGAACGAGCTCGGTGGTGAGGATCTCACCCGGCGCCCCGACCGCGTGCACCCGGCCGTCCTTCATGGCGACCAGCTCGTCGCTGTACCGGGCGGCGAGGTTGAGGTCGTGCAGCACCATCACGATGGTGGTGCCGCGTGAGACGCTGAGGTCGGTGAGCAGATCGAGCACCTCGACCTGGTGGGCGACGTCGAGGAACGTGGTCGGCTCGTCGAGCAGCAGGATGTCGGTCTGCTGCGCGAGCGCCATCGCGATCCACACCCGCTGGCGCTGACCGCCCGACAGCTCGTCCACGCTGCGATCGGCGAGATCGCTGATGCCGGTCGCGTCGAGAGCATCGGCGACGACCGCGTAGTCCTGGGCGCTCCAGCGCGCGAGCATCCGCTGATGCGGGTGCCGCCCCCGGCCCACGAGATCGGCGACCGCGATCCCCTCGGGTGCGACGGGCGACTGCGGCAGCAGCCCGAGAACGCGCGCGACCTCTTTCGACGGGCGAGCGTGCACCGAGGCGCCGTCGAGCACGATCCGGCCCTCAGCCGGGGTGAGCAGGCGCGCCAGTGCACGAAGCAGCGTGGATTTGCCGCATCCGTTCGCCCCGACGATCGAAGTGATCCGGCCGGGCGCGATCGACAGATCGAGCCCCTCGATCACCGTGCGATCGCCGTACGCGAGCGTGACGGATTCGGCCGCGAGAGTGTGCGCCGCGGTCACAGGGAGCCTCCCGAGCGGTTGGTGCGGATGAGCAGGTGGATCAGGAAGGGGGCGCCGAGCACGCCGGTCACGACCCCGACCGGATAGCGCGCGCCGAGGGCGAACTGGGCGAGCAGGTCGCTGCCGAGCACGAGTGCCGCGCCGACGAGCGCGCTGGGCAGCAGCAGGTTCGCTCCGGGACCGGTGATGCGCGCGGCGATGGGCCCGGCCATGAACGCCACGAAGGCGATGGGGCCGGCGGCGGCCGTGGCGAAGGCGAGCAGAGCGACCGCCCCGAGGATGAACAGCATGCGCGTCGCGTTCACCCGCACCCCGAGGCCGGCGGCGGAGTCGTCGCCAAGCTGCATCGCACCGAGCGAGCGCCCCTGCGACAGCATGAGCGGCATCACCACCGCCGCGGCGACGGCCATCGGCAGCACGCGCTCCCACGAGGCGTTGTTGAGGCTGCCGCTGAGCCACTGCATCGCGGCCTGGATGTCCCAGCTCGCCGCCCGCGAGAGCAGGTACGAGGTCACGCTCTGGAGCATCGCCGCGACCCCGATGCCGATGAGGATCAGCCGGGTGCCGGCGAAGCCGCCCCGGATCGAGAGGGCGTAGATCAGTGCGGCCGTGGCGATCGCGCCGCCGAGTGCGAGCAGCGACACTGCGGGCCCGTCGAGCGAGAGCACGAGGATGCCGACCACCGCCGCAGCACCGGCGCCGTGCGAGATGCCGATGATGTCGGGCGAGGCGAGCGGGTTGCGCAGCAGGGTCTGGAACGTCACGCCGGCCATCCCGAAGCCGAGACCGGTGAGCACCGCCAGCACGGCCCGCGGCAGGCGCAGCTCGCCCACGGTGAACGAGGCTCCGGGCACCGTCTCGCCCAGCACGACCCGCACGATCTGCTCGAGACTGTAGAACCGGTCGCCGACCATGAGCGCGACGGCGAAGAGCAGGAACACCAGCGCAGCGAGCGTGATCGTGGCGGCTGCGTGGCGGCGGCGGCGGGCGCGGCGGCCGGCGATGATGCCGGCGACGCGCTGCGCGCCGGTGTCGGTCGGCTGCTCGAGCGTGTGCCCGGTCGGGATGCGGATCTTCGCCGGGGCATGTGCGCCTGCGGTGCGCTCGCGCGTGCTCACAGCTCACGCACCTTCTGCCGGCGCACGATCCAGATGAAGAAGGGCGCCCCGATGATCGCCGTGATGATGCCGACCTGGATCTCCTGGCCCGACGGGGCGATCACCCGGCCGACGATGTCGCTCGCCGTCAGCAGCACCGCGCCGACCATCGCCGAGAACGGCAGCAGCCACCGATGATCGGTGCCGATCATCATCCGGCACACGTGCGGCGCGACCAGCCCGACGAAGCCGATCGGGCCGGCGATCGCGGTGGCGGCGCCGGCGAGGATCACGGCGCCGAGAGCTGCGAGCATGCGGGTGCGGGCGACGTTCTCGCCCAGCCCTCTGGCCATGTCGTCGCCGAGCGCGAGGGAGTTCATCCCCCTGGCGGACAGCAGGCAGATGAGGGCGCCGAGCGCGAGCACCGGCGCGGTGACCGCGATGCGCGACCATTCCGCACCGCCGACGCCGCCCACCTGCCACGACTGGAAGCTCTGCAGCAGGTCGACGCGCGGCAGCATGATCGCGCTGATCAGCGAGGCGAAGGCGGCCGAGGTCGCCGCACCCGCGAGTGCGAGCTTGAGCGGAGTGGCACCGCCGCGGCCGAGGGAGCCGACCGCGTAGACGAAGACCGCCGCCACCGCGGCACCCGAGATCGCGAAGGCCATCTGCCCGAACGGGTCGCTCAGCCCGAACGAGGCGATGCCGATGACCACGGCCAGCGAGGCGCCGTTGGAGACGCCGAGGATGCCGGGTTCTGCGATCGGGTTGCGGGTGACGGCCTGCATGGCCGCTCCCGCCATGGCGAGCGCCGCACCGACGAGCAGGGCCAGCGCCGTGCGCGGCATCCGCTTGATGATCGCCGCCTGCTCGATCGTGTCGTTATGCCCCGACAGCGCGGCCAGCACGTCGTCGATCGTCACCGTGCGCACCCCGAACGAGATCGACAGGATGCTGAGCACGACCAGCGCCGCGGCACCCGCCATCAGCCACGAGGTGCGCGCCGGCGCCGGCCGGCGCGGATGCGCGACAGCCGGGGCGGATGCGGCGGTGGAGGTCACGAGCGGGAGTCTCCGGATGCGCGGGTCTTATCGGGCCAGCGGTGCGGCGAGGATGTCGAAGTAGTCGCCCAGGCCCCACGGGATCGACAGCGGCGACGGGTTGGCCGATGCCGCGATCGGCGTCGCGTCGGGCAGGATCGCGATGCGGCCCTCGGCGATCGCGGGGATCTTCGACAGCAGCGGGTCGGCCTGCAGGGTCGCCACGGTGGAATCGTCTCCGTAGGTGACGAACAGATCGACGTCGTCGAACCTCTGCGCCTCCTCGGCGGACACCTCGAGGTAGAACTGGTCGCTGTCGGCGCTGTCCTCGACGATCTTCGGCAGCGGCAGGCCGAGCTCGTGCAGATAGCCGGGGCGGGTGTCGGCGGCGGTGTAGTAACCGATCTTCGACAGGTCGCTCATGTCGAAGTAGCCGAACAGCACCTTCGCATCCTTCAGAGCCGGATGCTGCGCGAGCGCCGCCTCTGCGTCGGTGTCGAGCTGCTCGGCGAGGGCCTCGCCCTGCTTCTCGAGTCCGAGCGCGGCGGCGTTCATCTCGATCATGTCCTCGACCGAGGTGCCCCATGCGACGTCGGGGTAGGCGACGACGGGAGCGATCTTCGACAGGGTGTCGTACTCCTCCTGCGTGAGTCCGGAGTACGCGGCGAGGATCACATCGGGGGCGGTGTCGGCGACGGCTTCGTAGTCGATGCCGTCGGTCTCGTCGAACAGCACGGGGGTCTCGCCGCCGAGCTCGTCGAGCTTCTGCTCGACCCAGGGCAGGATGCCGTCGCCGTCGTCGCCTCCCCAGGTGGCCTTGCTCATGCCGACCGGGACGATGCCCAGCGCGAGGGGCACCTCGTGGTTCGCCCACGCGACAGTCGCGACCCGCTCGGGCTCGGCGTCGATCACGGTCTCGCCGTAAGCGTGCTCGATGGTGACGGGGAACGCCCCGCCCGAGGATCCGGCCCTGCCGGCGGTCGAGTCGCCGGGGCTGTCATCGGCTGCGGAGGCGCAGCCGGCGAGGCCGACGGCGAGGGATGCGGCGGCAGCGAGGGCGAGGAGGCGGGGAGTGCGCACAGCGATTCCTTCGGATTCGGTCGCGGCGCGGATCGCGCCGGGTTCGGCAAGGCTCACCTAACGTAACACGGGTTAGGTAAGCCTTACCAACCAAGGAGTCGCTCGGGCGTGGTCAGCAGGTCACGCGATGCCGCCGCCGTCGACGACGAGCGCCGATCCGGTGACGTACGACGAGTCGTCGCTGGCGAGCCACACCACTGCCGCCGCGATCTCGCTCGGCTGCCCCATCCGGTTCAGCGGACGCTCGGCCGCCTCGGCCAGGAATCCGGCCTGGTCCTGTCCCAGCTGACGGGCCTCGTCGCGCAGCATCCCGGTGTCGACGTCCCCCGGGTTGACCGAGTTGACCCGGATGCCGTCGGGTCCGTGATCGATGGCCAGCGCGCGAGTCATGTTCACCACGGCGCCCTTCGACGCGCAGTACGAGATCGCCCGACCGCCGCCCTTGAGCCCCCAACCCGAGCCGGTGTTGACGATCGAACCGCCGCCGTTCGCCTTCATGATCGGCACGACGTGCTTGCACATCAGGAAGATGGCGCGCACGTTCACGCCGAACACGCGGTCCCACTCCTCGACAGTGGTCTCGACGGCGGTGGTGCGGCGGATGATGCCGGCGTTGTTGAACACGACGTCGATGCCGCCGAGCGACTCGTTCGCCGTCTCCACGACGCGGATGATGTCGTCTTCGCTCGAGACGTCAGCCGCGATCGCGACGGCGGTTCCGCCGGCGGCGCGGATCTCCTCGGCCACCGCCTCGGCTGCGTCGGCGTTCAGGTCGACGACGGCGACCGCGGCGCCCTCGGCGGCGAAGGCGAGCGAGGTGGCACGGCCGATGCCGCCGGCGCCGCCGGTGACGATGGCCTTCTTGTTCTCGAGACGCATGAGGTTCCTTACTGTGTTGAGTGGTCGTTTCGGGTGGGCCGGTTCAGGGGACGAGGTCGGGGGCGGCGACGGCGTACAGGCTGGTCGTGGCGGCGCCCGTGATGATGCGGATGTGGCCGGACAGCCGCTCGTCGACGACGGGTTCGCCGGTCTCGACGATGAGCGCACGGCCATGCAGGTCGATGAGCTTCTGCTCGGGGGCGACCACCATGAGCGGGTCGTCGCCGAGCGCGCTGATCACCGCGGCCGAGAGCTGCTGGTTGCCGCGGCCGAGCAGAAAGCCCTGGCCGCCGATCACGGTGACGACGGCCTGCGCGGGGCCTCGGGAGATCTCGTCGAGCAGCTGCGCCTCGCTCGCGGCCGACAGCAGCCGTCGGCCGTCGAGGATCACGTCGACGCCGAGCGGCGACTTCTCGATGCCGAGCTGGCGGGCGATCTCGGCGGTGGTGCCGCCCGGGCCGAGCAGATAGCGCACGCCCGGCCGCATCCGCGCGACCGCGCCACGTGCGGCGGCCGCGACGGCGGCGGCTTCGGATGCCGGTGTCGCGGCCTTGCGCGCCTGCGTGCGCCCCACGCGGAACGGCACCCGGAGCATTCCGAACAGCTGCGGCTCGACGCGGGCGCGGCGCATCGCGGCCTCATCGACGTCGAGCACCTCGCGCTCGGCGGTGGGCAGCACGGCGTCGGCCCAGTCGGCCGCGATGGCGCCGGCCGCGCGCGGGCTGACCGCGAACACCGGGGAGTACATCTTCACGCCCGACGGGATGCCCAGCACGGCCGGCGGCTCGGCATCCCGGCATCCGGCATCCCGGCACCCGGCATCCGCCCGTACGGAGGCCGCCCGTCCGGCATCCGCCCGTCCGGAGGTAGGAGAACCCGCCGAGGCAGGAGAATCCGCGGGAGATCCTCCTGCTCTCGCGTGTTCTCCTACGTCGGCGGCGGCGCAGGCGCAGGCGCCGGCCTCGCGCGGCTCGGCGAGCCCAGCGGCCGCATCGCGCAGGGTGCCGTCGCCTCCGGCGACGAGGATCAACGTCGCGCCCGCAGCGGCGAGCGCCGCGACGGCCGCGGAGGTGTCGGATGCCGTGGTCGTGGACCGCACGAGCACAGGAGAACTCGCCGGCACAGGACGATCCGCGGCCGATGCTCCTGCGATCGCGGATTCTCCTGCGCTCGGTGACTCCGCAGCGGGGCCCGGCTCGTGCACGACCCAGGGAACGAGCCCGGCGGCGCGCACAGCGTCCGCTCCCATCGCACCGGCCGCGGTGGCGATGACGAGGGCCGGATGCCGGGCGGCGACCACCCGCAGCGCCATGGTCGCCCTCTCCTGTGCACGCGAGTGCCCGCCGCGCGCGATCGCGAGGCGCTGCACCTCCGCGCCGTCGGAGCCGGCGAGACCCGCAGGCCCGCCGACTCCGGCGACAGGGTTGACGACCAGTCCGATCACGGGATCAGGCTCGGGCTGCGGCGAAGCGGCGCCCAGACTCGGTCATCGGGTACTTGCGCTCGTACGCCCGCCACGTGACCGCCCAGCGCTCGGGATCGTCGAGCGAGTCGTGGTGCGTGTGGTGCACGGTCTGGTTGTGCGGGGCGGTGCGCACCACCTCCGGGGTCTCGCGCGCCTCGCGCGCCACCTCGGCCAGCGCGGCGACGTACTCGTCGAGCTCGGCCATCGAGTACGACTCGGTCGGCTCGAGGGTGAACGGCTGCGGCACGACGTACGGGTGGTGGCTCGTCCAGTAGTGCATGCCGAAGTCCGACATCCGGATGCCGATCTCCTCCGACGAGATGCCGGTCTCCTGGTGCAGCTGCTCCCACGAGTAGCGCACCTGCTCGATCCGGCGCCGGCCGGTCGCGTATGGTGCTGAGGCGCCCGGGATCGCCAGCACCTTGGCCATCAGGTAGTTGTTGTTCAGCACCGCGGTCTCGGCGGCGGCCAGCAGCCCTTCGGCGCCGAGCGCCATGATCCACGCGTATGCCTTCACCAGCGCGGGGATGACGCCGAAGAACGGGCCGACCGCGCCGATCGACTGCCGCGCAGCCTCGGCGACGGCGAAGGTGCCGTCGTCCTGACGCACGACGCGCGGTCCGGGAAGGAACGGAGCGAGCGCGGCGCTCACCGCGTTGGCCCCCGCGCCGGGGCCGCCGCAGCCGTGCGGGGTGCCGAACGTCTTGTGCAGATTGAAGTGGCACACGTCGAAGCCCGCGTCGCGGGCACGGGTGATGCCGAGGATGCCGTTCGCGTTGGCCTGATCGTACGAGGCGAGGGCTCCGACGGCGTGCGCGGCGTCGACCCACTCCCTGATCGCCGGGTTGTAGATGCCGGTGTCCTCGGGATTGGTGACCATGATCGCGGCCGTGCGGGGCGAGAGCGCCGCCTTCAGTGCCTCCAGCGACGGGTAGCCGTCGGCGTCGGGGTACACCGTGATGACCTCGTAGCCGGCGGCCTTGGCGGCTGCGGCGTTCGACGGGTGGCTGAAGATGGTCGTGATCACCTCGCGCCGCTGCTCGCCCTCGCCGTTCGCCTCGTGGTAGGCGCGGATCATGGCGATGTTCGACCAGATCGCGGCAGAGCCCCCCTGCGTGTGCAGCGAGACCTCGTCCATGCCCGAGATCTCGGCGAGCATCCGCTCGAGCCGCCACAGGATCTCGAGCACGCCCTGCGCGTCAGCGGGGTCCTGGTGCGGATGCATGGCGGTGATCTGCGGGGATGCGGCCAGCTGATCGTTGATCTTGGGCGCGTACTTCATGGTGCAGGTGCCCTGGCCGATGTCGACGTTGAAGTCGGCGCCGAGGTTCTCCTGCGACAGGCGCAGGTAGTGCTTGAGCACGCGCATCTGCCCCATCTCGGGCAGCTTCGCCTTCGACGGGCGGCGCAGCGACTCGGGCAGCGCGGCGACGACGTCGCCGACGGCCTCGCGGATGCCGGGCTCGACCTGCGAGACGAGCACGCCGCGCTCACCGGGGGTGGACAGCTCGAAGATGATCGGCTCGTCCCAGCGCGCCTGCTGGAAGCGGCGCAGGGCGGGCTTGGGTGCGACGGGGAGGGTCACTTCGTCTCCTCTGCGAGAGCGGGTGCGGTGACCGCGGCGAGCGCCGCGGCGAGGGTGTCGATGTCGGACTGCGTGGTCATCTCGGTGACGCACACGAGCAGGCGGTGCTCGCCCACCACGACGCCGGGCTCGATGCCCTTCCGCCTTAGCGCGGTGACGACGTCGGATGCCGGAACAGGCAGCGTCACGGTGAACTCGCGCAGGTGCACCGCGTCGTCGTCGAGCGTCACGCCGTCGATGGCGGCGAGCGCGTGCTGCGCATAACGGGTGCGGGCGAGCAGCGTCTCGCCGAGCTCGGCCATGCCCTCGGGTCCCATCAGCGCGAGGTACACGCCCGCGGCGATGCCCCACAGGGCGGCGGCCGTGCCCACCCATTCCTTGCCCTCTTCGCGGTGCGCGAAGGAGGTGCGGTCGTAGGCGACGTCGCCGAAGCCGTACTCGCCGGGCACGTCGGTGGATTCGAGGCCGAACAGCCGCGAGGGCATCTCCATGACGAAGCGCGTGTCGTCGTGCACGGCGATGAACCCACCGTGAGCGCCGCCGAACCACTGGTGCAGGCCGAGCGACTGGATGTCTCCGGTGACGATGTCGGCGCCGTGCAGCGCGGGCGGGGTGAGAACGCCGTAGCCGATCGGGTCGGTGCCGACCACGAGCACGGCACCGGCCTCGTGCGCGGCGTCGGCGATCCGCTGCAGGGCCGCCTCGACGGCTCCCGTCGCGCTCGGCGTCTCGACCCACACCGCGGCGACGTCGTCGCCCAGGGCTGCCGTGACGGCCGCGACATCGGCTGTGCCGTTCACGGTGGCGACGTGCTCGAGGGTGAGGTGCGCCCGCACGAAGTCGGCCACCTTCGCCAGCTTGGCGGGCAGCACGTCGCTGACGACGAGCACGCGGGATCGCCCGGTGATGCGGCCCGACATGGCGAGTCCGGTGGCGGCGGCCTGGTAGCCGTCGTAGGTCGGCACGTTCACGACGTCCATCTCGAGCAGCTCGGCCATCAGTGACTGGTACTGGAACAGCGCCTGGAACCGCCCGTGGTCCTCGTACGGCTCGCCGGCGTAGGCGGTGAGGAACTCGCTGCGGTGGATGACCTCGTCGACGACGGCCGGCACGTAGTGGTTGTAGGTGCCCGCGCCGAGGAAGCTGAGGCGCTCCTGCGTCGAGCGGTTCTTCGAGAGCAGGCCGCGCACGTGGCGGGCGAGATCCTGCTCGGCGACGAACGGCGCCGGGAGGTCGAGCGGGCGACCCAGGCGCAGCGACTCCGGAACGTCGGCGTAGAACTCGTCGACCGATCCCGCGCCGACGGCGGAGAGCATCGCCGCACGCGTCTCCGGCGCGGTGTTGGGAATGTACGGATGCACGAACGGATGCGTCATGCCTGCTCCTTCGCAGTGGATGTGGTCAGTGTGATGAACGGGATCCCGGCCGCCCGGGGAGCGGCGACGACCGCGACGCCGTAGCCGGCGAGCTCGATCGCGTCGGCGACGTCGGCTCCGGTGAGCAGGTCGACTCCGGATGCCGGCACCCGGAACGTCACGGGCTCGGTGCCGTGGTTGAGCAGGAACGTGTAGTCGGTGTCGTCGTCGGCGCGGGTGACGGCCTCGGCGTTCACGTCGACGTGCTCGCGCACCGGGAGGCCCGCCGCGCGGAGCAGGTCGCCGAACACGGTGAGCGAGCCGTCGGGGGTGAGCATGGCGCTCACGTACGCCGCCGAGCCGGCGCCGCGGGCGCGCCGGGTGACCGCGGGCAGACCGTCGAGCGCGCCCGACGCGTAGCGACCGCGGACCTCGACATCGGCATCCGCCTCTATCCACTCCGCCCAGCCGGGTACGTCGATCGTGCTGTCGCCGTACGCGATGTGCTCGACGAGTCCGTCGGCGATCGGCCACTGCTCGTCGACCTCGACGCCGAGCAGGTCGCGCAGCGGTCCGGGCGCACCGCCGTCGTGCACCTTCTCGGTGCTGTCGACGACGCCCGAGAACGGCCCGACGATCAGGTGTCCGCCGCCGTCGACGAAGGCCCGCAGGGCGTCGGCCTGCGGCTGCTCGGCGATGTACAGGTTGGGCACGACGACCACGTCGTACTTGTCGAACGGGCCCGTGGCGCGCACGGTGTCGACCGGGTGGCCGAGCGTGTGCAGCGCGCGATGCCAGGCGCGGGCCTGCTGCGCCCACTGCAGACGCTGCGACGGCAGCGACTCGACGGCGCTGGAACCCCACCACGAGTCCCAGTCGACGACCAGGGCCACCCGGGAACGCACGCGAGTGCCGCGCACCGGCTCGAGCTTCTTCAGCTCCAGACCGAGCGCCTTCGTCTCCTGGTAGCTGCGCGACTTCTCGCCGCGGTGGCCGAGCATCGACGAGTGGAACTTCTCCTGGCCGTACTTGGCCTGGCGCCACTGGAAGAACATGACCGCGTCGGATCCGTGCGCGACGGCCTGCAGACTCTCCACGCGGATCTTGCCCGGCGCCTTCGGCACATTGATGTCGCGCCAGCTGGTGGCGCTGGCCGACGACTCGAGCAGCAGCCACGGGCGGCCGCCCTTGAGCGAGCGCATCAGGCCGTAGTTCAGCGCGGCGCCCACGTGCGAGGTCGGATCGGCGGGCTCGGGATAAGCGTCATCGGTGACGATGTCCTCGACGGCCGCGAAGTCCCAGTAGTCGAGGTCGCGGAACATGCTCATGAAGTTCGTGGTCACGGCGATGTCGGGCGTCACCTCGCGCAGTGCGTCGATCTCGATCTGGAAGAGCTCGAGCATGGCATCCGACGAGAACCGCTCGAAGTCGAGCAGCTGGGTGGGGTTGATCGGGCCGGGCGCCTTCCTCGGGGTCTCGACGTGATCCCACGACGTGTAGCGCTGGCCCCACACGTTCACGCCCCACGCCTCGTTGAGGCCGTCGAGGTCGCCGTAGCGGTTCTGCAGCCAGCGGCGGAAGTGCCGCGCCGATTCGGGACACCAGCACCGCGAGACGTGGTCGCCGTACTCGTTCGAGATGTGCCACATCGCCAGCCCCGGATGCTCGCCGTAGCGCTCGGCCATCGCGCGGACCATGCGTGCGACGTTCTCGCGCCAGATCGGCGACGAGGGGCAGTACGTCTGGCGGGAGCCGAACTCGAGCCGGTGGCCCTCCGAGTCCGACGGGCCCATCTCGGGGTGTGCGCGCAGCAGCCAGGAGGGCGGCGTGGCGGTCGCGGTCGCGAGATCGATGCGGATGCCGGCCTCGTGCAGCAGGTCGAGGATGCGGTCGAGCCAGCCCCAGTCGTACACGCCGGGCTCGGGTTCGAGCTGCGGCCAGCTGAAGATCGGCAGGCTCACCATCGTGACGCCGGCCTCTTTCATGAGACGGATGTCCTCGTGCCACGTCTGCTCCGACCACTGGTCGGGGTTGTAGTCGCCGCCGTAGGCGAGGGCGTCGATCCGGACCTCCCGGATGCGCTCATCGTCGCGGTGCTCGGTCACGAGAACTCCTCACTGAGTGGTGGACGCCGTACATTGTTCAATGTATTCTGTATACAACACACTAAGGCGGATCGAGAAACCGGTCAAGCCCTAGGCTGGCGCTCGGGAGGCAACCACATGGCGATCGAACGAACGAACCTCCGCTCGCAGGTGCGCGGCGAACTGCTCGAGCGCATGCGCACCGGGCTGGCGAAGCCGGGGGAGAGCATCAACGAGGTGCAGCTCGCCGCCGAGCTCGGCGTGAGCCGGACGCCCCTTCGCGAAGCGCTGATCGCCCTCGAGTCCGAAGGCCAGATCACCAGCGAGAACGGCAAGGGGTTCCGCTTCGTGCCCCTCAGCGCGGGCGAGTTCGAGGATCTCGCCCCCGTCATGGCGGCGCTCGAGAGCCTCGCTCTCGAGCTGAGCCCCGTCGACGAGCTGAAGGTGGTGGGCGCGCGCCTGGTCGAGCTGGCCGATGCGTTCCGCGAGGAGCTCGTCGAGCACCGGCTCGTGATCAGCCGCGACGACGAATGGCACGGGGTCATGCTGTCGGTGTGCCCGAACAAGCGGCTGCTCGACGTGATCGAGAGCGTGCGCGGATCCTTCCACCGGTACGAGTCGCTGCTCGTGGGCGAGGACGTCAAGGTCGAGCGCGTCGCCGCGGAGCACGCGGCCATCGCTCGCGCCCTGGCCGCGGGCGACGTGCCGGCAGCCGTCGAGGCGCTGAAGATCAACTGGATGCACGGCATGCGCCGCATCCTCGACAACGCCTCGAGCGCCTACTTCACCGCCTGAGCCGTCGCGGGGGCGGTGCGGGCGGTCACCCTTTGACCGCACCACCGAGCAATCCGGCCACGAATTGCTTCTGGAACACCAGGAACAGGATGAACAACGGCAGCGTCGCCAGCAGCGAGCCGAGCATGAGCCCCGAGTAATCGACCCGGCTGAGCCCGATCATGGTGTTCAGCGCCACCGGGATCGTGTACTTGTCCTCGGTGTTGAGCATGAGCAGCGGCCAGATGAACGAGTTCCACTGGCTGATGAACGTGTAGATGATCAGCGCCGCGATCTGCGGCCTGGCCACCGGGAGCACGATCCGGTAGAACGTGCGCAGCTCGGATGCCCCGTCGATCCGCGCCGCCTCGATGAGCGTGGTCGGGAAGTCGAGGAACCCCTGACGCATGAGGAAGATGCCGAATGCGTTGGCCAGGAACGGTACGATCAGCGCCTGGTAGCTGTCGATCCAGCCTAGGCTCGCCATCATCTGGAACAGGGGCACGAGCAGCACCTGCATCGGGATCATCATCGTCACGAGGATGGCGCCCAGCAGCACGCCGCGACCGCGGAACCGGTACGTGGCGAGCCCGTAGCCGCACATCACGCTGACGACCACGCTGAACGCCGTGTAGATCACGGCGACGAGCACGCTGTTCAGCATCACCTGACCGAAACCGATGCTCTCCTGCAGCCGGCCCAGGTTCTGCCAGAACTCCCCGCCGGGCAGCAGCGGCAGCGGGGTGACGAACAGGTCCGACGTGCGGTGCGTCGAGGCGATGACCATCCACAGGAAAGGCACCAGCGCCAGGATGCCGGCGCCGACCAGCAGCGCGTAGACGGGCGCGCGCAGCACCACTCTGCGCGCAAGGGGCTCCCCGCGGCGTTCCGGGATGCCCGTGCGCCGGGCCCTGCCGGTCGTGATCAGCTGAGTGGTCACGGCTTCTCCCTCATGATGCGGAACTGCGCGATCGCGATGATCGCGGTGAGCACGACGAGCATCCAGGCGATCGCGCTGGCATAGCCGAAGTCGAACTGCTGGAAGCCGATCTTGTACAGGTAGAGCACCGGCGTGAGTGTGGCGTTGTTGGGTCCGCCGCCGGTGAGGATGAAGTTCTCGTCGAACAGCTGCAGCGCCCCGATCGTCGAGGTCACGCTGGTGAAGATCAGCACCGGGCGCAACTGGGGCACGACCACGTGCCAGAAGGTCTGCCAGCGGCCGGCGCCGTCGATGCGCGCCGCCTCGTACAGCTCGGGCGGGATCGCCTGGAGCCCGGCGAGGATGATCACCATGTTGTAGCCGGTCCAGCGCCAGGTGATCGACGCGATCAGCGCGACGCGAGCCCAGAACTCGTTGTTCAGCCAATCGATCGGCGCCACCCCGACCAGCCCCAGCGCCTGGTTGAGCAGTCCGCCGTCGGTCGTCATGATCACCCGGAACACCACCGAGTAGGCGACGAGGGTGGTGATCGCGGGCAGGAACGTGATCAGCCGGAAGCCCGAGCGGAAGCGCAGCCACGACTGGTTGAGCAGGTAGGCCAGGCCGACCGCGAGGGCGATCATGAGCGGCACCTGCACGATGAGGATCAGCAGCGCGTTGCCGAGGCTCTTCGCGATCAGCGGGTCGCGCAGCATCCGGGTGTACTGGTCGATCCCGACGAAGGTCGAGACGCCGCCCTCGGTGCGGAACAGGCTCTGCAGCAGCGACACCGCCAGCGGATAGGCGAAGAAGATGAGCAGCAGCGCGGCGGCGGGCAGCGCGAACCACAGCCCGGGGCGCTGCATGCGCGCGCCCAGGCGGCGCGCGGATGCCGGAGCCCCGGCATCCCCCGGGGTGCGCCGCGTGGCGACACCCCGGGTGGGACTGGTGACGGACATCAGTCCGCGATCTTCCGGCCTGTCGAGTTGGCGATCTGCGCCGCGGCGTCGTCGAGCACCTTCTTGGGGTCCTCGCCGTTGAGCACCGCTGCCGCCACCGCGTTCGAGACGGCGTCGGTCGCCACCGACTGATCGGAGGTGAAGGTGATCGAGGGGATCTGCGTGGTCAGCTCGGCGAAGATCTGGAAGACCTTCTCGCCGCCGAAGTACTCGCTGGGCTGCTGGAAGTAGTCGGATTCCAGCGCCGGCAGGTACGACGGGAACAGGCCCTCCTGCTGCATCATGCTCGCCTGGTTGTCGGCGTCGGCGAGCACGAACTCCATGAAGTCGGCGGCCAGCTGCGGGTTCTTCGCCTGGGTGGGGATCGCGAGCCCGGACCCGCCGTTGTTCGACGTCGCCGCGCCTCCCTTCTCGAAGACGGGAAGATCGCGCACGCCGTACGTGCCCGAGAGCTCGGGCGCCTCGCCCTCGAGCGTGCCGATCCACCAGACCGCCTCGGGGGTGACGGCGGAGTCGCCGTCCTTCGCGCTGGTGACGCTGGCGTCCCAGCCCTTGGCGTTCTTGATCAGTCCCTTCTGCTGCATGCTCTGCAGCAGGGTGAGCGTCTGCACGGCCTCGGGGGTGTTCACCGTGATGTCGCCGTTCTCGTCGAAGAGCCCCTGTCCCTGTTGCTGCAGCAGCATGAAGAACGGGCCGCCGTCCGACAGGTCGGCGGTGAGCAGCGTCTTGCCGGTCTTGGCCTTGATCGTCTCGCCCGCCGTCACCATGTCGTCCCACGTGACGATGGATGCCGGGTCGATCCCGGCCGCGTCGAAGTAGTCGGTGCGGTAGAACAGGCCGACCGTGCCGGAGTCCCACGGCGCCATGCGCAGCTTGCCGTCGGCGTCGGTTCCGGTGTCCCACTTGAACGGGTCGAAGTCGTCCTTCGCGTCACCGAGCACCGGACTGAGGTCGGTGAACCCCTGCGGGAACTGGCTCAGGTAGCTCTGGTTGCGGTCGGTCTCGAGGGTGATCATGTCGGGCAGACCCGTGCCGGCCTGCAGGCCGACCGAGATCTTGTCGTAGGCGTTGTCGTAGCCGATGTCGACGACATCGATCGTCACGCCGTCGTGCTTCTTCTCGTACTCGGCGCCGAGGCGCTCGAGGGCGGTCGCGGCGACATCCCACGACCAGATGGTGATCTTCCCCGACGCCGCGGCGTCCTTCTTCAGATCGGCGCCGTCGGATGCCGGGGCTCCGCCTCCGAATGCGCATCCCGTCAGGGTGACCGCCGTGGCGGTGAGTGCGGCCGCCAGCATCACGCGTCGCTTCATCATGACCTCCTTGTCACGTCTACTAAATATTGAATACAGTACACGGGTGCGCAGGGCGGTGCCATGGCATCCGCGACCGATCGCGTCTCAGCTGAGAGAGACGGCGAGATCGATGAACAGCGCCGCCGACCAGCCGAAGGCCGTCGTCGCGGTCTGCGCCTTCAGCCCGGTGCGCGGGTTGTAGTACTCGTGCGGACCGCCGCCGTGTACCACGAGCCGCACGGTCTGCTCGCGCAGCTCGCGCGCCCGCTCGGGGCATCCCGACGCCTCCAGGCCCTCGGCGACGAGCGCGCTGGTGTTGATCCAGACCGGGCCGCGCCACATGCGCTCGGCCGAGAAGTCGGGGTCGGAGGCGGACACGGTCGGCAGTCCCCATTCGAGCGCGTAGCGGGCGGGGTCGTCGATCGCGGCGCACAGGGCGGCGCGGATGCCCTCCGGCAGCGTGCCCGTGCGCAGCGGCATCAGGCCGACGACGGTGTCGGAGCAGATGTCCTCCCCCGCGCCGCGCGCGAGGAAGCGTCCGGCCCCGGCATCCCACATCGCCTCGAGCAGCACCTGTGTGCGCTCGGCACGCGCGACGAACCGGTCAATCGGGGCATCCGGCACGTACCGGCCGAGCAGATCGGCGATCTCGCGGTCCTGGCAGACCAGATAGGTGCCGAGGTCCGGCGCCGCGGTGGGGATCGGACCGTCGAAGATCGGACTGTCGTCGAGGCCCGACGAGTACGGGTGCCCGTACTCGGGCATCCCGTCGCCGTCGAGGTCGGACGAGGCGAACCACCAGTCCTGCGACCGGATCACCCGGTCGAGTTGCACGCGCGCCCAGTCGGGGGCGTCCTCCGCCTCGAGCACCTTGCGCAGCGCCCAGGCCGCCAGCGGCGGCTTGGTCAGCGGCACCGGCTTCGACGGGTCGGCGATCTGCGAACCTGCCCGGCGCAGGGTCGCGCGGTCGCTCTCGGGCAGGTCGTCGCTGCTGGCGAGGATGCCCTGCTCGTGCACGACATCGGGCAGCTGGCCGTCGTCGCCCGCGAACCGGAAGGCGATGTCGAGCTGCTCGCGGGCGAGCTCGGGGTCGCCGTGGCGCAGGCCGACGGCGATGAAGTACGCGTCCCACTGCCACAGGCCGACGTAGCCGATCTTCGACGGCACCACCGCGCGCGCATCGCCGAGCGCGGGCAGCTCGACGATGTTCGCGCCGAGCACCCACCAGCAGAACGCGGTCATCGGCTGCAGGTCATCGCGCACCCGCGGACATCTCGCGAACCAGTCGAGCCACTGCCGCTCGCACCCGGCGAGCGCGCCGGCGTGGTCGCCGGGTTCGACGGCGATCGTGCGGTCGGCAGCGACACGGATCCGGATGCCGGTGGCCGAGAGCGCGTGCTGTTCCTCGTGACCGTCGGGATGCACCAGCGTCACCCGGGTTCCGTCGCCGCCCGCGATGCTGAGCGCGCCCGGCCCGTCGAAGGTGAGCGTCGCCTCGGCACGAGACGCCTGCACGGAGGTAGGAGATTCATCGGAAGCAGGATCGTCTGCGCCTCGTTGTCCTACCTCGGCGCGTTCGCCTACCTCGGCGCGCGGCTCGAGTGCCGAGGCGCCGCCGAACGCGATACGGTGCGGCTGCACGCCCGAGACGGGAAGCATCCGGCCCTCGGCATCCGTCACCCGCACGGCATCCAGCACGCGGCATTCGCTCAGCCGCTTCTCGTACTCGGAGGTGTGCACCCGTACCCCCTCGCCGTCGTCGGTGCGGAACACCAGCAGACGCGAGCGCGGCAGGGTGAACGGCGCGGTGACGAGGTCGAGGTGCTGCCCGGCGAGGGCCGACAGCGCGGCGGCGTCGGCCGCCACGGCATCCGTCATCATCGCCCTCCCAGACCCGACGCGGCCATGCTGTTGAGGATCTTGCGCTGCCCGATCACGAAGACGATCAGCATGGGGACGGTGGCGATCGCCGAGGCGGCCATCACGAGGCCGTAGTTGACCGATCCGTGCTGGCCCTGGAACGAGGCGAGCAGCAGCGGCACGGTGAACAGGTCGGGCGAGTTCAGCAGCACGAGGGGGAACAGGAACGCGTTCCACACGCCGAGTGCGGTGATGATCGCGAGCGCAGCGAGACCGGGCCGCAGGTTGGGCAGCACGATGCTGAAGAACGTGCGCAGCCGGCCTGCACCGTCGACCAGCGCCGCCTCCTCGAGCTCCTTCGGCAGCGAGAGCACGAACTGCCGCATGAGGAACACCGCGAACGGGTTGGCGATCATGCCCGGCACGGTCAGCGCGAGGTGCGAGTCGACCCAGCCGAGGTTCGACATGAGCAGGTAGAAGGGGATCAGCGTCACCTGCGCGGGGATCATCTGCGTCGCGAGGAACACGATGAACAGCACCTTGCTGCCCCTGAACCGGATCCGCGCGAACGCATAGCCGGCCATCGAGGCGGTGACCAGCGTGCCGGCGACGACGAGCACGGTGATGTAGAGGCTGTTCAGGTACGCCTGGCCGAAGGGGACCGCGTTCCACGCCTCGCTGTAGTTGTCGACCGTCCAGGGGTTGGGAAGGAATTCGAGCGGGTTCTGCAGAAGCTGCGGCAGCGTCTTCAGCGAGGTCAGCAGCATCCAGATGAACGGGAAGACCATCGAGATGCCGGCGATGATCAGCACGACGTGCAGCAGCACCGGGCCGGTTCGGCGGCTCACCGCACCGCCGGGTCTGCGGCGTCTCGTGCCGGGCGCGACGATCGCGACCGTCGAGTCGGTGGCCGGGCCCTGGCGGCCCTCGGTCAGCGGAGGTGTCATGGTGCCGCTCATTCCGGATCGTCCTCGTAGTGCACGAACTTCTTCTGGGCGCCGAACTGGATCGCGGTGATGACCAGGGTGAGCACGAGCAGGATGATGCTCGCCGCGCTCGACGGGCCGAACTCGAACCGGCCGAAGCCGAGATCGTAGATGTGGTAGACGATCGTCCTGGTCGCGTTGTCGGGTCCGCCGCCCGAGACGAGCACATAGACGATGTCGAACGTCTGCAGCGACGAGATGAAGGCGATCACCGACGAGAAGAAGACGATCGGCGAGAGCAGCGGCAGGCGGATGCTGAGCAGCAGCCGCACGGCTCCGGCGCCGTCGATGCGGGCGGCCTCGATGACCGAGGGCGAGATGTTCTGCAGCCCGGCGAGGAAGATCACGACGTTCAGGCCGAGCGACGACCAGATGGTCACGATGCACACGGCCAGCAAGGCGAGGCGCGGATCCTGCAGCCAGTTCGGCGGGTCGACGCCGAACACCGTCGCGATGGTCGTCGAGAGCACACCGTCGACGCGGAACATCTGCTGCCAGATCATGGCGATCGCGACGGTGGCGGTGACCACGGGCGAGAAGAAGAGCACGAGGTAGAGGGCGCGCGTCTTCAGTCGCTCCAGCGCGACGGCGACGATCACCGCGAGCCCCAGGCCGATCGGCACGGTGACGATCGCGATGAGCAGGGTGTTCAGGATCGAGCGTCCCAGCAGCGGATCCTGCAGCTGGTCGACGAAGTTGTCGACGCCGACCCAGGTCAGCTCACCGAGGCCGTCCCAGTCCGCGAACGCGAGCACGAGGCTCGCCGCGAACGGCAGGACGACGAACAGGCCCATGCCGATCAGCTGCGGGCCGACGAACACGTAGCCCCAGAGTCGGTCGCGGCGGCGCCACGCCGCCTCTCTGCGTGGCGGCTGGGCGGATGCCGCAGGGGTGACCTGCGGCATCCGTCCGGCCTCGGTGAGCTGAGCCATGACTACTTCTTCGACCGTTCCTTGACGAGCTTCGCGACGGTGTCGAGGCTCTGCTGAGCGTCGGTCTTGCCCTCGTAGAGCTTCTGGAACTCCTCGCTGATGGCGACGGGCAGGCCGGGGACGCGCGCCTCGGCGGCGTAGTCCTCGAAGCCGACGTCGCGCATGTCGAGGAAGGTCTGGGCGTGAGCGGGGTAGCCGTCTTCGAGCACGACCTCGTCGGCGCCCTTGATCGACGGCACGGCGTTGCCGCCGCCCTTCAGGCGGAAGACCTGCCCCTCCGCGCTGAGGAACTCGGTCCAGAAGGTGAACGCCGCATCCTTCACCTTGGTCTTGCCGTTGATGGCGAGGTATGAGGCGGCGACGCCGGTGGGAGCGGGCTCGCCGTCGGGGGTGGGCCAGCGCACGATGTCGTACGAGTCCTGCACGCCGGCCGACGTGAGGGTGCCGATGGTGTAGCGGCCCTGCACGAAGAAGCCCGCCTTGTGAGTGACGAAGACGCTGTCGGCGCCCGCGCCGTCGGGCAGGGTGTCGGCGACGACGAAGGTGCCGTCCTGGAACAGATCGCCGAGCTGCTGCATCGCCGCGACCGTGTCGGCGTCCTTGTTCGCCACGAAGGCGCCGCTGTCGTCGTACGGCGCGTCGATGCCCTGCGACGACAGCCAGCTCCAGTGGGTCGCCCAGTAGTTCCAGAACATCGAGCCGGTCAGCTTCGCGTCGTGCAGCTTGGCGTTCATCTCGAGGTACTTCTCGGTCGTCCACTGCCCGTTCTCGGCGAGCGTGGCCGGGTCCTCGGTGACGCCGGCGGCCTTCAGCGCCTCCTTGTCGTACCAGAGCACGTCGGGGTTCGAGTCGTTCGGGGCCGCGAACACCTCGTCGTCCTTCTCGGCCGCGCCGAACAGGCCGGGGAAGAAGTCGTCGTGCTTGGTCTTGCTGTCCTTCGAGTCCATCAGATCTTTGAGCGGCATCAGACGGCCGGAGTCGACGAACTGCCCGATCATGTCGTCACCGACGTAGAACACGTCGGGAGCGGTGTTGCTGGTCAGTTGCGCGAGCAGCTTCGAGTGGTAGTCCCCGTAGGCGGCCACGGGCTGCAGCTTGACCTTGATGTCGGGGTGACGCTTCATGAAGTCCTTGTTGAACTCCTCGAAGCGGGTCAGCTCGTCGGCCGTACCCCAGGTCGACCAGATGACGGTCGCGTTGCCGTCAGCGTCCACGCCGCCGCCGCGACCGCCGCCGCCGCTGCAGGCGGCGAGGCCCATGGTGAGTGCGCCGACGGCGATGCCGGCGAGAAGCTTCCGGTACTTGGAGCGGGACATGCCGCCACCTCTTTCATCATTGGAAGAGCCGGTACACCGGCAGGAGAGTCAATCTCTAGTATTCTGTATACAGAACACACGCCTGTCAATGCTCCGTGACCATTCCGATACCGCGCCCGGACCGGATCACCCGGCTAAGGTCGACGCGTGAGCCTTCTCGTCACCGTGCCCACCGACCGCCTGGCCGAGAACCTCGGCGCCCTGCCCGACGGGGTCGAGCTGCGCATCTGGGATCTGCGCTCCCCCGCTCCGGCTGAGCGGATCGACATCGTCGTGCCGCCGTATATGGCCGGCGACCGCGTGCTCGCGGCGCTGGACGGGCTCGAGGTGGGACTGGTACAGGGCCAGTCGATCGGCTACGACGGCGTCGCCGAGGCGTTGCCGTCGGGCATCCGGTTCGCCAACGCCGCGAGCGTGCACGAGGCATCGACCGCCGAACTCGCGGTGGGCATGATCATCGCCGCGCAGCGGCAGCTGCCGCGCTTCGTGCGGGCACAGGAGCGCGGCGAGTGGGCGCCGGTGTTCGCAGAGAGTCTCGCCGACCGGCGCGTGCTGCTGGTCGGATACGGCGGCGTCGGCACGGCGATCGCCCGGCGTCTCGCCCCGTTCGAGGTCGAGCTGACGGCCGTGGCGCGCACCGCGCGCACCGAGCACGTCGAGGGTGTCGGCGAGATCACCGTGCACGGCATGGACGAGCTCGACGCGCTGCTGCCTGACACCGAGATCGTGGTGCTGAGCCTGCCGGCGAGCGACTCCACGCACCATCTGTTCGACCGCGAGCGCATCGCGCGCATGGCGGAGGGCGCCCTGCTGGTGAACGTCGGCCGCGGGTCCCTCATCGACTCCGGCGCCCTGGTCGACGCGCTGAACGCCGGCGCGATCCGCGCCGCATCCGACGTCTTCGAAGAGGAGCCGCTGCCCGCCGGGCATCCGCTCTGGAGTGCCCCGAATCTGCTCATCACCCCGCATGCCGGGGGTGCGTCGACGGCGATGAACCCACGGATGGCGCGGCTGCTCCGGCGCCAGATCGACCGGATGCTGGCCGGCGAGCCGCCGCTGAACGTCGTCATCCCGGCATCCTGAACACACGGCCGAGAACGCGATGTAAGCGCTTGCAGTAGCCTGATCTCATGGCACAGCGTGAACAGCAGCGTGAGCAGATGGCGGCCCCCGGTTCGGAATGGTGGCGCACCGCCGTCATCTACCAGATCTACCCCCGCTCGTTCGCGGACGCGTCCGGCGACGGCATCGGCGACCTGCCCGGCGTCACCAGCCGGCTCGACGACCTGAAGAGCCTGGGCATCGACGCCATCTGGCTGAGCCCGTTCATGACCAGCCCGCAGAAGGACGCCGGTTACGACGTCGCCGACTACCGCGACGTCGACCCGCTGTTCGGCACGCTCGACGATTTCGACGTGATGCTGAACGAGGCGCACGCCCGCGGCATCCGGGTGATCGTCGATCTCGTGCCCAACCACTCCTCCGACCAGCACGTCTGGTTCCAGGAGGCGCTGAAGGCGGCCCCCGGCAGCCCCGAGCGTGCCCGCTACGTCTTCCGCGACGGCCGCGGCGAGAACGGCGAGCTGCCCCCGAACAACTGGGAGAGCGTGTTCGGCGGCGGCATGTGGCAGCGCGTGGTCGAGGCGGACGGCTCGCCCGGGCAGTGGTACCTGCACATCTTCGACGCATCGCAGCCGGACTTCGACTGGACCAACGAAGAGGTGCGTGAGGAGTTCCGCAGCATCCTGCGCTTCTGGCTCGACCGCGGAGTCGACGGATTCCGCGTCGACGTGGCGCACGGGATGATGAAGGAAGCGGGGCTGCCCGACTACGCCCCCGTCGCCGACGCCGACTCGATGGGCGGCGGCGAGGAGAACGTGCCGTACTGGGGGCAGGACGAAGTGCACGACATCTACCGCGACTGGAACAAGGTGCTCGCCGAGTACGACGGCGACCGCGCCCTGTGCGGCGAGGCGTGGCTGCCGACACTGAAGAAGACCGCGCTCTGGGTGCGCCCCGACGAGATGCACCAGACCTTCAACTTCCCCTACCTGATGACGCCGTGGGATGCCCAGGAGCTGCGCCTCGTCATCCGCGAATCCCTCGAGGAGTTCGGCAATGTCGGCGCCCCGAGCACCTGGGTGCTCTCGAACCACGACGTGATCCGGCACGCCTCGCGCCTCGCGCTGACCGTCGACAGCCCGCAGGGCGACGGCATCGGGCCAAAATCCGAGGGCAAGCCCGACCCGGTGATCGGTCTCTCCCGCGGACGCGCGGCGAGCACGCTCATGCTCGCGCTGCCCGGTTCGGCGTACGTCTACCAGGGCGAGGAGCTGGGCCTTCCGGAGGCGATGGAGATCCCCGACGAGTTCCGTCAGGATCCGACCTGGTTCCGCACGAACGGCGAGCGCTACGGCCGTGACGGCTGCCGTGTGCCGCTGCCGTGGACGGCCGAGGGTCCCGCGTTCGGGTTCAACGACACCGACGCCTCGTGGCTGCCGCAGCCGGCGGAGTGGGCGGACTTCGCTCGCGACGTGGAGGAGGGCGATCCCGGCTCGACGCTGAACCTGTACAAGCAGCTGCTCAGCGAGCGCGCCGCACGGGCCCTGGGCAGCGGGTCGCTGGTCTGGGACGACGTGGCCGACTCGGCGGTCGCCTTCCACCGCGGCGAGCTGCACGTGGTCGCGAACCTCGGCGACACCCCGATCGAGCTCGGCGACGACGTGACCTTCGTCGTGCAGAGCGAGCCGTTCGCCGGCACCGCCCTGCCCCCGGACACGGCGGCCTGGTTCACACGCGCTTGAGCGCGCTCCCCGGAACGCGAGACTAGCCTTGCAGCATGAGACGGGACATCCGGAGCACTGTCTCGTGTCCGAAGGCAAGTCTCGCGGTCGGACGAGAGCAGGGGTGACGTCGTGGTGAGCATCGACGAGGTCGCCCGGCTCGCGGGGGTGTCCACCGCGACCGTGTCGCGGGCGCTCAGCGGGCGCGGGCACGTGTCGGACGGCGCGCGCGAGCGCGTGCGCCAGGCGGCGGACTCGCTCGGCTACGTCGTGTCGTCGCGTGCGTCGAGCCTGGCATCCGGGCGCACCCGCAACGTCGGCGTGATCGTGCCGTTCCTCGACCGCTGGTTCTTCGGGGCCGTGCTGTCGGGCGTCACCAGCACCCTGATGCGGGCGGGCTACGACGTCACGCTGTACAACATCACCGCCGACGTCGAGGTGCGCCGTCAGGTGTTCTCGACGTTCCTGCGCCGACAGCGGGTGGATGCCGTGATCGCGGTCGCCATCGAGCTCGACGCCGACGAGACCGCCCGGCTGCTCGATCTCGGTCTGCCGGTGATCGGCGTCGGCGGTCCGAACCCGCAGCTTGCCACCCTGACGTTCGACGACACCGCCGTCGCGCGGCTGGCCACCGAGCACCTCATCGCGCTCGGGCACCGCGACATCGCGCACATAGGCGCGGCGCCCGAGTTCGAGGCCGACTTCCGCGTGCCGTCACGTCGGCGCCTCGGCTTCGAGCAGGCGCTGGCCGCCGCGGGCCTGGAACCCGACGCGGCGCGTCTCGAGCCGGCCGACTTCACCGTCGACGGCGGGTACCGCGCCGCGACGCGGCTGCTCGGCGGCTCCGCGCCGCGACCGACGGCGATCTTCGCCGCCTCCGACGAGATGGCCATCGGCGCGCTGCTGGCCGCGCGCGACCTCGGCATCCGCGTGCCCGACGAGCTCTCGATCGTCGGCATCGACGGGTACGAGCTCGGGGAGTTCTTCGAGCTCACCACCGTCGACCAGTTCCCGCTCGGGCAGGGCGAGCGAGCGGCTGCGGCGATCCTCGCGCAGCTCGAAGGCGCTCCGGATGCCGCGGCCGTCGCCGACCTGCCGTACGAGCTCATCGTGCGCAGCACGACCGCGCCGCCGCGCCGGTAGGCATCCGGCATCCCGCATCCGGCACCCCGCATCCCGCCGAGACGTGCGTGCCCGCGATCAGGCGGCGGGAACGAGAACCCGCGGCGTGGCGCGCGAGACGAGCAGGTGCAGCCCCATCGTCACCGCGAGCACGACGGCCGAGGCGGGCAGCAGTCCGTCGGGCGCGACTCCGGATGCCAGCAGCAGCCCGCCCAGCATGCCGCCGAGCGCGGATCCGAGCTGCATGCCGCTGCCGTTCAGCGCGAGCACGAGCGACATCGACTCGGGGGCGATGTCGCCGAGGCGCGACTGCAGCGCCACACCCGAGCCGCCGTTGAAGAACGCGCATCCGAAGAACCAGGCGAAGGCCGCCACCGCGCCGGCGACGCCGGGCAGCAGCAGGCCCACGGCGCCGAGCAGCGCCACCGCGATGAGGATGCCGATGATCAGCCCGATCACCCGCGTCGGCCCCACCCGGTCGGTGACACGACCGGACAGGATGTTGCCGCCGAGGCTGACCATGCCGTACCCGAACATCGCCGCGATGATCGGTCCGCCCTCGCCGACTCGCGGCTCGAAGATGTACGCCGCGTAGGTGAAGCAGAGGTAGCTCGCGCACATGATGCCGGTCGCGACGAGGACGGCCCCGATCACGGCCGGTCGCGCCAGCGGGCTGAGCGTCTGACGCAGGGTGAGCGCCGGCAGGTGAAGCCGGGGCACGTTGACGAGGATGCCGATCAGCGCGATCGCGCCCACGGCGGAGACGAGGAACAGCGGCATCCGCCAGTCGTCCTGCCCGATCACGAGACCGACCGGAACACCGAGCGCCGTCGCGGTGAGGAACCCGCCGAGCACGAATGCCAGGGCTCGGCCGCGGCGCTCGGGCGGCGACGCCGCGACCACGTAAGCGCTGACGACGGCACTGAGCAGCGCGCCGCCGACGGCCGAGACCACGCGCCCCGCCATCGCCATCGCGTAGCTCGTCGACACCGCGATCATGAGGTTTCCGACCACGAACACGCCCAGCGAGAGCGAGATGACGAGCTTGCGCTCCCAGCGGCCGGTGACCGACGACAGGATCGGCCCCGCGACGGCCGCGGTGAGGGCGAATACCGCGACGAGCTGCCCGGCCGCGGCCTTCGAGATGTCGAGGTCGTTCTGGATCTGCGGCAGCAGGCCGGCGAGCACGTACCCGTCGATCCCCATCGAGAAGGTCGCCAGCGCCAGCCACAGCAGGGCGCCGACCCCGGCGCGACGGTTTTCGTCAGTCGTCTTCACAAACACATCCAAGCAGAATCCGGTATGCCCGATTCCGCCCGGCGCTGTCGTCCCCCTCGGTCTCGCCCCTGAATACTGGTCGGATGGACGCCCTCAACGACTTCGTGCTCTTCTTCGGCGACAAGCTCTGGACCTGGGCGGTGCTGCCCATCCTGCTGGTGCTCGGCCTCTACTTCTCGTTCCGCTCGGGCGTCGTGCAGTTCCGGCTCATCCCCGAGATGTTCCGCACCCTCACCAACCGCACCCCGACGGACGCCGACGGCAGGCCGCAGTCGGTGTCGGCGTTCCAGGCCTTCACCATCTCGGCGGCGTCCCGGGTCGGGGTGGGCAACATCGCCGGCGTCGGCACCGCGATCGCCATCGGCGGCCCCGGCGCGGTGTTCTGGATGTGGACGATGGCGTTCATCGGCGGCGCCTCGAGCTTCGTCGAGTCGACGCTGGGTCAGACGTTCAAGGTGCGCGACAAGGACGGCTTCCGCGGGGGACCCGCGTACTACATGCAGCACGGACTGAAGGCCCGCTGGATGGGCATCGTCTTCGCCGTCATCCTCATCCTGTGCTTCCCGTTCTCGTTCAACTCGCTGCAGGCCAACACGATCAGCGCCACCGTGTCGGGCAGCTTCGGCGGCGAGGTCGCGTGGATCCCGTGGGTGGTCGGCGCGGTGCTCGCGACACTCACCGCGCTGGTCATCTTCGGCGGAGTCCGCCGCATCGCGACGGTGTCGTCGGCCGTCGTGCCGCTGATGGCCCTGGTGTACCTGCTGCTGGGACTGGTGATCGTCGGGATCCACATCGAGCGGCTGCCCGAGGTGTTCGCCTCGATCTACACGCAGGCGTGGGGCACGCAGGAGGTCGCCGGAGGCGCACTCGGCACAATCATCATGATCGGCGCGAAGCGCGGCATGTTCTCGAACGAGGCGGGCCTGGGCTCTGCCCCGAACGCCGGCGCGACCGCCGCCGTCACCCACCCGGTCAAGCAGGGCCTCGTGCAGACCCTCGGCGTGTACTTCGACACGTTCCTGGTGTGCTCGATCACGGCGTTCATCGTGCTCGTCGCGACACCCGACCTGTCGAACGCCGAGCAGGGCATCGTGCTCACCCAGAACGCGCTGGTCAGCTCGCTGGGCTCGTGGTCGAACATCGTGCTGAGCGTGATCATCTTCCTGCTGGCGTTCAGCTCGATCCTCGGCAACTACTACTACGGCGAGTCGAACATCGAGTTCATCCGCGCCCACCGCGGCGTGCTGCAGGGCTATCGCGCCCTGGTCGTGCTCGTCGTGTTCCTCGGCTCGATCGCCTCGGCGGACCTCATCTGGAACACCGCCGACAGCATCATGGGGATCATGGCGATCGTGAACCTCGTCGCCATCGCGCTGCTCTCGGGCGTCGCGTTCAAACTGCTGCGCGACTACCTCGACCAGCGCCGGGCGGGACTCGATCCGGTCTTCACCCGGGAGCGGATGCCCGAGGTGACGGGCATCCAGTGCTGGGAGGACGAGCTGAGCGTCACCGGGCCGATCCCGGTCGCCGGCAGCAGGCGCTGAGCCACCAGCAGCCGGCGCTGAGCGCGGCGGCGCTCAGGCGGCACCCTGGTTCGGCCGGCACGCGCCGATAAACTGGAGGAGGAGTGTCGGGAAGCCTGGTCGACGTCATCGTCCGTCGACCCGGAAGGCCCGCATGGTGCGCTCCTCCTCCCCCCTCCGCCCGCTGTTCCCGACCTCGTCCCGCGCCGAGTCCCGACGCATCGGCGAGATCCTCCGCGCCGAGACGACCGGTGGTGTGCTGCTCGTCGCCGCGGCCGCCATCGCGCTGCTGTGGGCGAACTCGCCGTGGGCCGACGGCTACTTCGCCCTGCGCGACCTGAAGGTCGGCTACGAGCCGTGGCACCTCGATCTCACGCTCGGGCAGTGGGCGGCCGACGGCCTGCTGGCGGTCTTCTTCTTCCTGGTGGGCCTCGAGCTCAAGCGCGAGTTCGTCGCCGGGGATCTGCGGCGGTTCAGCACGGCGATCGTCCCGGTCGTGGCGGCCCTCGGCGGCGTGGTGGTGCCGGCCCTCGTCTACGTCGCGGTCACGAGCGGCGCACCGGGCGCGGCGAGCGGATGGGCGATCCCCACCGCCACCGACATCGCGTTCGCCGTCGCGGTGCTGGCCATCATCGGCTCGAACCTGCCCAGCGCGCTGCGCATCTTCCTGCTGACCCTCGCCGTGGTCGACGACCTCGTCGCGATCGCGATCATCGCGATCTTCTACACCGACACCATCGAGATCGTGCCGCTGCTTGCGGCGGTGGTCGTGATCGCCGCGTACGGCGTGATCGCGCAGCGGTACCGGCAGTTCTTCGACCTGCGGCCGTCGGCGGCATGGCTCATCCTGCTGCCCATCGGCTTCGCCGCGTGGGCGCTCGTGCACGCCTCGGGCATCCACGCGACGATCGCGGGAGTGCTGCTGGGCTTCACCGTGCCCGTGCTGCACCGCAGAGCCGCCCACGACGAGGAGACCGGGCCCGGGCTCGCGGAGGTCTTCGAGCATCGGTTCCGTCCGCTCTCCAGCGGTTTCGCCGTGCCCGTGTTCGCGTTCTTCTCGGCCGGGGTGGCCATCGGCGGCGCTGAGGGCTGGATCGCAGCGCTCGCCGACCCGGTGGTGCTGGGCATCATGCTCGGCCTGATCGCGGGCAAGCCGATCGGCATCGCCCTGGCCACGTGGGCGATCACCCGTGTGCGACGGATCGACCTCGATCCGTCGCTGCGGTGGATCGACATCATCGGCGTGGGATTGCTCGCCGGCATCGGCTTCACGGTCTCGCTTCTCGTCGCCGAGCTGAGCTTCGACGTCGCAGACCCGCACCACGATCAGGCGAAGGTCGCGATCCTCACCGCTTCGGTCGGCGCCGCGCTGCTGGCATCCGCTCTGCTGGGCGCGCGCAACCGCCGCTACCGGAAGCAGCAGACCGTCTGACGGCGCGACCGGACGAAAAACCGGCCGGCACCCATACGGGTACCGGCCGGTTCTCTAGATGCTCGGATCAGAGCGGGCGGATCTTCGCCGCCTGCATGCCCTTGGGGCCGCGCTCGGGCTCGAACTCCACCTTCTGGTTCTCGGTGAGCTCCTTGTAGCCGGAGCCCTCGATGGCCGAGAAGTGCGCGAACAGGTCGTCGGAGCCGTCATCGGGAGCGATGAAGCCGAAGCCCTTCTCGGAGTTGAACCATTTCACAGTGCCAGTGGCCATGTGCTTCTGCTTTCTGTTGTTCTGATCGCTGATGCGACCGGGATGCCACGCTGAACTGTCCGGCGTGCACGATATGGCGATGCCGACCGAGCGGCGCGGGGCGCATGACTCGACGGGATCGGGTGATCCGGATCCGCGGCACTCACACGCGGGTCGGGATCGGGGTGATGGCTGCAACGGGATCCGTGCAGCTGTTGGGAGTGAAGCCTCCGGCGGAGGGACATGAGAACCGTATCATGCTGCCGCCGACAGCGGCCCCGGCCAGCGGATGCCCCGGGGCTAGGCTCAACGCATGACCGTCGACCTCGAGGCACTCTACATCGATCTGCACCGGCATCCCGAGCTGTCGTTCCAGGAGACGCGCACCGCCGGCATCGCCGCCGCTCACCTGCGCGAGCTCGGGCTCGAGGTGACCGAGGGCGTCGGCATCACCGGTGTGGTGGGCGTGCTGGCCAACCCGTCGACGAGCTCAGAGCAGGCCGGACCCGTGGTGTGGCTGCGTGCCGACATGGACGCGCTGCCCGTCGTCGAGGAGACCGGGCTCGCGTACGCATCGACCGCGACCGGCGTCGACCCCGACGGCAACACCGTCGGGGTGATGCACGCGTGCGGTCACGACATGCACGTGACCGCTATGATCGGCGCCGTCGAGCGGCTGGTCGCCGAGCGCGACCAGTGGAGCGGGACGGTCGTCGTGGTGATCCAGCCCGCCGAGGAGTACGGCGCCGGAGCCCGCGCGATTCTCGACGACGGGGCGCTCGACCGCTTCCCGCGCCCCGACGTGGTGCTCGGTCAGCACGTCACTCCCCTGCCCGCCGGCACGATCGGTGTGCGACCGGGGCCGCAGATGTCGGCATCCGACGGCATCCAGGTGGTGCTGCACGGCCGCGGCGGACACGGATCGCGCCCGCACTCGACGATCGACCCGATCGTCATGGCCGCCGCGACGATCATGCGACTGCAGACCGTCGTGTCACGCGAGGTCGACCCGCGCGAGCTCGCCGTCGTGACGGTCGGCGCGATCCACGCGGGCACCAAGAACAACATCATCCCGGCCGATGCCACGCTGCAGCTCAGCCTGCGCTACCCCGACGAGAACCTGCGCGAGAAGGTGCTCGAGAGGGTCGAGCGCGTCATCCGCGCCGAGGCCACGGCATCCGGCGCCGAGCGCGAGCCCGAGATCTCGACGCTGCACCGGCTTCCCGCCACGATCAACGACGCGGATGCCACCGAGCGGGTCGTCTCGGCCTTCCGAGGCGTCTTCGGCGAGCAGTCCGTGGTCGACCCCGGACTGTTCACCGGCAGCGAGGACGTGTCGTGGTTCGCCCGCGACGCGGGCGTGCCCCTCGTGTTCTGGTTCTGGGGCGGCGTCGACCCGACGGTGTACGCGGATGCCGTGGCGGCCGGCACGGTCGACAAGGACATCCCGACCAATCATTCGCCGTTCTACGCCCCGGTGATCCACCCCACGATCGAGGTCGGCGTCACCGCGATGGCCACGGCCGCCCGGGCGTTCCTCGGCTGACGCCGGCGCCCGAAGCCGTCGCCTGAAGCCGTCATGCCTCGATGACGCGCTGATTGCTCTCGTGGGCCTCGCGGTGCAGGCGCTCCATGCGCACATCGAGCTCGCCGGCCGCCTCGGCCGCGTCGGTGAGGCTCTGCACGAGGTGCGCGGGCACTCTCCCTGCGAACTTGTAGTGGATCTTGTGCTCGAGGCTGGCCCAAAAGTCCATCGCGATGGTGCGGAACTGCACTTCGACGGGGATCGCCACCGGCCCGGTGGAGAGGAACACGGGCACCTCGACGATCGCATGCAGGCTGCGGTAGCCGTTGGGCTTGGGCTCGGCGATGTAGTCCTTGACCGTGCGCACCGTCACGTCATCCTGCTGGGTGAGCAGATCGAACAGCCGGTACACGTCGCTGACGAAGCTGCAGGTGACGCGCACCCCGGCGATGTCGGTGATCTCGCGACGGATCACGTCGAAGTCCGCCTCGATGCCCTTGCGGGCGACCTTCTCGACGATGCTGTCGGGCGTCTTCACGCGACTCTTGACGTGCTCGATCGGGTTGTAGGCGTGCATGTGCGTGAACTCGTCGCGGAGGATCGAGATCTTCGTCTCGACCTCGCGCATCCCGAACTCGTACTCCCGCAGGAAGCGCTGGAACGCATCGCGCAGCTGCTTCGCCTCCGCGATCGCGGCGTCGTCGATCGGGAGAATGGTCATGCGCTCGACGTTACGCCGGTGCGTTCGGAATCGGCTGGGCACGACCACCGCATCTCACACCGCGATCGACAGCACGGCCGTGTAACCGCTCTCGACCGACCCGGTCATCGTCGCCAGCTGCAGCACGCTCCGGCGGGTCCGCGGGCGTGACGAATCGGGGGCCGACACTCCAGATGTCGGACCGGGTTGCCTGGGTGCGGCGCAAAGAGGGGTGGGGGGGCGCCGCGTTGCTGGCCACGGCG
>NZ_JBSHMU010000006.1:0-114056 GCF_053645675.1 Microbacterium sp. NPDC055312 | reverse complement strand
GACATGAAGAGGCTCAATGCGACGAAGTCGCATTGAGCCTCTTCGTGTCAAGGTTGAGCGAGCTTGCGAGTCGAAACACCGAAAACACTGACGCCCCGCCACCGGACGGGGCGTTCGTTATTCCCGCGGGTGCACGTGCCGTTCGACCGATGTCTCGGCGCCGGGCAGCGCGCGGGCGAGGTCGTCCGCCGCGTCACCCCAGCGCGACACGCTGATCCGATCGAGTCCCTGCCAGAGCGCTGCACGCGCGAGCTCGTCAGCGACGCGCCCGGCATCCGTCTGCGGCACGGCGTGCTGTTCCCACCACGCCGACTGCACGCGCAGCGTCGACGCGGCCCGGTCGGCCTTGAGGTCGACGCGCCCGACCACGCGGTCGCCGACGAGCATCGGCAGGGAGTAGTACCCGTAGCGACGCCGGTCGGCGGGGACGTAGATCTCGATGCGGTAGTCGAAGTCGAACACCCGCAGCGCCCGATCCCGAAACCACACCACCGGGTCGAACGGGGTCAGCAGTGCTGCTCGATCGATGCGCCGGGGCAGCACCGCGTCACGATGCCGCCACGCAGGGATCGGTCTTCCCCCGCGCTCCCACCCGCGTACCCGGACCGGTTCCAGCTCACCCGAGTCGACCAGATCGGCCACCGCCGCTCGCACCGCGCTCTGATCCCGCAGCCGGTGGTAATCGTTCAGGTCGGCGATCGTCGCGACGCCGTACGAGCGCGCCGCGCGCCGCACCAGCTCGCGCACAGCGTCATCACGGGGAACGGCGGCCTCCCGGATCGCGGACGGGATGATCTGCGATGCCAGACCGTAGCGCCGCTCGAACCCGGCGCGGCCGGCGATCGCGACCTCGCCGCAGCGCCACAGGTGCTCGAGCGCGATCTTCGCGTCGTCCCAGTCCCACCACGAGCCGCGCTCGCGGGGCGCGTCGTCGCGCAGATCTGCGGGGCGCAGCGGGCCTCGTGCGCGCAGCTCGTCGCGCACCCAGTCGAGGGTCCGGCTGTGCACTCGGCCCCATCCACCCGGCCGCTCCGTTCGCGCGCGCCACTCCTGCATGCGGAAGTCCCACAGCGCCCAGTCCGCGATCGGCATGAACGTCGCCTCGTGGGCGAGATACTCCACGTAGTGAGTCGTCCGCGACACGAACGTGCGATCGAGCAGGGCGGGGTTGTACGGCCCCAGCCGCGAGAACATCGGCATGTAGTGGGAGCGGGCGAACACGTTGACCGAGTCGATCTGCAGCACTCCCAACTGCGACATCGCCCGGTGCAGGTGGCGCGCGGCCACGGCATCCGGCCGGCGTCGGGAGAACCCCTGCGCCGCCAGTGTCATGCGGCGCGCTTCGGTGGCGCTGAGGGTGTTCGAGGGTGGAGCCGTCACCGCGTCAGAGTAGCGCCACCCGCCGACATCCGGCGCGAGGGCGATTCGAGGCGTCAGTAGAATTGCACGATGAGCGACGATCCGAGGCCGCGGTTCCGCAACCCCTTCCGGTATCAGCCGCCCGTGCTCGGCCGCACGGTGGCGCCCAGGGCCGACGACGCTGTGCCTGCGCCCCTGCGCGTGACCGCCGCATACGCCTGGCGCCTGCTGGTGATCGCCGGCCTGATCGCGCTGTTCATCTGGCTGGTGATGCTGCTCAAGCTCCTGGTCATCCCGCTGCTGGTCGGCATCCTGGTCACGGCGCTGCTGTGGCCGGCCTTCCAGCTCATGCTGCGCGCGCACTTCCCCCGATGGCTGGCGATCGCGGTGACCGTTCTGGGGGCGCTGGGTGTGGTCACAGGGCTGTTCTGGCTGGTGATCTGGCAGGTGCGCACTCAGCTTCCCGACGTGCAGGCCAAGACGATGGATGCCATCCAGCAGGTGCGCACGTTCCTGCTCGACGGTCCGCTGCATCTCACGGAAGCGCAGATCGACGGCTACATCCAGCAGGGGATGGGCCTGCTGAACGAGCAGGCCGATCTGCTGCTGAACGGCGCGCTCGCCGTCACCGGAACAGCCGCGCACATCGTCACCGGCGCGCTGCTCTCGCTGTTCATCCTCATCTGCCTGCTCGCCGACGGCGCGGGTATCTGGCGGTGGACGCTCAAGCTGTTCCCGCGAATGGCACGCCCTGCGGCCGATGTGGCGGCGCGGAACGGATGGGCGACGGTGGTCGACTACGCGCGCACGCAGATGTTCGTCGCCGCCATCGACGCGGTGGGCATCGGCGTCGGTGCCGCGCTTCTGGGGGTGCCCATGCCCATCCCCGTCGCCGTGCTCGTCTTCCTCGGGTCGTTCGTGCCCATCGTGGGCGCCGTGGTCACCGGCGCAGTGGCGGTGTTCCTCGCTCTGGTGTACAACGGCCCGGTGATCGGGTTGCTCATGCTCGGCGTGGTGCTGCTGGTGCAGCAGCTCGAAGGTCACATCCTGCAGCCGATCCTGATGGGCTCGGCCGTCAAGGTGCACCCCCTGGCGGTCGTGCTCGTCGTGGCGGGCGGAGCGATGATCGCGGGCATCCCCGGCGCCCTGTTCGCTGTTCCGCTCGCCGCATTCGTCAACGTGGCGGCCGTCACCATCGGCTCGGGCGCATGGCGCACCGGGCGCGAACCGGCGCCTGAAGATCTCATCTGGAGCACAGTGCCGCGTGAGCGGCAGAGGAGGAATCGATGACCGCAGTCCCCAGCGTCGCCGCCGTCCCGAGCCTTGCCGAGTTCACCGCCGCGGCCGAGAGCCTCGCCGGTGTGATCTCCCGCACGCCGACCGAGCTGTCGCGCGCGCTCGGCGAGACGCTCGGCTCGCCCGTCATGCTCAAGATGGAGAACCTGCAGCGCACCGGGTCGTTCAAGATCCGCGGGGCGACCTACCGTCTGTCGCGTCTGACGGAGGAGGAGCGCTCCAGGGGTGTGGTGGCCGCCTCGGCGGGCAACCACGCGCAGGGCGTGGCACTCGCCGCTCAGATGCTGGGCATCCCGGCGACGATCTTCATGCCGCTCGGCGTGCCCGTGCCGAAGCTGCTCGCCACCCGCGGTTACGGCGCCGAGGTCGTGCTCGAGGGCGAGACGGTGGCGACATCGCTGCGCCTCGCCGCCGAGTTCGCCGAGCGCACCGGCGCCGTGCTGATCCACCCGTTCGACCATCGCGACATCGTCGTGGGCCAGGGCACGCTCGGCCTCGAGGTGATGGAGGATGTCCCGGACGTCGACACGGTGATCATGGGCATCGGCGGCGGCGGACTGATCGCCGGGGTCGCGGCCGCGGTGAAGGCAGGTGCTGCGGCGGCCGGCCGCACCGTGCGGGTCATCGGCGTGCAGGCCGAGAACGCGGCCGCGATGCCCCCGTCGCTGGAAGCGGGGACACCCGTCGAGATCCAGACGCATCCGACGATCGCCGACGGCATCCTGGTCGCGCGACCGGGAGACGTGCCGTTCGAGATCATCCGCGAACTCGTCGACGAGGTGGTCACGGTCACCGAAGACGACATCGCCCGAGCGCTGCTGGTGCTGCTCGAGCACGCCAAGGTCGTCGTCGAGCCCGCCGGCGCCGTGGGCGTGGCCGCGATCCTCGCCGGCAAGGTGCACGACGCGGGCGTGACCGTGCCGATCCTCTCCGGCGGAAACATCGATCCGATGCTGCTGCAGCGCGTCGTGGCGCACGGGCTGGCGGCATCCGGCCGGTACGCGACCGTGCGCGTGCCGCTTCCCGACCGACCCGGTCAGCTCGCGAAGGTGTCGGATCTGCTCGCGCAGGCGGGCGCCAACGTCATGGAGGTGCTGCACACCCGTCACGGGCACGGTCTGCAGATCAGCGACATGATCCTGCAGCTCTCGATCGAGACCCGCGGCCCCGAGCACACCGAACTCGCTCTTCAGACGCTTCGGCAGGCGGGTTTCGCGCCCGTCGTCGTGCCGGACTGACCGGGAAGACGCGGAACGGCGGGATGCCCTGGGGCACCCCGCCGTTCGTCGTTCTCGGCGCGTCAGCCGGTGTAGGTCTCGACGCCGGTGATCTCAACGCTGATGGCGCGGCCGTTGGGCGCCTCGTAGCTCGACTTGTCGCCGACCTTCAGGCCGATGATGGCCTGGCCGAGCGGGCTCGCCTCGCTGTACACGTCGAGATCGCCGCCGGCGGCGATCTCGCGGCTGCCGAGCAGGAAGACCTCTTCGTCGCCGGCGACGATCGCGGTGACCACGGTGCCCGGCTCGACGATGCCGCGGCTGGTGGGCGCCTCGCCGACCTTCGCCGTCTTCAGCAGCTGCTGCAGGGTGCGGATGCGCGCCTCCTGCTTGCCCTGTTCGTCCTTCGCGGCGTGGTAGCCGCCGTTCTCCTTGAGGTCGCCCTCTTCGCGGGCCGCTTCGATGCGGGCGGCGATCTCTTCACGGCCCACCGTCGAGAGGTGCTCGAGCTCGTCGACGAGCCGGTCGTAGGCCTCCTGGGTGAGGAAAGGTACCTGAGCGTCTGTGGACACAGCCTGCTCCTTCGGTGCGGGCCCCTTCGGGGGCTTCGGGGATCCGGGCCGTCTCGCGACCCGTGGGATATGAGAAGACGCCCCGGTATCGGCCGGGGCGTCGGTCATCTTTCGGATGATTCTAGGCGACCCAGCAAGTCTTCACCAAACCGGTGGTCGCCTCGGCGACGGTCGGGATGCCGACGGCGACGCCCTTGGTGTGGTGCTCGCCGCCGGCGATCTCGACGATCTTCCACCCGACGACGCCGAACTCCTCGTCGAGCGCCTCCACGGCGCACGCGACGTCGGCGCCCCGTGGCGCGGTGAACTGGAAGCGCAGGTCGACGCTGTGCGCGTCGACCACGGTGAAGCCGAGATCATCGGCATCCACCGCGTTCATCTGCTGCGCGACGATCGTCCAGCCGAGGGCGACGACGACCGCCAGGGCGGCGGCGCCGAAGATGATCCAGGGCAGGCGTCGCCGAGGCGTGCGGCCGTATCGTTCATCGAGTTCGCGCGCGGTGGTCACGTCTCTCCCGGGTCTGGACGGCGGATAGGCTGGAGTTCCAGGTTATTAGACCTGTGAGAAGAAGGCGGACCATGATCCTGTTCGGTGAGACCACCCCGATGCCGACGCCGTCGATGACGGTCGACCCGAACTCGGTGACGCCCGGGTTCGCGGGCTTCGCGATCATCGTCATCATCGTCGCGGCCGTCGTGCTGCTGATCTGGGACATGAACCGTCGCATCCGCAAGGTGCGCTACCGCGAAGAGGTGCGCGAAGAGCTGGATGCCGAAGAGGCGGCGCTGCGCGACCAGGCCGACCGCGACGACGACGGGCGCTGAGACCCGCGCGTCCCACGCCGATGGGCGTCACACGCCGACGCGCTCGAACGCGTCGAGGCTGATGCCCTGATCGAGGATGACCTTCGACCATTCCTTCGCGCTGTGCAGGCTGTGGTCGCGGTAGTTGCCGCATTCCACGGCCGAGACGCCGGGCACGTCGCTCCACTCGGCCGTGTCGGCGATGAACTCCAGGCTGCCGCGCACGGCTGCGACGACGTCGGCGACCGCGGGCTCTCTCCAGAAGATCGCGTGGAATCCGGTGCGGCATCCGAACGGCGAGATGTCGATCAGCCCGTCGATGCGGTCGCGGAGCACGCTCGCGAGCAGGTGCTCGATGGTGTGCAGACCCGCCGTGGGGATCTCACCCTCATTCGGCTGCACGAAGCGCACGTCGAAGTTCGAGATCGCATCGCCCTTCGGTCCGTGCTCGACGCTGATGAGTCGCACGTATGGCGCTCTGACGGCGGTGTGGTCCAGGGTGAAGCTCTCGACTTCGGCCATTGTCGCTCCTCTGCTCTGACGCGGAATTCGAGCGTAACCCGGGTCAGCCGCCGAAGCCCAGTGAGGGGGAGAGCGGATCGAGCGAGATGAGCAGGCACGCGGTCCAGTGGCAGAGGAAGGCGAGCACCGTGCACACGTGGAAGATCTCGTGGAACCCGAAATGCCCCGGCCAGGGGTTGGGCTTCTTCATCGCGTAGACCACCGCACCTGCGGTGTACAGCAGGCCTCCGACGCAGACGAGCACCATCATGGCGACGTTCGCCTGCAGCAGGTCGACCATGTACATCACCGCGGCCCAGCCGAGTGCGAGGTAGAGGGCGACGTACATCCAGCGCGGGGCGTTGATCCAGAACACCCGGAACAGGATGCCGAGCACCGTCCCGCTCCACACGACGATCAGCAGCACCAGGCCCTTCTGCGGAGGCAGGGCGAGTACCGCCAGAGGAGTGTACGTGCCGGCGATCAGCAGCAGGATGTTGGCGTGGTCGATGCGCTTGAGCACAGCCTTGGTCGTCGGACCCCAATCGAAGCGGTGGTACAGCGCCGAGTTGCCGAAGAGGAGCATCGAGGTGACCATGAAGACCGCCGCGGCCCACTTGGCAGGCGCCCCCTGGGCGACGGTGATGAGCACGGCGCCGGAGACGATCGCGACAGGGAAGGTGCCGGCGTGGATCCAGCCTCGCCAGGTCGGCCTCACCTCGACGACCGCGTCGACCGCGGCCGCTTCCATCAGGGGCAGCTCGGGGACGTCGGTGTTGTCAGAGGGGCGGGTGCTCACGCGCTCACTCTACGTTCGCGCGCATGCCGCCAGCAGTACATGTCCTGAGTGCGGCCGCAGGCTCAGGGTGGGTGGCGGTAGCGTAGGCACGTGACTGCACGCGAGAGCTCGGGACGGGGACCCCTCTATCGGCTCTACGGAAGACGCCTGCGGCGGCGGATCGACGTGTCGAAGGCGCCGCATCACGTCGCGATGATGATCGACGGCAACCGTCGATGGGCTCGTCAGCTCGGGTTCGACAGCGCCGCGGCCGGTCACCGCGCCGGGGCGGCGAAGATGCGTGAGTTCCTCGGCTGGTGTGATGAGCTGGGCATCGGGGTCGTCTCGCTCTACCTGCTCTCGGCCGACAACCTGCTCAAGCGCGACTCGAAGGAGATCGGCGACCTCATCGAGATCATCGCCGAGCTCGCCGACACGCTCGCCGAGCAGGGCGAGTGGCGGGTGCAGCACGTCGGGCGCGCCGACATCCTGCCGCCGGAGCTGGCGCGGGTGCTGGCGGAGGCGCAGGAGCGCACCAGCGGGCACAGCGGGCTGCATGTGAACCTCGCGGTCGGCTACGGCGGCCGCAACGAGATCGTCGACGCGGTGCGCAGCATCATCGGCAAGCACAACGCCTCGGGCGGCACCCTCGAGGATCTCGCCGAGCAGCTCACCCCCGAGATGATCGGCGAGCACCTGTACACCGGTGGCCAGCCCGACCCGGACCTCGTCATCCGCACGAGCGGTGAGCAGCGGCTGAGCGACTTCCTGCTGTGGCAGAGCGCGCACAGCGAGTTCTACTTCGTCGAGGCGCTCGGACCCGACCTGCGCGAGGTCGACTTCCTCCGGGCCATCCGCGACTTCGCCGACCGCGACCGCCGATACGGACGGTGACGCCGCCGGCCTCGGCATCCTGACCCTCGTCGTTCACCGGAACGTCACCGATCTGTTCCGCGTGTCTCCCGGCGTGCGCGCCGGGCGGAAGTACGTTCATGGCATCGGACACCGTGTCCGGTCGGGTCGGCCTCCAGGTTCGCGACTCGTGACCCTGGTCGACTCGCTGCAGAGCCGGGAGCACATCCCGAGTGGGAGTGGATCGTGACCACACGTACAGCACAGCAGCAGTCCACGTCAGCAGCCCGAGCCGTGTCACACGATGACACGGCTCTTCGCACATATGTGCTCGACACCTCGGTGCTGTTGAGCGATCCGCAGGCCCTGTTCCGCTTCGCCGAGCATTCGATCGTCCTCCCCGTGGTGGTGATCAGCGAGTTGGAGAGCAAGCGTCACGATCCCGAGCTCGGCTACTTCGCCCGGCGCGCGCTGCGCCATCTCGATGAGCTGCGCGTCGAGCACGGGCGCCTGGACTTCCCGATCGAGGTGGGTGACGGGGGGACTCTGCGCGTCGAGCTGGGCAATGTCGACATGTCGGTACTGCCGGCGGGCATCCGGCTCAGCGACAACGACAGTCGCATCCTCGCGACGGCGGCGCAGCTCGCGGGTGACGGGCAGAACGTCACGATCGTGTCGAAGGATCTGCCGATGCGGGTGAAGGCGGCTTCTCTCGGCCTCGCCGCGGAGGAGTATCTCGCCGAGCAGGCCGTGGATGCCGGATGGACCGGGATCACGACCGTCGACCTGTCGGGCGACGAGATGAGCGATCTGTACGAGAGCGAGGTCGGCCTCAGCGAGCAGGTGCGCGGGATGCCGGTGAACACCGGGCTGATCATCCACTCGGAGAGAGGCTCGGCGCTGGGCCGGGTCGTGGCCGACGGCGAGTACCGGCTGGTGCGCGGTGACCGCGAGGTGTTCGGGATGCACGGCCGCTCGGCAGAGCAGCGGATCGCCATCGACCTGCTGCTCGACCCCGAGGTCGGCATCGTGTCGCTCGGCGGGCGGGCCGGCACAGGCAAGTCCGCGCTGGCGCTGTGCGCGGGGTTGGAGGCGGTGCTCGAGCGGCAGCAGCAGAAGAAGATCATCGTGTTCCGTCCGCTGTTCGCCGTCGGCGGTCAGGAGCTCGGCTACCTGCCCGGAGACCAGGGCGAGAAGATGAACCCGTGGGGGCAGGCGGTGTTCGACACCCTCGGGTCGGTCGTCTCGGGCAACGTGCTGGAGGAGGTCATCGCGCGGGGAATGCTGGAGGTGCTGCCGCTCACGCACATCCGCGGCCGGTCGCTGCACGACGCCTTCGTGATCGTCGACGAGGCGCAGTCGCTGGAGCGCAACGTACTGCTGACGGTGCTGAGCCGGATCGGCCAGAACTCGCGCGTCGTGCTGACCCACGACGTCGGTCAGCGCGACAACCTGCGGGTGGGCCGGTACGACGGCATCGCGAGCGTGATCGAGACCTTGAAGGGACACGACCTGTTCGGGCATGTCACGCTGCAGCGCTCGGAGCGCTCGGCGATCGCAGCGCTCGTGACCGAGCTGCTGGAGGGCGCCGAGCTGAGCTGAGCCGCGCGGCGCGCGGGCGGCGGCGTCTGCTGCCGTCTGCCGTTGCCCGGTTACATTCCGGGGGCCGACACTCCAGATGACGGACGTTTCGTGGGAATCCGGCCGACATCTGGAGTGTCGGCCCCCGATTCGTCTCGCGTCGCGGGTGCTGGGCGGGTGCCGGGATGCCCGGATGCCGGATGCCCGGGTGCCGGGATGTCCGGATGCCGGATGCCCGGGTGCCGGGATGCGGGATGCCGGATGCCGAATGCCGGGGTGCCGGATGCCCGATGCCGGATGCCGGATGCCGGATGCCGGATGCCGGATGCCAGGGGCGCGTCCACGCCCGGCAGGAACGCGACGGACGAGAGTCGGCGGCGTGCGGTTTCGATGCCGCGCTGTGTCGGCACGGGCCTTTCCGGGGGAGCCGGGAGGGGGTCAGCAGCCGGGGGCGGAGGGCTGCTCCGCGCACGTGCGGGCGACGAGCGCGGTGCGGGCTTCGAAGATCCGGATCTGCTGCGTCGGCCCGGCGATGTCGAGCCGGCCCTCGATCGGGAACCATCCGGCACCCAGGTCGATCTCGGCGGTGTACGCGATGTCGACGCTCGCGTCGTAGGTACCGCGTGCAGCGTAGGTGTGGCTGGTGTCGGTCGGGGTGAACTGCGCCTGGCCGAGGCTCTCCCAGCTGGCGCCGGGCGACGAGGTGGTCTTCGGCTTCCCATGGCCGTAATGGAACGTGTACGCGACCGGTGTGAAGCGCACGTCGACCGGGAACCCGAACAGCTCGCCGGAACGAACGTGCGTCGCCGCCTCGGTCACGAAGTTCGTCGGCAGACCCGCCACCCCGAGATTGTCCGGCTCGCCGAGCACGGCGCCCTTCGCGGGGGAGAAGCTCGCGAGGTCGGTGATGGTGATCGGCGGCACTCCCGAGGAACTCGCGAGCTCCGCACGCTCGGCGTCACTCAAGACGACGACATCCCAACAACCCAGTCTCGTCCGCACCCCGGACAGTCCGCACCCATCGGAGGGCGCGGATTGGCGCGGGCTGTTGCCGATCTTGGCGTTCGAACCGCCCGACAGATCTTTTCCTGTACCCCGACCGTTTGAGGCGCCATCTGATGTCTTGGAGCCAGAGACCTGGATGCTGCCCGGACCTTTACCGATGAGTACATCGCCGCCGCCTACTCCTCCATCATCGCCTGGCGCACCTGCAGCAAGTACTAAAGTGATCAAGGCGGTAAGTCCGGCTCGACGTGCTACTAATCCTCGCATGATCGCGTTTCGTCTCTGTCGGCTCGCGCGATCAGCATGGTGTCGCCCTTGGCACGAAATTCGACCGTAAGTGAGTTCATTGAAGGTCGGTCTGGGGCCACCTGCGACTGCCCTGCCCCGTCCACGACGTCGGAGTCGCTAACGTCCACGCAAACATGCGCGCTGGCCTTTGCCTCTTCCGGATCGAAGCCCGTGCCTTCGAAACTTGCCAAGCGGACTTCCCCTGTCATACGGAGACCTTCGGCGTGCAACGCGGAGTATGTCCTCCGATCCGCGGCCTGGAAGTCCCCGATCGAGTGCCGATACAGCGCGTTGAATGTAGCCGGGTCAGCGAGATCGACTGCGTTCATCGCGTCGGTGTAAGCCCGATACGTCTCCTCCGCGGCGGCGTACGCCTCTTCATCCGTGGCGAAGGCGGCGGTCTTCGTGGGCTTCGGAGTCGGCTTCGGCTCAGGGGTGCAGGCCGACAGCATCCCGATCAGCAGACCGGCGGCGGCGAAGGCCGAGCCGGTGCGCACAAGGGTGGTCGTCATCGTCACCGCACCACGGTAACTCGGATCGTCCAAACCCCGGCGAAGTTATCCACAGCCCTGTTCACGCCCGCTGAGCCGTCCGCCGCAGTGCCGCCACGATCGACAGCTGCACCGTCGCCCAGTTGTGGATGATCTGGGCGTAGTCGAAGTGCAGCGTCTCGTATCCGAGGGCGGAGGCCGCGGCATCCCGATCCAGATCCTTGTGCCGCTCGGTCGGGCCGTCGTGATTCTCTTTACCGTCTGCTTCGATGATGAGGCGCCCGTCGACGACGAAGTCGACCCGTCCGACGCCGTCGATCACCACCTGGCAATCGAGCGCGATCCCCAGCAGATGAAGCCTCAGCCGCAGCAGCGACTCCAGGCCGCTGCCGGCATCCGCTCGGGCGAAGTCGACGAGCCACTTCGCGAAGGACGGCAGCGCCTCGCGGATGCGAGCGCGCGCAGACCTGGTGAGCTTCCGCTGCGCCAGCGCCGACTCGAGCGAGGCGAAGAACGACTCCTCACCCTCGCAGCGATACAGATGCAGCAGAGCGGTTTCGACGTCGACGACGCCGAAGCGCACACGCCCGCTGCGAAAGAAGTGGCTCACGCACTGGCATCCGGAGTGCGGATAGACGCGACCACGGTGGCCGACCCAGACATGCGGTGCCGTCTCGGGCGACATCACCCACACGCCCAGGTGTCGCAGGGCCGCGGCGCAGGTGAGCGATCCTCCGTGCCGTGCTGCCTCGCGCTCGCCGGAGGCGACTCCGGGCGCAGCGAAGACGCCCGGGCGCAACCGCTCGATCTGCCCGCTTCGCACCGCTTTGCTCAGCCGCATGCGCGTGACGCCGTAGTCCTGAAGCTGGGTACCCTGCGCGAGTCCACCGAGGCGGGTGAGCAGGTCGAGAGGATCGAACATCCCCTCAGCATCCGGGACGCGACGCGGCTGATTCGCCCTGTTCTCCGGAGATTGTGGACAACCCGCCCGATCGCCTGCATTGGGGATGGATACAGAACGGGGGCCGACACTCCAGATGAAGGACGGATCGTGGAGAAGCGTCCGACATCTGGAGTGTCGGCCCCCGGAATGTAACGCCGAAGGACGTGACGCCGAAGGGCCGGGGCCGGCTCAGCCCGGGTGGGTCATCGACAGGAGGTCGAGCTTCGCGTCGAGCTCCTCCTCCGAGATCTCACCGCGCTCGACATAGCCGAGATCGATGACCGCGTCGCGCACCGTGATGCCCTTGGCGACCGAGTGCTTGGCGATCTTCGCCGCAGCCTCGTAGCCGATGACCTTGTTCAGCGGCGTGACGATCGACGGGCTCATGCCGGCGAAGGCGGCGGCGCGCTCGACGTTGGCCTCGAGGCCGTCGATCGTCTTGTCGGCCAGCACGCGCACGGCGTTCGAGAGCAGGCGGATCGACTCGAGCAGCGCGGTTCCCATTACGGGGATCGCCACGTTCAGCTCGAACGAGCCCGACGCGCCCGCCCAGGCCATGGTCGCGTCGTTGCCGATCACGCGCGCGCACACCATGAGCACAGCCTCGGGGACGACCGGGTTGACCTTGCCGGGCATGATCGACGATCCGGGCTGCAGATCCGGGATGTGCAGCTCGCCGAGACCCGTGTTCGGGCCCGAGCCCATCCAGCGCAGGTCGTTGTTGATCTTCGTCAGCGACACGGCGATGGTGCGCAGCGCGCCGGATGCCTCGACGAGTCCGTCGCGGTTGGCCTGAGCCTCGAAGTGGTCCTTCGCCTCGGTGATCGGCAGCTCGGTCTCGGCCGCGAGCAGCTCGATGACCTTCTGCGGGAAGCCGAGCGGGGTGTTGATCCCGGTTCCGACGGCGGTGCCGCCGAGGGGGACCTCCGCCACGCGGGGCAGGGCCGACTGCACGCGCTCGATGCCGAGGCGGACCTGGCGGGCGTAGCCGCCGAACTCCTGGCCGAGCGTGACCGGGGTCGCGTCCATGAGGTGGGTGCGACCCGCCTTGACGACCGCCTTCCACAGCTCGGCTTTCGCCTCGAGGGCGACGGCGAGGTGGTCGAGCGAGGGGATGAGGGTGTCGATGAGCGCCTGCGTGACGGCGATGTGCACTGACGTCGGGAAGACGTCGTTCGACGACTGCGACGCGTTGACGTGGTCGTTCGGGTGCACGGCCGAGCCGAGGATTCCGGATGCCAGGTTCGCCAGCACCTCGTTCATGTTCATGTTCGACGAGGTGCCGGAGCCGGTCTGGTACGTGTCGACGGGGAACTCGCCGTCATGCTTGCCGGATGCCACCTCGTCGGCAGCCTGAGCGATCGCGTCCGCGATCGCGCCGTCGAGCGTGCCGAGCTGCTTGTTGGCGAGCGCTGCGGCCTTCTTGACCCGGGCGAGTGCGGCGATCTGCGTCGATTCGAGACCCTGGCCCGAGATCGGGAAGTTCTCAACGGCGCGCTGGGTCTGGGCGCTGTACAGCGCCGTCGCGGGCACGCGCACCTCACCCATGGTGTCGTGCTCGATGCGGTACTCGATGTCGGTCATGCCGATCCCTTCTCGGAAGCGGAGGCGATGGCCTCCGTGTCGATCCCCACAGTCACGACGGGCACCGCGGTGCCCTCTGCGAGGCGGTAGTTGGCGCCCACGATGCCCAGCCGGCCGTCGGCGACGGCGTTGCTGATCATCTCGGACGAGTGCAGCAGGTCTGCGACGGTATTGCGCAGGTGCTCGCGCCCGACCAGCTCGGCGTCGATGTCGGCGGGCGTCGTGCCGCCGGTCTCGGCGAGCACCTTGCGCGCTGCCGGGACGATCGGTGCGATGAGTTTCCAGATGCCGGCGGGAAGCGGGGCGGAGTCGATGGCGGTGCCGTCGATGGCCGCGCGCACCGCGCCGCACGAGTCGTGCGCGAGCACGACGATCAGCGGCACGTTCAGGATGCCGACCGCGTACTCCAGGCTGGCGACGATCGACTCGCCGATCACCTGTCCCGCGTTGCGGACGACGAACAGGTCGCCCAGGCCCTTGTCGAAGATGATCTCGGCGGCGAGGCGCGAGTCCGAGCATCCGAACAGCGTCGCGATGGGCGCCTGACCCTCCGCCAGCTCGTGGCGCTTGGAGACGTCCTGGTGCGGATGCGCCGGCGTGCCGGCGACGAATCGCCTGTTGCCGTCGAGCATCTCCCGCCAAGCCTCAGCGGGGGTGAGCGTTGCGGTCATTCGGCCTCCTCGAGGTCGTCGATCTGTGCGGACAGGGTCTCTGCCAGCTCGGCCGTCGCCTCGGGCGACTGCGAGCCGTACAGCAGGATGTAGTCGGGCCCGGCCTGGGTTCCGATCGCGTACGAGATGTTCGCGGAGCCGCGACCGCGCAGGTCGAACTCGTCCCACTCGCGACCGGCGATCGTCGTCGTGCCGTTGGGGGCCATGCCGTCGAGAACCTGCGGCGCCCAGGTCACGTCGGCGTCGAACGCCTGCGCCACGCGGACGAATCCGCGCGCGTCGTCGGCGGCGGGGGCGAGCGTGATCGTCCAGACACGGGTGCTGCCACCCGAGAGGGCGGCCTCGTTGACCCGCCAGTAGTCGTCGGCCTCGACGACGAGTGCGGGCCGCTGCATCGACGTCTCGACGTCTGCGGCGATCGCCGCGACGTCGATCGCCGGGCGGTCGGGAACCTCGCCGCGAGGAACTCCCAGCACAACGATCGCGACCACGGCGACCGTCACGATCAGCGCGGCGATGAGGTTGCGAAACGTCTGGCTCGAGCGGTAGACGCGGCTGGCCTCCGCCTTGCGGTCGGCGGTCTCCTGCGCGGTCTCGGGTCGCCCGAGACCTGCGACGACCCGCGGTTCCCGGCTCATTCGCCCGCTCCGCCGGATGCCGCGTCACGGGCCGCATCAAGCCGGCGCTTCGCGCCGAGCAGCCATTCCTCGCAACGGGCGGCCAGCGCCTCGCCGCGCTCCCACAGAGCCAGGGAGTGCTCGAGCGTGGGCGAGCCCTGCTCGAGCTCGGCGACCACGCGCACGAGCTCGTCGCGTGCCGCCTCGAACGACAGGTCTTCGAGAGGGGAGTCGCTGGGGGCAGTCACGCCCCCATCCTACCGGCGTGTCGACCATCGCCGACCCTGGGCTGTGCGCGAAAGCCCGGCGTGTGCGGGCCTCGAGGCCGATCAGCCGGCTTCGCGGATCCGCCCCTCCGACACGGCGCGGACGGAACCGCGGTCGACGGTCACGGTCATCGCCGTGCCCGCCGGTGCGTCGGACGCGTCGCTGAGGATGCGTCCGTCGTCGAGATGCGCGATGGCGTACCCGCGGGCGAGGGTGGCGGCGGGGGAGAGGGCGCGCAGCGAGGCGCGCAGCTCGGCGGTCGACCGGTGAGCGGCATCCAGCGCCCTGGTGACGGTGTCGCGGCCCCGGGATGCCAGCAGCCACACCTCCTGAGCGCGGTCGTCGATGATCGGGTCGGGCGAGCGCAGCACCGGACGCGAGCGCAGCTGCTCGAGCTGCGCGATGTCGTGCGAGACGCGCTGCGTCAGACGCGTAGTCGCCCGCGCGCGCAGCTGCGCGACGATCGCGCGCTGCTCACCGACATCCGGAACGACTCGCTTGGCGGCATCCGTCGGCGTCGAGGCACGCAGATCGGCGACGTCGTCGAGCAGCGGGTGGTCGTTCTCGTGCCCGATCGCGCTGACGACCGGAGTGGATGCCGCTGCCACCGCGCGCACGAGCCGCTCGTCGCTGAAGCCGAGCAGCGTCTGCGGGTCGCCGCCGCCGCGGGCGATGATGATGACGTCGACGTCGGGATCGGCATCCAGCCGCTGCAGCGCCGCGAGCACTTCGGGCACGCACCGGTCGCCCTGCACGGCGACATGCGCGGTGCGGAAGTGCACCTGCGGCCAGCGCAGCTCGGCGTTGCGGTGCACGTCCTTCTCGGCATCCGAGCGCTCGCCGGTGATCAGACCGATGCAGTGCGGCAGGAACGGCAGCGGCTTCTTACGGGAAGAGTCGAACAGGCCCTCCTGCCGCAGCTGCACACGCAGCTTCTCGAGCTTCTCGAGCTGGTCGCCGAGGCCAACGTGCTTCATCGCCGAGACGATGAAGCTGAAGTCGCCGCCCTTGACGAAGTAGTCGGCCTTGACGGCCGCGACGACGTGATCGCCGACGGCGAGGTCGGCGGGGATGCGCGGGCGCACGCTCGACCAGACGCGGATCGAGATCTGCGCGTCGGAGCGGGTGTCTTTGAGACGCGCGAAGACGTTGCCGCCGCGGAGGTTCCACGAGGTGATCTCGCCCTCGACCCAGACGGTGTTCCAGCGGGCGATGAAGTCGCGGATGGTGCCGTTCAGGCGCGCGACCGAGGTCGGCGCCGCCGGGGTCGAGTCGCGCGGGGCGACCGAATCTGCGGGTGGTGGTTCGCCAGGGATCGCGGTGGCTTCGAAGACGGTCACCCGGCCATTCTTCCGGATGCCGCCGACACGGCGACCCGGGCGGGGCCGTCGATGCATTCCGGATGCCGCCGACACCGCGAGCCGCGCGGGCGTGGCGATACATTTCGGGGGCTGCCGACACGGCGACCCGCGCGGGCGTGGCGATGCATTTCGGGGGCCGACACTCCAGATGTCGGACGGATGCTGCGAATCGGGCCGACATCTGGAGTGTCGGCCCCCAGGGTGGCGCGGCCCTAGAGGTGCGGCGGCACCCGGAGCGGCGCGGCCCCAGGACCGCGCAGCCCCGGACCGCTCCCGGCCCGTGAACAGGTGGCGTCGGTAGACTGGAGGGGTGAGTTCAACCGCCGTCTCGCTGCCTGTGCCGCACATTCCGACCCGTCGTCGCGCCGTCGAGCGCGCCCGTCTCGAGAACCGTCCGGTCGACGGTGAGAAGCGCGTGCTGCTGGCCGCTCCGCGCGGCTACTGCGCGGGCGTCGACCGTGCCGTCGTCGCGGTCGAGAAGGCGCTCGAGCGCTACGGAGCCCCGGTGTACGTGCGCAAGCAGATCGTGCACAACATCCACGTCGTCACCGAGCTCGAGAAGAAGGGCGCCATCTTCGTCGAGGAGGTCGACGAGGTGCCGGAGGGCGCCCACGTCGTCTTCAGCGCGCACGGCGTCTCGCCGGCAGTCGTGCAGGGCGCTGCCGACCGGGGACTGCACGCGATCGACGCCACGTGCCCGCTGGTCACGAAGGTGCACCGTGAGGCCGTGCGCTTCGCCCGCGACGACTTCGAGATCCTGCTGATCGGGCACGACGGCCACGAAGAGGTCGAGGGCACGGCGGGCCACGCCCCCGAGCGCGTCACGATCGTCAACTCGCCCGACGAGGCCGACACCGTGGTCGTGAAGGACCCGAGCAGGGTCGTCTGGCTGTCGCAGACGACGCTCTCGGTCGACGAGACCATGGAGACGGTGAACCGGCTGCGCACCCGCTTCCCCGAACTGCAGAACCCGCCGTCGGATGACATCTGCTACGCCACGCAGAACCGGCAGGTCGCGATCAAGAAGATCGCCAAGGACTCCGACCTCGTGATCGTGGTCGGCTCGGCGAACTCGTCGAACAGCGTGCGTCTGGTCGAGGTCGCGCTCGAGTACGGCGCCAGGGCGGCGTACCGCGTCGACTACGCCGACGAGGTCCGCCAGGAATGGCTCGACGGAGTGCGCACGATCGGCGTGACCAGCGGCGCCTCGGTGCCCGAGGTGCTCGTGCGCGAGGTTCTCGATGCACTCGACGAGGCCGGCTACGCCGACGTCGAAGAGGTGCGCACCGCAGAGGAGGACCTCATGTTCTCGCTGCCGAAGGAGCTTCGACAGGATCTCTCCGGCAAGCGCGACGAGCGCGCCCTGGGCGGGCGGGTCTCGCGCCCATGAGCGTCGACCGGCCGCAGTACGGCGAATACGCGTCCCCCGAGGAGCAGCGTGCGCGCGCCGGGCTGCCACCGCTGAACGCCGACCCGTCGGCATCCGCATCCGCTGCTGCTCCGGCACCGACCCCCGCGGCGGATGCCGGACGACCAGCCGCCGCACGGCCGGCGGCACCACGTCCGGCGGGGCGTCTGGTGACTCTCGTGCTGCTGGGTCTCGGCCTGGTGAACGTGCTGTCGTCGATCCCGCAGTTCGTGAACATGTCGTCGACGCTGACCGAGTCGATGAAGATGATCGGGATAGACGGAGAGTTCACGAACTACGCCGCAGCGCGCACCTGGGGCGTCGTCGCCGTCGTCATCCTGCTGGCCGGCTACGCGGCCACGGCGTGGTTGTCGTTGCGTCAGCTGAAGCGCGGCAAGCCGGCGTGGTGGATCCCGCTGGTCGGATTCGTCGTCACGATGTCGCTGGTCTCGGCCTGCGTCTCGATCGTGATGTTCAGCGACCCCGCCTTCACCACGGGGCTGCTCACCCCTCCCGCCGGGTAGCCTCGAGGGATGCCAGCAGAGCAGATCGCGTTCCACGTCAGCTACGCCTCGGTCGCATCCGCCGCGGGCGATGACCCGACCACGGCGGCCGCCGAGGTGCTGCGCGGCGAGCGCGTGCTCGCGGCCTCCCGCGGCTTCGACGGGGAAGAGGCCGTCTTCCTGATCCCGGTCACCGAGAGCGGCCACATCGTGGCGCTCGACGACGACGGCAGGCTGCGATTCGACCTGAGCGCGCTCGCGCTGCAGCAGCTGTTCGAAGCCGAGGCCCTCACCCTGCACCTCGGCTCGTCCGACGACGCTCTTGAAGAGGTCGACCAGGAACTCGACGAGGAGTTCGGTGCGGCGTTCGAGCAGCTCGACGACCCCGCAGCGGCCTCAGACGACCTCGGCGGATTCGGGATGCCCGATTCGGACGGGGATGTCGATTTCGGCGTCCTGCCGGTGCAGGTCGCGGAGTTCTCGCGGCGCGGTCCCTGGGGTGCGCGGATCACCGCGCAGATGACCGGCGTCGACGTCGACTACCTCGAGGACGGAACCTGGTCGCTGTACCGCTACGCCACCGACCAACCGCACGTGGCGATCTCCGGCGGCGGCGCCGACGAGCCGATCATCGAGCTGAACCTGCCGCAGCACGGTGAAGCGTGGCTCGAGGTCACGACAGGCGGTCGCACCGGCATGTTCTGGCCGAACATCGAGCGGCTCACCGAGCCTGTGCTCGACATCGACGCGATCGCGGTGCCCGAGAGCGCCGATGTCTACCGCCGGATGCTTCGTGAAGCCGACGGTGCCGCCGACGAGCTGCAGGAACTCGCGCTCGGCGACGCGGTCGATGTCGACGCGGCTCTGCGCGCCTGCGCTCCCGAAGCGCTCGGCGGAGTGACCGGCGAGCTCGAGCGCGTCCGGGCGCTCGTGGCAGCCTTCGGTGTTCCCGAGTCGCTCATCGCCGCGGCGGTCGACGAGCGTCCGGCCGGTCGCCGCTTCATCCCACGGGGCTGGCCGCGCACCGTGGCCGATCTCGCCGTCGCCGGCATCGGCGAAGCCACGGCGCTGACGCTGCGGGACCGGCCGCTGCCGCGCGCCGCACGGTTCCTGCGCGAGCGTCCCGCGATCGGCGCCGCGGTCAGCGTCACCGAACTCGCCGCCGGTCTCGCGGCCGCCCGCACCCGCTCTCCGCTGTGGCGCGGGCTCGGCGTGCTGATGGTCATCGACGCGGTGATCGATCTGGCGATCTGGGTGCGCCGAACCGTCATACGCTGAGCGCGCGCAGCCGACCGCTCAGACGCTTCCCCACACCGCGCGAGCCCCGGCATCGCCCGTGAGCACCGTCACGACGATCGCGCCGACGGCCGCGACCACCGCGGCGGCGGGAACGATGACCGCGACGATCCGCCTGACGTTCGCACGGTGCAGTCGCGGCCGCACCCGCTCGAGCATCGAGACGGCGATCGCGGCGATCAGCAGCGCGATCGTCCACGGGATGAGCATCTCGCCCAGCGCCGCGTGACGCGAGATGGCCGGTGTCCTGCCGACGGTCTCCGCGAGCGCTCCGCCGGCGGTGACGGTGAGCGGCACGAGTCCCGCGACCAGCAGCGCGGCGATCGGCGGTGCATAGCCGAGCCGTCTGCGCGCGGCCGGCCACAGCGCGGCGAGGGCGACCGCCAGCGCGGTGAGCGGGGTGAGCACCACGACGGCGTGCACGAGAAGCGGATGCAGCGGCAGCCCCGCGATGCGGAACGCGTCGGCGTCGACGAAGATGTCCATACGGTGAGAACGGCATGCGGGCCGGTCCGGTTCACCGGTGAACCGAACTGCTCCCCGTCTCGTGTCCATGGTGAGGAGGCGATCCGTGACACGACAGGACGATGAGCGACTGACCGCACTGTACGAGCTGCACGCCGGACCCATCCGGCGCTACGTCGTGAGCATCACCGGCAGGGGAGGCGCCGCCGATGACGTCGTGCAGGAGACCCTGCTGCGTGCCTGGCGCACGCCGCGCATCCTGGAACAGGATCCGGCGACGTCACGCGCGTGGATGATCACCGTCGCGAGGCACATCGTCATCGACGAGGCGCGCAGCGCGCGGCAGCGTCACGAGAGCTCGGTCGCCGAGCTGCCCGAGCGGGTCGCCGACGACGAGACGGACCGGCTCTTCGACGCCCTGCTCATTCAGGATGCCCTGGCCGCGCTGAGCGCCGAGCACCGCGACGTGGTCGTCTCGGCCTATTACCGCGGCCGCAGCGTCGCGGAGGCGGCGTCGGAGCTGGGCATCCCCGAAGGAACCGTGAAGTCGAGGATGCACTACGGGCTGCGGGCGCTGCGTCTCGCGCTGCAGGAGAGAGGGGTGACCCGGTGAACGCCGAACACGAACGCTACGCGACATGGGATGCCGCGTACGCGCTCGGCGCCCTGTCGACGTCGGAGCGCGCCGACTACGAGCGGCACCTCGCCGACTGCCCGCGCTGCCGGGAGGCCGTGGCCGAGCTCGCGCCGACTGTCGCGCTGCTCTCGCGTCTCGGCGCGGAGGAGGCCGAGCGGGCGACGGATGCCGGTGACGCCGGCCCCGTGCGCGTGCTGGCCGCCGCGCGGGAGCGGCATCGCACGCGGCGGCGCATCGGCGCGTGGGCTGCGGGGATCGCCGCCGCCGTCGTGGTGGCGACGGTCGTCTCGGTGTCTGCGCTGGCGCCGAGGCCGGCCGAGGCGATCGCGCTGGAGCCGGTGGACGGTGCTCCGGTGACCGCATCGGTCGCGATGAGCACGGTGCCGTGGGGCACGAAGCTCGACGTGGAGTGCGAGTACGACGGCGCCGCTCGCTATGGTGCGACAGGGGCGTACGCGCTCGCCGTGATCGGCGCCGACGGCCAGAGCACCACGCTCTCGAACTGGACGGTGACGCCCGGCGCGACGGCGCGACTGTCGGCCGGAACGGCGCTGCGGAAAGACGACATCAGAGCGATCGAGATCCGCGACTCCGACGGACGCGTGATGGTGCGCCGCGAATTCGAGTGAACTGCGACGCCGCGCATCTCGTGTCATGAAGAGAGCCCCGGCGACCTCGCCGGGCCGACGAAGGGACCTGATCATGCGCAAGGCACTCGCCATCGGGGGCATCGCTCTCGCCCTGCTTCTGGCCGGATGCAGCACTCCGGGCACCTCCGGGCCGGCATCGGACGCCGGCGGCTCGGGCTACGGCACTGCATCGAGCGAGGCGTCGGCATCCGCGGCATCCGGCACCGACCTGATGGTCGCCGACACGTCGCTCGGCGAGGTCGTCGTCGACGGCAAGGGCATGACGCTCTACATGTTCGACGACGACACCCAGGGCGGCGACACGACCGCCTGCACCGGCGCGTGCCTGCAGAACTGGCCGCCGCTGATCGCTGCGGGTGAGAAGCCGAAGGCCGACGGAGTCACCGGCGAGCTCGGAACGATCAAGACCGCCGACGGCAGGATGCAGGTGACGCTGAACGGCTGGCCGCTGTACTACTTCGCCGGCGACAGCGCCGCCGGCGACGTCAACGGCCAGGGCGTCAAGGACGTCTGGTGGGTGCTGAGCCCCGCAGGGGAGCGGATGGCCGGCTGAGACGAGGGAGGGATGCCCGGGACCTGAGGTCCCCGGCATCCCTCTCTGCTGTGCCTGTGGTCAGCTCTTGGGCTGAGCCCGTGGTCAGCTCTTGGACTGGCCGTACGAGCCGAGCTGGCGGGTCGACTCGACCACGCGGGCAGCCATCGCGGTCTCGGCGATCTTGCCCCAGGCGCGCGGGTCGTACTGCTTCTTGTTGCCGACCTCGCCGTCGACCTTCAGGACGCCGTCGTAGTTCTTGAACATGTAGTCGGCGATCGCACGCGTGTAGGCGTACTGCGTGTCGGTGTCGATGTTCATCTTGATCACGCCGTTCGCGACCGCGAGGGCGATCTCGTCGTCGCTCGAGCCCGAGCCGCCGTGGAAGACGAGGTCGAGCGGCTTGGGGCCGGTGCCGTACTTCGCGGCGACCTCGGCCTGGATCTCGCCGAGCAGTTCGGGGCGCAGCTTCACACCACCGGGCTTGTAGACGCCGTGCACGTTGCCGAAGGTGAGGGCGGCGATGTAGCGGCCCTGCTCGCCGAGGCCCAGCGCCTGGATCGCCTGGTCGACGTCGGCGAAGGTGGTGTACAGCGCGTCGTTCGAGCCCTCGTGGGCGACGCCGTCCTCCTCGCCGCCGACGACGCCGATCTCGATCTCGAGGATGGCGTTGATCGCCTTCATGCGGGGCAGCAGCTCCTTGGCGATCTGGATGTTCTCGTCGAGCGGCACGGCCGAGCCGTCCCACATGTGCGACTGGAAGATCGGGTTGCGGCCCGCCTTCACCTCTTCTTCGGATGCCGCGATCAGCGGCTCGACGAAGCCGCCCAGGGCATCCTTCGGGCAGTGGTCGGTGTGCAGCGCGACGGTCACGGGGTAGTTCTTGGCGACCTCGGTCGCGTAGCGCGCGAACGCGAGAGCGCCGGTCGCGCGGGCCTTGACGGTGTGACCGGCGAAGTAGTCGGCACCGCCCGTGGTGACCTGGATGATGCCGTCGGAGCCGGCCTCGGTGAGGCCCTGCAGCACGGAGTTGATCGTCTGCGAGCTCGAGACGTTGAAGGCGGGGTATGCGAAACCACCGGCCTTCGCGCGGTCGAGCATCTCTGCGTACTGTTCCGGAGTGGCGACGGGCATGAGTTCTCCTGCTTCTGTCGGTCGGGGTGCATGCTCACTTTAGCCCGCAGGGGGTCGGATTCCGGCGTGGCTACGCGCGCCCGGGCGCGTATCTTGACCAAGCGGCAAGAACCGCGTTTTCTTCGCGCCGATATCCGGAAAAGTCCTGATTTCCCCCGTCCTCGGTCACTAGGCTGACCGGATGGTGAGCCTCACAGCAGATCTCAGCCCCCTCCGCCCCGACCGCAACCTGGCGATGGAACTCGTGCGCGCCACCGAAGCGGCGGCGATCCGCGCGGTGCCGTTCATCGGCCGAGGGGCGAAGGAGGCCGCCGACGGCGCCGCGGTCGACGCGATGCGCGCCTTCCTCGGGACGGTCGACTTCCAGGGCCGGGTGGTCATCGGCGAGGGCGAGAAGGACAACGCCCCCATGCTGTTCAACGGCGAGGTCGTCGGCACCGGACGGGGTCCCGAGTGCGACATCGCCGTCGACCCGATCGACGGCACGACGCTGACCGCGGAGGGGCGGCAGAACGCGCTCTCCGTGCTCGCGGTGTCCGACCGCGGCTCGATGCTCGACGCGTCGAGCGTGTTCTACATGGACAAGCTCGTCACGGGCCCTGCGGGCGTCGGCGTCGTCGACATCCGCAAGCCCATCGGCGAGAACATCCGCCGTCTGGCGAAGGCCCTGGGCAAGCCGGTCGACGAGGTCGTCGTCTCGGTGCTGAACCGCCCCCGCCACGAGAAGCTCATCGCCGAGATCCGCGAGGCCGGCGCCGGCACCCGACTGATGAGCGACGGCGACGTCGCGGGTGGCATCAACGCCGCTCGTCACGACTCCCGCACCGACATGTGCGTCGGCGTCGGCGGCAGCCCGGAGGGCATCGTCACCGCATGCGCGATCAAGGCACTCGGCGGTCACATCCAGGGCATGCTGTGGCCGCGCGACGACGACGAGCGGCAGCGCGGCATCGACGCCGGGCTCGAGTTCGACAAGGTGTACGAGGCCGACGACCTCGTGCAGGGCAACAACACGATCTTCGTCGCGACCGGCGTCACCGACGGCCAGCTCGTGAAGGGCGTGCGCCGCGAGGGCAACTACCTCTACACCGAGAGCGTGGTGCTGCGCGGAGCCTCGGGCACGCTGCGTCGCATCGTGTCGGATCACCTCGTCTCGAAGTGGCTCTGACGCGAGCATCCGACCCCGCCTCCCGATATTCCCAGCAGAGGCTGGCAGAATAGGCGGGTACGGCGTGACCAGCGCGTCGACATGGTCATGAAGAGGAGTGCTCGGGATGCCGTTGAACGAGACGTCTGCGAGTCCCGGCCGCGCCGCGCACATCACCACCCCGACCGGCCGCATCCTCCGGGTCACCGAAGAGCAGATCATGGCCGCTCAGCAGGCGAAGGCCGCGGTGCAGCCCGGATTCGATCCCGCGCGACGAGCTGACGTGCTCTTCCGGGTGCGGCGCGAAGCGGGTCACGAGCTGAGCTCGTGGTGGTTCATCGGCGCGTTCCTCGCCACGTCCTGCGTGGTCATCGCGCTGCTTTCGTGGGTGCCGGGCGGCGCCTGAGGCGCCGGCCGTCTCGAACCTCTCAGTACGAATCGAGAACGGCGCGCATGTCGCCGAGACCGAACTGATCGGCGATCTGCTTCGCACTGTGCACACCGGCATCCTGATCGGCGCCGGCATCGAGCAGCATCCGCAGCAGCGGCTCGTTACGCCGGAACACGGCGCAGGAGACTGCGGTCTGGCCGTTCGCGTTGACGGCGTCGAGGTCGGCGCCGCGCCCGATCAGATCGGAGACGGTCTCGGGGTGCTCGGCGTAGGCCGCGACGATCAGCAGCGTGTCCTGACGCGGATTGCGCACGTCGACGGGCACCCCCGCGTCGATCATCTCGCCGAGGGGAGCGGTGCGGCCCTGCCGGGCCAGGTCGAAAGTGCCCTCGATGACTTCGAGGCTGAGTCCGTTGGTCACCCGACCATTGTGTCTGATGCCGCCGGGTCAGGCCACGGCAGGTTCGAGTTCGCAGACGAGCGGAGCCGACAGCGCCACGCCCAGGGCGGCACCGAGAGCCGCGACATCGTGCACGGCTGCGCGATGGGCGGCGTCGATGACGATCTGCGCGCAGGCCCGCGCGTCGGCCAGCGCGTCGTGATGCGCGAACTCGCCGAATCCGGCAGCCGCGGCCGCCAGCGGCAGCCGGTACGAGTCGAGATCGTAGGTCTTGCGCGCCACGGCGAGTGAGCACAGCGAGCGATACGGGGGAGCGGCGAGCCCGGTGGCCTCGCAGGCGCGGCGCAGCACGTTGAGGTCGAATCCCGCGTTGTGCGCGACGAGCACGTCGTCGCCGGCGAAGGCGCAGAGGCGGTCGAGCTGCTCGGCCCAGGACGCGGCGCCGATCACGTCGTGCGGGTGGATGCCGTGGATCCGGACGTTCCACTCGTTGAACTGGTCGTGGCCGACAGGCGGGCGGATCAGCCATCCGGCCTGTGCGACCACCTCGCCGTCTCTGACGCGCACGAGTCCGACCGAGCACGCGGAGGCGGGACTGGAGTTCGCGGTCTCGAAGTCGATCGCAGTGAAGTCCAGTGGCACGGATCCACCATCGCGCGGCATCCGGATGCCGGCCTGCAGACTCGCCGTAGGCTGACGAACATGGGCGATTCGCGAGCGACATCCTTCGGCGCCGAAGCCGACAGCTACGAGGCGGCACGACCCGACTACCCGTTCGCGGCGGTCGCGTGGATGCTAGAGCGCATGCCCGAGGGCGCGCGTCGGCTCGCGGATGTCGGTGCGGGCACCGGCAAGCTCACCCGGGTGGTCGTCGAGGCGCGCGACGCCGAGGTCGTCGCCATCGATCCGGATGCCGCCATGCTCGCGAAGCTGCGCGAGCAGGTGCCGGGTGCGCCGACGTTCCTCGGCACGGCGGAGGCGCTGCCTCTTCCGGATGCCAGTGTCGACGCGGTCGTGCTGGGGCAGGCGTGGCACTGGGTCGATCCCGTCACGGCATCCGCCGAGATCGGGCGGGTGGTGCGCCCGGGCGGGACGCTGGGGCTGATCTGGAACGCGCGCGATGGCCGCCTCGACTGGGTGCGCCGGCTCACGGCGATCATGCGCGCGAGCGCCGCTGAGGAGATGCTCGACGCCGGGGGTCCCACCGTCGCACCGCCGTTCGGCTCGCTGGAGGGCGAGCGGTGGGAGTGGCGACGACCGATGACGCGTACCCAGCTGCACCGCATGGCGTCGTCGCGCAGCCACCTCATCACCGCGTCGGAGAGTGAGCGTGCGAGCATCCGGCGGGGAATGGACGATCTGTTCGACGATCTGGGGCTGGATGAGGAGTCGAGCATCGACGTGCCGTACGTGACCTGGGCGTTCCGGGCGCTGCGCGGCTGATGCGACCGGCTCTGCGGGAGGCTTCCCGCCGGTAGACTCGTATCCCGTGGCTCTCACTATCGGAATCGTCGGTCTGCCCAACGTCGGCAAGTCCACCCTCTTCAACGCGCTGACCCAGAACGACGTGCTCGCGGCGAACTACCCGTTCGCGACCATCGAGCCGAACATCGGCGTGGTGAACCTGCCCGATCCGCGCCTGCAGGTGCTGGCCGGCATCTTCGGCAGCGAGCGCATCCTGCCCGCCACCGTGTCGTTCGTCGACATCGCCGGCATCGTGCGCGGCGCGAGCGAGGGGGAGGGGCTGGGCAACCAGTTCCTCGCGAACATCCGCGAGGCCGACGCGATCGCGCAGGTCGTGCGCGGCTTCGTCGACGACGACGTGGTGCACGTCGAGGGCACCGTCGATCCCAAGAACGACATGGAGACCATCAACGCCGAGCTCATGCTCGCCGATCTGCAGACGATCGAGAAGGCGCTGCCGCGCTTCGAGAAGGAAGTGAAGCAGAAGAAGACCGACTCGTCGGTGCTGGAGGCCGCGAACGCGGCGAAGGATGCCCTGGAGCGCGGCCAGCTGCTCTCGACGGCGGGCATCGACCTGTCGCCGATCAAGGAGCTCGGTCTGCTGACGGCGAAGCCGTACATCTACGTGTTCAACGTCGACGAGTCGGTGCTCACCGACGAGGTGAAGAAGGAAGAGCTGCAGGCTCTCGTCGCGCCCGCGCAGGCCGTGTTCCTCGACGCGAAGATCGAATCGGAGCTGATCGGGCTGGACCCGGAGGACGCGCAGGAGCTGCTGGAGGCCACCGGTCAGGCCGAATCCGGTCTTGACCAGCTCGCCCGCATCGGGTTCGCGACGCTCGGCCTGCAGACCTATCTCACCGCCGGCCCCAAGGAGTCGCGCGCCTGGACGATCCCGCAGGGCGCGAAGGCGCCGCAGGCGGCCGGCGTGATCCACACCGACTTCGAGAAGGGCTTCATCAAGGCCGAGGTCATCTCGTTCGAGGATCTCGTCGCGACCGGGTCGGTCGCCGAGGCTCGCGCGAAGGGCAAGGCACGGCTCGAGGGCAAGGACTACGTCATGCAGGACGGCGACGTGGTGGAGTTCCGCTTCAACGTCTAGTCGCGTTCCGCTTCAACGTCTGGTTCGAGTGCCCGGATCTCCATAGGGAGATCCGGGCACTCGATTGATGTGCGGCCCGCAGGCGAGTCGCCGCGGCCTGCGCGCTAGCGGAATGTTCGGCTGATCGCGCTGCCGATCTGGAACAGGGTGATCCACACCAGGAACTTCTGGATCGGACGCAGCGGCCATGCGACAAGTCCCCGCCACCCTGTGCGCCGCGACCAGGATCTGCTGATCCGTACCTGTGTGCCACCGGTCGCGTTCGCCAAGGCGAATTCGGTCAGAACCGAATTGCTTTGCGCTACATCGGGATATCCGAAGCTCCACGCGATCCCGTCCGGTTGGCGAATCGCGATGAGTTCAACACTGCGTCGACGAAACTGAGGCTTGATCTTCACAGGCTTGCCGTCTGGATAGGTCGCGGGTGCAACGGCATCCCAGACCGCACCTGGCGTCGTTTCCTGACCGGTCTGATCGACGATGCCGATGCTCGATTCCCACTCGGGGATACGTGCGGGGTCTGTCAGGAACGCCCAGACTTCGTTCAGCGGTGCGGATACGAAGGTCTCAGTCGATCCCGTGATCCGCCCCTTCACGTTCGCTGCGGCGGGCACGCACTTCATAGCCGGGGAGGCGGTCCGATCGAGGTGTCCGATGATCACATCGGATGTCGTGCCAAGACGGCCCAGGATATCCGTGATCAGACCGCTGGGTTCTGCGACGAGTTCCCGGAGAACGGCGGCAGCGTCGCCTGGCTTGCCTCTGCTGCTGGACTTCGCGATGAGGTCCCGAGCACGGGGAGTCCACTCGTATCCATCCGTCTCGTGGAACACGATGCGCCCGGCCTCGGGGAACGACGGCTCGATGCCGAGTAAGGCCAGCTGTGCATCACGTTGTTCCTCGACGGCGAGACGGGCGCTGTCGATGTCGATACCCAGCTCGCGCAGTGCGCGGCCGGCGGGCTGGTCGTTGATGACCAAGGCGAGGAACAGATGGTCGATGTCGGCTTCGCGGAGCCCGAGCCGGGATGCTTCCTCCATGGCGGCCAGGGAGAGCGATTGACTGGTCTGGGCGGCGCGGACGAGCTTGTTCATCTGCTCCTCCTGGGCGTCGTGATCGCGGGGTCGATTCTCTTGGAGTGCTTCTTATGGGCGGCTTGTCGCGTCACTCCGAGCGCGTCAGCGATCTCCTGCCAACTCATGCCTGAACGCAACGCGGCCTCGACCTGCCGAAGTTCCAGGGTGTCCGCGAGCACGCGCAAGGACACAACGGCCCGCAATCCTGCTTTCGGGTCGCTGGTATCGACTGCGACTGCTGCGATCACCGGGGACTCCATGCCGTCAACCTACGTTGCTAAGTGGCGGGTTGTCAACCTGGGTTGCTTCCTTGCTCCGCGAGCTCGATACTCGGGCGGCCCGAAGAGGTTTCGGCGCAATCTGGCCGAGTGTCGGTTTAACGCATCGCGTTATTGACGAACATCGTTATACACTTGTCGCGTGATCAGATCGTTCGGGAGCAGGGACACCGAGCGCATCTGGCACGAGCAATACGTCAAAGGCATCGATCGAGCGTTGCAGCGGGCGACGTTGCGGAAGCTTGAACTGATCCACGCCGCGAAGGATGCCGAAGATCTTCGCATCCCTCCCGGAAACCGTCTGGAGCAGCTGACTGGCAACCGTCGTGGTCAGCACAGCATCCGCGTGAACGTGCAGTGGCGTATCTGCTTCGTCTGGAGAGATGGAGGTGCGGAAGATGTCGAACTCGTCGACTACCACTGAGATGGAACTGATCGAGCCGATCCACCCTGGGGAGATCCTCATGGAGGATTTCATCGACGGCTTCGGGATCACGCAGAACAAGCTGGCCGTATCGATCGGCGTTCCGCCGCGCCGGATCAACGAGATCGTGCACGGCAAGCGGGGGATCACGGCGGATACAGCGATCCGGCTCGCGCGCTACTTCGGCACATCCGAGGAGTTCTGGATGAACCTGCAGTCGAACTATGAGTTGCGCCTCGAACGCCGGGCGCTGCGCGACAAGGTCGCGGAGATCACGCCGTTCAAGGTCGCGTGACTGACTACGTGAGACGTAACCGGCGCCGCGCCGCCGCGACGGAGACGTAACGCTGACGGATCAGAAGGTGGTGTCGGTCGATGTCTCCGTCTTCGGGCGGCGACCGAACCGCGCCTGATACGCCAGGGCGAGGTCGTCTTCTGTGAGGTCCTCACCCGCGGCGAGCCGGGCCAGATGCGGGACGAGCCACCGTGCCTCGCAGGCGTCGAACTCCTCGGCGAAGGTCTCGTTCAGCTCACGGTCGTGGATCACGCGCGTGATCGGCACCTGTCCGCCGACATTCGCGATGTGCGGACCCATCGAGAAGTTGATCAGGATCGTCTCGCGGCGAGGGTGCACGGTGATCGTCGCTGGATGCGGCCAACCGGTCGCACCGTCGGGCGAGTGTCCGAGCACGAGGAAGTTCAGTCGCCTGCGCGTGTGCTCTGTCATGAAGCCATTGTCGTCGGGCTCGAGGCAGATGCTCCATGCCGCGAGACCTGGTGGATGGCGCACGGACGTTCTGCCAACATGGCGTCATGATCACAGCCAGGCTTCCCGTCGCCGTGGCCGCACTCGGGCTGACCGTGACACTGCTCGCCGGGTGCACCACCACAGCCCCGACTCGAGCGGCCGAACCGTCTCCGACCTCGACAGCGGTCACCAAGCCGGTCGCAGAACCGGCGCCGACGCCGGAATCGACGGAGGCGGAAGCCTGCAGGCGTCTGTCCGAGGTCATCGGCGATAGCGACGGTCTGTATTGGAAGCGCCAGGGAACTCTCCGGGACCGAGGCGCGCGAGAGTTCGCGCAGGGGGAGGTGGGCGTCGACGAGAACGGCACGCCTGTCACCTACACCGTCGCGCCGGGCGACGTCGAGGCCGTCGTCGCAGAACGGCTCTGCGCGTACCCGACGATCAGCTCGATGAATCACCGGCGGGATATCCACCCCGGCCAGGTGCTCTGGCTCACACCGAATCCCGACACTCCCTGGGTGGACTACTACAGTCCTCGCGACGCGCCTGAAGGGTTCCTGCAGATCCCGTACCAGCAGGCGATCGAGGAAGCCGGCAGGGCCGTGGACGCCGGCGATGTCGACGCCGTGCGGAGGGTGTGGAACCGCACGTTGAGGCCCATGTTCTCGAACCAGGTGACAATCGACGCGGTGCAGAAGGTGGTCGACGCCGGAGACCTGGACGCGCTGCGTCAGCTCTTCTCTTGATGAATGGTGACCGCGTCGACGGGGATGGCCGGCGTCGCCGACCGGTGAAAGGATGGCCGCATGCCCGAGTCTCCGGAGGTGCAGGTGCTCGTCGAGTTCCTCGATGAGCGGGTGATCGGTCACTCCATCGCCTCGGTCGACGTCGCCGAGTTCCGCGTCGTCAAGACGCGTGCGCGGCCACCGGCGTCGCTCATCGGCTCGAGGATCGAGGGGATAGCGCGATTCGGGAAGCATGTCGGGGTGGAGACGACGGACGGCTGGCTGATGATCGGCTTCGGACGGAACGGATGGATCCGCTGGCAGGTCGTCGGTGACTCCGCGCCTGATGAGCCTGCGCCTGAGGTCGCCCGCCTCACGCTCGATGATGACGCGGTGATCCAGCTCGTCGACACCGGCGACTTCCTCGGCGTCACCGTCTCCGTGGTCGACTCACCGAGCGACGTGGCGGCCGTCGCCGCGCTCGGGCCCGATCCGCTGTCGCCGGACTTCATCCGCGATGACCTCGAGCGGGCACTGGGCCGCCGCCGCAAGCAGATCAAGGCCCTGCTCCAGGAGCAGAGATCACTCGCCGGCATCGGCAACGCCTACTCCGACGAGATCTTGCATCGAGCCCGGCTGCCCCTGGCGGTGCATGCCGCCGAGCTCGACGAGGCGTCGAGGGATTGGCTGCTCGGCGCCGTCGTCGACGTCATGCGCACCGCCGTCGAGGCGCGCCGAGGCCTGCCGCCTGAGCGACTCAAAGAGGCGAAGGTCGAGTCGATGCTCGTGCACGGACGCGCTGGGGAACCGTGTCCCGTGTGCGGCACGACGATCGTCGATCAGGTCTTCTCGGGCGCATCCGCACAGTCCTGTCCGCACTGCCAGGGCGAGAGCACCGGCGGTTGAGGACAGCTCGCCGACCTGCGGTTCGACGGATGCGCAGACGTGATTGCGCACCCGACCGCACGGCGCGACCATGAGACATGGGAACTCTGAGCTTCACCGCGACCGTCTCGATCGACGGGTATGCGGCCGGCCCCGACGGCGACTTCCAGTTCGGCGCGCCGAGCGAAGAGGTGTTCCGGCTTCACGTCGAGCGGATGGCCGCCATCTCCGCCGAGATCCTCGGGCGTCGCACCTACGAGCTCATGCACTACTGGGAGGCGGAGCCCGAGGGGGAGGACTGGGGTGACGACGAGCGGGAGTTCGCTCGGCTGTGGCAGGGCATCGACATCGTCGCCGCGTCGTCGACGCTGACCGCGGAGGAGATGACGCGCGAGAATCACCGGCTGGTTCCCGACCTGACCCTCGATGAGATCTCGCGCATCGTCGAGCGTGCACCCGGAGAGGTCGAGATCTTCGGGCCGACGACCGCCGCGCCCGCGATCCGGGCGGGCCTCGTGCAAGACTTCCGCTTCTTCATCGTGCCGGTGGTGCTCGGTGGCGGACTGCGAGCGCTTCCCGTCGATGGGCATCTGGATCTGCGGCTCGTCGAGAGCCGCGTCTTCGAGAACGGATTCACCCTGCTGCACTACCGGGCGGTGACGCCAGCGCGCGCTTCTCATCGCTCACCGGCGTCTACGCTGGCTGCATGATCAGGCTGCGGTGCGCGTGCGAGGGGCATTCGCCGTGACGAACGCCGCGCTGCGGCTCATCTTCCCGCACCAGCTCTTCGCCGAGCACCTGGACGCCGACGACGGCACCGTGATGGTGCTCGTCGAGCACGACCTGCTGCTGCGCCAGTACGCCTTCCATTCCCACAAGCTCGTGCTGCATCGCGCGTCGATGGATGCCTTCGCGCGCCGGCTGCGCGACGCGGGCTTCGAGACCGCGGTGCTGCGCAGCTCAGCCGAGCAGAACAGCCGGGCACAGCTGGCCGCACTCGTCGTCCGGCGCGCCCCGTCGAGCGTGACCTGGTTCGATCCGGTCGATGAGTGGCTCGAACGCGACATCCATTCGGCGCTCCGCGATGGCGGGTACGAGGCCCACCCGGATGACGAGCTCGAGACGCCCAACTTCCTCACGACTCGTGCTGACGTCGACGACTGGTTCGGTCGGCACGGCGCGCGCATGCAGGACTTCTACATCTGGCAGCGGCGGCGACTCGGCATCCTCGTCGACGATCAGGGCCGACCCGCCGGGGGAGCGTGGTCGTACGACGCCGAGAACCGCAAGAAGCTGCCGCGCGGATACCTACCGCCCACACCCGAACGCTTCCGCGCGGTGACGCATCCCGACAATTCCGGCGGGATGCTCGATTTCGGGGGCGAGGGCGACGGCATCCCTCACATCGACCGCGATCCGGACGTCGCCGCCGCGATCGCCTGGGTGCGTGCGGAGTTCCCGGATGCTCCCGGGGACCCTGAGCTGTTCGCCTGGCCGACGACGGCCGAAGAAGCCCGCGTGCACCTCGCCGAGTTCGTCACCGACCGACTGGCTGACTTCGGCCCGTACGAGGACGCCATCTCGTCGATGCACCCCTTCATCAATCACAGCCTGATCTCGGCCGCAGTGAACATCGGGCTGCTCGATCCTCGACAGGTGGTGCAGGCGGTGCTCGACGGGATGGGGGCTCACACGCCCCTCGCCTCGATCGAGGGTTTCGTGCGGCAGGTGATCGGCTGGCGCGAGTACATGCGCGCCACGTATCGGGTGCGGGGCATCGAGCTGCGCACGTCGAACGTGCTCGCGCACTCGAATGGGCTCGGCGAGGGGTGGTGGGGTGCCCGCACCGGGCTGGCTCCGGTCGATCTCGTCATCTCGAGCGTGCTGCGCACCGGTTACGCGCACCACATCGAGCGATTGATGGTGCTCGGCAACGCGATGAGTCTGCTGCGCGTGCACCCCGACGACGTCTACCGGTGGTTCATGGAGATGTTCATCGACGCGTACGACTGGGTCATGGTGCCCAACGTCTACGCGATGAGCCAGTTCGCCGCCAGCGAGGCCATCACCACGAAGCCGTACGTGTCGGGCAGCAACTATCTGCGCAAGATGTCGGACCTGCCGCACGGCGAGTGGGAGGCTGACTGGGACGCGCTGTACTGGACCTTCGTCGACGATCATCGAGACGTGTTCGCTCGCAATCCCCGCTCGCGCATGATCGCCCGGCTGCTCGAGAAGATGGATGCCGAGAAGCTCGCATCGCACCGGGAACGGGCGGCCGCAGTGCTGTCGCGCAGCGCGGCCGTCTCGCTACGGCGCGGATGACGGCGCGCCCGCCGCCCACACCCTCCGCCACCATTCCGCGAGGCTCTCGACCGTCTCGTGCGCATTCAGGCCGCTCGGGTTGGGCACCACCCACAGCGGCATCTTCTCCGGCCATCCGCTGAGCGCATCTGCCTCCTGCGCGCCCATGCGCGCTCGCGGCACGGTGAACGCGGTGCGGAACGCGGTGACGCCGACGACGGCGACCGCATGCGGGCGCAGGACCCGCACCCGGTCCAGAAGACGGCGTCCGCCGGCGCGCAGCTCGTGCGCCTCGAGTTCGTCGGCGCGTGCCGTCGGGCGGGCGACGAGGTTCGTCATGCCGATGCCGCGCTCGGCCAGCATCCGCTCGTCTTCCGGCGACAGGCCGCGCGAGGCGTCGACCACCTCGTCGGTGAGGCCGGCCGTGGCCAGCGACGGCCAGAATCGATTCCCCGGACGCGCGAAGGGCGCGTTCACGGCGACCGTCCACGGACTGGGGTTGATGCCGACCATCAGCAGCCGCACGCGGCCCGCGGACTCCTCGTCGGTCGGGTAGGGCAGCACGTCGTCGCGGCCGAGACCCGCGGCCGCCGCGTGCGCAAGATCGGCGGGGCCGGGTCGTCTGCCGTCGAGTGGCGACGGCGCACGCCAGGGCGACCAGTCGGCCGGGAGTCCGACGGCCTCAGCGCGGGAAGCGCTCACGGGGCCAGCAGTTCCGTCGTCCAGCCGGACTCGCCGCGACGGTAGACGAGACGGTCGTGCAGGCGCGACCGTCGACCCTGCCAGAACTCGATCCGCTCGGGCTCTATCCGAAAGCCTCCCCAATGCGGGGGCGCCGGCACCCCGGCATCCGCGAAGCGCGCTTCGGCCTGGGCGACCGCGGCCTCCAGTTCCGCTCGGTCGGCGATCGGCCTGCTCTGACGCGACGCCCACGCGCCCAGCTGCGACCCGCGCGGACGGGTGGCGTGATACGCCTCGACCTCGGAGCGGGTGACCGGGTCCGCCACCCCCTCGATCCGGATCTGCCGCTCGAGTTCGGGCCAGTGCAACACCAGCGCTGCGTGCGGGCACGCGGCGAGCTCACGGCCCTTGTCGGAGTCGACGTGGGTGAAGAACACGAAGCCCCGCTCGTCCCAGTCCTTCAGCAGCACCATGCGCGAACGCGGATGCCACTGATCCCCGACCTGCGCGACTGTGGACAGCGTCATGGCCGTGGCCGAGAACGGACGGTCGGATGCCTCGGCGCGGCGCGCCTCGGCGAACCACTCGTCGAAGAGCGGGAAGGGAGTCGCAGGCGGCTTGGCAAGAGGCATGCACCCATGGTGCCCCATGCGGCGCTGGTGACTGCTCGCCGGCGATCACCTCCCGGTACGCTGGGAGAGGCCAACGACGCGCCATCGACCGACCGGAAGCGAGCACACATCGTGACCCAGCCCAGCACCTTCGAGCCCGAAGGCCGCGCCGTCCCCTTCGTCGACGAGGGTGAGGGCCCTGTCACGCTCGTGCTGGTCACCGACCGCAGCCTCGAGGCTGACGGCCTCGGGGTCATCTCGCACTACCTCGCCGAAGAGGCCGGCTTCCGCGTCGTGCGCATCGGCTCCCGCGCCGAAGTCTCGGGCATCACCCCGGCAGACCGCGCCGCCGACGCGGCGGACGTGATCGAAGAACTCGGCATCGACGACACCTGGATCGGCGGCCACGCGCACGGCAGCACCATCGCGCGCACGTTCGCGCTTGAGCATCCCGAGCGCGTCAACGGTCTGCTCATGCTGGGCGTCGAAGACGAGCAGATCCCCCTCGCCCCGGGCATCCCGGTACTGATCATCCAGGCCGAGAACGACGACGTGACCCCCGCCGTGAACGCCGAGACGCTGCAGGCGACCGCACCTGAGCGTGCGACCATCACCCGCATCCCCGGGGCCGATCACTACTTCGTCGCGACGCACCCGATCGAGACCGCCGTCGTGATCGAGGAGTACCTCGATTGGGACTGATCGGTCAGCCGCGCAGATCCTTGCGCATGAAGATCTGCTCGGTGCCGTCGTCCTGCGGCACCCGCTCGCTGATGCGGTAGCCGCAGGCCTCGTAGAGACGGATGTTCGCTTCGCTCAGGCTGCCGGTGAACAGCTCCGCCTGCGTGGCACCGCTCTCGCGCTCAGCCACGTCCAGAAGCCCGCGGCCGATTCCCTCGCCCTGCAGGTCAGGGGCGATCGCGATCCTGCCGATGAGCAGCAGATCTTCCTCCACGCGCCCACGCAGCGCGCCGACGAGCCTGCCGTCGACACGAGCCGTCCAGCCGTAGCAGCCGACGAGCTCAGCCTGCACTGCTTCGAGTGTCTGCGTGAGCGGCGGCATGTCGGCGCTTCCGTAGATCTGCGCTTCCGACACGAACGCCGCGCGCTGCAGGGTAAGAACCTCTCCGGCGTCGTCGGGCGAGATCCGGTCGTACGTCACGTCGAGAGAGGGCATACCCCCATCATCCCTCTTCGCGCAGGCGCGGCTCGACGCGGTGCTCGGGGCGCAGGCCCGCCTTGTCGGCGTAGAACGCGCGGATGCGGTCCATGTCCGCCGGGATGTCGCCGCTGAGCTCGAGGGTCGGACCGAGGCCGGTCGTCATGGTCGTGCGGTCGACGTAGCCCAGGGTCACGGGCACCCCGGTCTCACGGGCGATCCGGTAGAAGCCCGACTTCCAGTGCCTGTGGCCCCGACGGGTGCCGTCGGGAGTGACGACGAGGCCGAACACCTCGCCACGTCGTGCCATCGTGACCACGTCGTCGACGACGCGGCCGGGATCGTCGCGGTCGACGGGGATGCCGCCCAGCGCGCGCATGAGCGGACCGCGCCAGCCGTGGAAAAGACTCTTCTTGCCCAGCCACCGCACGTCGATGCCCAGGCGCCAGGCGATGGCCAGCATCAGCACGAAGTCCCAGTTCGAGGTGTGCGGGGCGCCGATGAGCACGGTCGGGGTGGTCGGCGCGGGTTCGGAGCGGAGAGTCCAGCGGCTGCAGAGCCAGAAGGCCCGCGCGATCAGGCGTCGAAGCATCCCTCCACGCTACGACAGGCGGTATGCGGGCGACGGCATGCCGTCGGCGACGGGTGGTGGGTCGACGCCGCGAAATCAACCCCCTCAGCAGGCACGGACGCCGGTGTTAGCGTCGGGCCGAACACACAACCGACCGCGCGACCCGCAACGTCGCGCAGAAGACAGAGGTGGTATTCATGGCAGCCAAGAGCACCGCGACCCAGAAGTCGAAGAACTCCGGCACCAAGACGAAGGACTCGGCGAAGGCAAAGGATGCCGCCGAGACCACGCCGCTGGAGAACGCCGAGAAGGGCTTCCAGGCGTCGCCCGATCTGGTCCGCGACCTTCAGGCAGTGCTCGTCGACCTCATCGAGCTGTCGGTGCAGGGCAAGCAGGCCCACTGGAACGTGGTCGGCCGCAACTTCCGCGACACGCATCTGCAGCTCGACGAGATCATCGAGGCGGCGCGCGGCTTCGGCGACACCGTGGCCGAGCGCATGCGCGCGCTGCACGCGGCTCCGGACGGACGCAGCGCGACGGTCGCGAAGACGACCACGCTGCCGGACTTCCCGACGGGCGAGGTCTCGACGACCGAGACGATCGACCTGATCACCGTGCGGCTCGAGGCGACGGTGGCGACCATGCGCCGAGTGCACGACCAGGTCGACGAAGAGGATCCCACGTCGGCCGACATCCTGCACGCGATCATCGAGAAGCTCGAGCAGTTCGCGTGGATGGTCAGCGCGGAGAACCGCACGCCTGCCACGTGACCCGGGTCGCACAGACGCAGCGAGGGCCGTCACCCGATCGGGTGACGGCCCTCGCTGGTGGGCGGCACTCAGGCCGGCTGCGGCAGCAGGCTGAACGACACCGCGCCCTGCTCGTCGACCGAGGCGTCGAGCACCTTGTCGTCGAGAGCGGCGGCGGCGGCCTTCTCGAGGAATACGCGGATGTCCTCGTCACCGATGATGGAGTCGCCCGGTTCGGGCGTGGGCGCGACCGTCACCGCGAAGCGGGGCTCGGCCTCGGTGCCCGACGCGTGGATGCGGAGTCCGGCATCCGGCGTCGTGCTCTGCTGGGCGACGATGGTCGCCGCGATCGTGTTTGCGTTCTCGGTCAGGGTGAGCATCGGCTCTCCTTCCGGTTGCGGACACCGCACCGTTCGGCGCGATGTGCGTGCCACGATTCCGCACCCGTCCGCTCGGTTCAAGCTCAGCGAGGGACTCTGAGGGGTTTCACACGAAGGTGCCAGTGGCACGGACGGCGGGCGTTCAGCGATCGCGGCCCAGCAGCAGGGGCAGCCCGAGCCACAGCAGCAGGATGACGACGAGACCGACCCCGCCCGCGATGAAGGCGAAGACGTGGTTGAACGTGAAGTCGATGATCAGCACGGTGATGCCGACCGTGAGCGCCGCGATCACGACCATGTTGGCCTTCACGATCCGATGCGACGCGTGCACGAGCTCGGCCTTGCGGCCCTTCGCGAAGAGCACGCGATGCATCCCGACCGGCGTGAGGGCCAGGATGGTCGCCGTCGCGGCGAGCAGCACCAGCACGATGTAGAGAAGGCGCTGCGGGTCGGTCAGATCTCGGAACAGCGGCTGGAAGGCGACGGCCAGCAGGAAGCCGGTGAGGATCTGCGTGCCCGTCTGCATGACGCGCAGCTCCTGCATGAGCTCCTCCCAGTTGCGGTCGGCACGCTCGGCGGCGGTCTCGTCACGCCCGTCGTGCTGGGCGTCGGCCTGCGGATCGTTCATGAGATCCGACGCTACACGCCCGCCCCGAGGCGGAACGAGAGGGTTGCGCCGGCGTGATCTGCCTCGCTCGAGCCTGTGGATGTGCGGTGGCGTAGCATCGAGGGATGCCCGAGAACCAGGCGTCCGAGATCCCGTCGCGCATCCTCACCGCACCACCGGGACTTCGACTGATCGGCGCGGATGCTGCCGGCGTGTGCGCCGACGGGCATTGCGCCCTGCCGCCCGCGCAGTCGACGAGCATCGACGCGGGGGATGCCCGGGCATCCGGAGCCGACGCGGACTGAACCGTCTACTCGTCGCGACGTCGCGCGCGATGACGCAGCGCGGCGGCGAGCTCGGGAACGAGGAGGGGATCGTCATCGAGCGGCACGGCCAGCGCCATCAGCGAACGGCTGAAGTGATTGCGCAGCCCCGCAGCGAGCGTGATGTCGACGATCTGCCGGTCGGAGAAGCCGTGCGCGCGCAGCGCTTCGGCGTCGGCATCCGTCATCTCCTGGGGTGACGACGACAGCCGCGCGGCGTACCGGATCACAGCACGCTCGGCGTCGGTGAACGCCGAATCGTCGTCGTCGGCGAAAGACCGCAGGCCCGCCTCATCGACGACGCCCGCGGACAGTGCCTTGCGTCCATGCGCGAGCAGGCAGTGCGCCGACCCGATGGCGCGGGCGGCGCCGAGCGTGGCGGCCTCGTAGATCCGGACGCCGATCGAGGGGACCACGGTTCTGACCAGGGCGACGAACGCCTCGTGCGCCTCGGGGTTCACCGCCATCGCGGCGGTGTAGGAATGCACGAAGCCGTCGTCGGCGAGGTCGTCGCCGTACATCTGCGCGACGGCGCCGCTGGCGCCCTCCGGCGCCGGGGTGGTGATGATCATGAAGCGGACGGTACTCCGCCGCCCGCCCCGGCGGAAGAGCGTCAGTGAGCGCCGTGTGCGGGTGCGCCGTCGCCCTCGTCGTCGGGCTTGTGGATCAGGAATGCGCCGACGATCGTGACCGTCGCGATGACGGCGCCGATGGTGAGCGCCGCGCGCGTGCCCGCCGCCACGGCTCCGGGCACCTCGGTGCCGCCGCCGGCGTTGACGATGGCGGTGAAGACGGCCATCATCACGGCGATCCCCGCTGCTCCCGCGACCTGCTGGACGGTGCCGATGACCGCGCTGCCGTAGGAGTAGAACTTCGGCTTGAGCGACGCGAGGGATGCCGTGAACAGCGGGGTGAACGACAGGGCGAGGCCGACCGACAGCAGCGTCTGGGCACCGAGCACGAGCCAGATCGGGGTGCCGACGGTCACGGTCGTGAACAGCCACAGCATCGACGCCGCGAGGATCGACCCGGGGATGAGCAGGATGCGGGTGCCGTGGCTGTCGTAGATGCGACCGATCACCGGGCCCAGCAGGCCCATGGCCAGGGCGCCGGGCAGCACGACGAGTCCGGCCTCGAGTGCCTTCAGCTGCAGGGCATCCTGCAGGAACAGCGGGATGATGGTGATGCTGCCGAAGAACGCGAGCGACAGCAGGAACATCTGGATCATCGACAGCGAGAAATCACGCGAGATGAACACGCGCAGGTCGAGCAGTGCGTCATCGTCGCGCTGCAGCAGCACCTGACGCCAGAGGAACAGCGCCAGTCCGACCACGCCGATCGCGAGGGCGATCGCCATCGGCGCCCAGCTGGCGCCGTTGCCGAGTCCGCCGATCTGGCTCAGGCCGAACACGAGCCCGCCGAAACCGAATGCCGACAGCACCACCGAGAGCAGGTCGATCGGGGCGTAGACGGTCTCGCCGACGTTCGTCAGCCAGCGCCACCCGATGAACATCGCGATCAGGGCGATCGGCAGCACGACCACGAAGATGGCCCGCCATCCGAAGTGGTCGAGCAGGAAGCCCGACATCGTGGGTCCGATCGCCGGAGCGAGCGAGATCACGATGCTCACCCGGCCCATCATCCGGCCACGCGACGACGCGGGTACCAGGTTCATGATGGTCGTCATCAGCAGCGGCATCATGATGGCCGTTCCCGATGCCTGCACGACGCGCGCGACGAGCAGCACGACGAACCCCGGCGCGAGCGCGGCGATCAGCGTTCCCGTCGAGAACAGCGTGATCGCTCCGAGGAACATCTGCCTCGTCGTGAAGCGACGCAGCAGGAACCCGGTGATCGGGATCACGACGGCCATGGTCAGCATGAACGCGCTGGTGACCCATTGGGCCGCGATGGGGGTGATGCCGAGATCGGTGATCAGGTGCGGGATCGCGATGCCCATCGTCGTCTCGTTGAGGATCGCGACGAAGGCGGCGGCGAGCAGCACCCAGATCACGGCCATGTCCTTCGCGGGGATGAGGCCGGCAGAAGGACGCACGACAGGAGTGGACCCGGTGTGGACGGTGGGCATGGCTCTCCTCGAGGGGATGGGAACGGCGAAAGTGCTCCGACTATGGAGCAGAACACGGCCGGCCGACGCCGGTCGAGAAGAACAACCGTCCATCATAACCCCTGCGAGTCCAGCGGTATGCCCCCGCCTTGCGCGGACTAGCCTGAAGAGATGAGCATGGGCGGCGGAGGACGCGGCGCGGTCTTCCGCGGCGTGGACGAGGCCGCGCAGCGGCGCATGAACGCGGCGGCACCCACCGTGCCCGGTCTCGGTCGCCGCGTCGTCGCGCTGTTCACCCCGTATCGCGGGCGTCTCGCCCTCACCGCGCTGCTGGTGATCGTCGGGGCAGGCGTCGCCGTCATCCCCCCGCTGCTCGTGCAGCGCATCTTCGACGACGCGCTGTTCCCCCTCGAGGGCGGCGGGCCGCGCATCCCGCTGCTCACCACGCTGGTGAGCATCACGATCGGGCTGTTCCTGCTGTCGGCCGTGCTGGGCGTGACGCAGACCTGGCTCACATCCACGGTCGGCAACGAGGTCACCGGCGACCTGCGGGTGCGACTGTTCGAGCACCTGCAGGCCATGGAGCTCGGATTCTTCACGCGCACGAAGACCGGAGTGATCCAGTCTCGGCTGCAGAACGACGTCGGCGGGGTGTCGGGTGTGCTCACCAACACCGTGACGAGCGTGCTGGGCAACACCGTGACGGTGATCGCGTCGCTCGTCGCGATGGTGCTGATCGACTGGCGCCTCACGCTCATCGCCGTGATCCTCATGCCGATCCTCGTGCTCGTGCAGCGCCGGGTCGGGCAGGTGCGCGCGCGCATCGCCGGCGAGACGCAGGAGTCGCTGTCGGAGCTGAGCAGCATCACGCAGGAGACGCTGAGCGTCTCGGGCATCCTGCTGTCGAAGTCGTTCAACCGCCAGCGCACCGAGTCGGTGCGCTATCAGGCCGAGAACCGCAACCAGGTGCGGCTGCAGGTGCGCCGGGCGATGAGCGGTCAGGGATTCTTCGCGGTCGTTCAGGTGATCATGGCCAGCGTGCCGGCGATCGTCTACCTCGTCGCCGGCTTCTTCCTCGTGGGAGGCGCCACCGAGATCACCGCCGGGGCGATCGTCGCATTCACGACCGTGCAGGCGCGGCTGCTGATGCCGCTGATGGGTCTGATGCGTGTGGCGCTCGACCTGCAGACCTCGGCGGCGCTGTTCGCGCGCATCTTCGAGTACCTCGACATGGTGCCGCAGATCCAGGATGCGCCCGGCGCGATCGACGTCGCCGATGCGCCGGGGCCGAGCGGGCGCGTCGAGTTCACGGACGTCGTGTTCCGTTATCCGGACGCCCCGGCCGAGGCGCGCCCGACTCTGGACGGCGTCTCGTTCGTCGCCGAGCCGGGCACGCACGTCGCCTTCGTCGGGCCGTCGGGTGCCGGCAAGACCACCATCCTGTATCTCGCCCCTCGCCTGTACGAGGCGTCGGGCGGCACGGTCGCGTTCTCGGGGGCGGACGTGAAGACGCTGACCCAGGAGTCGATCATCGACCGGATCGGTATCGTCTCGCAGGAGACGTACCTGTTCCACGCGACGATTCGCGAGAACCTGCGTTATGCGAAGCCGGATGCCACCGACGACGAACTCGAGCGCGCGTGCCGCGCGGCGAACATCCACCACGTGATCACGTCGTTCGACCAGGGATACGACACCGTCGTGGGGGAGCGCGGCTACCGGCTGTCGGGTGGCGAGAAGCAGCGCATCGCCATCGCACGCGTGCTGCTGAAGGACCCGCCGGTGCTGCTGCTCGACGAGGCGACCTCGGCTCTCGACACCGTCTCGGAGCGGGTCGTGCAGGAGGCGCTGGATGCCGCCGCGCAGGGTCGCACGACGCTGTCGATCGCGCACCGCCTGTCGACCGTGATCGACGCCGACGTGATCCACGTCGTCGAGGCCGGCCGCATCGTCGAATCGGGTACGCACGCGCAGCTGCTCGCCAGCGGCGGGCTCTATTCGACGCTGGCAGCGCAGCAGATGGCGTCGGCGCGCATCGTCGACGGTTCCGGCCGCTGACCGCCACCGACGCTTCTCAGTGCACCGACAGGCTGCCGTCGACGAAGAGGGACTGTCCGGCGATCTAGCGCGACGACCCGCCGGTGACGACCGCGGTGAGCCCGCGCAGGGAGAAGAGCGCGTCGACGTTCACCATGCCAGCGCCTCTGTCAGCGTCGCATCGAGCTCGACGTCGTCGTACTCGGGCAGTGCGCGCAGTGCCGCCTCGAACGCGTCGACCGCGGCCCGGTAGGCGGGATCCGGATGCTCGGCCGCGATCGTGCGCAGCGACGGCAGGTCCATCGAGAGGATCAGCGCGATGCGCGAGCGCACCGCACCGCTCTGACCTGCCGCGGTGAGCACGTCGATGCCGCCGAGAAGAGCGGCGAGGTAGTCGTGCAGCACGGGGAGCCGGCCCTTGCCCTGCGTGATCGACGAGCCGTCGCCGCGCACTCGCCAGTGCACCGCCACGTCGGGGATGACGTCGAACGCGCGGGCCTCGGTGTACATCCGCTGCGCGACGACCTGATCCTCGTAGGCGACGTTCTCGGGAAAGCGCAGCCGCTCCCAGAGGCCAGCACGGCTGAGCTTCGACCACGCGACGATGTTGCCCGAAGCGTCGGGACGCTCGGCGAGCGTCGTGCCGAGACTGCGGGGCGAGGTCGCGGCCGCGACCCACGGCTGCACGCGGCCGGGACGGTACCCGCCGTCGACGAGCCGGGAGCGCACGTACGCGGCGGCCACGAAGTCGCTTCCGGATTCGTCGAGCGTGGCGAGCCAGGTCTCGATCGCGCGCGGCGCCAGCTCGTCGTCGGCGTCGAGGAAGCCGACGAACGGCGTGTCGACGAGGTCGAGAGCGACGTTGCGGGCGGCGCCGAGCCCTCGGGACTCGTCGTGCCGGAGCACCCGGAAACGAGCGTCGCGGGCGGCGGCAGCGGCGAACACGGCACCCGTGTCGTCGTGCGAGCCGTCGTCGACCAGCAGGGCGTGCCAGCGGGTCTCGCTCTGCGCCTGCAGCGAGGCGAGCGCGGCGGGGGCGAAGGCGGCGACGTCGCGTCCTGGCACGATCATCGTCACGAGCGGGGTCACGACGCCGAGTCTACGGTTCACGCGACAGTGCCGGATGTCGCCGGGGAGGCGTAGCCTGCCGCGCATGACTTCGCTGCCGAAGGCCACCGTCGACTGGCTGCTCGACTCCGACCCGGCAGTGCGCTGGCAGGTGCAGCGCGACCTGCTCGGTGAGCCGGAGGAGGTGTGGCAGGCGACCCGGGCGCGCATCGCGACAGAGGGCTTCGGTGCGGCGATCCTCGCCAGGCAGGACGCCGACGGCCAGTGGGCGGGCGGAGCGTACTTTCCGGCAGCGCACTTCTCGGGCGAAGGAGTGATCGAGCGGCAGCCGGGTCAGCAGCCGTGGATCGCGACGACCTGGGCGCTGAAGGATCTGCGCGATCTCGGCATGGATGCCGCGCCCCTGGCAGGCACCGCGGAGAAGATCGCCGCGAGCAGTCGCTGGGAGTACGACGACCTGCCCTACTGGGGCGGGGAGATCGACGTCTGCATCAACGGGTTCACCCTCGCCACCGGGGCGTGGCTCGGAGCGGACGTGTCGGGCATCGCAGCGTGGTTTCCGCAGCACCGGCTCGCCGACGGCGGCTGGAACTGCGAAGCGGAGGAGGGCCGGTCGACGCGGTCGTCGTTCCACTCGACGCTCAACGCGGTCGTCGAGATGCTCGCCTACGAGCGCATCACCGGCGATCGGTCGCTGCGACACGCGCGCATCGGAGGCGAGGAGTACCTGCTCGAACGGCGCCTCATACGGCGTCTGTCGACCGGCGAGATCGTCGGCCCCTGGGTGACGGATCTCATCGCGCCCAGTCGATGGCGGTTCAGTGCGCTGGCGGCGCTGGATCACTTCCGGCAGGCATCCCTGCTGGAGGGCACGGCGCCGGATCCGCGGATGGCGGATGCGATCGCCGCGGTGCGCGCCGCGCGTCGACCCGACGGCACCTGGCTGCAGGGCGATGCCCACGGGGGAGCGGTGTGGGTCGAGATCGACGCGCCTCCGGGCGAGCCGTCGAAATGGCTCACGCTGATCGGCACCCGCGTTCTCGACTGGTGGGATGCCGGGCGCTCGCCGTCATGAGCGCGGGCGTTCCGCGGTGAGTCGCGGCACCGCGCGGTCGGATCACCGGCACACCGCGGCGACGGCGTCGGCGACGAGCGTCGCGAGCTGGTGAGCCGAGCCCTCGGGCAGCGGAGTGCGCCCGAATGTGAAGCGCACCGAGGTCTGCGCGACCTCGGCCGGGATGCCGATCGCCAGCAGCACGTGTGAGGGCTCGTCGCTGCCGGCGGCGCAGGCCGACCCGCTCGACGAGACGACGCCGCGACGCTCCAGCTCCAGCAGCACGGCCTCACCGCTGGTGCCGGCGAAGGTGAAGCTCGCAAGGTTCGGCAGCCGGCGGTCGGCGGAGCCGGTCAGAGTGGCCCGTGGCACGGCATCCCGCACCGCGGCGATGAAGGCCGCGGTCTGCGTGGCCACCGCGGAGGCGTTCTGCGCCCGCTCGGCCTCGGCGAGGTCGAGGGCGGCGGCGAGGCCGACGGCTCCGGCCACGTTCTCGGTTCCGCTGCGACGCCCGCGCTCCTGCCCGCCGCCGTGCAGCAGCGGCTCCAGGGGCACGCGTGAGCGCACACCGAGCGCACCGATGCCCTTCGGCGTGCCGAGCTTGTGACCCGCGATGGAGACCGCATCGGCCCCGAGCGCGCGCAGGTCGAGCCATCCGGCCGACTGCACCGCGTCGACATGAACGGGCACCCCGTGCTCACGCGCGACCGCGATCAGCCCGGTGATGTCCTGCACGGTGCCGATCTCGTTGTTCGCGTGACCGACGCTCACCAGAGCCGCGTCGGTGTGCTTCAGCGCGGTGCGCAGGTCGTCGACCGAGAGCGCACCGTGGCCGTCGACCGGCAGCAGCGTGACCTCGACATCGTGCAGGCGGTGCAGATACTCGGCGGAGCCCAGGATCGACTCGTGCTCGATCGGGGTGCTGATCAGCCCGCGCCGCCACGCACCCTCCCGCGGTGCACCGAGCACGATGCCCTTCACCGCGAGGTTGTTCGCCTCGGTGCCTCCCGAGGTGAAGATCACCTCCGACGCCCGCATGCCCAGCGCCGTCGCCACGCGCCCCCGGGCCCACACCAGTGCCTCGGAGGCCGCCTCGCCGACCGTGTGGTGACTCGACGGGTTGCCGTACACGCCGGTGAGAAACGGATGCATCGCTTCGAGCACCTCGGGCCGCACGGGCGAGGTGGCGGCGTGATCGAGATAGAGCACGTCAGTCGATCCGCAGATCGAGCCCGAGGTCGAGGGCTCGGGCCGAGTGCGTGAGCGCGCCCACCGAGATCACCTGCACACCGGTCTCGGCGATGGAGCGCACTGTGTCGAGAGCCACGCCACCCGACGCCTCGGCGACGGCCCGGCCGGCGATCAGGGCGACGCCGGCGCGCAGATCGGCGAGGGTGAAGTTGTCGAGCAGCACCGTGTGGGCGCCGCCGTCGAGCACGGCGGGGATCTGATCGAGCCGGTCGACCTCCACGACCACGTGCGTGGTGTGCGGCAGGCGACCGAGCGCCTCGCGCAGCGCGGCGCCGAGATCCTGGCCGCCCTGGCGGAGCACGGCGAGGTGGTTGTCCTTCGCCATCACGGCGTCGGACAGCGAGCGGCGGTGATTGCTTCCGCCGCCCGAGACGACCGCGTGCCGTTCGAACTCACGCAGCCCGGGTGTCGTCTTGCGCGTGTCGGCGATGCGCACGCCCGTCCCGGCGACCGCGTCGACGTAGGCGGCGGTGAGGGTCGCGGTGCCGCTCATCCGCTGCGTGAAGTTCAGCGCGACGCGCTCGGCGGTCAGCAGGCTGCGCGCGGGTCCGCTGACCGACGCGAGAGCGTCGCCGGTCTCGAAGCGGTCGCCGTCGGCGACGTGCATGTCGACCTGCACGCCCGGGTCGGTGAGGGTGAAGGCCGCGGCGAACACCTCGCCGCCGCTGAACACCCCCGGCTCGCGGGCGACGAGATCGGCGCTCGCGTGCGCCGACGCAGGCAGCAGGGCGGTGCTGGTCAGATCGCCCCACGGTGCGTCTTCTTCGAGGGCGGCGGACACCGTGCGTCGCAGGGTGGCAGGCGTGATCATGCGGCTCCGATCAGGGCGGGCGAGGGCAGGACGGGCGGTAGCAGGGAGTGCGCGCCAAGCGAGTCGGTGCGGGCGAGAGCTGCGGATGCCACCGCGCGCGCCACGATGAGCAGGTTCGCGTCCTCGTGCGCAGCCGGTGACGTCGGTGTCGGTTCCGACCAGGCGTGCAGCTGGGCGAGGGCATCCCGCATCCCCGGCCGGGTGCGGATCAGCCCCACCTGGTCCCACATCAGCCGCTGCAGTGCGGCTCGCGAGAACGGCGGACGGGCCGGCGAGCCTACCGACTCGTCGCGACGGTGGGCGGCGTCCTGGGTCTCGGCCGGCCCTTCGGCAGGCTCAGGGGCCCATGTCGGGCGTGCGGTGCGGGCGAGCGAGTCGGCCGCGCGGGCGCCGAACACCGCACCCTCGAGCAGCGAGTTCGACGCCAGCCGGTTCGCACCGTGCACCCCCGTGCGTGCCGTCTCGCCCACCGCCCACAGCCCGGGCAGAGAGGCGCGTCCGTCGACGTCGGTCGCGATGCCGCCCATCAGGTAGTGCGCTGCCGGCGTCACCGGCACGGGATGCCGCGACCAGTCGATCCCGCGACCGCGCAGCTCTGTGTCGATCGTGGGAAAGCGGTCGGCGAGCACGGCCGCACCGAGTGCCGTGGCATCCAGCACCACGGGTGCGCCCTGCTCGGCGGCCCGCCGCGCCACCGCCCTGGCGACCACGTCGCGCGGGGCGAGCTCGGCATCCGGATGCTCGTCGAGCATGAACCGGCGTCCGGCGGCATCCCGCAGCACCGCACCCGCACCGCGCACCGCCTCCGAGATGAGGAAGGGCTGCTCTCCCGCCAGCACCGTCGGGTGGAACTGCACGAACTCCAGGTCTGACACCGCTGCACCCGCGCGCAGCGCCAGGGCGACGCCGTCGCCGGTGGTGCCGCCGGGGTTGGTCGTGTGGGCGTACAGCTGGCCGGCACCGCCGGTGGCGAGCACGACGGCATCCGCCTCGAGTTCCGTGCCGTCGATCGAGCGGATGCCGATCACCCGGCCCCCGCCGGTCAGCAGGTCTGTGACCGCAACCCGCTCGCGCACCTGCACCGATGACGCCCGCAACCGTCCGACCAGCGCCGCCGAGATGGCGGCCCCGGTCGCGTCGCCACCGGCGTGCGCGATGCGCGGCCGGCTGTGCGCGGCTTCGAGTCCGCGGGCGATGCCGCCGTCGGGGGCACGGTCGAAGGCGACACCGACGTCGATCAGCCCCGCGATCGCGGCCTGCGCCCCGTCGACCAGCGCGGTGATGGCGAGAGCGTCGCCGTGACCGTCGCCGGCCTGCAGCGTGTCGAGAGCGTGCAGCGCGGGGGAGTCGCCCGCCCCGTACGCGCCGGCGATACCGCCCTGTGCGTGCGGGGTGCAGCCGTCGCCGAGCGTGCCCTTGACGAGCAGGCTCACCCGGTGACCGAGCGCGTCGGCCCGCAACGCGGTCGTGAGTCCCGCGATGCCGCCGCCGACGACGATCACGTTCATCGGGGTCGCGCCGCCAGCATGCGCTCGAGCGCGACCCTGGCGGGCCGCGCGACGTCGTCAGCGACGCGGATGCGGTTCTGCACGCGGCCGGCGACGAGCTCTTCCAGCACCCAGGCGAGGTAGCCGGGGTGGATGCGGTACATGGTCGAGCACGGGCACACGACCGGATCGAGGCAGAAGATCTCGTGCTGCGGATGCTGCGCGGCCAGGCGTCGGACGAGGTTGATCTCGGTGCCGATCGCGAAAGTCGTGGGCTCCGCGGCTGCGGCGATCGCCCTGCGGATGTAGTCGGTCGAGCCCGCCTCATCCGCGGCGTCGACGACCTCGACCGGGCATTCCGGGTGCACGATGACCCGTACACCGGGGTGCTCGGCGCGCGCCTGCTCGATCTGGTCGACGGTGAACCGGCGATGCACCGAGCAGAAGCCGTGCCAGAGGATCACCCGGCCGTCGCGCAGCTCGTCGGCATCGGACCCGCCGAGCGGTCGGCGCGGATTCCACATCGGCATGCGGGCGAGCGGCACCCCCATCGCCTTGGCGGTGTTGCGTCCGAGGTGCTGATCGGGGAAGAAGAGCACGCGACGGCCGCGGGCGAACGCCCACTCCAGCACCGTCGCGGCGTTCGACGACGTGCACACGATCCCGCCGTGCCGGCCGACGAAGCCCTTGATGGCCGCGGAGGAGTTCATGTACGTCACCGGGATCACGGGCAGCAGCCCATCGGCATCCGGCTGATCGAGCGGCCCGAGCACGTCGGCGAGCTGCTCCCAGCAATCCTCGACCTGATCGATGTCGGCCATGTCGGCCATCGAGCACCCGGCGGCGAGGTTCGGCAGGATCACCGACTGGTCGGGGCCGGAGAGCAGGTCGGCGGTCTCGGCCATGAAGTGCACGCCGCAGAAGACGATCGCCTCGGCATCCGGATGCTCGAGAGCGGCGTTCGCGAGCTGAAACGAGTCGCCCACGTAGTCGGCGTGCCGCACGACCTCCTCACGCTGGTAGAAGTGGCCGAGCACGACGACGCGATCGCCGAGGGCCTGTTTGGCCGCGCGGATGCGCGCCTCGAGCTCGTCCTCGCCGGCCTCCCGGTAGGCGGCGGGCAGCTCGCCCTGGCGCGGGGCTCCGACCGGGATGACGTCGCCCATCGAGGATCCCGGGCCGTACCCGGGCCGGGAGTCGAAGTCCCACGGGCCGGCGGCGAGATCGGTGCTGCACGTCGGATCGAGCGAGGCGCCGGTGACGATCGCCTGCAGGGCGTGGTCGACGGACGGGTCGATGGTGCGGAGGGGAGACATGCGGGATCGCCTTCTGGTCGCTATGACATTTACTGTCCGCGATCAGATTAGGTCGATCCGACCTGAAGTGCAATCGGATGTCGGCGCGTCGCTCGCGCGGCCGTGGTCAGGCGTGCGCGACGTAGCGGTACAGGCGCGCGGGCCGGTGCTTGCCGGTGCGGAACGACTCGGTGGGCACGAGCTCGTCCGACCCCTCGAGCAGGCGGCGGAAGTTCGACGGATCGAGCCGCTGGCCGAGCACGGCCTCGTACACCTCGCGCAGCTCGGTGAGCGTGAACTCGTCGGGCAGCAGGCCTGCGGCGATGCGGCTGTAGGCGACCTTGTTGCGCAGCCGCCACAGCGCGTACTCGGCGATGCGGTTGTGGTCGAAGGCGAGCGTCGGCAGCGCGTCGACATCGAACCACTCGACGTTCTCGGGTGCCCCCGCCTGCGCACGCTGCGCGTCGACGAGGTCGGAGCGCAGCAGCGCCCAGTACACGATCGAGATGGTCCGCGAGGGGGAGCGCGCCACGTCGCCGAAGGTGTACAGCTGCTCGAGGTAGCTCGGCTGCAGGGCGGTGGTCTCGGCGAGGGTGCGGGATGCCGCGGCATCCAGATCCTCCGCCGGATCCAGCCAGCCTCCCGGCAGCGCCCACCAGCCGAGATGCGGCTCGCGCGTGCGGCGCACGAGCGGCAGCATGAGCCGCTCGCCCTCGTCGGCGCTGCGCAGCGAGAAGATCACCGTCGACACGGCGACGCCGATCGTGTCCCTGTCGCCGGTCGTGCCACTCACATCGACGAGCCTAGACGGTATGCTGGGAGGCCTAATCGAACACAGGCCGCATGACCCGTGCGGGAGAGCCCGATGAACGCGATCGGGCACCGAAGGAGCAAGCCTCCCCGCCAATCTCTCAGGTACCCATACCGCCCAGGTCCGGCCGCTCTGAAAAGCGATGCTCACGCATCCGCCGACGGTGAAAGCCTCGCGACCTGCTCTTCCAGCCGGTCGCGGAGGTGAAGCTCTCAGGCCCGATGACAGAGGGGGAGTTCCACGGATGCCGACGACGTCGTCCTGCCCGATCCTGACCGGGAGAACTCCATGACCGAACCCCGCTACACCCCGCTGCGCGAACGCCATGAGGCGCTCGGCGCCTCCTTCACCGACTTCGGCGGCTGGCAGATGCCCGTCCGCTACACGTCCGACCTCGCCGAGCACCGTGCGGTGCGCGAGGCCGCCGGTGTGTTCGACATCTCGCACATGGCCGAGTTCACGGTGCGAGGCGCCGCTGCCGCCGCCTATCTCGACTACGCCCTCGCCGGACGGCTGTCGGCCATGAGCGTCGGCAAGGCGAAGTACTCGCTGCTGCTCGGCGAGGACGGCGGCATCATCGACGACGTCATCGTCTATCGCCTGCAGGACGACGACTTCCTGATCATCTCCAACGCCGGCAATCGGGATGCCGTGCGCGAGGCACTCGTCGCCCGCGTCGGCCAGGTCGACGGCGACGTCGCCCTCGAGGACGTCTCGGACGACTACGGTCTCATCGCCGTGCAGGGACCCAAGTCCGCGGAGATCGTCGCCGCGATCGACGGCATCGACGAGCTCAGCGTGCCGTGGGACGAGCAGAAGTACTACTCGTGGGCGAGCGCGACCTTCGCCGGCAAGCCGCTGCTGCTCGCGCGCACCGGCTACACCGGCGAGGACGGCTTCGAGCTGCTGGTGGATGCCGGCGACGCCGCCGCCCTGTGGGATGCCGTGCTCGCCGCCGGCGCCGACCACGGTCTCGTGCCCGCCGGTCTCGCGGCCCGCGACACGCTGCGCCTCGAGGCGGGGATGCCGCTCTACGGTCACGAGCTGACCCGCGAGACCGTGCCGGCTCAGGCCGGCCTCGGTCGCGTGGTCGTCGCCGACAAGGAGCGCTTCGTCGGCAAGGACGCCCTCGCCGCCGGCGCTGCGGGAGCCGGCGCGCAGGCCGGTCGCACCCTGATCGGCCTGACGGCCGAGGGACGTCGCGCCGGACGGGCGGGATACCCCGTCGTGCTCGACGACGGCACCGTCGTCGGCGAGATCACCAGCGGCGCCCTCAGCCCCACACTCGGCCACCCGATCGCGATGGCCTTCGTCGACCCGTCGTACGCCGAAGACGGAACCGACCTGTTCCTCGATGTCCGGGGGACGAAGATCCCCGCCAGCCGCACCGCCCTGCCTTTCTACCGGAGGAAGAAATGACCGATCTCACCACCCTCAAGTACAGCGAAGAGCACGAGTGGGTCGCCCTCGACGGCGCCACGGCGACGATCGGGATCACCGACTTCGCCGCTGACGCGCTCGGCGACATCGTGTTCGTCGAGCTGCCCGAGGTCGGCGCCGAGCTGACCCGCGGCGACGTGTTCGGCGAGGCGGAGTCGACCAAGTCGGTCTCCGAGCTCTACGCGCCCGTCACCGGCACGGTCGTCGAGATCAACGACGCCGTCGTCGACGACCCCGCGCTGCTGAACTCCGCGCCCTTCGGTGACGCGTGGCTGATCAAGGTCGAGGTCGCCGAGGGCGCCCTCGACGGTCTGCTCGACCGCGACGCCTACGTGGCGCACACGGAGGCGTGAGAGTGACCTCATTCGCCGATCGCCACATCGGGGTCACCGCGGAGGCGCAGCAGCACATGCTCCGCACCCTCGGCATCGACCCCTCCACTCCGCTCGATCCGGGTGTCGACGAGCCGATCGAGACGCTCATGCGCCAGGCCGTGCCTGCATCCATCTTCACCGGCCCTTCGGCAGGCTCAGGGACCCAGGTGGGCTCTGGGACCCAGGAGGGCGCAGGGACCCAGCAGAGCATCATCCCGGCTGCGGCCAGCGAGGCCGAGGCTCTCGCCGAGCTGCGCGCCCTCGCGAGCCGCAACACCGTGAACCGTCCGATGATCGGCCTGGGCTACTACGGCACGCTCACGCCGTCGGTCATCCAGCGCAACGTGCTCGAGAACCCGTCCTGGTACACGGCCTACACGCCGTACCAGCCCGAGATCTCGCAGGGGCGCCTGGAGGCGCTGATCAACTTCCAGACGATGGTCGCCGACCTCACCGGGCTCTCGACCGCCAACGCGTCGATGCTCGACGAGTCGACCGCCGTCGCGGAGGGCATGCTGCTGGCACGACGCGCCTCGAAGTCGAAGTCGAACGTGTTCGTCGTCGACGCCGACGCGCTTCCGCAGACCAAGGCGCTGCTGGGCACCCGGGCGGATGCCGTCGGCATCGAGCTCGTCGAGCGCGACCTCGCCGGCGGCGAGCAGCTTCCCGATGAGCTGTTCGGCCTGCTCGTGCAGTACCCGGGTGCCTCGGGTCGAGTGTGGGACCCGAGCGCCGTGATCGACGCCGCGCACCTGGCGAAGGGCATCGTCGTGGCGGCTGCCGACCTGCTCGCCCTCACGCTGCTGCGCTCGCCCGGCTCGCTCGGCGCCGACGTCGGCGTGGGCACCACCCAGCGCTTCGGTGTGCCGATGGGATTCGGCGGACCGCACGCCGGCTACATGGCGGTGCGTGCCGGCCTCGAACGCCAGCTGCCCGGCCGCCTCGTCGGCGTCTCGGTCGACGCGTCCGGCTACCCGGCCTACCGCCTCTCGCTGCAGACGCGCGAGCAGCACATCCGCCGCGAGAAGGCCACGTCGAACATCTGCACCGCGCAGGTGCTCCTGGCCGTGATGGCCTCGATGTACGCGGTTTATCACGGGCCCGACGGTCTGCGTGCGATCGCAGCCGAGGTCGCCGGCAAGGCGACCGTGCTGCGCGACTGGCTCGTCGAAGCCGGCGCCGAGATCGTGCATGACGCGTTCTTCGACACGATCACCGTGCGGGTCCCCGGCGCTGCCGAGGCCGTCGTCACGAAGGCGCACGCCCAGGGCATCCTGCTGCGCGGGGTGGATGCCGACACCGTCGGCATCTCGGTCGACGAGACCACCACGTTCACCGACCTGCACCGCGTCGCGGTGCTCTTCGGCGGCAAGGAGGAGCGCGTCTTCGGCTTCATGGCAGGCGAGAACGCGCTGCCCGAGGCGCTGCTGCGCGACGACGAGTACCTCACGCATCCGGTGTTCCACTCGCACCGCTCCGAGACGGCCATGATGCGCTATCTCAAGCAGCTCGCCGACCGCGACTACGCGCTCGACCGCGGCATGATCCCGCTCGGCTCGTGCACGATGAAGCTCAACGCGGCGACCGAGATGGCGGCCATCACGTGGCCGGAGTTCGCCCAGCTGCACCCCTTCGCCCCGGCGGAGGACGTCGAGGGGTCGCTCGCGATGATCGACCAGCTCGAGGCGTGGCTCGCCGAGGTCACCGGGTACGACGCCGTCTCCCTGCAGCCGAACGCCGGCTCGCAGGGTGAGCTGGCAGGTCTCCTCGCGATCCGCGGATACCACCACGCCAACGGCGACACGCACCGCGACGTGTGCCTCATCCCGAGCTCGGCACACGGCACCAACGCCGCGTCCGCGGTGCTCGCCGGCATGAAGGTCGTGGTCGTGGGCACCGACGAGTTCGGCAACGTCGACCTCGACGACCTGCGCGCGAAGATCGCCCAGCACTCCGACGCGCTGTCGGCGCTGATGATCACCTACCCGTCGACGCACGGCGTGTACGAGCAGCAGGTGGTCGACATCACCTCCGCGGTGCACGAGGCCGGCGGCCAGGTGTACGTCGACGGCGCGAACCTCAACGCGCTGCTCGGCTACGCGCGCTTCGGCGACCTCGGCGGCGACGTGTCGCACCTCAACCTGCACAAGACCTTCGCCATCCCGCACGGCGGCGGCGGGCCAGGCATCGGCCCGGTGGCGGCCAAGGCGCACCTCGCGCCCTACCTGCCCGGCCACCCGCAGGCGCAGAAGAGCGAGCACGCCGGCGGCTACGTGTTCGACGGCGGCCCGGTCTCGGGTGCGCCGTACGGGTCGGCCGGCGTCCTGCCGATCTCGTGGGCGTATGTGCGGATGATGGGGGCCGAGGGCCTGCGCAGCGCCACCGCGGCGGCGGTGCTGTCGGCGAACTACATCGCCCACCGTCTGCGCGAGCACTACCCGGTGCTGTACACCGGCAAGAACGACCGGGTCGCGCACGAGTGCATCCTCGACCTGCGTCCGCTGCGGGAGGCGACCGGCATCACGGTCGACGACGTCGCGAAGCGCCTGATCGACTACGGATTCCACGCGCCGACGATGTCGTTCCCCGTCGCGGGCACGCTGATGGTCGAGCCGACCGAGTCCGAGGATCTCGCCGAGGTCGATCGCTTCATCGAGGCGATGATCCAGATCAAGACGGAGGCGGATGCCGTGGCCGCCGGCACCTGGCCGGCCGACGACAACCCGCTCGTGAACGCGCCGCACACCGCGGCATCGCTCATCGCGGGGGAGTGGGAGCACGCCTACCCGCGCGAGGTGGCCGCATACCCGGTGCGCGCGCTCGTCGCTGCGAAGTACTGGCCGCCGGTGCGGCGCATCGATCAGGCCTACGGCGACCGCAACCTCGTGTGCGCCTGCCCGCCCATCGAGGCGTTCGCCTGATATCAGCCTCTCGAGATCACCCCCGTCGCAATCGCGGCGGGGGTGATTCGGTTAAGGGTGCATAACAGTTCTTCGGGCGTGCTGGCGCCATCCCCGACGGCACCTAGGATCGAACCTGAGCGCGTTCGGTGTCGAGCGCGTGCTTGTCCCGGTCCACAGGAGGACACTGTGAAGCACAACAAGATCACCCTCGCGGGCATTGCGCTGCTCGCGGCGAGTGCCCTGGCACTCTCCGGCTGCGCAAGCAGCGGCGATAAGCCCGACGCAGACAAGGGCTCCTCGAGCGCCGATGCGTCCGCGATCATCAAGGTCAACGGCTCTGAACCTCAAAACCCGCTGATCCCGACCAACACCAACGAGACCGGTGGTGGCAAGATCCTCGACGCGATCTTCGCCGGACTCATCGGCTACGAAGCCGACGGCAAGGTGTTCAACGACGTCGCCGAAGACATCACCGTCGACGACCCGCAGAACCTCACCGTCAAGCTGCGCAAGGGCCTGAAGTTCACCGACGGTGAAGAGGTCACCGCCGACAACTTCATCAAGGCGTGGAACTACGGCGCGCTGGCGTCGAACGAGCAGCTCTCCAGCTACTTCTTCGAGGACATCGAGGGCTTCAGCTATGACGAGGACTCCGAGCTGACCGGTCTGAAGCAGGTCGACGACCACACCTTCACGATCAAGCTCAACAAGCCGGCCGCCGACTTCGCGCAGCGTCTCGGCTACTCGGCCTACTACCCGCTCCCCGACGTCGCGTTCGAGGACATGGATGCCTTCGGCGAGAACCCGATCGGCAACGGCCCGTACAAGCTCGAGGGCGAGGGCGCCTGGAAGCACGACGTGGGCATCAACCTCGTCAAGAACCCCGACTACGACGGCCCGAACAAGGCGATGAACGGCGGTCTCGAGATCGTCTTCTACGCCACGCAGGACGCCGCGTACAACGACCTGCTCGCCAACGAGCTCGACGTCCTCGACGCCATCCCGGACTCGGCCTTCGGCAACTACGAGTCCGACCTGGGCGACCGTGCGGTCAACCAGCCGGCGGCCATCTTCCAGTCCTTCACCATCCCCGAGCGCCTCGCGCACTTCGGCGGCGAAGAGGGCAAGCTGCGTCGTCAGGCTCTGTCGATGGCGATCAACCGCAAGGAGATCACCGACGTGATCTTCCAGGGCACCCGCACCCCGGCCAGCGACTTCACCTCGCCGGTCATCGACGGGTGGAGCGACAAGCTCAAGGGCGCTGAGGTCCTCGAGTTCAACGAGAAGAAGGCCAAGGAGCTGTGGGCCGAGGCTGACAAGATCAGCCCGTGGAGCGGCACGTTCCAGATCGCGTACAACGCCGACGGCGGCCACCAGGCCTGGGTCGACGCGACCGTGAACTCGATCAAGAACACGCTCGGCATCGACGCGTCGGGTGCTCCCTACCCGACCTTCAAGGAGCTGCGCACCAAGGTCACCGACCGCACGATCGAGACCGCCTTCCGCACCGGATGGCAGGCCGACTACCCGGGTCTGTACAACTTCCTCGGACCGCTGTACGCGACCAACGCGGGCTCCAACGACGGTGACTACTCGAACCCCGAGTTCGACAAGCTGCTGTCGGAGGGCGTCTCGGAGACCGACCCGAAGGCGGCGAACAAGCTGTACCAGCAGGCCCAGGAGATCCTCCTCCAGGACCTGCCCGCCATGCCGCTGTGGTACTCGAACGTCGTCGGCGGCTTCGGCGAGAACGTCGACAACGTGAAGTTCGGCTGGAACTCCGTTCCGCTCTTCTCGCAGATCGAGAAGAAGAAGGCGGAGTAACCCTTCGCAACGAGGCGGTGGTGCTCGCACCACCGCCTCGTTATCTTTGCCCTCGAGGCGTGTGATCCGCGCCCCGTACCCGAAGGGAGGTCGAGGGTGGCCTTTTACATCCTCAGACGAATCCTGCAGGCGATCCCCGTGTTCTTCGGAGCCACCCTGCTGATCTACTTCATGGTCTTCGCCATGCCCGGCGACCCGATCGCCGGACTGTTCGGCGACAAGCAGCCGAACCCGGCGGTGCTCGAGCGGCTTCGCGCCGAGTACCACCTCGATGAGCCGTTCCTCGTGCAGTACGGCTACTACATCGCCGGCATCTTCCGGCTGGACTTCGGCACGAGCTTCTCGGGACAGTCCGTCTCCGACATCCTGGCGCGCACGTTCCCGATCACGCTGCGCCTCGCGGTCATGGCGGTCGCCATCGCGTTCGTGCTCGCGATCATCATCGGCCTGTTCTCCGCCCTCGACAAGGGTGGCCTGTTCGACAACTCGATGCTCGTGCTGGCTCTGATCTTCATCGCCGTGCCGATCTTCGTGCTGTCTTTCCTCGCGCAGTACTTCCTCGCCGTGCAGCTCGGCTGGTTCCGACCCACGGTGGGTGCGCGCAACGACTGGGGCGATCTCTGGCTGCCGGCCATCGTGCTGGGCTTCAGCGTCTACGCCACGAGCATGCGGCTCACCCGTGCGTCCACGATCGAGACCCTCGGTCAGGACTGGGTGCGCACGGCGTACAGCAAGGGACTGTCGCGCAGCCGCGTCATCCCCGTGCACGTGCTGCGCAACTCCCTCATCCCGATGGTCACCGACCTCGGCACCGTGTTCGGCGTCCTCATGGTGGGTGCGACGGTGACCGAGGGCATCTTCAACGTGCCCGGCGTCGGCAACACCCTCTATCAGGCGATCATCCGCGGTGAGAACCCGACGGTCGTGTCGTTCGTGACGGTGTTCGTCGTCGTGTACGTGCTCATCAACCTCGTCGTGGATCTCATCTACGGCCTGCTCGACCCGAGGATCCGCTATGTCTCGACCTGACCTCGACCGCGGCCACTATGTCGCGCCCGCGGACACCATGTCGGTGCCCGTCGATGTCGTGCGCATCGATGCCAAGCCCAGCAACCTGTGGCTTGACGCGTGGCGCGACCTGCGCCGCCGCCCGCTGTTCTGGATCTCGGCCGCGTTCGTGCTGCTGGTGATCATCGTCGCCCTCGCGCCGAGCCTGTTCACCAACGTGCCCCCGGCCGACGGCTGCGTGCTGACCAAGAGCAACAAGGGGCCCGAGTCCGGGCATCCGCTCGGCTTCACCCGCCAGGGCTGCGATGTGTACTCGCGCGTGATCTGGGGTACCCGCACCTCGCTCATCGTCGGTGCCCTCGCGACCGTGATCAGCACGGTTCTCGGAATCATCATGGGCGCACTGGCCGGCTTCTACGGCGGCTGGCTCGACTCCGTGCTCTCGCGCGTGGGCGACATCTTCTTCACGATCCCCTACATCATCGCGGCGATCGTGGTGATGTCGGTGCTGCCGCAGCGCAACGAGATCGTGCTGGCGCTCGCGATCGGCGGCTTCGCCTGGGCATCCACGGCGCGCATCATGCGCGCCGAGGTGCTCCGGGTGAAACAGGCCGACTTCGTGATGGGCGCCGAGTCGATCGGCCTGTCGCAGTTCAAGACACTGCTCGTGCACGTGCTGCCCAACGCCATGGCACCGGTCATCGTCGTCGCCACGCTGTCGCTCGCCGGCGCCATCGTCGCCGAGGCCACGCTGTCGTTCCTCGGCGTCGGGCTGAGCGGCACCATGTCGTGGGGCCTGGACATCAGCCAGGCACAGACCAACATCCGCACCGCGCCGATGGCGCTGTTCTGGCCGTCGCTGGCCCTGACCGTCACCGTGCTGGCATTCGTCACGCTCGGCGAGCTGCTGCGCGACGCCGTCGACCCGAAGGCGAGGGCTCAGCGATGACCGAACCTCTGCTCAGCGTGCGCGACCTGCGCGTCGCATTCCGCAGCGGCAAGAAGATCCGCGAAGTGCTGCACGGCGTGAGCTTCGACATGATGGCCGGCGAGACGCTGGCGATCGTGGGCGAGTCGGGATCGGGCAAGTCCACCACCGCGGCGGCCATCATCGGCCTGCTCCCGGGCACCGGACACGTCACCGGCGGCAGCATCACGCTCGACGGGCGCGAGCTCACCACCGCGAAGCGGGCCGAGCTCGAGCACATCCGCGGTCGTGAGATCGGCTACGTCCCCCAGGACCCGATGTCGAACCTCAACCCCGTGTGGTCGATCGGCTTCCAGGTCAAGGAGGCCGTGCGGGCGAACGGCCTGGCGCAGGGGCGCCGCGAGGTGCACGACCGCGCCGTCGAGGTGCTGCAGCAGGCGGGTCTCGCCGACGCGGCGCGCCGCATGCACCAGTTCCCGCACCAGTTCTCGGGCGGCATGCGACAGCGCGCGCTGATCGGCATCGGCCTGGCCGCCGACCCTCAGCTGCTGATCGCCGACGAGCCGACGAGTGCGCTCGACGTGACGGTGCAGCGGGTGATCCTCGATCACCTGGCGAGCCTGACCAGCGAACGCGGCACGTCGGTGCTGCTGATCACGCACGACCTGGGGCTGGCAGGTGACCGGGCAGACCGGATCATCGTGATGAACCAGGGCGAGATCGTCGAGGCCGGCCCGAGCGACGAGATCCTCTCGCGGCCGCAGCACCCGTACACGCAGCGACTGGTCGCCGCAGCACCCAGCCTCGCCTCGAAGCGGATCGGCGCCGTGTCGACCCGCGCGGAGGAGCCCGTGAGCGCGGCACCCGCCGTGGTCGAGGTGCGCGACCTCGTCAAGCAGTACTCCATCCGCAGCGGTGGTCTGCGCAGCGAGAAGTTCCTCGCCGTGGACGGCGTCTCGTTCTCGATCCCTCGGGGCAAGACCCTCGCGCTGGTGGGTGAATCGGGATCGGGCAAGTCGACCGTGGCGAAGATGCTGCTTCAGCTCGAGAAGCCGACCGACGGTGAGATCCTCATCGACGGCGAGGCGACGAGCACCATGTCGCGCGCGGAGGTCTTCGCCCTGCGCCGGCGCATGCAGCCGGTGTTCCAGGATCCGTACGGATCGCTCGACCCGCTGCGCAGCATCGGCAACCTCATCAGCGAGCCGCTGCAGGTGCACGGCATCGGCACACGTGACGAGCAGCACAAGCGCTCGCTCGAGCTGCTCGACCAGGTGTCGCTGCCGCGGGAGCTTGCCGAGCGCTACCCGAACGAGTTGTCGGGCGGCCAGCGTCAGCGCGTGGCGATCGCCCGCGCGCTGGCCCTCAAGCCCGACATCGTCGTGCTCGACGAGGCGGTCTCGGCTCTCGACGTGCTCGTGCAGGATCAGATCCTGCACCTGCTGTCTGACCTGCAGAACGACCTCGGGCTGACGTACCTGTTCATCACGCACGACCTCGCCGTCGTGCGCGTGGCGGCCGACCTCGTCTGCGTCATGGAGAAGGGCAGGATCGTCGAGCAGGGCACGGTGGACTCGATCTTCTCCAGCCCGCAGGAGGAGTACACACGTCGCCTGCTCGACGCCATCCCGGGCGCGTCGCTGCCGCTGGGCGGCGTCGGTCTGTGACATCCGAGCCCGCGACACCAGCCCGCGCCGCCTCGCTCCGCAACCGGGGCGGGGTGGCGCTGCTGGTGATCTGCTCGATCCTCTCGGCGGTGCTGCTGGTCGACGCCGCGGTGCGCGCCGACGCGGTCACCGCGGTGCTGCTGGCCCCGTGGCCGCTGCTCGTGCTGTGGAGCGTGTACGTTCTCGGCGTGGCATCCCGGGTGCGCGCGACGGCCGACGGCGTGTTCGTGCAGAATCTGCTGCGCACCACCTTCGCGCCCTGGGCGCGCGTGGCGCAGATCCGGATGCGCTGGCAGATCGAGATCACCCTCGACGACGGCTCGCTGATCACGTGCTTCGGCGGTCCGGCCACGCGCCGGCCGCAGCGGCTCGGCCCCGGCCGCACCAAGGAGGACGCCAACGGGCGCGCCGACGATGCCGTCGCGGCGCTGCGCAAGGCGAAGGCGAACGCCGCGCCCGTCGCCCCGGTGCCGCCCGTGCGCCGCGGATGGGACGTCCCGGCGATCGTCGCCCTGCTCGTGATCGTCGCCTGGGCCGTGCTGGCCGTTCTGGTCACCAGCGGCTGAGCCGACCGCTCAGCCCGGCAGGCCGAACACGGCGGGCCAGGTCGCGGCCGCCCACGGGTAGCCGACGAAGACGAGCGCGTCGATCGCGAAGTGCGCGACGAGGAACGGCAGCAGGCGCCCGGTGCGGGCGAACAGCCAGCCGAACAGCAGTCCCATCGCGAGGTTGCCGACGAACGCACCGGGGCCCTGGTACAGGTGATACGTCGCGCGCAGCACGCTCGTCGCGATGATGATCGGCCAGACGCCCCAGCCGAGCTGCCGGAGTCGGGCGAACAGGTAGCCGAGCACCACGAACTCCTCCTGGAGGGATGCCCGCGCCGCCGACAGCAGCAGGATCGGCACCGTCCACCAGTGTGCGTCGAGTCCGGCGGGGTCGACGGCCACGAACCAGCCGAGTGCACGGCCGAGGAGGTAGAGACCCAGACCGGGGATGCCGATCGCGCCCACCAGGCCGAGGCCCCAGCCGATGTCGCGCGCGGTTCTCGTGCCGTCGAGACCGAGCATTCCGAGATGCGGTCGGCGCGACCGCCAGAGCAGGAAGCAGACCAGCAGCACCGGCACGATCCCGAAGCCGATCGAGAGCAGCTGATAGATGAGGTCGAACACCTCGCGGTCGCTGCGCGACGGGTTAAGGGTCGCGGTCTGGTCGGCCAGGGGAGTGGAGTCGGTGAGCCGGTAGGCGAGCTGCACCACGGCGTACACCGCCGACTGGCCGAGGCCGAGCGCCAGCACGATCGCGATCTCCCACCACAGGCGCGTCCGGTTCACGTCTCCGATGCTACGGCCTGCGTCCACGCGGCATCCGCGGCAGTGCGCTATTCTGGAACGTCGCTCTCGTTCATTCGGCACACGCGGCATCCCATCTCACACCCATCCGCATTGGACTTCTTGAATGGCGCACGCCCTCCGCTCCGACCTCCGAAACGTCGCGATCGTCGCACACGTCGACCACGGCAAGACCACGCTCGTCGAGGCCATGCTGCGCCAGACCGGCTCGTTCGGCGAGCACGCGCACCTCGAAGAGCGCTCCATGGACTCCGGTGATCTGGAACGCGAGAAGGGCATCACGATCCTCGCGAAGAACACCGCGATCACGTACCAGGGCGTCCACGCCGAGACGCCTGTCACGATCAACGTCATCGACACCCCGGGCCACGCCGACTTCGGCGGTGAGGTCGAGCGCGGCCTGTCGATGGTCGACGGCGTCGTGCTGCTGGTGGACGCGTCCGAGGGCCCGCTGCCGCAGACCCGCTTCGTGCTGCGCAAGGCGCTCGAGGCGAAGCTTCCCGTCATCCTCCTGGTCAACAAGACCGACCGGCCCGACGCGCGCATCGCCGAGGTCGAGGCCGAGGCGCAGGATCTGCTGCTGGGACTGGCATCCGATCTCGTCGACGACGTGCCCGATCTCGATGTCGACGCGCTCCTCGACGTGCCCGTCGTCTACGCGTCCGGCCGCGCCGGCGCCGCCTCGCGCAACCGCCCCGCCAACGGCGAGCTGCCCGACAACGACGACCTCGAACCGCTGTTCGGGGCGATCCTCGAGCACATCCCGGCGCCGTCGTACGACGACGAGGCGCCCCTGCAGGCGTGGGTGACGAACCTCGACTCCAGCCCGTTCCTCGGCCGCCTCGCGCTTCTGCGTGTGTTCAACGGCACGCTGAAGAAGGGCCAGACCGTCGCCTGGGTGCGCGCCGACGGCACCACGAGCAGCGCACGCATCACCGAGCTGCTGATGACGCGTGCGCTCGAGCGCTACCCGGCCGAGTCCGCCGGCCCCGGCGACATCGTCGCCATCGCGGGCTTCGCCGACATCACGATCGGCGAGACGATCGCCGACCCGAACGACGTGCGTCCGCTGCCGCAGATCCACGTCGACGACCCGGCCATCTCGATGACCATCGGCACGAACACCTCGCCCCTGGTGGGCAAGGTCAAGGGCCACAAGCTCACCGCGCGCATGGTGAAGGACCGCCTCGACCGCGAGCTGATCGGCAACGTGTCGCTCAAGGTCGTCGACATCGGCCGGCCGGATGCCTGGGAGGTGCAGGGCCGCGGCGAGCTGGCGCTGGCCATCCTCGTCGAGAACATGCGTCGCGAGGGCTTCGAGCTCACCGTCGGCAAGCCGCAGGTCGTCACCAAGCAGATCGACGGCAAGACCCACGAGCCGTTCGAGCACCTCACCATCGACGCCCCCGAGGAGTACCTCGGCGCGATCACGCAGCTGCTCGCGAACCGCAAGGGCCGCATGGAGGGCATGACCAACCACGGCACGGGCTGGGTGCGCATGGAGTTCGTCGTGCCTGCGCGCGGTCTGATCGGCTTCCGCACCGAGTTCATGACCACCACGCGCGGCACCGGCATCGCGAACAGCATCTCGCACGGCTACGAGCCGTGGGCGGGGCAGATCACCACGCGGCAGAACGGCTCGATCGTCGCCGACCGCTCCGGCGTCGTGACCCCGTTCGCGATGATCGCACTGCAGGAGCGCATGTCGTTCTTCGTCAAGCCCACGCAAGAGGTCTACGAGGGCATGGTCATCGGCGAGAACTCCCGCAGCGACGACATGGACGTGAACATCACCAAGGAGAAGAAGCTCACCAACATGCGCTCGGCCACGGCCGACACGTTCGAGTCGATGACGCCGCCGCGCGAGCTCTCGCTCGAGGAGAGCCTCGAGTTCGCCCGCGACGACGAGTGCGTCGAGGTGACACCCGAGGTCGTGCGCATCCGCAAGGTGATCCTCGACGCGACGACTCGCGGTCGTGAGGCGTCGCGTCTGAAGCGTCAGGATGCCAACGCCTGACCTGCTCGACCGCACGAAGACCCCGGCCCGGTGCCGGGGTCTTCGGCGTTCTGCGGACGCGTAAGGTAACGAACGCATAACACACTTTCCCGAGCACGACGGGGCGTCATTCCCGGGAAGCGTGCACGTTCTGTGCAGATGAGGGCAGGGTTTCGTCCAGGTGCGGGGCTCAGGCTTGTCTCTCGTGCCCGGGAAACGTCGCTCCCATGAGCGCGCCCCGTGAGGGTCCGGGCCGTCGACAACCCGAAGGTCGAAACCTCACCCCATGATCGATATCCAGAACACCCGCGCGTCTCAGCGGGTCGCAGACCTGGCATCCGCTCACACGCGCATGCGTCGTCCGCTCATCGCCGTCGCGGTCGGTGCCGTGCTGACGGCCACCGCGGCCGCCGGCGCGATCTTCGCTCCCGCGGCGCTCGGCGCCATCCCCTCCGAGCAGGCTCTCGAGCAGGCCGCCGACGCCGCAGACGACGGCAAGATCGCCCTGGTGAACGCCACGTCGCTCAACAACGTGGTCGCCCAGGTCGACTTCGCGCTGCCGACCGAGCGCACCGAGGTCGACCTCAGCGACCTGATCGCCGATGTGAAGAAGCTCACCAAGGCCGACCAGCTGTCGTCCGAAGAGGTCGCCGACCTCACGGCCGACGTCGTGAGCGGCACCACCGTCGTGCAATCGAAGACCGCCGACCTGCAGAACGCGCTGACCGCGGGGAAGGAAGCCGAGGCCGTCCGTGTGGCCGAGGAAGCCGCTCGCGCGAAGGCCGAAGCCGAGCGCATCGCCGCCGAGGAGGCGGCACGGCAGGCGGCCGAGGAGCAGGCACGTCTGGCCGCGGCCAACACCCCCGAGGGCGCGAAGGCGACCGCGCGCGCCATGGCGGCCGAGCGCTACGGCTGGGGCGAGGGAGAGTTCTCGTGCCTCGCGAAGCTGTGGACCAAGGAGTCGGGCTGGAACTACCAGGCCTACAACTCCAACGGCGGGGCCACCGGCATCCCGCAGTCGCTGCCCGGCAGCAAGATGGCGTCGGCGGGTGCGGACTGGCGCACCAACGCGGCGACGCAGATCGCCTGGGGTCTCGGCTACATCGACACCGTGTACGGCTCGCCGTGCGCGGCCTGGGGCCACTCGCAGGCGGTGAACTGGTACTGAGCCGCTGACGCGGCTGGTCAGCGCAGCTCCGACACCAGCACCGCGCTGGTGCCGGGGCTGCGCGCCTCGAAGATGTGCGGCGCGTCGCCCGCGTACGACAGGTAGTCGCCGGGATGCAGCAGCTCAGGCGCGTCGTCCGGCCCGACCAGCGCCTCGCCGCTGATCAGCACGACGTGCTCGGTCGTTCCCGCGTGGTGCGGCAGCGAGCGCCTCGGCTCGCCCGGCTCGGCCTGGATGAGGTAGATGTCGCGCCTCGTGCCGGGAGCGGCGGCCGACAGCAGTGTCGCGAGATACGGGGACGCCGCCGACGGCACTCCCGCGTGATCTCCGACGCGGATGAGCCGCGCCGCCGGAGCGCGGTCGTCGACGAGGGTCGCGAACGGCACACCGAGTGCGTCGCCGATGGCCCACAGCGTCTCGACGCTCGGGTTTCCCGAGCCGCTCTCGAGCTGCGAGACGGTCGCCTTGGAGACGCTCGCGCGACGGGCCAACTCGGACACCGACAGGCCGGCGCCCTCCCGCTCGCGGCGCAGGGAGAGGGCGAGTCGTTCGCGCAGGTCCATGCGTTCAGTATGACAAACGATCGTTCGATTTGACTGAACCAAGCGACATGTTCAGAATGATGCCCATGCGTTCAGCAGAGCGAACACGGGAGCAGAATCACGCCCTCAGAGAGGTGTGGCGCGAGGGCCTCGGCGTCGCCGTCGCCACCAGCGCGTACGGCATCTCGTTCGGCGCCCTGTCGGTGGCATCCGGACTCGACGTCTGGCAGACCTGCGTGCTGAGCCTGCTGATGTTCACCGGCGGGTCGCAGTTCGCCTTCATCGGCGTGTTCGGCGCGGGCGGCATGGCCGCTCTGCCCTCGGCGGTCGCCTCCGCCGCGCTGCTCGGCGTGCGCAACGTCGCCTACGGCATGCGCATGTCGTCGATCATCGGCACCGGCTTCTGGCGTCGGGCCGCCGCCGCGCACGTCACCATCGACGAGTCGACGGCAGTCGCGATCTCTCAGGAGACGCCGCACCTGCGTCGGCTGGGATTCTGGCTCACCGGGGTCGGAGTGCTGATCGGCTGGAACCTCACCACGCTCGCGGGCGCCCTGCTCGGGGACGTGCTCGGCGACCCGAAGGCGTGGGGTCTGGATGCGGCGGCCGCCGCCGCGTTCCTCGCCCTGCTGTGGCCCCGGCTGCGGGAGCGCCAGGCGATCGCTGTCGGCGTGGCTGCCGCCGTCGTCGCCGCGGGGCTCACGCCCTTCCTCATGCCCGGTCTTCCGGTGCTCGTCGCCGCGCTCGTCGCGATCGTGGTCGGCTGGTTCAACTGGCTCGGCCGCCCCGACACGACCGTGGAGGCATCCCGATGACCGTCTGGAGTGCGGTGCTGCTCGCCGCCTGCGTGTGCGTCGGGCTGAAGGCGGCCGGATACCTCGTGCCGGCCGGACTGCTCGAGGCGCCGAGACCGGCACGGATCTCGGATCTGCTCACCGTCGCGCTGCTGGGTGCGCTGGTCGCGGTGCAGAGTCTGGGTGCAGGTCAAGCGGTGATGGTGGATGCCCGGGTGCCGGCAGTGCTCGTCGCCGCCGGTCTGCTGTGGATGCGGCAGTCGTTCCTCGTCGTCGTGTTCGCCGCCGCCGCTGTCGCGGCGCTGCTGCGGATGGCAGGTCTCGCCGGGTGAGCGCTGCTCAGGTGGGGGAGAGCGGCGCGCAGTAGGCTGACTCCGTGCGCAGAATGCTCTCCCGAGGCCTCTCCTGGCTGGCCGCGGCCCTGGTCGGGGCCGTCTACGGCGTCGCTGCGACCATCGCGCACAGCTTCACGATCGGGCCCGTCCCCGTCGGCATGATCCTGGGCGGCATCGCGTGCGCCGCCTTGCTCGTCGCGCTGCGCGCGCTCACCGGCGATCGCTGGGCGGCGCTCGCCGCCGGGCTGGGCATGATGGCGCTACTTCTGGTGATCTCGCAGCGTGGTCCGGGGGGATCGATCGTCGTGCCGAACACCGCGCTCGGCAACATCTGGATGTACGTCGCGGCGGGGATCGTCATGCTGACCGTGGCCTGGCCCGACACCCGCCGGCTGCGGGAGCTGTCCTCGAGTGCCGCCGCATCGCGGGGCGAGGGGCGCTGAGGGGTCGTAGACTGAAGCTGTGACGTACGTGATCGCTCTTCCCTGCGTCGATGTCAAGGACCGCGCCTGCATCGATGAGTGCCCCGTGGACTGCATCTACGAAGGCGAGCGGATGCTGTACATCCACCCCGACGAGTGCGTGGACTGCGGCGCCTGCGAGCCGGTCTGCCCGGTCGAGGCGATCTACTACGAAGACGACCTGCCCGAGGAGTGGGCCGACTACTACAAGGCCAACGTGGAGTTCTTCGACGAGATCGGCTCCCCGGGTGGCGCGTCGAAGGTCGGCGTCTACGACTTCGATCACCCCGTGGTCAGCGCCCTGCCGCCGCAGGGGGACTGAGTGGGAGTCCGGGATCTCGCGGACTACCCCTGGGATGCGGTGGTTCCCTACCGCGAGCGGGCGGCCCGGCATCCCGATGGGCTCGTCGATCTGTCGATCGGCTCGCCGGTCGACCCCACCCCCGAGGTGATCCGCCGGGCACTCGCCGAGGCGACCGACGCGCACGCCTATCCGCAGACGGTCGGCACGAGCGACGTGCGCCGGGCCATCGTCGACTGGTACGTGCGACGGCGCGGTGTGCCCGCCCTCACCGAGGCGAACGTCCTGCCCACCATCGGGTCGAAAGAGCTCGTCGCGCTGCTGCCGCTCCTGCTCGGCCTGGGGGCGGGCGATGTCGTCGTGCACCCGCGCGTCGCCTACCCGACCTACGCGGTCGGTGCGGCGGTCTCAGGTGCGACCGCCGTCGCCGCCGACGACCCGGCGGAATGGCCCGAGGGTGCGAAGCTCATCTGGATCAACAGCCCCGGAAATCCCGACGGGCGCACCTGGGACGTCGAGGCTCTCCGCGCCGCCGTGCGCCGGGCGCGCGATCTCGGCGCCGTGCTGGCGAGCGACGAGTGCTACGCCGAACTCGGCTGGGACGGTCCCTGGCAGAGCGAGGCGATCCCGTCGGTGCTCGACCCGCGGGTCACCGACGGCAGCCGTGCGAACCTGCTCAGCGTCTACTCGCTCAGCAAGCAGTCCAACCTCGCGGGCTACCGCGCGGCGTTCATCGCCGGCTGCTCGACCCTGATCGGCGACATCCTCGCCGCGCGCAAGCATCTCGGGCTGATGCCGCCCGCGCCCGTGCAGCACGCGATGGCCGTCGCCCTGCGCGACGACGAGCACGTCGCCGCGCAGAAGAGGCTCTACCGTCAGCGCCGCGACGTGCTGCGGCCAGCGCTCGTCGAGGCGGGGTTCCGCATCGACGGCTCCGAGGCCGGCCTATACCTGTGGGCCACCGAGGGACGCGATGCGTGGGAGTCGATGGACCGGCTGGCATCCCTCGGCATCCTGGCCGGCCCCGGCCACTTCTACGGCGACCACTCCGCACAGCACGTGCGCCTCTCGCTCACCGCGCCGCTCGAGCGGGTGCAGCAGGCGGCAGCGCGTCTGATCGCCGCCGATCACTGACTTTTGTGCGCACCGCGCGGTGATGAGGGGCACCTCTTGGAGGATGTCACAGTAGGCCGCGGTCGCGACTAGGCTGTAGAGGCGATGTGGTCTGCTGGACCGGCGCTGCGTGCGTCTCTCATCGCCCACGACGACACGAACGCAGCAGGAGGTTGGCGTGAGCGCAGCTCAGCCCGAGAAGGCGACACTTTCGATCGGCGACACCACGGCGGAATTCCCCGTCGTGCGCGCAAGCAGCGGCACCGACAGCATCGACTTCTCGACGCTCACGCGTCAGACCGGGTACACGGCTCTCGACTACGGCTTCGTGAACACCGCGTCCACCAAGTCGGCCGTCACCTTCATCGACGGAGATCAGGGCATCCTGCGCTACCGCGGCTACCCGATCGAGCAGATCGCGAAGAACTGCAGCTACCTCGAGGTGGCGTGGCTGCTGATCTACGGCGAGCTGCCCAGCGCGAGCGAGCTCGCTGAGTTCGACGAGAAGATCCGCCGGCACACCCTGCTGCACGAGGATCTCAAGCACTTCTTCTCGGCGCTGCCGCACACCGCGCACCCGATGGCGGTGCTGTCGTCGGCGGTCGCCGCGCTGTCGACCTACTACGAGGGCCAGACCGACCCGCACAACCCCGAGCATGTCGAGCTGAACATGGTGCGCATGCTCGCCAAGCTGCCGGTCATCGCCGCGTACGCGCACAAGAAGAGCGTCGGACAGGCGTTCCTGTACCCCGACAACTCGCTGAGCTTCGTCGACAACTTCCTCAAGCTCAACTTCGGCGTGCACAGCGAGCCGTACGAGGTAAACCCCGTGATGTCGAAGGCGCTCGAGCTGCTGCTGATCCTGCACGAGGACCACGAGCAGAACGCGTCGACGTCGACGGTGCGTCTGGTCGGCTCGACCGGCGCCAACCAGTTCGCGTCGATCTCGGCCGGCATCCAGGCGCTCTCCGGACCGCTGCACGGCGGGGCCAACGAGGCGGTGCTGACCATGCTCGGGCAGATCCGCGAGTCGGGCCAGAGCGTGCAGCGCTTCGTCGAGAGCGTGAAGAACAAGGAGGCCGGTGTGAAGCTGATGGGCTTCGGGCACCGCGTCTACAAGAACTACGACCCGCGCGCGAAGCTGGTCAAGGAGGCTGCCGACGAGGTACTCGCCGAGCTCGGCGTGACCGATCCGCTGCTCGACCTCGCCAAGGAGCTCGAGGAGATCGCGCTCGCCGACGACTACTTCAGAGAGCGCCGGCTGTACCCGAACGTCGACTTCTACACCGGTGTGATCTACAAGGCGATGGGCTTCCCCACGCGCATGTTCACCGTGCTGTTCGCCATCGGCCGCCTGCCCGGCTGGCTGGCGCAGTGGCGTGAGCTGAACCTCGACCCGCAGACCAAGATCGGTCGGCCGCAGCAGCTGTACACCGGCTCGCCGGAGCGCTCGTTCCCCACGCGCTGAGTCGCGGGGGAGGCGCTTGTCGGGCGCGTCGGGCAACCTCAGCGGGTTCAGCACGAAAGAGCGGCCCGCCACGGAGTTCCGTGGCGGGCCGCTCTTGTGAGCTCTCGGTGGAGTCGCGCGTCAGCGCCCCTGCGGGCGGCTGGCGCGGCGCGATCCGGTGCGCGCGCGACCTGCGCCGTGCTGCTGGCCGGTCGACGACGGGCGCGCGGCGCCGTGGTCGCCCTGGCGCTGCTGGCCCGCCGGGGCTCCGGTCTGGGTGGAGTAGCGCGGCTGGCTGCTCTGAGCGTGCGTGCGGGCGCGCTCGCGACCGGCATCCGTGCGCTGCACCGTGTCGCCGGTGCGACCCGAGCGACGGCGGCCCGAGCCGGAGCGTGCGCGGGCCTCGCCGCCGGACTGCTGCGCCGGCTTGGCCTTCGGCTTGTTCTGCTGCGGGGCGACCGGGACCGTCTTGACCTTCGCGGCGCGCTCGCCGACGAGCTCGTCGACGATGGCGGGCGTGACGTCCTCCAGGCCCACGGTGATCTGCGCCTTGCGCAGGATGTCCTTCACGTCGCGGCGCTGCTCGGGCAGCATCAGCGTGACCACGGTGCCGGCGGCACCCGCACGGGCGGTGCGGCCGGAGCGGTGCAGGTACGCCTTGTGCTCGACGGGCGGGTCGACGTGCACGACCAGCTCGACGTCGTCGACGTGCACGCCGCGCGCGGCGACGTCGGTCGCGACGAGCACACGCACGCCGCCGTTCGCGGGGTCGGCGCCGAACGCGGCGAGGTTGCGCTCGCGCGCGTTCTGCCCGAGGTTGCCGTGCAGGTCGACCGACGGGATGCCCGCCGAGGTCAGCTGCTTGGCGAGCTTCTTGGCGTGGTGCTTGGTGCGGGTGAACAGGATGCGACGGCCCAGACCCGATGCGAGGTCCTCGACGAGCTTCTTCTTGGCATCCGCGTCAGACGCGATGAGCACGCGGTGGGTCATCTCACCGACCGGCACGCTCGCCTCGTCGACCTCGTGGCTGACCGGGTTGGAGAGGAACCGCTTCGCGAGCGAGTCGATGCCGCGGTCGAGGGTGGCGCTGAACAGCAGGCGCTGCCCGCCGGCCGGAGTGGCCGAGAGGATGCGGGTCACACCGGGCAGGAAGCCCAGGTCGGCCATGTGGTCGGCCTCGTCGAGCACGGCGACCTCGACGGCGCCGAGCGAGACGACGCCCTGCTTCATGAGGTCTTCGAGGCGGCCGGGGCACGCCACGACGATGTCGACGCCGGCACGCAGCGCCTGCTCCTGCGGGCGCTGCGAGACACCGCCGAACACCGTGGTGACGCGCATGCCGACGGCCTCGGCGAGCGGCTTGATGGTCGCGGCGATCTGGGTGGCGAGCTCGCGGGTCGGCGCGAGCACGAGTCCGCGGGGACGGCCGGGCTGTCGGCGCGTGCCGGATGCCGACAGGCGGGCGACCAGGGGCAGTGCGAACGCGATGGTCTTGCCGCTGCCGGTGCGGCCGCGGCCGAGCAGGTCACGGCCGGCGAGCGAGTCGGGAAGCGTGTCGCGCTGGATGGCGAACGCCTCGGTCTTGCCGTCGGCGGCCAGAACGTCGGCCAGCGCGGCGGGCACGCCGAGATCGAGGAAGGAAGGCATAGGAGTATCTCCGGGAAGGCGCAGCATGGCTGCGGAAGGGGGCGACGGCGCGGGATCGCGCATCGTTTCGCCGCTCGAGTGACCGCGACCGGATGCCGGTGCGGAAGGATTTCGACGACGCAGACGTCTCGCTTCGCGAGGGGCGTCGGATCCCACACTAACAGCAGGCGCGGACGCGGGCCTGAACGTGCACCGTGATCAGGCGTGCAGCATCTCGTTCAGCGTCACCCCGTGGCCCGAGCGCTGCACGACCTCGACCGCGCCGCTCAGCGAGTTGCGGCGGAACAGCAGCCCGCTGCGGCCCGACAGCTCGGCGGCCTTGATCGTCTGCCGCGCGCCCTCCGGCGTGGCCGGGGCGTCGGCGACGACGACCTTGGTTCCCGCGGTGAGGTACAGCCCGGCCTCGACGATGCAGTCGTCGCCGAGCGAGATCCCGATGCCCGCGTTCGCCCCCAGCAGCGTGCGCGCGCCGATCGAGACGCGGTGCTGGCCGCCGCCCGAGAGCGTGCCCATGATCGATGCGCCGCCGCCGATGTCGCTGCCGTCGCCGACCACGACGCCCTGCGAGATGCGCCCCTCCACCATCGACGCGCCGAGGGTGCCGGCGTTGAAGTTCACGAAGCCCTCGTGCATGACCGTCGTGCCGGGGGAGAGGTGGGCGCCGAGGCGCACCCGCGATGCGTCGGCGATGCGCACGCCGGCGGGCTGCACGTAGTCGGTCAGGCGGGGGAACTTGTCGAGACCCTGCACCTGGATGCCGTGCCGCTGCAGCACCGGCCTCAGTCCCGCCGCATCGGCCGGATGCATCGGCCCGGCGTTGGTCCACGCCACGGTCGGCAGGTGCGCGAAGATGCCGTCGAGGCTGAGCTCGTTGGGACGCACCAGCAGGTGCGACAGGGCGTGCAGGCGCAGATACGCGTCAGCGGTGGACGCGACCGGCGTGTCGAGGTCGACGACGAGCTGCACGAACTCGATCGTCACTCCCCGGCGTTCGTCGTCGTCGACGAACGCGCCCCACGCGGATGCCGCCGCTGCGGCATCGTCGGGCTCCTGGGCACCGAGCCCGAGCTCGGGGTACCAGGCGTCGAGGACGGTGCCGTCGGACGTGATCGTGCTCAGGCCGACGCCCCAGACCGTGCGTGCAGTGCTCATGCCCTCTACGGTACGGGGCCACGCGGATTCGCGGTGGGATGTGTCGGCGTGGCTAGGCTGGGCGCATGGCGCTGGATCTGACTGCATCCTCTCTCGAGCTCACCCGCACGATCTGCGACATCCCGAGCGTGTCCGGCGGCGAGGCGCTGCTGGCAGACGAGATCGAGGCGGCGGTGCGGGCATACCCGCACCTCGAGGTGGTGCGTCACGGCAACACCGTCGTCGCCCGCACGGATCTCGGCAGGGCGCAGCGCGTGGTCATCGCCGGACACATCGACACCGTTCCGATCAACGGCAACGTGCCCACCCGCGACGTCGAGATCGACGGCGCGGGATACCTGTGGGGTCGCGGCACGGTCGACATGAAGGCCGGCGTGGCGGTGCAGCTCAAGCTGGCAGCCGAGCTCACCGACCCCTCGGTCGACATCACCTGGATGTGGTACGACAACGAGGAGGTGGACGCCGCGCTGAACGGTCTCAACCTGCTCGCCCAGGCGCGCCCCGACCTCTTCGCCGCCGACTTCGCCATCCTCGGCGAGCCGTCCGACGGGCGCGTGGAGGGCGGATGCAACGGAACGCTGCGCGCAGTCGTCCGCGTGCACGGTGTCCGCGCGCACAGCGCGCGCTCGTGGATCGGCGAGAACGCGATCCACGCGGCGGCCCCGATCCTCACCCGGCTGGCCGAGTACCGGGCCCGCGAGGTCACGGTCGAAGGGCTGGGCTACCGCGAGGGGCTCAACGCGGTCAGCATCCGCGGCGGCGTCGCCGGCAACGTCATCCCGGACCTGTGCGAGGTCGAGGTCAACTACCGCTTCGCGCCGAACAAGAGCGAGGCCGACGCCGAGGAGCACGTGCGCGCGGCCTTCGCGGGGTTCGAGGTGGAGGTCCTCGATGTCGCCGGCGGCGCTCGGCCCGGCCTGGACGCGCCGATCGCTCAGCAGTTCCTCGCCGCCGTCGGAGGAGAGGCGCACGCCAAGTACGGCTGGACCGACGTCGCGCGGTTCTCGGCCATGGGCGTTCCCGCCGTCAACTACGGCCCCGGCGATCCGCACCTCGCACACCACGATGAGGAGCGCGTGCCGGTCGAGCAGATCGAGGACGTCGAACGCGGACTGCGCGCGTGGCTCACCGCGTCCTGACCGGCGCACTGCGCGGTTGGGTGCGCATTCCCGTCCCCGCCCGCATCGCGATCATCTACCTGCTGTCGGCGCTGGTGACAACGGGGCTCTTCGCGCTCGCCGCGGTCGGCTCGAGCGTCTCATCGCGTTTCGGTACGACGCCGACGCTGGGCGATTACGCGGTCGGCTGGGACGCCCAGTGGTATTGGACGGTCGCGGTGTTCGGCTATCCGACCGAGCTGCCGGTGAACGGCACCGGCGAGGTCGTCGAGAACGCCTGGGCGTTCATGCCGGTGTACGCATACCTCGCGCGGGTGGTGGGCCTGGGTGACTGGGCGGCCGGGGCGGTGCTGGTGTCGCTCGTGTCGGGGTATCTCGCCTGTCTCGCGCTGTTCCGGCTGCTCCGGCCCCGGATCGGGGCGACCGCGGCGCTGTGGGCGGTGGTGTTCTTCGCGAGCGGGCCGCTCGCCGCGCTGTTCCAGGTCGGGTACGCCGAGAGTCTGTTCGTGCTGCTGCTGCTCGTGGCGCTCGACCTCGTGTCGCGACACCGGTACGGGTGGCTGTTCCTGGTGATCCCGGTGATGGGCTTCACCCGGCCCGGCGTACTGGCGTTCGCGCTGTTCCTCGGGCTGCACGGCATCTCGCGGTGGGTGACGCGTCACAGGCATCCGCTGCCGGGCAAGGACATCGTGCACATCGTCGCGCTCGGCGCGCTGACGACGGTGGTCGGCTTCTCGTGGCCGGTGATCACCGGGATCGTCACGGGCGATCCCGGCGGGTACCTGAAGACCGAGCTGTCGTGGCGCCGGAACTGGCTCAGCGACGCGTCCGGCGATTTCATCCCCTTCGAGGGCTTCGTGCGCGGGGCTGAGTTCTGGGCCGGTCAGTGGGGGATGCCAGCATGGGCGGGTTGGGCGATCCTCGCGGTGCTGGTGATCGGCGCGGTGTACGCCCTGCTGCGTGCGCGCAGCGTGCGGCGGCTCGGACCCGACATCCGGCTCTGGAGTGCGAGTTACCTGCTGTACCTGCTGGCGGTGTTCTTCCCGCAGTCGAGCACCTTCCGCCTGCTCTTCCCGCTGACCCCGCTCGCCGGAGCCCTCGCGGTGCCGCGCTCGCGGGCGTATCGGTGGGGGGTGCTGCTGGTCTGCCTGCTGCTGCAGTGGGTCTGGATCCTCGCGATGTACGGCTCGGCGCAGACGTTCTGGCAGATCCCGTGACCCGGATGTGACGCGCGTAACGCCGAAGGCGAAGGGTACCGATAAACTTGACCCATACCACCGAGGGAAAGGGTGCCACGATGGCAGCGATGAAGCCGAGGACCGGCGACGGACCGATGGAGGCCGTGAAGGAGGGGCGACTCATCATCGTGCGGGTTCCGCTCGAGGGCGGCGGCCGTCTGGTCGTCTCCGTGAACGACGCAGAGGCGAAGGAGCTTCACGACGTGCTGGGCGCCGTCGTGAGCGCCTGACCTTCCGATGAGAGGGGCGGTGGATCTTCGGATCCACCGCCCCTCTGCTGTATCGGGCCGGGGTCTACTCGACGATGCGGGCGAGCTGCAGCAGCCCCTCGCCGACGGTCGACAGGGCGGCGAGCACCGCCTGCGACTCCTGGGTCTCCTGCACCAGCGAACGGTAGGCGCTGGTCACCGCGTCACGCTGCACCGGGTCGGCGACGCGGCCGCCCTGCAGCACGCGCGGCACGAGCACGAGGCCGCCGGTGCGCACGAGACGCAGGCCGTGCTCGACGTACTCGATGACGTTCTCGGCGTCGGCGTCGATGAAGACGATGTCGTACGCGCCTTCGTTCATGCGCGGCAGCACGTCGGCCGCGCGGCCGGTGATGAAGCGCCCGCGGACCGCGGGGATGCGCGCGTCGGCGAACGCCTGGCGAGCGGCTGCCAGGTGCTCGCGCTCGTTGTCGATGGTGGTCAGCACCGCCTGCGGCGCTCCGCGCAGCAGCCACAGGCCGGAGACTCCGGCGCCGGTGCCGATCTCGAGGATCGATCGTGCGGCGCTGGCGGCGGCCAGCACCGCGCTCTGCGCGCCCACCGCGGCGCTGATCGGGGCGGCTCCGAGTTCCAGGGCGTGGGCGCGCGCGCGTGCGATCGCGGCGGGTTCCACGATCGTCTCTCGCGCGAATCGGGCGTTCGCGTCGTGCTCGCTCATGGGTCTCTCCTCGGAAAAGCTTGTGCTCACCAGCGTAAGCGGCGGCGGCGGATCACGCCGGGAGGCGCGGCGGGTAGCCTGGGGGGATGGAACTGGGGTTGACCTTCGACAAGCTGCTGCTGATCGGGCTTATCGCTGTCATCATCATCGGCCCCGAGCGTCTGCCGAAGGCCGCGGAGTCGTTCGCGAAGTTCGTGCGCCGCGCGGGAGAGTACCTCCGCGACACGAAAAGCAGGATGCGCGACGAGCTCGGCCCGGAGATCGACGAGGTCGACTGGCGCAAGCTCGATCCGCGTCAGTACGACCCGCGCCGGATCATCCGCGACGCGCTCTTCGAAGAGCCGGAGTTCGAGGCGAAGCCGGTGTCGGCGCCGACGGCCGTCGCCACCGATCCGGTCGCGCCCGTGCGGCCGCGCATGACGCGCACGTACTTCTCCCGCCAGACCCCGCCGCCGTTCGACGTCGAGGCCACCTGACGGCGCTCAGCTGAGCCGCAGCGGAAGCGTGCGGCCGGAGAGCCCCCGGCCGCGGTGGGCGATCCGCTGCGCGACATCGACGATGGCGCGTGCCGCGATGTCGTCGGGCTCCCCGAGAACCACCGGCACCCCGTGGTCGCCGCCCCGGCGCAGCGCCGGGCTGAGCGGGATGGATGCCAGCAGCGGCACGTCGTCGCCGTCGGCGCTGAGCGCTCTCGCCACCTCGGCTCCGCCGCCCTCGCCGAACAGGTCGAGCACGGTGCCGTCGGGCAGCGCGAACGGCGCCATGTTCTCGATCACGCCGATCACCCGCTGACCGGTCTGCCGGGCGACGAGCCCGCTGCGGATCGCGACGTCCGCCGCCGCCGGCTGCGGGGTGGTCACCACGAGCACCTCGGCGTGCGGCAGGATCTGGCCGATCGAGATCGCGATGTCTCCGGTGCCCGGCGGCATGTCGATCAGCAGCACGTCGAGGTCGCCGAAGAACACGTCGGTGAGGAACTGCTGCACGGTGCGGTGAAGCATCGGTCCGCGCCACGCGACCACGGCCTCGCCGTCGCGCAGGAACATGCCGATCGACACCGTCTTCACGTCGTGCGCGACCGGCGGCAGCATGAGGTCGTCGATGCGGGTGGGCTGCGTGCCGGGCGCGATGCCGAGCAGCCCCGGGATCGAGAAGCCGTGCACATCGGCATCCACCAGCCCGACCCGGAGGCCCTGTCGGGCGAGGGCGACGGCCAGGTTCGCGGTGACGGTGGACTTGCCGACGCCGCCCTTCCCGCTCGAGACGAGGATCACCCGCGTCAGCGAGTCCGGTCCGAACGGCATCTGCCGGGCGGGGCGTCCCGCGCGCAGCTTCTCGGTGAGCGCGCGCCGCTCGTCGGAGGTCATCACGCCGACGTCGACGGTGACCTCGTCGATGCCGGGCACGGATGCCGCGGCATCCCGCACATCCTGCTCGATGTGCTGCGCGGCGGGGCATCCGACGATCGTGAGCACGATCCCGACCCGCGCCGTGGCGCCGTCGACGGCGATGTCGCGCACCATGTCGAGGTCGCCGATCGGGCGGCGCAGCTCGGGGTCGGTGACGGCGGCGACGGCCGCGCGCACGCGGTCAGCGAGCGTCATGACTGCTCTCCGGTGCGCTCTCGTCGTTCAGGTCGGCGAGCAGGGCTTTCAGCTCCTGGCGCAGCGCGTCGCGGGTGATCTGCTGGTTCGAGCGCTCCTCGAGCGCCATCCGCAGCGCGACGATCTCGCGGGCGAGGTACTCGGTGTCGGCGAGGTTGCGCTCGGCGCGCTGGCGGTCCTGCTCGATCTGCACGCGGTCGCGGTCGTCCTGGCGGTTCTGGGCGAGCAGGATGAGGGGAGCGGCGTACGAGGCCTGCAGCGACAGGATCAGTGTGAGGGCGGTGAAGCCGAGGGCAGCCGAGTCGAAGCGCCACCACCCGTTCTGCTCGGCCAGCATCGTGTAGCCGATCCAGAGTGCGCAGAACAGGGTGAGGATCGTGAGGAAGGTCGGGGTTCCCATCGCGCGGGCGACCCACTCGGTGAACCGGCCGAACCGGTCGCGCGACGGCGCCTGCGTCCGCGCGACTCCCCGGGTTCCGGGGGTGTCGAGGCGCGCGGTGCGCGACGGACGCGCCATCATCGGATTCCCGCTGTCGGCTCGTCGGCGTCGTGGGTGCGCCAGTCGTCGGGCAGCAGGTAGTCGAGCACGTCATCGACGCTGATGGCGCCCACCAGGCGGTGCGCGCTGTCGATCACGGGGAGCGAGACGAGGTCGTAGCTGGCGAGCATGCGGGCGACCTCCGCCGCCGACGCGGTGACGGCGACCGGTTCGACGGACTCGTCGAGGATCGCGCCGAGCCGCTCGTGCGGGGGATAGCGCAGCATCTTCTGGAAGTGCACGACGCCGAGCAGGCGCCCCGTCGGGGTCTCGAACGGCGGCAGCGTGACGAACACGGCTGCGGCGAGGGCCGGATGCAGCTCGTGGCGACGGATGAGCGCCAGCGCTTCGGCGACGGTCGCGTCGGCCGACAGGATGATCGGCTCGGGGGTCATCAGTCCGCCGGCGGTGTCGGCGCCGTAGCGCAGCAGCTTGCGGACGTCCTCGGCCTCTTCCGGGTCCATCAGGGTGAGCAGGTGCTCGAGTCGCTCCGGCGGCAGCTGGGCGAGCAGGTCGGCGGCGTCGTCGGGCTCCATCTCGTCGAGCACGTCAGCGGCGCGCTCGTCGCCCAGTCGATCGAGGATGCCGACCTGGTCGTTCTCGGGCATCTCCTCGAGCGCGTCGGCGAGTCGTTCGTCGGGCAGCTCTTCAGCGACCTCGATCCGTCGCTCCTGGGGCAGGTCGAGCAGGGTGGTGGCGAGGTCGGCGGCGTGCAGCTCGGAGTAGGTGGCGACCAGCTGCTCGGCCGACTGCGCCTCGCCGGGCTCTCGTAGCTCGGCGACCTCGTTCCACGAGGCGAATGTGGTCGGGCCCTTGGCGAACGGCGAGGCGCTGGTCTTCGCCTTGCGCAGGAACAGCTGGGTGATTCCCCATTCGCCGTGCCGGTCCTGTTCGATGGCGACGTCTTCGACCACGGCCGTGGCGCCGCCGTCGATGAGGCTGACCCGGCGGCCGAGGAACTCGGCGACCACGCGTACCTCCCCGGGGCGGGGCTGGAAGCGACGCACGTTGATGAGGCCGGTGGTGATGACCTGGCCGGCGCGGATCGAGGTGACGCGGCCGATCGAGAGGAAGACGTGGCGGCGGCCGGGGATCTCCACGACGAGGCCGATGACCCGCGGTGAGGCCGTCTTGCGGTACACGATGACGACGTCGCGCACTTTGCCGAGGCGGTCGCCGGCGGGGTCGAAGACGGCGCATCCTGCCAGTCGTGCGACGAAGACCCGTTGTGTGCTCACGCGTCAAGCGTAGTCCGCGAGGGCGCTGTCGGCCGGGCGGGTGACGGCGCATAGGGGTCGATGGGACAATGGCCGGATGAGCATGCTGAATCGACCGGGAAAAGGCACCGATCTCGGCGAGGTGATCGCCTCGACGAAGGACTACGAGGCTGCCCAGAAGATCGTCTCGAAGCTGATCGCGGGAGAGGTGCCTGCGCGTGACATCGCCATCGTCGGTGAGGGTGTGCGCACGGTCGAGCGGGTGACCGGCAAGCTCGGATACGCGGCTGCGGCGCGCTCGGGTGCGACCAACGGCGTGCTGATCGGTCTGCTGCTGTCGGCTGTCATGCTGTTCGGCACCCCGGATGCTCCGATCTCGCTCTTCCTGGGCTTCCTGCTGATCGGTGTCGCGCTCGGCATGATCATGAGCCTGGTGACGTACTCGATCGTGCGTCGCCGTCGGGACTTCGCGAGCATGACGCAGATGCTCGCCGACCACTACGAGGTGCGGGTGCAGCCCGCGTCGCTGACCAAGGCGCGGGGCGTCGTCGGGCCGGAGCGGTCGCAGACGGTGCGTCCGCCGGTCGACCTCAGCGAGCCGCCGCGGTACGGCGAGCGGGTTCCGCCGGCAGGCCAGGGTGGCTCGAGTGCTGGTCAAGGTGGTTCCGCGGGTGCGGCGGGCCGCGGCGGTTCGGCGGGGCCGGATGCATCCGGTTCCGGGACGCCGGGGGGCCCGGTATCTCCGATGCCGCAGCCCGTCGCGGATCCTGCTCCGGCGCCGGATCCTGCGCCCGCCCCGGGTCCTGCCGCTCCCGGATCGGGCCCTGTTCCGGGCACTGATCCTGTCCCCGGCTCGGATCCTGTTCCCGGGTCGGATCCTGTTCCCGGGTCGGATCCTGTTCCCGGGTCGGATCCTGTTCCCGGGTCGGATCCTGTTCCCGGGTCGGATCCCGTTCCCGGTTCTGGTCCTGCGCCCGATCCGGCTCCCGCGCCGGATCCCGCTCCGGGTACGACCGGCGGCCCGGTCGTTCCTCCCAAGCCGCCGCTTCCGGGCGCGGAGCCCGGCATCGGCGCGCCGGGTGGCCCTGCTGACCCCGGGGCCGGTCCCGTGCCTGCGCCGAAGCCCGGCGTCGGCAGCGACCTGTCGACTCCGACCGACCCGCGATGACGGGCTCGAGCGGCCAGGCGACGGGCGCTTCGGCGTGGGCGCTCGGGCTGCTCGTGCTGCTTCCGGTGCCGTTCCTCGGGCCTTTGGCCGCCGGCGGCGGGATGATCGCGGCCTACGGGTCGCTGTCGCGCCAGGGTCCGCTGGCGAAGCAGAACGCCGCTCTCGCACGTTCGTGGGGCCGCCTGTTCCTGATCGTGTCGACGGCGCTGCTGCTCGTGCAGCTCACTCTCGGGATCGTGCGGCTGACGCAGCCGAGCGCTGCTGCGTCGGGCGTTCTGCCGCAGGGCATCCCGCTGCTGCTGTACGGGATCGTGTGCGTCGTGCATCTGGTCGTGGTGATCGTCGCGCTGCGGCGCGCGCGTCGCGGTGGGGTCGTGCGCCTTCCGTTCGTGCGGAGCGTCTGATGGCCGTCGCGGTGCAGCTGCCGGCGGGACCGGTGACGGTGACGACGGCGTGGGAGGAGCCGAGCGGAGCTTCCCGCGGTGTGGTCGCGATCGCTCACGGGGCCGGCGCGGGGATGGATCACCCGTTCCTGATCGGTTTCGCCGAGGCTCTTCGTGCCGCAGGGTTCACGACGGTGCGCTTCACCTTCCCCTACGTCGAGGCGGGGCGGCGGATGCCCGGGCCTGCCGCGCACGCTGTGCTCACCTGGCGAGCCGTGGTGGCGTCGATCCGTTCCGAGCGCCCCGAGGCCGCGATCTGGGCGTGCGGCAAGTCGTACGGCGGCCGGATGGCGTCGATGGCCGTCGCGGAGGGGCTGGAAGTGGATGGGCTCGTGTATCTCGGATACCCGCTGCATCCGCCCGGCAGGCCCGACAAGCCGCGGGTCGAGCACCTGCCCATCGTGCGTCCGCCGCAGCTGTTCGTGGAGGGCACGAATGATCCGTTCGTGCAGCCGCTGTCGCAGCTGGAGGAGGCTGTGGCGTCGTGTCGGGATGCCCGGATCACGTGGATCGACGGTGGTGGGCACTCGTTCGAGGTGAAGGGCGCCAAGCGGCCTGCCGATGTCATCGGCGCGGAGCTGGCGCCGCTGGTGGTGGCGTTCATCGACAAGGTCGAGCGGCGGCGGGCGCAAGAGTGAGCGTCGGGTTCCATCACGTCGAGCTGTGGCTGGCGGATGGCATCTCGGTGTCAGGCTGGCCGTGGCTGCTCGAGCAGGTCGGCTTCGTCCGGATGCAGAGCTGGGAGGGCGGCGAGTCGTGGGCCGCGGGCGCGCCTACCTGACGCTCACCACGTTGCTCACGTTGCCGACGTTGCCGACGGTGCAGAATCATGCTCTGTCGCACCAGGTCAGGCGATTGCGGGTCGGAAGCGTGGGGGCGGCGGGTCGATCCCGGCCCAGGCGTCGATGTCGGTGAAGAGGGCCATGACTCAAGAATGAACCCGACCACCGGCATTCGAACGCAGATTCGAACAGAATCGGGCGCTCGAAGGTCACAGACGTGTAACGACTGTCGAGGGGCTCGCGATCCCTCGAAGAGCCGGACGGTGGCTCGCGAGACCAGGGAGGCTCGCGTGTGCGAGTCAGTCGATGGTCGACGCCGCCGAGGCGATGATATCGGCGAGGTCCCGGGGGCGGCTCCACATGGGCCAGTGGCCCGTGGGTAGATCCACGACGTCGACACGCTCGAGGTTCGCGACCTCGACGAACATCGGATGGCCGGCCCTGACCAGCTCCATCACCTGCTTGCCCGAGATGGAGCAGCACACCAGTGTCGTCGGGATGCGGCGGCGGGACTCGTTCGTGAGCTCGACGGACTGGCGAAGCACCGGGGCGGGCTCGGGGACCGCCTTCGTCCGGAAGCGCTCCAGCATCTCGTCGTTCAGGCCTTCAAGGCTCGCCTGCTGGGCGAGGTCATCGAATGATGGCAGAGGCAGGTCTGCGACTGCGGCCGGCAAGTCGGCGGCGAAGGCACTGCCGCTCGCCACGGGACCGGAATCGACCCACACCACCCGGTCGACGAGCTCGGGATGCCGGTCGACGAAGACGCTCATCGGGGCGTTGGCTCCGCTATGTCCGACGAGGACCACGGGCTGATCGCCCTGCCGGGCGATGACCGCTCGGATCGCGGCCACCTGGTCGTCGATCGTCTTTGCCGTGCGGGCCGGGTCGTCTGCGTCGAGACCCGGAAGGGTCATCGGCACGGCGTGGGTGCGGCCTGTCTCGAGGTGCTCAAGGACTTCGTCCCACGCCCATCGCAGCGGTGCGCAGGGCGTCTCGGCCGAACGGTTGGCGCGAGAGCTCGAGGTGTCGGTGCGCACGGTCAAGCGCGACCTCGATGCGCTCGAGAACAGCGGGGCGCCGATCTGGTCTCGCCCTGGCCCGGGCGGCGGATACGGGCTTGCGAAAGGCGGATCGCTGCCTCCCGTCAGCTTGTCTCCAGCGCAGGCCGTGGCGCTCATGGCGGCGGTGTCCGCCGTGCCCGATGCACCGTACGCCGATCTGGCGAAGGCCGGTGTCCGCAAGATCATGGACGTCCTCGACCCCAGAACCCGATCGCGGGCGGACGAGCTCGCCCACCGTGTCTGGGTCAATGCCCTTCCGTCTTCCTCGCGCTCCATCCGGTCGGCGCTGGAGGAAGCGATGATCGAGCAGAGGGTGCTTTACATCCGCTACACGTCGCGGGACGGCGCCACGACCGCTCGTGACGTCGAACCCGTGCTGTTCGCGTCGACGGGCGGCCGGTGGTATCTGGTCGGATGGTGTCTTCTGCGCGACGCGATGCGATGGTTCGCCGTGTCGCGCATCGAGCGGGCCACCGTCACCAGGACAGCCTGCAGCGGCCACACCATCCAGGAAATCGGGGAACCCCCGGCAAACGCCCGGCCCGTTCACGGTCACGGCCATTAGCTCGGGGTACAGCCGTTCCCGCCGAGACTGTCTGCTCGGCTTTCTGGGGCAGGGCGCCCGGCTTCGGCCTGCGGATGAGAACATGGCGCGATGGACGTCGAGTCGGATGCTGACCGAGCGCGCGCCACCCGGCGCCGGCGACCTCAGCTGCCCGGCGGACCTGCAGTCGGCGTCGCGCCCCGACCCGAACCAGCCGATCGCAGCCAGCTCGTATGCGCCTTCAGCGCGTGCAGCACCGCCAGCCGAACGACCAGGTACAGCGCCCCGCCGACGATCGCGAGCACGACCAGCCAGGTGACCAGCACGATCAGGAGATGCGCTCCCGAGAACCCGACCAGCACGCTCAGCCCTTCAACCGCGCGATCCACGCCTCGACGGCGTCGACCGTGCGGGGGATGTCGGCCGACAGGTTCTCCGCGCCGTCGGCGGTCACCAGGATGTCGTCCTCGATGCGCACGCCGATGCCGCGCAGCTCCTCGGGAACGGTCAGGTCGTCGATCTGGAAGTACAGGCCCGGCTCGATGGTGAAGACCATGCCCTCTTCGAGCACACCGTCGTAGTACATTTCACGCCGCGCCTGCGCGCAGTCGTGCACGTCGATGCCGAGGTGGTGCGACGTGCCGTGCACCATGTACCGGCGGTGCTGGCCGCCCTTGTCGGCGTCGAGCGCCTCGTCGGCGGTCACCGGCAGCAGGCCCCATTCGGCGGTTCGCCGGGCGATGACATCCATGGCCGCCTCGTGCACCTCGCGGAACTGCACGCCGGGCTTCGCGACGGCGAACGCGGCATCCGCGGCCTCGAGCACGACCTCGTACACGCGGCGCTGCACGTCGGAGAAGGTTCCGTTCACCGGCAGGGTGCGGGTGATGTCGGCGGTGTACTGGCTGTCGACCTCGACACCGGCGTCGATCAGGATCAGATCGCCCGGCACGACCGCACCGTCGTTGCGCGTCCAGTGCAGGTAGCAGGCGTGGTGGCCGGACGCGGCGATCGTGTCGTAGCCCTCCCAGTGCCCGTCGCTGCGGGCGCGCTGGTGGAACACGCCCTCGACGATCCGCTCCCCGCGCGGGTGCGCGATCGCGCGGTCGAAGTCGCGGATGATGTCGTCGAATCCGGATGCCGTGACCGCGACCGCATGGCGCATCTCGGCGATCTCGTACTCGTCCTTCACGAGGCGCAGCTCGGAGACGAAGCGGGTGAGCTCCTCGTCGGCGTCGACGACCAGGTCGTCGTCTCCGGCGACGAACGCGTCCACGTGCGCGGTCGCGACATCGAGGTCCGCCGCGACGCCGGCGAGCGACGGGCGCGGCCCGATCCAGAACTCGCCGATCGTGGCATCCGAGTAGAACTCGCTGGTGGTGCGGTCGGCGCGCTCGCGGAAGTAGAGGGTGATGTCGTGGCCGTTCTCGGTCGGCTCGAAGACGAGCAGCGAATCGGGCTCGGACTCGTTCGCCCACCCGGTCAGGTGCACGAACGCCGAGTGCGCGCGGAACGGGTAGTCGGTGTCGTTGCTGCGCTGCTTGAACGAGCCGGCCGGCACGACGAGGCGCTTGCCGGGGAAGGCAGCCGAGACCTTCGCTCGGCGGGCGGCGGCGTACGGCGCCTGGGCGCGCGGCGCGGGCATGGATTCGGGGCGATCGGCCCATCCGGTCGAGATGGTGTCCAGGAATCCTCGGGGGAACGGCTGCTTGCGGGGGTTCTTCTCCGCTGCGACAGCCTCGGCGGGGGTCTCGACGGCGGCGTCAGTCTCTGCGCTGGTCATGCATCCATCCTCTCACTCCTGATCGCCGAGAACCCCGGGCGATCGTGATGATCACCCGGGGTTCTCGGCCGTCACGAGACGGTCAGATCACTGCACGGCCTTCAGCGCGTCGACGATGCCGTAGCCGTAGTAGCTGTTCAGTTCGGTCGTGCCCACGCAGGCCGCGCCCCTGTTGCTCTGCGGCGGCGAACACGGGGTGGCCGTCGCGTCTGCGCGCAGCTTGTCGACCATCTGCGCGGGGGTCAGCTCGGGGTGCACCGACTTCATCAGTGCGAGCACTCCGGCGACGTGGGGCGAAGCCATCGACGTGCCGCTCTTGTACGCCCAGCCGCCGGGGACAGTCGACGCGATGCGCGAGCCGGGGGCCGCGACGTCGATCTGCCCGAGGCCGCGGTTCGAGAACGACGACAGCTGGCCTGACTCGGTGATCGACGACACGGTCACCACACCCGGAAGCTGGGCCGGCAGGTCGAGGCATCCCGAGTTGATCGTGCGCGCCACCGGCTGCGGTGCGTCGTTCGGGCTGCCGTTGTCGACCGTGTTGGTGCTCAGATCGAGCGCGGAGTTGCCGGCCGCCGCGGCGCTGACGACACCCTTGTCGGCCGACCAGTTCACCGCACGCCGGACGGCCTCCTGGACAGCGCCCTGATCGGCCTGGTCAGCGCACCAGAACTCGAACGGGTCGACGTAGTAGCTGTTGTTGGTGACGTCCATGCCCTGCTGCGCGGCCCACATGAAACCGCAGATGGCGTACTCGGGGTAGATGTATCCGTCATCGTTGACGACCTTCACCGACGCCAGGCGCACGTTGGGTGCGACGCCGACGATGCCGACGCCGTTGCGTGCCGCGGCGATCGTGCCGGCGACATGCGTGCCGTGGTCGGACGTGGTCGGATACCAGCCCGTCGCGGACTGGTCGGGGCGACCGCCGACCGTGCAGTTGACCGAGTTGGCGACGTCGATGTTCGCCTTGAGGTCGACATGGTTCGGGTCGATTCCCGAGTCGAGGACGCCGACGAGCACGTTGCGGCTGCCGTCGGTGACGAGGTTGGCCTGGTCGGACTGGATCATCCGCATGTCCCACTGCAGCGAGGTGTACTGCTCGTCACCCGAACCGGGGATCGGCGTCGACGGCTCGTCTCCGTTGACCGGCTTGTTCTTGCCCTGGTTCCAGCCGGACGATCCGGGACCCCACGGTACGCCGGGACCGGTGACCTTGTCCTTCACCTCGGCGGTGCGCGTGGCGCCGACCGATGCGACGACGTTCTTGCCGGTGACCCTGACGGCATCGCGGAACGCCGCACGGTCGGACTGCGCGACGATCACGCCGATCTGCGGCCAGCTCTGCACGACCACGCCGCCGGCGGCGACGACCGCCTTCTCGGCCTTGCGGGTCTGACCGGGATTCGCCTGGCCGATGTTGACGACGTAGCTCATGACGGTGCCGTCCGGCGGCAGGATCGGCACCGGGGTCGAGGGCTCGGAGGTGGCAGCGTTCGCGCTGAGTCCGCCCGCGAGGACGAGTCCCAGCACGGCGGCGGTGCCGACGATGCTGCGCAGTGTTCGGCGTCTGGATTGGGGAGTCATGACGGCCTTTCATCTTCGGAAGACCGGCTGTGAGCCGGGAGGGGTGGGGACCTCCCGACCTTTCTAGCGTCCGCTCACGGCAGATTCAATGATCTCGCCAAGACGACTCTCAGACTCGCTCAGCGGGCAGGCTCCAGCTGGGCGACCAGCGCCCGGTGGTCGCTGCCACCCGAATCCTCGAGCACGAGAGTGCCGCTCGCTTTCCATTCCGGGCTCGACATGATGTGGTCGATCGGCGCGCCGGCCAGGCGCGGAAGGGCGGCCGGCCATGTGCCGATCATGCCGTTGCCCGTGCTCGCCGCGGCATCCGCGCAGCGTCCCATCGTGCCGCCGTCGACGCCGAACGAGGCCATGTGGTCGAGGGTCGCATTGAAGTCGCCGGCGAGGATGAACTCGCCCTCGGGGCACTGGTCGGCGATCCACTCGAGATCCGACCGCCACTGCGGCATGGCGTTCTGGCGGGGTGCCACCGCGTGCACGGCGACGATGGTGGGGCCCGTGCCGTCGACGGGCATCGCCACGGCGCTCGGCACCGAGCCGGTGTTGCTCGACCCGTCGCGCGACGAGTCGATCACCGAGTACTCGCCGAGGTCGGCCGAGATCAGGATCGTCGTCTGCCAGGCCTGCGGTCCGTCGGGCACGTCGGGGTGGATGTTGACGTGATGCACCCACATCGGGCGGCCGGCGTCGCGCATCGTGATGGCGATCTGCTCGCCGACCTCCTCCGACGTCTCGGGCAGTGAGACGACATCGATCTGCTGGTCGGCGATGACTCCCGCGATCGTGTCCGCCGACACGGCGGCGCCCGCGGTGTTCCACGACAGCACCCGCACCGACTCGTCCGTCTTCTGCGGCAGCGCGTCCGACCCGAAGCCGCGCATCGCCCCCACCACGCCGTTGGCCCCCGCGCCGAGCAGGGCGATGATCAGGATCGACGCCGCGAAGCCCCGCAGCGGCCTCGCGAAGAGCAGCAGCGCGGCGACCAGCGCGACGAGCAGGAAGACGCCGACGAGGGCCGCCCGGGAGGCGATGATCTGAGTGATGGGGAAGGTCAGCTCGAGCCGGAAGAACTGCGGCCAGACGAGCACCGCCGTCGCCATGGCGAACAGCGCCGAAAGAAGGATCCCGATCAGACGTAGCATCGCCCGAAAGCCTAGGGGAGCCGGCTGTGACGACCCTGGCGGTACGCTCGGATCATGACCTCAGGCGCCCCCTTCCGCTTCTCGGGGCCGAGTGATCTGCACCTGCACTCCAACCATTCCGACGGCACCGAGTCGCCGACCGAGGTGGTGCGCCAGGCGCACGCGCACGGCATCCGGACGCTCGCGCTCACCGACCACGACCGCACCACAGGCTGGGCCGAGGCGGCCGAGGCGGCGTCCGAGCGGGGGATGACGTTCCTGCCTGGCATGGAGTTCTCGGCACGGCACGACTGGCGCAGCGTGCATGTGCTCGGCTACCTCTTCGATCCTACCGACCCTGCGCTCGCCGAGGAGGCCGAGCGGATCCGCGCCGATCGGGTGGGCCGGGCCGAGCGGATCGTCCGCAGCATCGCCCGCGACTACGACCTGCGCTGGGACGACGTGCTCGAGCAGACGACGGCGGATGCCACGGTCGGCCGACCGCACATCGCGGACGCGCTCATCGCCCGCGGCCTCGTCGTCGATCGCACCGAGGCGTTCGAAGGGATCCTGCATCCGCGCAGCGGCTACTACGAGCCGCACTACGCGCCCGATCCGCTGACCGCCGTGCGCCTGATCACCGGGGCGGGCGGAGTGGCGGTCATCGCCCACCCGGTCACGATGGGAAGGGATCGGATGCTGCCGGTGCCGTTCCTCGAGAGGCTGATCGCCGCGGGGCTGGCCGGTTTCGAGATCGACCACCGTGAGAACACCGAGCCGGGCAAGAGGGAGCTGCGCCGGCTCGCGTCGGAGCACGACCTCATCGTCACCGGCTCCAGCGACTACCACGGCATGGCCGGCAAGCCGAACCGTCCGGGCGAGAACACCACCTCCGACGAGATGGTCGCCCGCATCATCGCCCGCGCGAGCGGCAGCGAGCCGACCTACCCGTAGCGCGCATCCGTCCCGCACAGGACCGAGGCCCCTCCTGCCGAGCAGGAGAGGCCTCGATGAGCAGAGCGTGTGTCAGGCGCCGGCCGGTGCCGCACCGCCCGAGCGGCGACGGCGCCGACGGCGCTGCGGAGCGGGCTTGCCGTCGCGGTGCTCGCTGGTCGCGTCGCCGTCGTGCGTGCCCGCGCCGTCGGCCTCGCGTTCGGGGGAGGAAGGGGATCCGGATGCCTGCGGCTCGGCACCCTCGGTGCCCTCGTTGAAGGTCGAGCCGACCTGGTCGCCGCCCGAGCCGCGGCGGCGGCGCCGGCGGCGCTTGGTCGTGCCGTCATCGGTCGCCTCCGCGGCGGCCTCCGCGGCCTTCTGCGGCTGACGCTGACGACGCTCCGACGCCGGCTTCTCGGCCTTCGGAGCCGTCACCAGACGGCCCTTGGTGCCCTCCGGGATGTCGAGATCGGTGTAGAGGTGCGGGCTCGACGAGTACGTCTCGACGGGCTCCGGCTGCCCGAATTCGAGAGCACGGTTGATCAGCGCCCACTTGTGCAGGTCGTCCCAGTCGACGAAGGTGACGGCGATGCCCGTCTTGCCCGCGCGGCCGGTGCGGCCGGCGCGGTGCAGGTACGTCTTGTCCTCGTCGGGGATCGTGTGGTTGATCACGTGCGTGACGTCGTCGACGTCGATCCCGCGGGCGGCGACGTCGGTGGCGACGAGCACATCGCGCTTGCCGGCCTTGAAGGCGGCCATCGAGCGCTCGCGCTGCTCCTGGCCCATGTCGCCGTGCACGCCGCCGACGTTGAAGCCGCGGTCGCTCAGCTCGTCGACGAGCTTCTGCGCGGCGCGCTTGGTGCGGGTGAAGATGACCGTCTTGCCGCGCCCCTCCGCCTGGAGGATCCGGGCGATGATCTCATCCTTGTCGAGCGAGTGCGCCCGGTAGACGATGTGCTTGATGTTCGCCTGTGTCAGGCCCTCGTCGGGATCGGTGGCACGGATGTGGATCGGGTTCGACATGAACCGGCGCGCGAGCGCCACGATCGGGCCCGGCATGGTCGCCGAGAACAGCTGGGTGTGCCGCACGGGCGGCACCTTCGAGAAGATCTTCTCGATGTCGGCGAGGAAGCCGAGATCGAGCATCTTGTCGGCCTCGTCGAGCACGACCTCGGTCGCGTTCGACAGGTCGAGCAGCCGCTGGTTGGCGAGGTCGATGAGGCGTCCGGGGGTGCCGACGACGATCTGCGCGCCGGCCTTCAGCTGATCGATCTGACCCTCGTAGGCCTTGCCGCCGTAGATCGCGACCACGCTGGTGGAGCGGTTCGAGGTGAGCAGGTCGATGTCTTCGTACACCTGCACGGCCAGCTCGCGGGTGGGCACGACGATGAGCGCCTTGACGCCGTGCTCCGGATCCTTGCCCAGGCGCTGCACCACGGGGATGCCGAAGCCGAAGGTCTTGCCGGTGCCGGTCTTGGCCTGACCGATGATGTCCTGCCCGGGAAGGCCCAGCGGGATGGTCTGCTCCTGGATTGGGAATGCGTCGACGATCCCCTTCGCGGCCAGCGCGTCGATGATGTCCTGATCGATTCCCAGATCAGCGAATGAAGTCACAGTGTTCTCTTGCCTGTCCGGCGCGAGCGCGGAGTGTGCCACGCGGGCGCCTCGTAACGGATCCACGCCGTCTCAGTGCAGCCACAGGCGCGGGGCCCTGCTCCGATGGCAGGACGGGACAAGCCTACCGGAGGAGCGCCGTTCGCCCAGTAGTCTGGGCGGGTGGTCAACTGGTTCTGGAAGCGCACGCCCCAGCGGCGGACGCTGAAGCTGCGCGGCCGAGGCGAGACGAGCGGCACCACCCGGGTCGACTTCGCCGAGCTCGCCCCCGAGCTGAACCGCTTCCTCGGGCAGGCCGCCTACCTGCAGCTCGGGTACTTCGAGACGCTCAGCCGCGGCATCCGGGGCACCCAGGAGCTGGCCCGCAAGGAGGCGCTGTCGCGCGCCGCCGGTGCCGCTCTCGACAAGCACCGCGGGATCGTGCAGGTGATCGCCGAGCGCGGCGACGACCCGACGCAGATCATGCTGCCGTTCCGCGAGAACCTCGACGAGTTCCGACGCAAGACCATCGGCGAGCGGCAGGAGGAGACGCTGCTCGCGGTGTACCTCACCGCCGGGATGCTCGACGATTTCTATCTGGCGCTGGCCGGCAGCTACGGCGAGACCGGAGCACGGGTCGCGGCGATCCTCCGTGAGGATGACCGCGGCGAGGAGATCGTGTCGATCATCCAGCAGACGATCGAGAGCGACGACGAGTGGCGCTCGCTGCTGTCGATGTGGGGGCGCCGTCTCGTCGGCGACACCCTGCTGGTGTGCCGCGACGCGCTGCGTCCCGATCGGCTGGTCGCCGACGATCAGCGCATCGAGCCGGTGTACACCGAGCTGATGGGCGCGCACGCCAGGCGGATGGATGCCATGGGGCTCGCCTCGTAGCATCCGGGTCCGCCCGGGCATCCGGCGCGGAATCGCGTCAGATGCCGAGCGCCTGCTTCTCGAGCGCGTCGCGGCGGGTGCGCTGCGACGTGAGGACGAGAGTGGCCGCCGTGGCCAGCGCGAGGCCCGCGCCGATGCTCATGACCCAGAGCCACACGTCGCCCTCGCCGACGCCCGCCCACTGCATGATGGTGTAGACCGCTGCGGTCGTCGCGGTCGTGACGGCCGGTGTGACGGCCACGCCGCGCAGCGGACGCTGCGGCAGGAGGAAGTGCAGGGCGACGCCCAGCGAGCACGCCGCGATCAGCGCGAGCAGGATGTACATGTCAGGCGAAGAAGCCGACCCGGCGGGTCTCCTCGGTGCCCAGCTCGATGTAGGCGAGGTTCGCGGTCGGCACGATGTACGAGCTGCCCTTGGCATCGGTGAGGCTGATGTGGCTGGCGTTCTGCTCGAGAGCAGAGACCACCTGAGCGCGCACCTCGTCAGCGGTGCTGGAGGTGTCGAAGCTCAGCTCACGACCGGTGTTGATGATGCCGATGCGGATTTCCACGCGATCTCCTCAGGTTGGGCGAACACCGGCAACTCTACCGGCTGGCCCGACGGCGGGCCGGTGGTCGGCCGCGATTTCGCCGTGGGCGCACAGGCGTGCCGCGTCGGCCTCGGCACCCGGTGTCGGCGGGCCGCTATACCGTGGAGGCATGATCCCGGATGCCGCGCAGCTCGCCGTCGTGAACGGCGACGCCGGCGCATCCGGCGTCATCATCGGCGCCCCGGGCACGGGCAAGACGACCGCGCTGATCGATCGGGTGGTGCACCTGCTCGCCACCGGCCTGTCCGCCGACGAGGTGCTCGTGCTCACCCCCAGCCGTCAGGCGGCCACGGCGCTGCGTGACCGGATCGGCGTCCTCATCGACCAGGCGACGCCCGGCCCGCTCGCGCGTTCGCTCGGGTCGTTCGCCTTCCAGCTCGTGCGTGGGGCGATGGTGCACGCCGGGCTCGAACCGCCCGCCCTGCTCACCGGCGCCGACCAGGACCGCATCCTCGCCGACCTGCTCGCCGGCGACGCCGAAGACGGCATGCGTCGCTGGCCCGATTCGCTGAGCCCGGCGGTGCGGGGGTCGAAGGGGTTCCGCTCCGAGCTGCGCGCCTTCCTCGCCGAGTGCACCGAGCTCGGCATCCGGCCCGGCGAGCTCGCCACCTGCGACCGCGAGGTCTGGCGCGCCGCCGACGACTTCCTCTCCGAGTACCGCGACGTGATGGGCGGCATGCGCGTCGCGCATCGCGATGTGCCCGAGCTGCTCGCCGAGGCCACCGCGATCCTGCACACGGCGCAGCCCGTGGCGCTCGGCCCGCTCGCCCGGCTGCGCGTCGTGCTGATCGACGACGCGCAGGAGCTCACCCGCGGGGGAGTGCGGCTGGTGCGGGCGCTGCGCTCGCGCGGCGTCGCGGTGCTCGCGTTCGGCGACCCCGACATCTCGTCGGGTGCCTTCCGCGGCGCCAGCCCGCAGCTGTTCGCCGAGCTCGCGCGCGTGCTCGGCGACGTGCACGTGCTCGACGCCGCGCACCGGCAGAGTCCTGCGCTGACCGCCCTGACCCGCACCGTCACGCAGGCGATCGGCGTCGCCGGCCGCGTCGACCACCGGCGGCCGCCGGAGGGGAGCGACGGTGCGGGGGTGCGCACCCTGATCGCGCCGTCACCGCACGAAGAGGTCGACCGCATCGCGGGCGTGCTGCGCGACTGGCACCTCACCGACGGCATCCCGTGGAGCCGCCTCGCCGTCATCGCGCACGACACCCGCCAGATCGTCATGCTCGAAGCGGAGCTGGCTGCCCGCGAGGTGCCGACCCGAGCAGCCGGCGTGCCGCGTCCGCTGGGCAGCGAGGGGATCGTCCGCGAGATCGTCGAGATCGTGCGGCTCGGACTGACCTCTCCCGACGAGCGCCCCTCCGATCTTCTCGCCGAGGCCCTCACCTCGCCGTTCGGCGGTCTCGACCCGGTCGGCCTGCGCCGGCTGCGCGCGCGGCTGCGACATGTCGAACTCGAGCAGGGCGGATCGACACCGGCACGCGAGCTGCTCAGAGAGGGCATGCAGTTCCCGCACCTGTTCGACCGGGTGGACGCGCCGGAGGCGCGAGTCGCCCAGCGGTTCGCCGAGACCCTGCGGATGCTGCACGACGAGGGCACGGCGGGCCGCACCATCCACGAACTGCTGTGGACCGTGTGGGACCGCGCGCGCTCGATCGGCGGCGGTTCGCTGCAGGCCGCCTGGCGCGCGGCGGCCGATCAGCCCGGCGGTGCCGAGATCTCACGCTCGCTCGACAGCCTGGTCGCGCTCTTCGACGCCGCGAAGCGCTTCGTCGAGCGCACGCCGAACGAGAAGCCGGCGCTGTTCATCCGCGACATCCTCGACAGCGAGGTGCCCGAAGACACCCTCTCGACACCCGACCGGCCAGGGCTCGTGACCCTGCTGACACCGGCGACCGCCCTCGGCACCGAGTTCGAGGCCGTCGTCGTCGCGGGAGTGCAGGACGGCATCTGGCCGAACGTTCGCCTGCGCGGCGGGATGCTCGAGACCTGGCGCCTGGCCGAGGCGATCTCGGCCGCACGCGCCGGCGAGCCCGAGACCGTGCCCGGCCTGCTCGATCGGCGCAGGGCCGCGCTGCACGACGAGCTGCGACTCTTCGTGCGCGCGATCTCACGGGCGCGCACCCGGCTCGTCGTCTCGGCGGTGGACGACGACGACATGACGCCCAGCCCGTTCTTCTCGTTCCTTCCGCCTCCGCCGCCGGCCGAGGAGGACGAGGTGCGCTTCGCGCACCCGCTGACGCTGCGCGGGCTCGTCGCACGCCACCGGCGCACTTTGACGGCCTCGACCGACCCTGCGGAGCGCGCGTTCGCGGCCGGACAGCTGCGGATCCTCGCCGACGAGGGCGTGCCGGGCGCGCACGTCGACGAATGGTACGGGGTCACCGAGAGCTCCAGCACGGCGCCGCTGCGCGACCTGCGGGCCGCTCCCGTGCGGGTGTCGCCCTCGCGGCTCGAGGCCTTCGAGGAGTGCGGACTGAACTGGGTCGTCTCCGCACTCGGCGGCGACAGCGTCATGCCGCCCTCGGCGGGCATCGGCACGATCGTGCACGAGGTGATGGAGCGGGTGCCCGACGGCGACCCCGACGCCATGCGTGCCATCATCGACGAGCATTGGCCGGAGCTGGACTTCGAGACCGCGTGGATCGGCCGCAAGGAGCGCCGCCGCGCCGACCTGTACCTCGAGCGGCTGCGTGCGTACCTGGCGGAGGTGTCGCGAGACGGCGGCCGGGTGGTGGGCGCGGAGGCGGCGTTCCGGTTCACCGTCGATCTCGACAGCGGCGCCGTGCGCGCCGACGACGGCGGCGACGCGGTGAGCGCAGCCGGCCGCGAGACGGCCGCGGGGGCGAGTGCCGCGCCGCCGCGGGCGCTGGTCAGCGGCGTCATCGACCGCGTCGAGGTGTATCCCGCCGGGGCCGGCGAGCACGATGCAGCCCGAGGGCAGAAGTGGGAGCGGATGAGCGGAGAGGACGAGCGGGTGGTCGTGGTGGATCTGAAGACCGGCAAGTACGAACCCGACACCGAGGCGAACGTGCGTGAGCACGCGCAGCTCGCCGCGTACCAGGTCGCGGTGCAGGAGGGACTGCTCGACGGGGCGCCGGCGGGCTCGCTCGCCGGCGCCCGGCTGGTCATCGTCTCGAAGACCGTCGGCAAGGCGCAGTACCGCGTCGCGCATCAGCACACCCTGGGCGACGAGGCGCGTGCGGCGTTCCTGCAGCGGGTCACCGCCGCCGGCCGCGGAATGGCGGCCAGCAGCTTCACCGCGCAGGTCGAGGCGCACTGCGCCGACACCCAGGTGCGGGTCTCGCCGTGCCACATCCACACCGTCCCGGCGGTGAGCTCGTGACCGCGGGCGGCACCCTCACCGGCACGGCGACGATCTCGGCCGAGACCATCGCCCTGGCCCTCGGCCTGCCCGTGCCCACCGACGCCCAGCAGCGGGTGATCGAGGCGCCGCCGAGCCCGGCGCTCGTCGTCGCGGGGGCGGGCAGCGGCAAGACCGAGACGATGTCCGGTCGCGTGGTCTGGCTCGTCGCGAACGGCAGGGTGCGCCCCGACGAGGTGCTCGGCCTCACCTTCACGCGCAAGGCCGCGGGTGAGCTGGCCGAGCGCATCGGCATCCGGCTCGAGATGATCGACCACTTCGCCCGCCGCGGGCTTCTGCCGCACCTCGACGAGATCGTCGCCGACGACGCGCTGCGGCGGGTGCACGCCGCCGTCGCCGGCCCGCAGCGCGACGCGGTGCGGGTGCAGGTGCTCGACGAGCTCGCCGAGCAGCACGGCACGGGGTGGGACCCCCGCACGCCGCGCTCGGCCGAGGATCTCCTCATCCGCCCCCGGGTGTCGACCTACAACGCGTTCGCCGACAGCATCGTGCGCGAGCACGCGGCCCGCATCGGACGCGACCCCGAAGCCGCCATGCTCAGCCAATCGGCGTCGTGGCTGATCGCGCGCGCGGTGGTGCTGCGCGCCGACATCCCCGAGCTCGAAGAGATCGACCGGTCGCTGGGCGGGGTGATCGACGCGGTGCAGAAACTCGCCGCCGAGGTGCTCGATCACCGTGCCGACCTCGACGCCGTCGAGCGCATCGCGGCCGAGCACGCCGCTGCGTTCGAGCCGTACCGCACGAGCCGTGACGTCGACACCGCAACACTGAATCTGCGCAGCATCCCCGTGCTCGCCCGTCTCGTGCGAGACTACATGGCCGAGAAGCAGCGTCGCGGCGTGCTCGACTTCGCAGACCAGGTCGGCGGGGCCTTCGACATCGTCGAGAGCGCGCCCGATGTGCGCGCCGATCTGCGCGAGCAGCATCGCGTCGTGCTGCTCGACGAGTACCAGGACACCTCTGTCATCCAGACCCGGTTCCTCGCCGCTCTGTTCCGCGACAGCGCGGTGATGGCGGTCGGCGATCCGCACCAGTCGATCTACGGCTGGCGCGGTGCGAGCGCCGACAACCTGTACGCGTTCAGTCGTGCGTTCGCCCACGACGAGCCCGCGACCACGTACAGCCTGATGACGAGCTGGCGCAACGACACACGCATCCTCGACGTCGCCAATCGCGTGCTCGAGCCCCTGGCCAGGGAGGGGCTCGACGTGCCGGCTCTCGCGCCGCGCCCCGGCGCCGGGCGGGGCCGGGTCGACGTCGTCTTCCCGCACACCGTCGACGACGAGGCAGCGCACGTCGCCGAGTGGTTCGCAGCGCGGCGGCGCGAGCACGAACGGTCGGACCCGGATCGGGCGCACACCGGCGCGATCCTGTTCCGCTCGAAGCGTCACATGCAGACGTTCGCCGCGGCGCTGGCTCGTGAGGGGATCCCGCACCGCATCCTGGGACTCGGTGGACTGCTGTCGACGCCGGAGGTTGTCGACGTCGTCTCGATGCTTCGGGTGATCCACGACCCGACGGCGGGCTCGGCTCTCATCCGTCTGCTCGTCGGTCCCCGGTTCGCGATCGGCGTCGCCGACATGGCGGCGCTCTACGACCTCGCGACCGCCCTTGCCGGACGCGATGCCGACCTGTCACCGCTCTCCGACGAGGTGCGGCAGCGGCTGCGCGCATCGCGCGGCGCCGACGAGGCCGTGTCGATCATCGACGCGGTCGACTTCCTGCGCGCCGCCCCCGACGACTACCGTCTGGTCGCGGCGATCACGCCGGAGGGGCGCCGGCGGATGCGCGCGGCGGGGGAGATCCTCGAACGGCTCAGGCGTGCCGCCGGCCTGCCCATCCCCGAGCTCATCCGCCTGATCGAGCTCGAGCTGCGACTCGACATCGAACTCGCCGCGAACGAATCGCGCGGACCCGCTCGGGTCGCCGCCACGCAGCTGCGCGCCTTCGCCGACGAGGTGCGCGCGTTCCTCAGCGCCGACGACCGCGGCACGATCGGCAGCCTGCTCGCCTGGCTCGACAAGGCCGAGAGCACCGACGAGCTCATGCCGCGCCCCGAGCCCCCCGAGCCGGGTGTGGTGCAGCTGCTCACGATCCACGGCTCGAAAGGACTCGAGTGGGATGCGGTCGCGGTCGTGCGGCTCGTCGACGGCGAACTGCCGGGGCGGGCGCAGGACACCGCCGGATGGTTCGGGTTCGGCGTGGTCCCGTTCGCGCTGCGCGGCGACCGCGACGCGCTGCCGGTCTTCCGCTGGGACCCGCAGGCCGAGATGGATGCCGTGGGCGACGTTCCCGCGAAGCGGCACAAGGCCGCGCTCGACGCGCTCGCCGCGGGCGTGACGAAGGCCTATCCGAACGGCGGCGCGCTGCGCCGGTTCAAGAACGAGTACCGCGACTACCAGCAGCAGGAGGAGCGGCGTCTCGCCTACGTGGCGTTCACCCGGGCCCGCAGCGACCTGCTGCTCTCGGGCGCGCACTGGGCGGGTCAGGTGAAGCCGCGCCAGGCGAGCCCGTATCTGCTCGACGCGATCGACGTGCTCGGGCTCGACCCGATCGCCGGCGTCGACCCCGACGACAACCCGTACGACGGTCCGGGTATGACCCGATCGTGGCCGATGGATGCCCTGGGCGACCGGCGCCCCCGCGTCGCCGCTGCCGAGCGCGAGGCGCGCGCCGCCCTGGCCGATCCAACGCTGCCAGAGCCCACCGAGCAGCTGAGACGGCTGCTCGTCGAGCGCGCGGCGCGGCAGCAGGGCGCCCCCGCCGAGGTGCCGACGCGCGTTCCGGCATCGCGGTTCAAGGACTGGGTCACCGACTACCGCGGCACGTTGCGCGACCTCGGACGGCCGATGCCTGAACGGCCCTACACGCAGACCCGCATCGGCACCCTGTTCCACGCTTGGGTCGAGCACCGCTCAGGATTGGTCGGTGCGAGCTCTACCGTCGAGAGCGCTCTGTGGGAGCTCGACGACGACGGTGCCGACGCCGCACCCGCGACCCATCTGGGCAGCGACGACGAGCGCGCCCTCGCCGAGCTGCGGGCGGTGTTCGAGCGCAGCGAGTGGGCGCCCCTGCAGCCGATCGCGGTCGAGATCGAGATCGACTTCGCGTTCGGCGAGGCCGGCGACGCGGCCGAGGGCGGCGGTCACATCGTCATCTGCAAGCTCGACGCGGTCTACCGCCGCGAGGATCGCGGCGGGCGCATCGAGATCGTCGACTGGAAGACCGGCCGGGCACCGCGCACGGCCGCCGAGCGCGAAGAGCGGATGCTGCAGCTGGCGCTCTACCGGCTCGCCTACCACCGGCGGTTCGGTGTGCCGCTGGAGGAGATCGACGTGGCGCTGTTCTACGTCGCGGACGACCTCGTCATCCGCGACGACCGCGTCTACTCGGAGTCGGACCTCGTCCAGCGCTGGAGCGCGGCGCGGGCGGCCCGCTGAGCTTCGTCGGAGTCGGAATCCGAGTCGGGGTCGGAATCGGCGGATTCCGGCTGATCCGAGTCCGCCGCGCGTCCGGCATCCCCCGGCGCGGCGACGCCGTCGGCGCTGCGCGTCGATCCGCGCACGCCGGCGATGTCGGTGAGGTCCTGCGTGGGCTCCTCCCACGACGCGTGGCCCGGGCTGGTCGGCGCGGCCGCGTGGGGATCCTCGCCGGGCACCGGTGATCCGGGCCGTGCCGTGTCGCCGGCGTCGCCCGGCTCATCCGGCTCGGCCTCGTGCCAGAGGTCCTCGGGGCGGTAGGCGTCGGTCTGCATCGACGTGTCGATGTCGCTCGAGGCGGTGGCGGGCACCCGGTCGAGCACGTCGAGAGCCGAATCGACACCGCCGGTGTACGTCGCCGCCACCCGCAGATCATCGCCGCGCAGACCCGAGCTGAGCGATTCCATCAGGGCAGCGGCGTCGTCGACGATGTCGGGCCGGCGCAGCTCGTCGCCGTGCACGAGCCAGCGGGCGAATTCGAGCTCGGCGTGCAGGCGGGCGCGCGCCCGCAGCGCGTCGTCGGCCGCGCGCTGCGACGCGGCCGTGTAGGCGGTGAGCACGTCGGGTGCGGCATCCGGGGCGCCGGAAAGCCAGCCGAGGTCCTCGGCCGGGTCGCCGACCGAGAGCCCCCGCCAGCCGAGCACGGCGACCACCTGAGGACCGTCGTGCGGGTCGTCTTCGAACAGGAACGAGAGCGACTGGATGCCGCCCAGGGTCACGGCGCTCTCGAAGCGCCACAGGTCGTCATCGGCGACCGCATCCCGCCAGCGCGCGCTGAGACGGGCCGGCACACGACCGGTCGCCGACGCACGATCGACCAGCTGGCCCGTCTCGGCGCGCACCGCTGCGGCATCGCTCACGCTGAGTCCGGCCGCACGAACGACCGACGGCGGCAGGGCGTGCACGGCGGCGATCGCCTGACCGATCGAGACGGCGGCACCGCGTCCGGCGGGAAGGTGCGCGGCCTCGACCTGGAAGCCGGGCATGAGATCGGTGACCAGCGCGCGCGCCTCGCCCACGCGCGTCTCGCCCATCGCGGTGGGCACGCGGAAGGGCAGCATCTCCCTGGCGCCGGCGGTCAGTGCGCGCAGCGCGAGCGCCTCTTCGGCGAGCTCGACGGCGGCCGCGTCATCGGCGGCGACCCGGATCACGACCTCGCTGCCGTCGGCGAGTGTGGCGATGGCTGAATCGAACCTCCCGTCGCCGTCCGCGGTCAGAGCGCGAGCGCCCGTGACCTCCGCCCCGGGCACAGCGGCCGTGACCGCCGCCACTAGAGTGAAAGGAGAGCGTGCCATGCTCCCCAGCGTAGGTCTGCCCCCGCGCAGTTGGCGTCCACGCCACGCGAGTGACGCGGCATACGTCGCGTTCCGGGAGGACGCGCACGAGAGCAGGAGGGCGCATGAGCACCAGGTCCGACATCCTCGACAGGGCCGCTGAGCTGCGCGCAGAACCCGACGTCATCGATCGGCTGCGCGCCGAGGAGGCGACCCGGGTCGTCGTCGTGCGCGAGCGTCGCCTCCGCGTCGCCGGCGGGGCCGTGGTGCGCGTCGGCGCCGATCAGGTGGGCGACGCCGACTGGGCGCTGCTGGGGCGGGATGCCGATGGAGCGGCCCTGCTGCTGGCATCCGTCCCGCCGCAGCGCGAGAGCATCGACGCGGCTCCGGAGGAGACGTGGCTGGGATTGCGCGAGGTCGGCGGTCTGCTCGAGCCCTTCGAGGCCGAGATCTTTGTGACCGCGGTCGCGGTGGCCGCGTGGCTGGTCGACGTGCGGCACTGCAGCCGCTGCGGCGGCGTGCTCGAGCTTCGCAGCGCCGGCTGGTCGCGGCACTGCCCCGCCTGCGGCGCGGATCACTTCCCGCGCACCGACCCCGCGGTGATCGTCGCGGTCGAGAGCCCGGACGGCGAGCGCCTGCTGCTGGGTGCCAACGCCGCGTGGCGCGGCACCATGTACTCGTGCTTCGCGGGCTTCGTCGAGGCGGGGGAGTCGATGGAGTCGACCGCGCACCGTGAACTCGCGGAAGAGGCCGGGGTGCGCCTGCGCGAGCTGCGCTACGTCTCGTCGCAGCCGTGGCCGTACCCGCGCTCGCTGATGGTCGGCTTCCGCGCCGTCGCCGCCGACGAGAGCGTGACGGCAGACGGCGAGGAGATCATCGATGTGCGCTGGCTGACGCGTGACGAGATCGGACGCGCGCTCGCCGGCGACGGCCCCGTCGGGCTGCCGAGCAGATCGTCGATCGCCCGTCGGCTCATCGAGGACTGGCACCGTGAGGGGTCTGCGTGAGCGCGCTGGACGCCCTCGACGACCGCCAGCGCGAGGCGGCCTCGGTGCTGCGCGGCCCGGTCGCCGTGCTCGCCGGAGCGGGAACGGGCAAGACGCGGGTCATCACGCACCGCATCGCGCACGGCGTCGACACCGGTGCCTACTCGCCGCAGCGCGTGATGGCGGTGACCTTCACGGCGAAGGCCGCCGGAGAGCTGCGCGGGCGCCTGCGCGCCCTCGGCGTCGGCGGGGTCTCCGCGCGCACGTTCCACGCTGCGGCCCTCAAGCAGCTGAACTTCTTCTGGCCCACCGTCGCGGGGGATTCAGCGCCCTCGCTGATCGACAACAAGGTCCGGATGCTCGGGCAGGCGGCCGACGCGATGCGGCTGCGCCCGAGTACGGCGACGCTGCGTGACATCGCCTCCGAGATCGAGTGGCGCAAGGTCTCGATGCTGTCGATCGAGCAGTACGCCGAGCAGCAGCGGCCGATCAGCGGCATCCGCCTCGAGCAGCTGCTCGAGCTGCAGCGCGCCTACGAGTCGCTCAAGGACGAACGGCGTCAGCTCGACTTCGAGGACGTGCTGCTCGCCTGCGCGGGGATGCTCGAGGCCGAGCCGCGGGTCGCCGCAGCCGTGCACGAGCAGTACCGGCATTTCACGGTCGACGAGTTCCAGGACGTGTCGCCCCTGCAGAACCGCCTGCTGGAGCTGTGGCTCGGCGACCGGCGCGATATCTGCGTGGTGGGCGACGCCAGCCAGACGATCTACTCGTTCGCCGGCGCGCAGCAGCGCTACCTGCTCGAGTTCGAGCGCCGGTTCGATGATGCGACCGTCGTGCGGCTCGAGACGAACTACCGCTCGCGGGGGCCGATCCTCGCCGCCGCGAACGCGCTGATGAAGGGGCGGCCCGGTGCGCTGGCTCTGGAACCCGCAGGCGCGCCCACGGGCGACGAGGAGCCGCCCACCGTGACGGCGTACGACAGCGAGACCGACGAGGCGGCGGGCATCGCCGACGCCGTCGTGCGTCGCATCGCCGGCGGCGCCGCAGCCTCCGACATCGCCGTGCTCTACCGCGCGCACGCCCAGTCGGCCGTGCTGCAGCAGGCGCTCGCCGCGCGCGGTGTCGCCACGAGTGTGCTCGGCGGCACGCGCTTCTTCGACATGCCCGAGGTCCGCCAGGCGGTGCTCGCGCTGCGGGGGGCCGCGGTCGCGCCGACGGATGCCGGTTTCCTGCCGACCGTGCGCGACGTGCTGCGCGGCCTCGGCCTCACCGACGAGCCGCCGCAGGCCGGCGGCGCGCAGCGGGACGGATGGGAGGCGCGCCGCGCCATCCTGCGCCTGGCCGAGGAGGCGCATCCCGGCACGACGCTGCGCGTCTTCGCCGACGAGCTGATGGCGCGGGCGAAGGATCAGCACGAGCCGACCCTGCAGACCGTCACCCTGTCGACCCTGCACGCGGCGAAGGGCCTCGAATGGCCGCACGTGCTGCTGGCCGGGTGGGCGGAGGGCTCGCTGCCGATCTCGTACGCGACGACGTTCGAGAACATCGACGAGGAGCGGCGTCTCGCCTACGTCGGCATCACGCGGGCCGCGCGAACGCTGGCGGTGTCGTGGTCGCGGTCAGCGGGGCGGGGGGAGCGGTCTGCGTCGCGCTTCCTGGCGGAGATCGGAACGACAGCTCGCGGCACGGGCATTCTGCGTGATGTCGCACCGACCGCCAGACGTGCCGCCCGTCAGGGCTGACCCGCACCGTCAGCCCTGCCGACGGCGTCGGCGTGCGCAGGATGCGCGCCGCGAGTGAGGCGGCGTGGGCGATCCGCGCCGAGCTCACCTGCGTGGTCGTGCCCACGAGCTGCGCATGCAGGCGCGGCCACGCCTCGTCCCGGTCGCGCTCATGCGCGTCGCGACACGACAGGCAGGGCGTGCGCCCCGGCACGACGAGGGGGCCGATCGCCGCGGCATCCTGCTCGAAGCCGATCGGAAGGTGCGGCAGATCGTCGCGCAGGTACGACGCGAGCTGCAGCGCGGCTGCGGCTCCGCCGACCATGACCACGGCCACCGCACCGGGCGAGCGCGGGTCGGCCTCGTCGAGGCCCTCGTCGATCAGAGACTGACGGAGCCGTTCCTGCCCTCGTCCGTCGGCGAGGTTGATGCCGTCGGCCCAGAACGGCGGCGCCGGCAGCGCATCCTCGACGAGCAGCGGACGCAGGGCCGCCAGCATCCGCCGCGCGTCGTGACGCGGTGCGCCGACGCCGTGCGCGATCACGTCGAAGGAGCTGATCCGGATGCCCGCGCGCAGCCGATTCAGCAGCGGCTCGACCCACGAGCCTGCGACGTCGAGGCGCACGACGTCCTCGAGGCCGAACTGGACGGTGTCCTCATCGCGCCAGAGCAGCGGATAGCGCGGGTCCAGACGGGTCAACGTCGTCGGCGTCATCGGGCTCATGCCCTGATTGTGTGCCGATGCGAGCCGTCTGCGGGGCCGAGAACGACGATCTGTGGACGGATCGGGCGCGTCGGCGACTGTGCAGGGTCACTCCCGCCGCGCCCGATCCCGCGCGACAGACGGGACGTCAGACGGGACGGTCGCCCTCGGGACGGTCATCCTCGGGGTCGCCTTCGGGGGAGTCCTTTCCGAAGTCCTCCCCGTCGAGCAGGCGCGCGAGGGCCTCGTCGAGCTCGTCCGCCACCGGGGCCTCCCCGCGCTGCAGGGCCTCCAGGCGCGCGATGAGCGCCGACGGGTCGTCGATGTCCGACGCGAGCGGCATGATGTCGGGGTAGTCCCACAGGGCATCCCGCGCGGCGATGCCGACGGCATCCGTCACCGACCGCCACATCGCCGACGCCTCGCGCAGGCGCCGGGGGCGCAGCTTCAGCCCGACGAGCGCGCCCAGGGCGTCTTCGGCCGGGCCGCCCACCGCGCGACGCCGGCGGGCAGCCTCCGCCAGCCGCGCGCCGTCGGGCAGGCGCGAGGTCGCCTCCTCGGTGACCACGTCGACCCAGCCGTCGATCGTGGCGATCAGGTTCTCGAGCCGGGCGAGCGCCTCGCGCTGCGCCTCGGTCTGCGCCGGAAGCAGCGCACCGCCCTCGATCGCCGCGCGCAGCTCTTCGGGGTTGGTCGGGTCGAGCCGGGATGCCAGATCGTCGAGCACCTCGACGTCGACCGTCACCCCGCGGGCGAAGTCGGTGATCTGCGAGAGCACGTGCAGGTGCAGCCACTTCGCGTGACGGTACAGCCGCGCGTAGGCGAGTTCGCGCACCGCCAGGTACAGCGCGATCTGGTCTTCCGGGATCTCGAGGCCCTCACCGAAATCGGCGATGTTCTGCGGGATGACGGCGGCCGTCCCGGCGGGGAGAACGGGGATGCCGACATCGCCTCCCGAGACCACCTCGAGCGAGAGCCGACCGAGCACCTGACCGAACTGAGCGGCGAACAGCGACGCGCCCAGGCCCCGCATCAGCTGCCCCGCCCCCTGCACCATGCTCTGCATCTCGGGCGGAACCTGCGTCTCGAGGGCGCCGGTGAGGGCATCGGCGATCGACGTCGACACGGGGTCGGCGATCTCCTTCCAGACCGGAAGGGTCTTCTCGACCCACTCGCCGCGGGTCATCGCCTGCGGCGCCGAGGCGAGCTCCGAGATCGTCGTCGCCTCGCCGAGCCACAGATTCGCCAGCCCGAAGGCATCCGCGAGCGATGCGCGCGAGCCGTCGGCGATGCCGAGACCGTCGCGGTTCGCGATGTGCAGCGCACTCTGCCGGGCGCTCTGCCACGGATCGCCGCCGAACATGCCCTGCAGCTGCGACATGAATCCCGACATCTGGGCCGGGTCGATCGACATCCCGCCCATTCCCGACAGGGCGTCGCGCAGCGCCTCCGGGTCGAGCTGCCCACCCGACATCATGCGCCGGAGCATCTCCTCGAAGTCGGACGGATCCCGATCGTCATCTGCCATGCGATAGCCCTCTCAGCATGCCCGTAGCGTGTGCGCTCTACGCTAGTCACACGATCCTGTGCTCGTACCCGATGCGCGCGGATCGCTGTACGCCGCTCGCGAACGCCCGGAGGTTCCGTGTCATCACGCCGCAGCAACGGCACGGTCACCGGCATCGTGGCGTTGAGCATCGCGCTGGTCGCGCTGGTCGCGCTCACCTTCGTGCCGACGCCGTACGTCATCCAGCGGCCGGGTCCGGTGTACGACACCCTCGGCACCGCTCGCAGCGCGGACGGTGACAAGGTGCCGCTGATCGAGATCGACGGCGCCAAGACCTACCCCACCGGCGGAACGCTCGACCTCACGACGGTGCAGGTGATCGGCAACCGCGAGCGCACACCCACGTGGTTCGAGCTCGCCATGGCGTGGACCGACCCGACGCGCGCGGTGGTGCCGATCGACACGGTCTTCCCGCAGGGCGTGAGCTCGAACGAGCGCGACGAGCAGAACGCCGCCCTGATGGTCGACTCGCAGCACGAGGCCACCGCGGCGGCGCTCACCGAGCTCGGCTACGACGTCGGTGCGAAGGTGCGTGTCGTCGAGGCCGTGGCCGACAGCCCGGCGGACGGGAAGCTGCGCGCCGACGACCTGGTGCTGGCGCTCGACGGCCATGCGATCGATTCGGCCACCGGACTGCGGGATGCCATCCAGCAGGCACAGGGAGCAGAGGTCACCCTCACGATCCAGCGCGACGGCAAGGAGAAGACCGTCGCGGTCACCCCCGAGAAGTCCACCGACGCCGGCGGCAAGGACGTGTGGCTGATCGGGATCTCCCTCACCACCGACTACGACTTCCCCGTCGACGTGCGGCTGCAGCTCGACAACGTGGGCGGCCCCAGCGCCGGCATGATGTTCGCCCTGGGGATCATCGACACGCTCACCCCCGGCGAGCTCAACGGCGGCGAGGACGTCGCCGGCACCGGCACCATCGACGCCGCGGGCACCGTCGGGCCGATCGGCGGCATCCGCCAGAAGCTGTACGGGGCGCGGGATGCCGGTGCGACCGTCTTCCTCGCGCCGGAGGGCAACTGCGACGAGGTCGTCGGCCACATCCCCGACGGACTGAAGGTGTTCCGCACCGGCACCCTGGAGGAGTCGCTCGACATCCTCGAGGTGGTCGCCGAAGGCGGCGACACGTCGACGCTTCCCGTCTGCACCGCGAAGGGTTCCTGAGCCGCATCCGGGGCCGCGTCATAGGTGGCCTGCCTAGGATGGAACGGTGACCTCGACCTCAGCGCCGCAGCCGGCCACGCCCAGCACATCACGACGGATACTCGCGATCTCGGTGGCGATCATCGCTGCCATCATCGCGGCGTTCTTCGTGTTCTCCTCGCTCTACACCGAGTTCCTCTGGTTCGACCAGCTCGACTTCGCGTCGGTGCTGACCACCCAGTGGATCGCCACCGCCACGATGTTCGCGGTGGGCTTCCTCGGCATGGCGCTGCCGATCTTCCTGTGCATCCAGCTGGCGTACCGGCTGCGCCCCGTCTACGTGCGGCTCAGCTCGCAGCTCGACCGCTACCAGGAGGTCATCGAGCCGCTGCGCCGCCTCGCGATGTGGGGCATGCCGGTGTTCTTCGGCGTGTTCGCCGGCTTCGCCGCCGCGGGCAACTGGAAGACCGTGTGGCTGTGGGCGAACGGCGTGACCACCGACACGCTCGACCCGCAGTTCGGCGTCGACACCGGCTTCTACCTGTTCGCGATGCCGTTCTACTCCGCTCTGCTGGCCTTCGCATCCGCCGTGCTGCTGCTCTGCCTCGTGATCACCGCTCTCGTGTCGTACCTCTACGGTTCGGTGCGCATCGGGCAGCGTGAGCTGCGCATCTCGAAGCCGGCGCGCATCCAGCTGGCCGTGCTCGCCGGGCTCTATCTCGCCGTGCAGGCGGTGAGCCTCTGGCTCGACCGCTATCTCACGCTCGTGCAGCCCGAGGGGCGCATCACGGGCGCCGCGTACACCGGTGTCAACGCGACCATCCCGGGGCTGGCGATCCTGTCGATCATCGCGGCGGTCGTCGCGGTGCTCTTCCTCGTGACGGCCGTGATCGGCCGCTGGCGTTTCCCGCTGGCCGCCACCGCGCTGTTCGTGGTCGCGTCGCTGGTCGTCGGCATGGGCTACCCGTGGGTCGTTACCACCTTCCAGGTGAAGCCGAACGAGAACGCCTACCAGGCCGAGTTCTACGACCGCAGCATCGAGAGCACGAAGGAGGCGTACGGCGTCGCCGACATGGAGGTCACTCCGTTCGCCGCGACGACCGACACCGAGCCGGGGCAGCTGCGCGAGGACGCCGACACCACGGCATCCGTGCGCATCATGGACCCGGCCATCATCAGCCCGACCGTGCGTCAGCTGCAGCAGTACCGCTCGTACTACCAGTTCGCTCCCGAGCTCGACGTCGACCGCTACGAGATCGACGGCAAGTCGCAGGACACCGTCGTCTCGGTGCGCGACCTCGACCTGACCAAGCTCGGCGGCGGCGACAGCTGGAACAACCGCGCCGCGGTGTACACGCACGGCTACGGCCTCGTCGCGCTCGCCGGCAACCAGCGCACCAGCGACGGCGAGCCGGTGTTCCTCGAGCAGGGCATCCCCACCTCCGGCTTCCTCAGCGACACCGAGAAGTTCGAGCCGCGGGTGTACTTCGGCGAGTCCTCGCCGGAGTACTCGATCGTCGGCGCGCCCAAGAGCACCGACCCCGTCGAGATCGACTACCCGCGCGGCCAGGACGGCGCGAGCGACACGAAGACGACCTTCACCGGCGACGGCGGCCCGCGCATCGGAAACACGTTCGTGAAGCTGCTGTACGCGATGAAGTTCCAGTCCGAGCAGATCCTGTTCTCGAACCTGGTGAACTCCGAGTCGCAGATCCTCTACGACCGCGACCCGAAGAAGCGCGTCGAGAAGGTCGCGCCCTACCTGACCCTCGACAACGACCCGTACCCGAGCGTCGTCGACGGTCGCATCGTCTGGATCGTCGACGGCTTCACCACCAGCGCCAGCTACCCGTACTCGAAGACGGTGAGCCTGCGCGATGCCATCGCGGACTCCCGCACCCCGGCATCCGTCGTCTCGTTCGACAACATCAACTACATCCGCAACTCGGTCAAGGCGACGGTCGACGCGTACGACGGCTCGGTGAAGCTGTACGCGTGGGACGACGAGGACCCGATCCTCAAGGCGTGGCAGAAGGTGTACCCGTCGACCGTCGAGCCGATCAGCGAGATGTCGGGCGAGCTGATGAGCCACGTGCGCTACCCGACCGACCTGTTCAAGGTGCAGCGCGACGTGCTCGGGGTGTACCACATCGACGACGCGCGCTCCTTCGCGCAGGAGGACAACCGCTGGCAGACGCCGGACGACCCGCGCGCCAAGGACCGCCTGCAGCCGCCGTACTACCTGTCGATGAAGATGCCGGGTCAGGACGAGCCGCGCTTCTCGATGTTCTCGACGTTCATCCCCGCCGCGCAGCAGGGTGAGAGCCGTGAGGTGCTGATGGGCTACCTCGCCGTCGATTCGGATGCCGGAAACAAGAAGGGCGAGAAATCCGAAAACTACGGCAAGCTGCGCCTGCTGGAGATCGACACCAACACCACGGTTCCCGGCCCGGGGCAGGTGCAGAACACCTTCGACTCCGACACCGAGATCGCCAACAAGCTGAACGTGCTGACGCTCGGCAAGTCCGACGTGAAGTACGGCAACCTGCTCACCCTTCCCGTCGGCGGCGGACTGCTGTACGTGCAGCCGGTGTTCGTGCAGTCGTCCGAGGGGACGAAGCTGCCGAACCTGCGCAAGGTGCTCGTCGCGTTCGGTGATCGGGTGGCCTTCGAGGACACGCTGACCGAAGCGCTCGACGTTCTCTTCGGCGGCAACGCCGGGGCGTCGGGCGGCGATGACAATGTCGAGCCCACCCCCGACACTCCTGCGGACCCGAATGCCCCGACCGAGCCCGACACGGGCAGCACTCCGCCCACCGGCGAGACGTTGACCGCGCTGGAGGAGGCGCGTGCCGCGCTGTCGGCGCGCGAAGCAGCGCTGAAGTCCGGTGACCTCGAGAAGTTCGCCGCCGAGGACAAGAAGCTCACCGCCGCCATCGAGAAGCTGCTCGCTCTCGAAGACGAGGCCGCGAAGAAGTAGAGCCGAACGCAGAAGGAGGGCATCCCGTCGGGGTGCCCTCCTTCTGCGTTCCCGCCCTCTGGCGCCGGGACGATTCCGCACGCACAATGGGAGCATTCGGATTCTCTTCGAGGAGGGCGATCGCGATGCGAGCAGCAGCAGGTTCGAGGATCGTGATCCACGGCGCGCACGTCGACAGTGCGGAGCGTCGCGGTGAGGTGCTCGAGGCGCGGGGAGAAGACGGCGGACCGCCGTACCTGGTGCGCTTCGACGATGGCGGCGAGTCGCTGATCTTTCCCGGCCCGGATTGCGAGCTCGAGCACGCGCCTCAAGGCCCAGACGCGCCGTGACACACCCGGGGCGCACCCATCGATTGGCCCTCTCTCTGAAGCCGTGTTAGGCTTTCTGATGTGCCGCGGGGTGGAGCAGTTCGGTAGCTCGCCGGGCTCATAACCCGGAGGTCGTAGGTTCAAATCCTGCCCCCGCAACAAGAAGAAGGCCCGGTCCGCAAGGATCGGGCCTTCTGCATGTCGGCCCTTGTCCGCGCGCAGCGGACAGGCTAGCCTCCGAGAAGTGGGACGTCTGTCCCACTCTTGACATGAGCACGCGGACGATGCGGTCCGCCGGAGAGCGACATGCCCGACGAGATCAGCCTTCCCGTCCGCCGCGACATCGCCGAGGGGTTCACGCCCCGGCTGGGCATCCCGCCGCTGCGCAGCGACGGACCGCGACTGCGCGACGCCCACGGGCGTCACCGTGTGCTGCACGGCATCAACCTCGTCGCGAAGGGCGGCAGCAGCGAACACGGCCACTTCGTCGAGCGGGGGTTCACCGGCAGCTGGACAGCCGAGGACATCGCGGATCTCGCGGCGCGCGGATTCACCCTCGTGCGGCTCGGCGTGATCTGGGCGGCCGTCGAGCCGCGCCCGGGGCAGTACGACGACGGCTACCTCGACTGGATCGCCGAGCAGCTCGATCTGATCCACGAGGCGGGGATGCTCGCGGTGCTCGACGCGCATCAGGATCTCTACTCGCAGCTCTTCAGCGACGGCGCGCCGCACTGGGCCACGCTCACCGACCAGCCGTTCGAGCCGACCGAGCTGTGGAGCGACGCGTATCTGACGAGTGGCGCCGTGCACGAGGCTCTTGATGCGTTCTGGCGCAACGACCCGGGGCCGGGCGGCGTCGGGCTGCAGGAGCGCTTCGCAGCCATGTGGGCGCACGTGGCCGCATGCCTGGGAGCGCATCCCGCCGTCGCCGGGTACGACCTGCTCAACGAGCCGGCGCCGGGCAGCGCCGCCCCCGAGATCTTCGGCGCGGTCATCGGCGCCTTCGCGCAGGCGACAGGCCAGCATCTCGAGCAGCTGCTGGCCGATTTCGCCGACCCGGAGGCGAAGCTGCGCCAGCTCGCACGACTCGATGACGAGGCGGTGCACCGCGCGATCGGCGATGCCGTGCATCCGCTCGTCGCCGAATTCGAGCAGCAGAGCGTCGCGCCGCTCATGGCGCGCGTCACCCGAGCCGTGCGTGCCGTCGACCCGCACACACTGATCCTGCGCGAGCACGGCTACTTCGCCAACCTGGGCATCCCGTCGGGGCAGCCGCCGCTCGATGATCCGGGAGAGGTGTACTCGCCGCACGGGTACGACCTCACCGTCGACACCCCGGCGATCTCCCTGTCGAGCGACACCCGAGCGGCGACCATCTTCGCCCGGCACGCCGAGACCGCCGAACGGCTCGGGGTGCCCGTGATCGTCGGCGAATGGGGAGCGCTCGATCTGGGCACCGGCGTGGCGGGGCATGCCACCGCCCTGCAGGATCTGTTCGACCGGCGCGGCTGGTCGTGGACGTACTGGTGCTGGCAGGAGGGATTCGCGGGCTCCGAGGCGGCCCGGGCCCTGACCCGGCCGCGTCCGGTCGCGTTCGCCGGCGACGGGCTGCGCTGGCGGGTCGACGGTGGGGCGCTGCACGCCCGGTGGCAGGGCGCCGACACCGGTGCACCCTCGGTGTTCTTCGCGCCGGACGGAGAGCCGCGGGCGACGCGCGACGGGCATCCGGTGCGTGCCGAGCGCGATGGCGCCTGGATCACGGTGCCCGCGGGGACGGGCGAGTACGAGCTGACGGTGGGGTAGCGCGATGGCCCTCACCTTCCGCCAGAAGGCGCTGCTGTCGACGCCCCTGCCGGCGACGTGGATGTCGAACGTGGTCATCCACAACGTGTACGTGAAGTTCTACACCGACGTCATCGGCCTCGATCCCGCCTACGTCGGCTGGGTCTACCTGGCCTTCAACATCTGGAACGTCATCAACGACCCGGTCTTCGGGGTCATCCTCGACAAGATGCGCTACAAGCCGGGGCGCGGCAAGTTCCTGCGGGTGATGCGCACGACGGTGCCGTTCATGCTGCTCGGTCTCGTCGCCATGGCGTGGAGCGACCCGTCGTGGTCGCAGGCGACCCTGCTCTGGGTGTTCCTCATCGAGCTGTTCCTGTTCGACGTCGCGTCGACGTTCTACCTCATCGCCACCACGAGCTACGTCTATCTCGCGGCTCCCACGCGCGAGGACCGCATCGACATCGAGGTGGGCAAGACCTGGATCGGCAACGTCACCTCCGCGTTCGCCACGATCGTCGCGACCCAGCTGCTGGTCGGCGACACGGTCACCGAGCACACCACGATGGCCACGATCCTGATGGGCGTGGTCGCCCTGAACGCCCTGCTCTACCTCATTCCGGTGCTGCGGCTGAAGGATCCGCCCGAGCTGTACGAGCGGGGCGACGCGGGGGAGCAGATCGTCACCTGGCGTCAGCTCGTCGCCGACGCCCGCTCGATCCTGGGCATGCGAGCGTTCTGGGCGTGGTTCGCGTGGGGCACGACGGCGCTCGCGCCGATGGGGATGTACTTCACCGCCTTCCTGTACTTCATGGATCACGTGATCCGCAGCTCGGGCACCGAGGCGACCATCACCGACGTGGGGTCCATGGCCGTGGTGCTTCTGCTGCTGCCGCTGTTCGCCCGCGCGATCAAGCGCATCGGCAGCCGGACGAGCCTGTTCATCGGCCTGGTGCCCTACGTGCTGGGGCTGGCGGCCCTGTTCTTCGCCACGCAGTGGTGGCATGCGCTGCTGTGCTACATCGTGCTGATGAGCGGGCGGCACATCATGATGACCGCCGGGGCTCCGCTGGAGGCCGCGCTGGTCGATGAGAACGAACGGGCCACGGGCACACGCAAGACCGGTTCGTTCGCCGCACTGCGCGCCCTGATCTCGGCGCCCCTGAGCGGCAGTCAGACCGCGCTGTTCCTCTGGCTGATCAGCGCGTTCGGCTACGACCAGGGCGCGGCCGTGCAGTCCGAGAGTGCGCAGCTGGGCATCCGGATCGCGACGGCGCTCGTGCCGATCGCCTTCGCGCTGGTCGGCGCCGTCGCGCTGCTCTTCCTGCCGTACACGCGAAAGGTCGAAGCCGAGCTCAGTGCGTTCTCGCGCGAGCGCCGCGGCGCGCGCACGGCTTTCTCCGCACCCGAGACGCGCGCGCTCGCCCCGCGGGAGTGAGGGAGGATGGCAGCATGACCGCAGCCGCTCCTCTCGTCGCCGTGTGCCAGTTCGCTCCGGATGCCGAACCCGAGCGCAACCGGGAGCGGATCGCCGTGCTCGTCGCCACCGCGGCGGAACGCGGTGCGGATGTCGTCGTGCTGCCGGAGTACTCGAACTACTTCACGCCCGAGATGGACGACGCCCTCGCACGCAACGCCGAGCGTCTCGACGGCGTGTTCGTCGAGACGCTGCGCGCGCTCGCCGCCGCGCACGGCGTCGTGGTCGTCGCCGGGATGGTCGAGAACGCCGACGCCGGCCGGGTGCACAACACCGTCGTCGCCGTGACGGATGCCGGTGTGCAGGCGACCTATCGCAAGCAGCACCTGTACGACGCGTTCGGGCATCGGGAGTCGGACTGGATCGAGCCGGGCGAGCTCGGTGACGCGGCCGTGTTCGACGCGGCCGGCCTGCGGTTCGGGCTGATGACCTGCTACGACCTGCGGTTCCCCGAGGTGGCGAGGACGCTCGTGGATGCCGGGGCCGATGCCCTGATCGTCCCGGCCGAATGGGTGCGCGGCCCGCTCAAGGAGCACCACTGGAACACGCTGCTCGCAGCTCGCGCGATCGAGAACACGGCGTACGTGATCGCTGCCGACCATCCGGCGCCGATCGGCGTCGGCTTCTCGCAGGTGATCGACCCGCAGGGCGTGGTCGTCGCCGGCGTCAGCGCAGGGCAGGGCGTGGCCGTGGCATCCCTCGACCCCGGCCTGATCGCCCGCACCCGCGAGGCGAACCCGTCACTGCGGCTGCGCCGCTACCGCGTCGTACCCCGCTGACCCCCTCCCCGCGCACGCGAACCGCGCCCGCCCCCGCGCCCGCACCCTCCCGTCCGCGCACGAACCGGGCCGCCCGCCCTCCCGATCGCGTACGAAACGGGGGCCGACACTCCAGATGTCGGACCGATCCGCGTGAAGCGTCCGACATCTGGAGTGT
>NZ_JBSHMU010000005.1:124162-159199 GCF_053645675.1 Microbacterium sp. NPDC055312 | reverse complement strand
TCCAGGTACTGGGCGAAGGTCCGCACCGAGGCGGCGAGCCCGGCCGCGCCGCTGCTCTCGCGGGTCAGACGCGCTCGTCCTGCCGCGGGATGAAGATCTGGTTGAGGATGATCAGGATGGATGCCGTGGCCGGCACCGCGACCAGCGCACCGAGCAGCCCGAGCAGGGTGCCGCCGACCAATGCTCCGATGACCACGAGCAGCCCCGGCACCTCGAGGGTGCGGTTCATGACCTTCGGCGTCAGGACGTACGCCTCGATCTGGATGTAGATCAGGTACACGACGCCGAAGATCAGCGCGTGCAGCGGGTCGGCGAGCAGCGCGACGACCGTGCCGATCGCGAGGAAGAGCAGCGGCCCGATCAGCGGGATGAGCGTGACCAGGAACGCGACGACAGCCATCAGCGGCGGGAACGGCAGCCCCAGCAGCAGGTAGAGCACGAGCGCCATCATCGAGTTCGCGAACGCGAGGATCACCATGCCCTGCACGTAGCCGCCGACCGACTCGGTGATCTGGTCGATGATGCTGCGCGCCTGGCTCCGCTTGCGGGCAGGGGCGAGGCGCAGCATGGCGGTGATGATGCCGGGCAGGCCGACGACGAAGTACAGGGTCAGCACGAACACGATCACGAAGGCGGAGACGCCCGCGGCGATCGACGTGCCGACCTTCAGCGCCCCGCCGCCCAGCGCGGTGAGCGTCTTGCCGTCGGTGAGCAGCTTCTCGCCGTCGGCGAGCAGCGAGCCGATCTGATCGCCGAACTGCTTCTCGAGCAGCAGGTAGAGGTCGGTGTGCATGAAGTCGTCGACCACCTGAGGCACCGACTTCACGAACGACGCGACCTGCTCGACGACCACCGGCACGATCAGCACCAGTACGAGGCCCACGGCCGCCACGAGAGCGACGATGACGATCACGACGCTGATCCCGCGCGAGAGCCCCCACCGTTCGAGCAGGCGCACGGCGGGATTCAGGCCCAGGGCGGCGAACAGGGCCAGGGCGACGTAGACGAGCACGGTCGACAGGCTGGTGAGCGCGAGCGCGAGCAGAAAAGCCGCCAGGCCGCCGAGGGTGAGCAGGAAGCCGAGCCGGAACGGACGGTCCATGCGCGTCCACATCGATCGGCGCGGCGTGGGCGCGTCGGCAGGAGAGGGGTGCTCTGCCGCCTCGGCGGCCGCAGCAGCGGCATCCGCCTCGTCGGCAGCGGCACTGGCCTCGTCGGCTGCGACGTCGGCCTCGATGGCCGCTCCCGCCTCGGCAGCCTCCGCGGCATCTGCAGCGCGGGTGGCCCTGGCCGCCGCACGCGAGTCGCCGCTGCCGGATGCCGCAGGCGACGTGGGTTCTTCAGAGCTCATGGCGAACACTCTATGGCCGGCGCCGACGTGACCCTGCCTTCTCGGCTCGGGCTTGACTATCGTGAGAGGAGCGACCACCCCTTGGAGGATCCCATGTCCGACGAACATGCACACGATGCATCCGAGCCCGCCGAGGGCGAGTACACGGATGCCGACCACGGCGACGGCACGACGGCCGGTGACCACGCGGCGCACGCCGTCGAGGCCGAGGGCGAGTACACCGACGGCGTCTACTCCGCCGACGGACGCGAGCAGCACCTGCCGCATCACGGCGAGGGGGCGTACACCGACGCCGACCATGCGCATGCGGACGCCGATCACTCCGGCGCACGTGGCCTGGAGGCAGAGGGCGAGTACACCGACGGTCGCTACCCCGACGACGGCGATGCAGGCCGCGCCGACCGCCGGCACAGCTGACGCCGTGGGCGACGCCGACGCGCGCAACGCGCGCGCTGAACTGCTGCGCCTGCGCGCCAGCATCGACAACATCGACGCCGCGCTGATCTTCATGCTCGCCGAGCGGTTCCGCTGCACGCAGCAGGTCGGCCGGCTGAAGGCCGAGCACGACATGCCCGCTTCCGATCCCGGGCGCGAAGAGCAGCAGACCGCACGCCTGCGCGCGCTGGCCGAAGAGGCGCACCTCGACCCGGAGTTCGCCGAGAAGTGGTTCAACTTCGTCGTCGCCGAGGTGATCCGCCACCACACCGAGGCCGCCGAGGGCCGCTGACCGTCCGGACGCCGCTTCGTCTGGAACCGGGCGGCGGGATGCCGTCTTTCAGCGCGCCTCTGATCTATGCGACAATATGATTGATATCTGGTTCTAAACGTCAGAAACAAGCATTCAGGAGTCGTCATGCACACCACCGCCGGCGCACACATGCGCGCAGAGCTCACCTCGCAGCCCGAGACCTGGGCCCGCGCGGCAGATATGCGCGACGAGCAGGCCCTGCTCCCGGCATCCGGCGCCCGCATCGCCGTCGTCGGCTGCGGCACCTCGTGGTTCATGGCGCAGTCGTACGCCGCGCTGCGCGAGAGCGCCGGTCACGGCGAGACCGACGCGTTCACGGCATCCGAGTTCCCCTTCGGTCGCGGCTACGACGCGATCGTCGCCCTCACCCGCTCGGGCACGACCACCGAGGTGCTCGAGCTGACCGAGCGCGTGAAGGGCGCCACGCCCGTGATCGCCGTCGTCGGCGACACGACCTCGCCGCTCGTCGACCTCGCCGATCGGGTGATCGGACTCCCGTTCGCCGATGAGCAGTCGGTCGTGCAGACCCGTTTCGCGACCACGGCGCTGGCCCTGTTCCGCGCGTCGGTCGGCGAGAGCCTCGACGCCGCGATCGCCGACGCGCAGGCCGTGCTCGACGGCACCGACGACGTCGCGCTCGCCGAGGCCGAGCAGTACAGCTTCCTCGGCATGGGCTGGGCGATGGGTCTCGCCCACGAGGCCGCCCTGAAGATGCGCGAGTCATCCCAGTCGTGGACCGAGTCGTACAGCTCGATGGAGTACCGCCACGGTCCGATCGCCATCGCCGCTCCGGGGCGGATCACGTGGCAGCTCGGCTCGGCGCCCGAGGGCCTGCAGGCCCAGGTCGAGGCGACCGGCGCGCGCTTCGTGCAGCACCCGATCGACCCGATGGCCGACCTCGTGCGTCTGCACCGCGTCGCCCTCGACCGCGCGGTCGCCAAGGGCCTCGACCCCGACCAGCCGCGCAACCTCACCCGCTCGGTGGTCCTCGAGGGCTGAGCGCTCACGAGGGACGGATGACGGAGGGCGCGCATGTCCGAGCACAGTGACATCCCCGAGGTGGTCAGCGACGAGTCCGGTGAACGGCTCGCGCGTGCCGCCTCGATCGGGGCCGGCGTGCCCGTGCTCGCCTTCGACGTGGGCGGCACCGACATCAAGTCGGCGCTGTTCGACGCCGACGGCACCGCGCTCGGGCTGCGCCGCACTCCGACGCCGTCCAGCGCCGACGGCTCCCCCGACGGGCTGATCGAGCGTCTCGCCGAACTCGCCGACGAGCTGCGTGCACAGCATCCGGATGTCGTGCCGCAGGCCGTCGGACTCGTCGTGCCCGGCATCGTCGACGCCGAGAACGGCATCGGCGTGTTCAGCAGCAACCTGGGCTGGCGCGATGCGCCCATGCGCGACCTGATGGCGGCCCGATTCGGGATGCCGGTGGCCTTCGACCACGATGTGCGGGCGGCCAGCTGGGCCGAGCACGTGCTCGGCGGCGCCCGCGACTACGCGAACGCGGTCGTGCTGATCATCGGCACCGGCATCGCCGGTGCCCTGCTGGTCGACGGGCGTCCGTACACCGCGGGCGGCTATGCCGGCGAGATCGGCCACGCGCCGATCGGGGAATGGCCGTGCCCGTGCGGAGCACGCGGATGCCTGGAGGCCATCGCGTCGGCCGGGGCCATCTCGCGCCGCTACACCGATGCGACGGGCGCGGTCGTCGACGGCGCTCGCGAGGTGATCGCCCGCGCCGCCGCCGGAGACGAGATCGCGGCGCGCATCTGGAACGAGGCGCTCGACGCGCTCACGATGTCGATCGCGCAGCTCACGGCCGTGATCGCCCCCGAGGCCGTCGTCATCGGCGGGGGGCTCTCGCGTGCCGGCGGCGCGCTGTTCGACGAGCTGCGCGCGCGTCTCGCCGATCGGCTCAGCTTCCACCGCATCCCGGCCCTGGTTCCGGCCGAGCTGTCGGGCAACGCCGGCATCCTCGGGTCGGCGCTGCGCGCCCGGCAGGTGGTGCCGGCATGATCGTCACCGTCACACCGAATCCGGCGCTCGATCTCACCTGGCACGTCGAGTCGCTCTGCGTCGGCGACACCCACCGAGCGGATGCCGGGCAGGCCCGCGCCGGCGGCAAGGGCCTCAACGTCGCCCGCGTCGCGCACGCGCAGGGCGCGGACGTTCTCGCGGTCAGCACCACGGGCGGCGCGACCGGCGCGGAGTTCGCCGCAGAGCTCGCCTCGTCGGGGGTTCCGCATGTGCTCGTGCCGGTCCAGGCATCCACCCGCCGCAGCATCGCCCTCGTCGACGAGGCGCTCGGCGACACGACGATCGTCAACGAGCGGGGCGTCGCCCCGTCCGACGCCGAGTGGCAGACGCTGCGCGACGCCGTGGCCCGCGCCCTCGGCGACGCCCGCGCGCCCGGCCGCGGTGCCGGCGCGTCCGGCGCCCGTGACACATTGGGGGCCGACACTCCAGATGTCGGCCGCATCCCGCGAGAAGGTCCGACATCTGGCGTGTCGGCCCCCGATCCGGATGCCCTCGGCGACGCCGGTTCACCCGGCCGCGCAGGGGTGCTGGTCATCTCGGGGAGTCTGCCGCCGGGCATCCCGGACGACGCTCTGCCCGACCTGATCCGGCTGGGTCTCGACGCGGGAGCGATCGTGATCGCCGACACGTCCGGCCCGGCGCTGCTCGCGGCGGCGGATGCCGGGGCGTCCGTCCTCAAGCCCAACGAGCACGAGCTGCGTGACGCGACCGGCCTCGACGACCCCATCGACGGCGCCCGCGAGCTGATCCGGCGCGGTGCCCGGCTGGTGCTGCTCTCGCTCGGCGCCGACGGGATGCTGGCGGTCACGCCCTCGGCATCCGGTGATGTCGACGTGCTGCACGCCCGGCTGGGGAAGACGCTCGCCGGCAACCCCACCGGGGCGGGGGATGCCGCGGTCGCCGCGTGCGCCGTGCTGATGGATGCCGGCATCCACGATCCCGCGCAGATCCTGCGGCGCGCGACCGCCTGGTCTGCCGCTGCCGTGCTGATGCCGCTCGCCGGCGAGATCCACCCGTCGTGGCCCGATCTCGAGTCCGCGCTGACCATCGCAGGCCGACCCGCCGAACCCGCCTCCGCCGGCGAGACTTCCGTTCCGGCACGAGACGTGCCTCCGCACGCCCAGTCTCATGCTGCAGAAGAAGTCTCGCCCTCGGCATCCGATCCTGCACCCCACCTCAAGGAGACCCGATGACCCTCGCATCCGCACGCGAACTGATGCGCGCTGCCGCATCGGCCGGCACCGGGATCGGCGCGTTCAACGTCATCCACCTCGAAACGGCCGAGGCGCTGGTCTCAGCATCCGAGCGCGCGAACCTGCCGGTCATCCTGCAGATCTCGCAGAACTGCGCCGACTACCACGGCGGCCTCGAGCCGATCGGCTGGGCGACGCTGGCCGTCGCGCGCCGTGCGAGCACCCCGGTCGCCGTGCACCTCGATCACGCCGAGCGGCCCGAGCTCGTCGACGAGGCCATCGAGCTGGGCTTCGGGTCGGTGATGTTCGACGGCGGCAAGCTCGACTACGAGAAGAACGTCGAGATCACGGCCGATGTGGCCGCGCGCGCCCGCGCTGCCGGCGTCTACATCGAGGCGGAGCTGGGCGAGGTCGGCGGCAAGGACGGCGCCCACGCTCCCGGTGTGCGCACCGATCCTGACGAGGCGCGGGCGTTCGTCGAAGCCACCGGCGTCGACTCGCTCGCCGTCGCGGTCGGCTCGTCGCACGCGATGCTCGACCGCTCGGCCTCACTCGACATCGACCTTATCGGCCGCCTCAAGCGCGCCCTCAGCGGCATCGGCCGCTCGGGAGGCGACATCCCGCTCGTGCTGCACGGCTCGTCGGGCGTCTCCGACGACGTGATCGTGCAGGCGGTCCGCGCCGGGATGACGAAGATCAACGTGTCGACCCATCTGAACGGCTTCTTCACCCGTGCGATCCGCGAGACGCTCGCCGCCGACGAGAAGCTCGTCGACTCGCGCAAGTACCTCTCTCCCGCCCGTGAGGCGGTCGCCGAGGAGGCGGCGCGGATGCTGCGCCTCTTCGCCCTCGAATCCGCCTGACGGCGGGCCGACTGACAGACTGGGCACGACATGAACCGCGCCGCCAGACTCACCGCCATCCTCGATCTGCTCGCAGTCCAGGGTGAGGTCAGCGTCGACGACCTCGTCGCGCGCTTCGGCGCATCGGCCGCGACCACGCGGCGCGACCTCGACAGCCTGGCCGAGCGCCGGCTGCTGACCCGCACGCACGGCGGCGCCGTGGCTCAGTCGGTCGCCTACGAGCTGCCCATCCGGTTCCGCAGCCATCACGCCACCGGTGCGAAAGAGCAGATCGCGGCTGTGGCGGCATCGCTCGTCGAGCCCGGGCAGGTCGTCGGACTCTCGGGCGGCACGACCACCAACGCGATCGCCACGGCCCTCGCCGCGCGCGGCGACCTCGCCGACCGGGGCATCACCGTGGTCACCAACGCGGTCAACATCGCCGCCCAGCTGGCCATGCGCCCCGAGTTCAAGGTCGTCGTCACCGGCGGGGTGATCCACCCTCGCAGCTTCGAGCTGGTCGGTCCGTTCGTCGAGCAGCTGCTCGGCGGCATCCGGCTCGACATCGCCTTCATCGGCGTGAACGCTCTCTCGGCCGACGCGGGCGCGAGCACGCACGACGAGGCCGAGGCTGCGGTGAACCGCATGATGGCGCAGCGCGCCGGCCGCGCCGTGATCGTCGCCGACGCCTCGAAGATCGGTCGCGCCGCGTTCGCCCACCTCGGCGGCCCCGACCTCTTCCCGCTCGTGATCACCGACCCCGCAGCGACCGATGCGCAGCGAGCCGCGCTGACGGATGCCGGGTTCGAGGTGCACGCCGGCTGACGGGCGCACGCGCTGCCGGTTCTCAGCCGGCCGCAGGCTCTCGAGCCAGCGGCGGGAGGGAGTGCGCTCAGAGCCCCCGCGACCCGGCCGCCTGGGCGAAGATCAGGCTGGTGCTGGTGGACGCCACCTCGGGCTTCAGGCTGATGGTGTCGGAGACGAGTTCGCGCAGCGCGGCGGCGTCGGGAACCGCGACGTGCACGAGGAAGTCGCGGTCGCCCGCGAGGAAGTACACCCGCTGCGTCGCGGGAAGCTCTTCGAGGTAGGTCTGGAACCGGCGCAGGTCGCCGCGGGCGTGGGCGTGCAGGCGGATGGTGATCAGCGCCTCGAGGTGCAGCCCGAGCGCTGCCGGGGAGATCTCGGCGTGGAAGCCGACGATCACCCCGTTCGCCTGCAGGGCGCGCACGCGTTTGAGGCACGTCGACTCGGCTATTCCCGCGATCGCGGCCAGCTCGGTGTTCGAGATGCGGCCGTTGCGGCTCAGCTCCGACAGCAGGGTGCGGTCGATGGCATCCAGTCCGGTGGGGACGGATGCCGAAGATTCGCGACTCATGTGACCACTTCCTCACCGGTGAACGAAGATTTCCACCAGTCACGGGCGATTCTATGCAGGATCTTCGGTTGCAGACCCGCGCAGCGTCGGGATCTGCATAATCGCAGGTAGTGGGCCACTGCTCTCGTGCGCCCACGATCAGCTGTCTCAGGAGGACGCAATGACGCGCACGATCATCGTCGGTGCAGGAATGGTCGGTCTGGCCACGGCATGGCATCTGCAGGAGCGCGGCGTCGACGTCACGGTCATCGACCGGGTCGGCGTCGCCGCAGGATCATCGTGGGGCAACGCCGGCTGGCTGACGCCGGGCAAGACCATCCCGCTCGCCGACACCGGCCTGTGGACGTACGGGCCGAAGGCCCTGCTCGACCCGGATGCCGCTCTGCACGTGCCGTTCCGGGTCGACCCCGGGCTGTGGATGTTCCTCGGGCAGTTCGCCGCGCACGGCACGAACCGGGCGTGGGACCGGACGATGGCTGATCTCACGCCGATCGACCGGATCGCGCTGGAGTGCTTCGACGAGCTTCTCGACGGCGGCGTCAAATCGTGGACCCGCGAAGGCCCGTTCGTGATCGGCTTCAGGCAGGAGGCGGATTCGAAGGGCTTCCTGCACGAGATCGAGGGCGTCGTGCGGCACGGGCAGGATGTGCCGTTCGAGCGTCTCGAGAACCCGCGCGAGCTGGCGCCGGTGCTGTCGGATGCCGTGCGGCACGCCTACCGACTCGACGGGCAGCGCTTCTTCGAGCCGGCGCCGTTCGTCGAGGCGCTCGGTGCCGCGGTGGTCGAGCGGGGTGCCGAGCTGATCACCGGGTACGAGGTCACCGACGTCTCGTCGACCCGCCGCCCCGTGGTGACCATGTCGAACGGGCAGCGACTCGAGGCCGATTCTGTCGTGATCGCGACCGGAGCCTGGATGCCCGCGCTGGCCCGCAAGCTCGGGGTGCGCACCCGTGTGCAGGCCGGCCGGGGATACTCGTTCACGGTCGCCACGTCGGTGCCGCAGGAGCACCCGGTGTACTTCCCGTTCCAGCGCATCGCGTGCACGCCGTACCAGGGCCGCTTCCGCATCGCCGGCACCATGGAGTTCCGTCGCCCCGACGAGCCCTTCCAGCCGCGGCGGGTGCAGGCGATCATCGCGCAGGCGCGGGAGATGTTCCAGGGGATCGACTTCGACGACCGTCAGGACGAGTGGGTCGGCTCGCGCCCGGTCACGCCCGACGGGCTGCCGCTGGTGGGCGCGACGCAGGCCCCGAACGTGTACGTCGCCGGCGGGCACGGCATGTGGGGCATCGTGCTCGGCCCGGCGACCGGCAAGCTGCTCGCCGAGCAGATCACCACGGGCCGCATCGCCCCCGAGATCCGCCCCTTCGACCCGCTGCGCTGACCCACGGCCCCGCCGCCGGGCATCCGGGGTCAGTTTGGTACGCCGCCGCGGTCGACACCGTACGCAATCGACCCCGCACCGGCGGAATCCATCCCTGCGCGCCTGCATCCGCGGTCGGGGATGCATTCGTCCGGTCAGACGGATACCCGAACGGAGAAATGCATCCCTGACAGCCCCGACTCCGCTTGTTCAGGCCCGCGAGACGGGCTGCTGCAGCTCGGTGACCCAGCGGGACTCGTCTTCAGGGGCCACGATCGCACATACAGTTCGAAGATTGTACAAGAGCGTACAATCAAGACATGGTCAGCATCAGTGCGAGCGTCGCTCGGCAGACTCTGCCGGCGCAGCTCGATCGCGTCGAGGCGGGCGAAGAGGTCTCGATCTCGCGTCACGGCAAGGTGATCGCGGTGCTGGTGAGCCCGGAGCGGCTGCGAAACCGACGCGCTCAGGAGGCGTGGCAGCAGACGGATGCGCTGCGTGAGCGCTTGGCGCGAGCGCGCTCAGAGCAGCCCGAAGCCCGCATCGATGCCGCGCGCGCAGACGAGCTGGCGCAGACGATCGATGAGGACCGCTCCGCGCGATGACCGACGTGACGGCGTTCGATGCCGATGTTCTGATCTATGCGGCAGCGATCGAGCATCCACTCGGGGCACCCGTGCTCGATCTCGTGCGAAAGGGCGGCGGCGTGGGGTCGGTGCTGCTGCTGCCTGAAGTTCTCGCGAAGCCGATGCGCACCGACCCGCAGTCTGCCGAGGTCGAAGCCCTCGCGCGGATCCTCGCCGCGCTCCAGCTGGTGCCGTTCGACGAGGAGACGGCACAGCTGGCTGCGGTGCTCGGCGCCAAGTACGGGTTGCGGGCTGCGGATGCGGCCCACCTCGCCACCGCTGTGGCGGCGGGAGCCGACCGCTTCATCACCGACAACCGCAAGGACTTCTCGCGCGAGATCGACGAGATCGACGTCGTCTATCCCGACATGCTGCGGTGAGAGAGCTCCGCACGGCGTCCGGGGTCGGTTTCGTACGCCGACGCGGCGGAAACCGTACGCAAACGACCCCGCACCAGCGGCGGCCGCGGCGTCAGCTCATCGAGAAGTCGTAGCGCTCCGGCACGGGGCGGTCGGGGAAGGCCTGGCGCCACAGGTCCGACATGCTCAGCTCCCCCTCGCGGATGTCGGGCACGTCGAACTCGTCCTCGAGCATCCGCCGGGCCTCATCGCCGGCTCCGGATGCCAGTGCCGCCCGCACCGCGAGCACACGGAACCGGCCTCGCGAGCGGAGCTCGGCGGGCAGCGAGTCGACGAACCCGGATGCCTCCTCCGCCCGCCCCGCAGTCAGTAGGGCCTCTCCGAGTTCGAGAGCGAGCGGCGCGAGGCCGGGTGTCAGGGCGAGCGCATCGGCGAGGTCGGCGACACCGGCGTCCACCTCGCCCGCGGCCGTCTTCAGCAGGCCGCGCCCGCGCAGCGCCCAGGCCGTGGGGCGCACCCGCAGCGATGCCTCGTAGTGCGCCGCGGCCTCCGTGTGATCGCCGCTCGCATGCGCCGCGACCGCGCGGTGGTAGTGCGTCAGCCACGTCGGAGTCGACTCGGCGAGCAGCCGGTCCCAGAGCGGGCCGGCGACGTAGCTCGGCGGGGGCGTGGCGGCGTCGGAGTCACCGGCGCCGGCGAGGCCGAGCAGACCGCGCCAGTAATCGGCATCCTCACCCGCCATCGCATCGAACCGCACTCCCGGCAGCGTCTCGAACGGTGCGTCGTATCGCGTCGCCAGCGCCGACTCCAGCGCGCCCCAGGGCGCGCCGACGTTGAGCATCCGCTCCGGCGCGAGATCAGCCACGGCGTCCAGGCGCGAGGCATCCGCGGCATCCGTCGCGCGGCCGACCTGCGCGCCGACGACGGCGCAGGCCGCCGCCCACTCCCCGTCGGCGCCGTCGACGTGCAGCGGCAGGAAGGTCTCGGTCCACTCCCAGGTCGCCCCGCCCGGCATCCGCAGATTCTCGTACTGCGTGGTCGTGAGGCCGCCCTGGATCTCGAAGTACGAGCCTCCCAGCCACTCCTGCCAGTGCCGCCCGCCGGTGGTGTCGCCCCAGACGAACAGCTTGCGTCCCGAGAGCCGCACGCTCGAGACGTGCGCGAGTCCGGTGCCGTCGGGTTCGAGCGCCGCGATCCACGGCATCGCATCCCCGCCGAGGTCGTAGAACCAGTCGGCCGCCTGCGCGGCGTGGGCCGGACGGCTCACATCCGGTGCGGCGACGTCGACGTGCGCGAGCGTGCCGTCGTACTGCGTCTGATAAGCGTGCGTCGCGGGGGCGAACACCCGCGAGCCCTCGGTCTGGGCGACGGCGATGTTCGTCCACCAGTACATGCCGGTCTCGTCGGCGTGCGGATTGCGCACCCGCACGCGCACGTGCAGCGCGGCCACGGTCGAATCGAGCGTGGCGTCGATCTGCACGATCACCCCGCGCACCCGCTCGTACTCCCACATCCGCAGCACCGGTTCGCCGTCGGGCGCGGTCAGCGCGGCGGCGTACAGCGGCGCGCAGGTCAGCGGCCAGTGGCCGCGCATGCCGATGTTCCACTCCACACCGCCCGAGAACCACGCGTTTCGCAGCCCGAGGTTCGCCGGCTGGAAGACGTCGTTGCGGTAGACCAGGTCGCGCCCGGTCGCCTTGTCGAGCACACGCACCAGGCGGCCGCCCAGGTCGACGGCGAACTCCGCCCGCAGCAGGTCGTTCTCGAGCACCGCGACGCGCATGGGCTCGTCGGTGCGCTCGCGCGCGTACTGATCCTGCAGCAGATAGGGGTGGATGCTGCCGACCTGGCCGTACCGGATGTTCTCGGCCAGGTCGTCGGGCAGCCCGTCGGTCGACGCCTCGTACGGCGCCTGCGGCATCGCGGCGACGGCGGGCAGCGGATTCGGTGCGCCCACCGGCGCCGACGGGAGGGTGACGGTGTCGAGAGTGAGCGTGGCAGTCATGATGATGCTCACGCTAGGGCATCCGCGCCCCGCCACGCCGACCGATGTCGCGCGCGGCGCGGTCACCCCCGCAGGTCGCGTCGTGACAGGGCAAGGGCGGATGCCACGGCCAGCACCAGCGCGATGCCCCAGACAAGCAGCAGGCCGCCCACGTCGACGCCGTCCTTCAGCGGCGGCTGGTGATACACCCACGCGTACGGCGAGAGCGCGTTCAGCCACTCCAGATCCTTCGACTGCTTCGCCACGGCCTGGAACACGTACCCGAGCACGGCGACGCCCGCGGCGACACCGGTGGCCCAGGCCTTGCGGCCGCTGAGGGCCCCGGCGAACAGGCCGGCCATCGCGCTGAGAAACGCCAGTCCGGTCAGGGCGAGCGCTGCTCCGACGATGTGCGGAGGATGGATGCCCAGGCCGGCCGGATCGTTCAGGGCGAACACGATCGCGCCCGAGAACGCGCCCAGCCACAGCAGCCGCACGAGCACGGCGAGCGCCGACTCGGCGGCGTACTGCGCGCGGCCGATGCCGTGCGCGAGGTCGAGCTCGAGCCGGCCCGACTCCTCTGCGCCGGCGATCGCCGCCGAACCCCATAGCACCGCCGCGATCGTCAGCAGCAGAAAGCCGAGCAGTCCGTAGAACGTGCTCTGCGCGTACCCGGCCCCGGTGGCGATCTGGTCGTAGCCGATCGTCTGGATCAGCTGCGTCGGCAGCGCCTTGATCACGTCTTCGAGCTGCCCGTTCGCCCCGAAGGTCGGAAACAGCGGCAGGTACAGGAACAGCACGGCGGCGATGCCGAGGGTCCAGCCGATCACCCCGCGCCACGACTCCCGGATGGTGCGCCGGAACACCGGCAGCACGGCGCTCATCGTGCACCTCCCTCGTCGCGAGCGGCCGACCCGTAGAGGCGCAGCACGCTCTCTTCGAGGTCGGGTTCCTCGACGGTCAGGTCGTGCACGGTCGTCTGCGCGAGCGCCTTCACGAACGGGTCGATCGCCCCCTTAACCGTGGCGGTGAGGTGCAGCACGTCGCCCTGGGTCGAGACGTCCAGTCCCTGCACGCCCGGGATGCCCGTGAAGCGGCGCCGCAGGGCATCCGAATCCTGTCCGTCGACCGCGACCCGCACCCGCCGCACCGAGCCCAGGCGCAGCGACGCGACGTCGCCCTGGGCGACGATCCGACCCGCGGCGAGCACGGCGACCTCGTCGGCGGTCTGCTGGATCTCGCTGAGCACGTGCGAGCTGAGCAGCACGGTCTGCCCGGCGTCTCGCGCCTCGCGCACCATCGTGAGGAACTCCCGCTGCATGAGCGGGTCGAGCCCGCTGGTCGGCTCATCGAGGATGAGCAGCTCGGGCCGGTGCATGAACGCCTGGATCAGCCCGATCTTCTGCTTGTTGCCCTTCGACAGGCTGCGCACCGGGCGGGTCAAGTCGACGCCGAGGCGCTCGGCCAGCTCGGAGGTGTATCCGCGATCGACCGGGCCGGACACCTCGGAGTAGAACGACAGCATCCGGTGCCCCGTCACCCGCCCCTCGAGACGCAGCTCGCCCGGCACGTAGCCGATGCGGCGCCGCAGGCGCGCGCCGCCGTGACGCGGATCCTCGCCGAGCACGCGCACGTCGCCCGAGGTGGGGCGGATGATGTCGACGAGGGTGCGCAGGGTCGTGGTCTTGCCGGCGCCATTCGGCCCGATCAGACCGTAGATCGTGCCCGGCCGCACATGCAGATCGAGGCCGTGCAGCGCGATGTTGCGGCCGAAGCGCTTGTGAAGGCCGGCGATGTCGATGACCGAACTCACGATGCTCCTCCTTCGGTGGGATCCCCGGGTGCGGCCGCGAGGTCGGCCGCGGCGTCGGTCGCGGGAGTGCTGTCGGATGCCAGTGCCTGACGCGCCCCGTCGAGAAAGGCCGTGCTCGAGTAGATGCCGTGCGTGAGCAGCTCCAGGGTGGGGAGGGTGCTGCGCATCATGCCGGCCGGGCTCAGCTGGTCCTGACCGAGCACGCGGCCGATCTGCGCGCGCATCACCACGGGCGCGAGGCCCATCATCGCCACGAGCAGCGTGGTCATCTCGGGGTCGCTCATCTCGACGAGCAGTCCCGCGTCGCGCTGCTCGTCGAGCACGTCGCGGGTGACGCGGATGATCTCGTCGAAGAGGCGGTCGGCGGCCGGCGAGCTGTCGCCGAGCATGCGGCCGAGGTAGTCGATGTACGGCCCGTAGCGCTCGACATCGTGCAGCGCGGCGCGGATGCGGTCGGCCGTCGGCGCCTCGATCAGCTCGTGCCTGTCGTCGATGAACGCGGCCACGACGTAGTCGTCGCATGCGGCGCGCAGCGCGTTCTTGTCGCCGAAGTGGTGCACGATCAAGGCCGCGCTGACCCCCGCGTCCTTCGCGATCGCGCGCAGGCTGGCCGCGTCGAACCCGTCGCGGGCGAAGGCGCGGATCGCGGCGTCGCGGATCCGGGCCCGGGCGGTGAGGTCATCCGACGCTGAACGCATGTTCAGTACTCTAAACGCGTGTTTGGTCGGTGTCAATGCCGCTCGTCGGAGCGGCGATAGTGTGAGCGGGTGACGGGCTTCGACTTCCGACGGCTGCGGCGCTTTCCCGACGTCGAGGCGCCCAACCTGCGGGCCTGGGATGCCACCGACGAGCTGCTCGTGCAGCGCGCGATCGACTCCGGAATCGCGGGGGACGAGATCGCGATCATCGGCGACGAGTACGGGGCGATCGCCCTCGCCCTGACGGATGCCGGGATGCGCGGCATCCGGGTGCATCAGGACCTCATCACCGGCCGGCGCGCGCTCGCCGCCAACGCCCGGGCGCTCGAGCTGCCGCTGCCGGCGGCGCACGAGCTCGACAGCTCGCTGCTCAGCGGGGCGCGTCTCGTGCTGCTGCAGCTGCCCAAGGGGCTCGCCGAGCTCGAGGAGGTCGCCGACGCCGTCGCTCGGTGGGCGGCACCCGACGTCACGCTGATCGCAGGCGGGCGGGTGAAGCACATGGCGCTCACCCAGAACGAGGTGCTCGCACGGCACTTCGCGGACGTGCAGGCGCAGCGCGCGGAGCGCAAGTCACGGCTGATCGTGGCATCCGGCGCCCTTGCCGTTGCCGATCAGCCGCCGTTCCCGGTCAGCCGCCGGCACGACGGCTTCACCCTGTGCGCGTACGGCGGCGCCTTCGCCGGCGCTCGCGTCGACATCGGCACGCGGGTGCTGATCGACGTGATGTCGGCCCTCGCGCCGCCCGTCCCGGCCGCCCGGGTCGTCGACCTCGGGTGCGGAACGGGCGCGCTCGCCGTGGCGTTCGCTCAGCAGCATCCGGATGCCGTGATCACCGCGACCGATCGATCGGCCTCCGCGGCGCGCTCGGCCCAGGCATCCGTCGTCGCGAACGGCCTCGCCGCACGCGTCACCGTGACGCTCGACGACGCCGGCTCGGAGCTGCCCGACGGATCGGCCGACCTGATCCTGCTGAACCCGCCGTTCCACCTCGGCACGAGCGTGCACGAGGGTGCCGGTCACCGTCTCATCCAGGCCGCCGCGCGGCTGCTGCGCCCGGGCGGCGAGGTGTGGACGGTGTTCAACTCGCACCTCGATCACCGCGGCGTGCTGACCCGCGACGTCGGGGCGACCGAGCAGGTCGCTCGCACCCCGAAGTTCACCGTGACGCGCAGCGTCCGCCGGGGGTGAATCCGCCGCATCCGCCGCGCGTGGCTCGCCGCCCGCGCGCTCGCCGTCCGCGCCAGCGCAGGCGAACACGCCGACGTAGGAGAATCTGCGCGGAATTCACCTGCGTCCGGTTGTTCGCCTACCTCCGCGAAACGCGATCCGTCCGCTCGGCAGCCCCGCCGCCGCGCCACAGAGAAACCACAGGAATCCCCGGTTGCACGGGGAAACCGGAACCCGGATTTGCCACCGGATCAGCCAATCGTTAGCGTGGACAGGTGGCCATGAGGTCACGACGACCAGTCCGCGGTCGCGTCCTTCTTTCGACCCGAGCTGTACACGAAGAGGCGTGGGCGTACGGTCGATGTTCTATATCGGGGATCCGAAATCCCCGTCTGTGCCGCTGTGCAGCCCTGTCGAAACGGCCTTGAGAACGTCACCCGGGCGTAACCGAAGCGGCCTGCCGAGACCCGAAGATTCGGTGGGCTACGGGGGAAACGTGTCCGAAACCGCTCTTGAAGCGCGCAACATCTACAAGGTCTTCGGTCGGAATCCGCAGCAGGCCGTGAAGCGTCTGAAGGCCGGTGAGACCCGCACCGAGGTGCAGGATGTCGGCACCGCCGCCGTGATCGACGCGAGCTTCACCGTGAACCGCGGTGAGATCTTCGTCATCATGGGCCTGTCCGGATCCGGCAAGTCGACCATCATCCGCATGCTCAACGGCCTGCACGACGCGACCGCCGGCGAGATCACCATCGGCGGAGACGAGATCACCGGCATCCCTGCCTCGAAGCTGCGTGACATCCGCCGTGACCGTGTCTCGATGGTGTTCCAGCACTTCGCCCTGCTGCCGCACCGCACCGTCGCCGACAACGTCGCCTACCCGCTCGAGCTGAAGGGCATCGGCAAGACCGAGCGCCTGCGCAAGGCCGACGAGATCCTCGCCCTGGTGGGGCTCGACGGGTGGGGAGAGAAGCTGCCCAGCGAGCTCTCCGGCGGTATGCAGCAGCGCGTCGGCATCGCCCGCGCGCTCGCCGCAGACACCGAGATCCTGCTCATGGACGAGGCGTTCAGTGCCCTCGATCCGCTGATCCGCCGCGAGATGCAGGAGCAGCTGGTCGAGCTGCAGGCCAAGCTGCAGAAGACCATCGTGTTCATCACGCACGACCTCAACGAGGCGATGTTCCTCGGCGACCGCATCGCGGTGATGCGCGACGGCCGCATCGTGCAGATCGGCACGCCCGAAGACATCCTCACCGACCCCGCCAACGACTACGTCGAGCAGTTCGTGCAGGATGTCGACCGTGCCCGCGTGCTCACCGCCGCGAACGTCATGGAGCGTCCGCGCCCCGTCGTGGCCGAGTCGGCAGGCCCGCGCACGGCGCTGCGCCAGATGCGGGATTCCTACATGTCGGCGACCTATGTGGTCGGCCGCGACCGCAAGCTCGTCGGCATCGTGACCGACCGCGATGCGGTGAAGCTCGTCCGCAAGGGCGAGTCGTCACTGGCATCCATCCTCAAGCCGGCACCGCAGGTGGTCGACGAGAACGAAGTGCTGATGAACCTCTTCATCCCCTCGGTCGAGTCGCCGCTGCCGCTCGCCGTGACCGACGGCGAGGGCCGCCTCACCGGCGTGATCCCGCGCGTCACCCTGCTCGCCGCGCTCGGCCCCGGGCCGGGAGCCACCGGTGAGCTGACCCTGCCGCTGAACCCGATGCCGCAGGCCGTGATCGACGAGGTGCTCGCGGAGGCCAGCTCGTTCACCGAGACGGCCGCCGGCTCCACTGCCGCCGGCTCCCCCGACGCCGGCACCCCTGCCGGCACCCCCGACGCCGAGGAGGTGCGCTGATGGATTTCCGTATTCCGATCGGAACCTGGGTCGCCGGAATCGTCGACTGGGTCAAGGACAACCTCGACGGTCTGCTCGACGGCATCGCCTTCGTCTTCGGGTTCCTCGTCAACGGCCTCACCGCCGGCCTGCTGTCGGTGCACTTCCTCGCGATCATCGCGATCGCTGCGCTCATCGCGTGGCTGGTGCGCTCGTGGCAGCTCGCGATCGGCACGGCCGTGTCGCTGCTGCTGATCGTCGGCATGAACCTGTGGGTGCCTGCGATGCAGACCATGTCGCTGGTGCTCGTCGCGACGGTCGTCGCGGTGCTGATCGCCGTGCCGCTGGGCATCTGGTCGGCGCGCAACGCGACCGTGCGCGCGGTGCTCAAGCCCGTGCTGGACTTCATGCAGACCATGCCGGCCTTCGTCTACCTGATCCCCGCCATCGTGTTCTTCGGCATCGGCGTGGTGCCCGGCATGGTCGCAACGATCATCTTCGCGCTGCCTCCGGGCGTGCGACTGACCGAGCTCGGCATCCGCGGTGTCGACGCCGAGACGGTCGAGGCCGGGCAGGCGTTCGGTGCGAAGCCCGGGCAGATCCTGCGCGGCATCCAGCTGCCGCTCGCGATGCCGACCATCATGGCCGGCATCAACCAGGTCATCATGCTGGCCCTGTCGATGGCGGTCATCGCCGGCATGGCGGGCGCCGACGGCCTCGGCAAGATGGTGGTCGAGGCGATCTCGACGATCAACATCGCCAAGGGCGTCGAGGCGGGCCTCGGCGTCGTGCTGATCGCCGTCTTCCTCGACCGGGTCACCGCCGCCCTCGGCGCACCGGCCGAGAACCACGCCTCGCTGCTCGGCATCCTGGCCCGTCGTCGCGAGGCGCGGCGCCGCGCCTCGGCATCCGTCCCCGTGCCGGATGCCGCCCTGCAGCCCGCCTGAATCGAACACGCACTCGCATACGGAACGCAAGAGAGAAGAGAACATGAAGAAGAAGTTCACAGCACTGCTCGCGCTCACCGCCGTCACCTCGCTCGCCCTCACCGGCTGCGCGTCGGGTGGGGCCGGAGGCACCGGAGGAACGGGTGACTCCGACACCGGCTCGAAGGGCGACAAGGGCACCATCACGCTCGGCTTCCTGCCGTCGTGGACCGACGGCCTCAGCACCGCGTACCTGCTCGAGAACAAGCTCGAGGAGATCGGCTACGACGTCGAGATGAAGACCCTCACCGACGCCGGCCCGCTGTACACCGGTCTCGCCCAGGGCGACGTCGACATCTACCCGTCGGCATGGCCCGAGCTGACCCACAAGAAGTACATGGACAAGTACGGCGACGACATCGAGGATCTCGGCACGTACTACGAGAACGCGAAGCTGACCATCGCGGTGCCCGAGTATTCGGAGCTCACCTCGATCGAGGATCTCAAGGGCAAGGCTGCCGACTACGACGGCAAGATCATCGGCATCGAGCCGGGCGCCGGTCTCACCGAGCAGACCACCACGATGCTCGAGGAGACGGGCCTGAACAGCGAGTACGAACTCGTCACCTCGTCGACCGCCGCCATGCTCACCGAGCTGAAGAAGGCGACCGACGCGAACGAGGACATCGTCGTCACGCTGTGGCGTCCGTTCTGGGCCAACGACGCCTTCCCCGTGAAGGACCTCGAAGACCCGAACGGCCTGATGGGCGACGCCGAGGGCCTGCACTTCCTGGGCACGAAGGGCTTCGCCGAGAAGTACCCCGAGGCTGCCGAGCTGATCGAGAGCATCAAGCTCGACGACGAGCAGTACGGCTCGCTCGAGGACCTGGTCGTGAACGAGTACGGCGAGGGCAAGGAGCGCGAGGCCGTGAAGGCGTGGCTCGAGAAGAACCCCGACGCCATCAAGTGACCCGGTAGCCGGTGCCGGTGCCGGTGCGCCGGCGAGCCGGTTACGAAACGGGGGCCGACACTCCAGATGTCGGACGGATCCACGTGTTCTGTCCGACGGGTGGAGTGTCGGCCCCCGTTTCGTCTCGTCGGGGCGGGCTTCCGGATGCCGGTGCCCGGGCCCGTTTCGTGCGGTCGGGGTCAGTGCGTCTCGTCGGTCACCAGGGGGTCGGGGGATGGGCGGGTGGTGGTGCCGTCGCGCTCGACGGGGAGGCCGTTTCGCACCCAGTACTCGTAGCCGCCGAGCAGTTCGCGGGTGTCGAATCCGGATGCCAGAAGCCGGCGCGCAGCGCCCGTCGCGCCGTTGCAGCCCGGACCCCAGCCGTACACGATGAGCGTGCGATCGCGCGGCAGCTCGACGATGCGGGCATCCGGAGCCGTGGCAGGCAGATGCAGGGCGTCGGCGATGTGGCCGTGATCCCACGACTCCTGCCGGCGCGTGTCGACGAGCACCGCCTCGCCCGCCGCGACGGCATCGGCGGCGGCGATCACGTCGATCTCGAACGCCAGGCGCGCATCGACGTGCGCGAGCCGGGCCGCGATCGACGCCGAGAGGGCGTCATCAGCCACGGCTGCGGGCCTCGTCGAGGTACGAGTATGCCGTCACGCGCGAGATGTGCAGCCGCTTGGCGATCGTCTCGATCGACTTGCGCATCTGCGTGACGCCGCGGTGGTCGAGCTTCTCGAGCACCGCGATCTTGTCGTCGCGGGTCATCTGCTCGGCGGGGCGGCCGATCTCGCCGATGGCCTCGGCGATCATCTGATCCATCACCGACACCAGGTCGGTGCCGAAGTGCTCGTGCGGGCGCTCGTCAGCCGCGGGGCCGGCACCGCCGACCGGCAGCAGCGCCTCGAGCATGTTGCGAGCCTGCTGCAGCGGGCTCAGGTCGACGTTGATGCAGAACGACGCGATGATGTCGCCGGCCGCGTTGTGGAAGTACACCGACGAGCAGCGCAGCTCGCGGCCGTCGCTGGTGCGGCCGCGGTACCCGAACGCATCGTGATCCTTCTGGCGGTCCTTCATCACGTCGAGGCCGAGGTTCGTCGACGGTCCGCCTACCGACCGCCCGGTCACGTGTCCGTTCTCGATTGCCATGATCGTGTGCCCGAGGTCGACGTCGGCGCCGTCGAGGTTGTGCAGCACGACCTCGACCGACGGCCCGGCGGCGGTCGCGAGGGCGCGCATCACGGGCCGGTACAGCCGCAGCACCTCCTCGGCATTCTCGTACGTCTGTCGCGCGGCATCCTCGGCCAGCGCCGTCGCGGCCAGCCGCATCGCTGTCTGCGTAGCCATCGTTCACCTCAGCTTTACAAAAAATCTTTACGGTAGACATTGTGTCTATCCGTCGGCTATCTTAGCGTCGGCGGCCCGTTCCGTCGAGGGTTCCGTCGTCATCCGACCCCTCTCCATCCCTGAGCAAGGAGGCTCCCATGGCCACAGTCGCGTCGAGCGGCTTGACGCCGAAGCAGCGCAAGACGGTCGCCGGTGGCGCGATCGGCACGCTGATCGAGTACTACGACTACTACCTGTACGGTCTGGCCTCGGCCGCCGTCTTCCCCGCCGTCTTCTTCTCGACGGAAGACCAGGTGATCGCGCAGCTGTCGTCGTTCGCGACGTTCGCCGTCGGATTCTTCCTGCGTCCCGTCGGCGGCATCGTCTGGGGAATCATCGGCGACCGCGTGGGCCGCAAGGTCGTGCTGATGAGCACGGTGGTCGGCATGGGCATCGCGACGACCGGCATCGGCCTGATCCCGCCGGACGCGGCGATCGGCGTGGCCGCCCCGCTGCTGCTGCTCTTCTTCCGTCTCTGCCAGGGCTTCTTCGTGGGCGGCGAGATGGGCGGAGCCGCCACGATGGTGGTCGAGGCAGCGCCCATCGGCCGGAAGGGCCTGTACGGCGCCTTCCTGATCAGCGGCGCCGGTGTCGCCAACGTCGTCTCCGGCGGTCTGATGGCCGGTCTCGGCCTGACCCCGGGGTCGTGGTTCATCGAGTGGGGATGGCGCATCCCGTTCGTGTTCTCGATGGTGCTCGCGATCGCCGCGGTCATCCTGCGTCGTCACCTCGAGGAGTCGGACGAGTTCACCGAGACGCAGACCCTGCTCATCTCGGCCACAGGCAAGAAGCACAACCCGCTCGTCGAGGCGTTCCGTCACCCGAAGAACACGATCCTCGGCATCCTGATCGGGCTGCCGCAGTCGATCGCCGGCTACGTCGTGCTCACCTACGGCCTGAGCTTCATGGTGTCGAACAAGGAGCTGCCGGCCTGGATGGGCTTCGCCGGGACGATGATCGTCGGTCTGCTGCAGATCGTCGTCGCGCCGCTGTGGGGGCACATCTCCGACCGCATCGGTCGGCGGACGGTGTACATCATCGGATGCCTGGGCTTCGCCGCCATGGTCTACCCGGCGTTCGCGCTGTTCAGCACCGGCAACATGTGGTTGATCTGGCTCGGGCAGATCGTCGGGTTCGTCGTGTTCGGTGTCGCCATGCAGGCGACGCTCGCGACGATGCTCGCCGAGATGTTCGACCCCGAGGCCCGCACCACGGGCGTCAACATCGGCTACCAGATCTCGAACACCCTGGGTGGCGGCCTCGCGCCGATCATCGGCGTGGCGCTGGTCGCCGCCGCGGGCGGCGCGTTCTGGCCGGTCGTGGTCTATTCCGCGGTCATCGCGATCGTCGGCGTGATCGCCACGATGATGGCATCCATCCGCCCCGACGTGGAAGGCGCCGGACGCCTGCACGAGCTGCGGGTGGTCCGCGAGGACGCGACGGTCTGACCTTCCGTTGCGTCGAGAGCACATGTCATCGCCGAGTGCACCGCCTGTTCACGCGAACGGGCGGTGCACTCGGCGACGTGTGGTGCTCTCGACGCTGGGGTCGGCGCTTATGGCGCGCTGTGCTCAGCCGAGCAGCTGCGCTAGGGCGGGGAGCTGGGATTCGTCCTCCAGCGCCGAGCCGACGGCGACCACGCGCACGCCGGCATCGAGGTACGAGCGGGCGTTGGTCGAGTCCATGCCGCCCGTGGCGACGAAGCGCGCCTGCGGGAACGGCCCGCGCATCGCGGGGAACCATCCGGTGCCGAGCAGCGACGCGGGGAACGCCTTCAGCCAGGTGAGGCCCTCGTCGAGGGCTCGCTGCACCTCGGTCGCGGTGGCCACGCCGGGCAGGGGCGGCAAGCCCGCCTCGTGCGAGGCGCGCACCACGTCGACGTCGAACCCGGGGCTCACGGTGAAGGCGGCGCCGGCGTCTGCCGCCTGGCGCACGTGCTCGCGCGTCACGACCGTGCCGGCACCCACGGTGAGGCCTCGCTCGCGGGCGGCCTCGGCCAGCACGCGCAGCGCCTCGACATCGGTCGGTGTCTGCACCGGCACCTCGACGGCGGTGATGCCGAGATCCCAGGCGCGGGTGGCGGTGGCGAGCGTGCGCTCGACCCCCATGCCGCGCAGGATCGCCATCAGGGGAACGTCACGGAAGATCTCGTCGAAGACGGAGTTGTCGGTCATTGTCGGTGGCCTTTCAGGCTCGATCGGAGGCTTTGCCGGTGGAAGTCGGGGAGTCGGGCAGCAGGTCGCCAGTGGACTGCAGCACCAGGTGGGCGCGGCGGTGTCCGGCGAGCAGGCGCTCATCTGCCGCGGCGCCGGTCAGGTGGGCCGCGAGGTAGCCGGCGGCGAATGCGTCGCCGGCGCCGACCGCCTCGACCACTTCGGTCCTGATCGCCGGCGCGAAGGTGCGTTCGTCGACGCCGGCACGCCGGTCGAACTCGGTGGCACCGACGTCGCCGTCCTTGACGACGAGCAGCGCGGGCTCGGGGATCAGTGCACGCACGGCATCGGCGTCGGTCGTGCCCCACAGACCCTCGGCTTCGTCGAGGCCGACGAAGACGAGATCGGCGCGGCGCGCCAGAGCGAGCAGCGCGGGCGCAGCGGCCCCGGGCTGCCACAGCGCGGCGCGGTGGTTGACGTCGAAGCTGAGGATGCCGTCGCCCGCTGCCACCCGATCGACGACCGCGTCGATGAGCGCGGCGCAGGTGGGCGAGAGGGCGGGCGTGATGCCCGAGACGTGCACCAGGTCCGCGCGCTCGAGCGGAATCTCGGCGATCGTGGCGGGAGTCATCGCCGACGCTGCGGAGCCGCGCCGGTAGTAGAGCACCCCGTGTCCGGGGTCTTTGAAGTACACGCCCGTGGGGGCTTGCGGGTCGCTGACGACCCAGCGCACATCGACCCCGTGCGAGGCGACCTCGTCGCGCACGCGCACCCCGAGCGCGTCGTCGCCGACCGCGCTGACCCAGGCGCTGCTGACACCCAGCTGCGCGGCGTGGATGGCGACGTTCGACTCGGCGCCGCCGATCAGCAGCCGCACATCCTGCGTGGTGGCGAGCGGCTCGGGGCGCGCGGGGGCGATGAGCGCCATCGTCTCGCCGATCGCGATCAGACGTGGAGCAGTGGTGACGGGCATGGTTACCATGATGAGACGACCTGTGCATCTACTGCAATTGCTGTTGCACTATACGCACAACAAGGAGATGAGTCATATGAGCGATGAGCTGCTGACGGCGCGTGACAAGGGCATCCCGCAGCGGGCGATCGGCATGACCGCCACCGCCTTCCTCGCGACCCGCCCGCGCCTCGACGAGTTCTGGACGCCCCTGATCGTGCTCGACAACGCCGCCATGCGCGCCAACGTCGCGACGATGGCCGGGTGGTGCGCGGCGAACGATATCGAGATCATGCCGCACGGCAAGACGACGATGGCTCCCGAGCTGTGGCAGCGTCAGCTCGACGCCGGCGCACTGGGCATCACGCTCGCGACGATGGGCCAGGTGCGCACCGGGCGCGATCTCGGGCTCGACTCGATCATGCTCGCCAACTCCGCCGTCGACTCGCGCTCGCTCGCCTGGCTCGGCGGCGAGCTGGCCGACCCCGCCTTCCGGTTCGTGTGCTGGGCCGACTCGCTCGCCACCCTCGACGCGATGGAGCGGGGGCTGCGCGCGGTCGGTGTGCCCCGCCCGGTCGACGTGTGCGTCGAGCTCGGCGCCGACGGCGGCCGCACCGGCACCCGCTCGATCGCTGAGGCGGTCGAGATCGCCGAACGGCTCGCTGGCTCGGACATGCTGCGCCTGGCCGGCGTCGCGGGGTACGAGGGCAGCCTCGCGCACGACCGCTCGGAAGAGGGCCTGGCCGCCGTGCGGGGGTATCTCGAGGCGCAGCTCGACCTGCACCGGGCGATCTCGCCGCTGTACGACGACGGCGAGATCTACGTGACCGCGGGTGGCAGTGCCTACTTCGAGATCGTCGCCGACGTGTGGGCCGGCGTCGAGCGTGACGGGCGCACCCGCTTCACGCTGCGATCGGGTGCGTACATCGTGCACGACGACGGCTTCTACCGCGGCATCTCGCCGTTCGACGAGGGCGGCGCCGGCGACGGCCCGCGTTTCGTCAACGCGATGCACGGCATCGCCCGCGTCGTCTCCCGCCCCGAAGACGGGCTGGCGCTGGTGGATGCCGGAAAGCGCGACCTGCCGTACGACGAGGGCCTGCCCATCCCGCGCGCCGCGGCCGACGAGCTGGCCGGCGCCTGGCATCCGGTCGCCGGAACCGTGTCGGCGATGAACGATCAGCACTCCTACGTGCGATCCGCCGAGCCGCTCGCGGTCGGGTCGGTGGTGCGCTTCGGACTGTCGCACCCGTGCACCGCCTTCGACAAGTGGCGGGTGCTGCCGGTGGTCGACTCGCTCGACTCCGGCGTCGTCGTCGACCTGATCCGCACCTGGTTCTGAGGAGAAGCATGTCCGATCGCACAGTTCTGCGTGGCGGATCCGTCGTCGCACCCGACGGCATCCGGCCTGCCGATGTCGCCCTCGCCGGCGACCTGATCGTCGAGGTCGGGGAGGTCGAGGCGCGCGACGGCGACCGGGTGGTCGCCGCGGCGGATCGACTCGTGCTGCCCGGTTTCATCGACGCGCACTCGCACGCCGACGGACTGCTGCGCGATGCGGAGGTCGCCAGGACGCTGCTGCGCCAGGGCGTCACGACGATCATCGGCGGGCAGGACGGCGTCTCGTACGCGCCGGGCGACGGCGCCTACGCGAGCGGATACTTCGCCGCGATCAACGGGCCGCACCCGACCTACGTGGGGGGCGGTGTCGCCGCGCTGCTGGATGCCGTCGACGGCGCGTCGCCGCTCAACGCCGGCTATCTCGTGCCTGCGGGCACCGTGCGTTTCGAGGTGTGCGGGCGCAGCAGCGCCACGGCGACCGACGCCGAGCGCGAGCGCATGGTCGCGCTGGTCGCGCAGGGCATGGCCGACGGCGCACTGGGCCTGTCTACCGGTCTCGACTACGTGCCCGGCATCTTCCAGGATGCCGCCGAGATCGCCGCCCTCTGCACTCCGGTCGCGCGTGCCGGCGGGGTGTACGTCAGTCACATGCGCGGCGGGTACGAGGCGAACTCCGCTGCCGGAATCGCCGAGATGGTCGACATCTCGCTGCGCGCGGCGGCGGATGCCGGTGCCGCCCTGCCCGTGCATGTCTCGCACCTGCACGCCGACGCCGACATCGTTCTCGCGCAGCTCGACGTGCTCGCCGCGGCGGGGGTCGAGGCGACCTTCGACGCGTACCCGTATATCCGCGGCTGCACCCTGCTGGGCATGCCGCTGCTGCCGCCCGAGATCTCGGCGCTGCCGGTCGACGAGGTCGTCGCGCTGCTGAGCGATCCGTTCGGCCGCGACGCGCTGCGCGACACCTGCACCCGGCGCGCGTCGAACAGCCCGAGCCTGGGCCCGGACTGGCCCGAGATGATCACGCTGGCCCACATCGCGGCATCCGGTTTCGGCTGGGCGCACGGCCTCACCCTCCGCGCGGCGGCTGAGCGCGCCGGCGCAGACCCGATGGATTTCGCCTTCGACCTACTCGCCGCCTCGCGCCTGGAGAGCAGTGCGGTGATGGCCGTGCGCAGCCCGCGCCCGGTCACCGAGCTCGCGCGCATCTTCGCGCATCCCGGTCACATCGGCGGCTCCGACGGCATCTTCATCGGCGCTCACCCGCACCCGCGGGCCGCCGGGTCGTTCGCCCGGTACCTCCGCGAATTCGTGCGTGAGCTGGGCGCGTGGAGCTGGTCGGATGCCGTGCACCACCTCTCCGCGCAGCCGGCGCGTCGCTTCCGGCTGGGCAGGCGCGGAGTGATCGAGCCCGGCGCGATCGCCGATGTGCTGCTCGTCGACCCCGAGACCGTCGCCGACGGCGCCACCTACGAGCAGCCGCGCACCCTCGCGACCGGCATCGACGACGTCTTCGTCGCCGGGGTGCAGGTGCTCGCCGAGGGCGAGCTCACCGGGGCGCTGCCCGGTCGGGGCCTGCGCCGGGGCGGTGCCTGATGTCGCAGAGCGTGACGCGCGCCGCCGGGATCCTGGGGTCGCTGGCCGGGGAACCTGCGACGGTGAACGCGCTGGCCGACGAGTTCGGCATCCACCGCTCGACCATGTTCCGCGAGCTGCAGAGTCTCGAGCAGGTGGGTTTCGTGCGCCGGCAGAGTGACGGACGCTACGCCGTCGGCATGCAGCTCGCCGTTCTCGGCGAGGCGGCGCTCGAGCAGCTCGATCTGCGCGGCGCGGCCTTCGCGCACGTGCGGCGACTGCACCGGATCGTGGGCAACACGGTGCACGTCGGGGCGCTGATCGGAGACGAGATCGTCTACGTCGACAAGGTCGAAGACGCGGCGGGCGTGCGCATGTACTCCCGCGTGGGTGCGTCGGTGCTGCCGTACTGCAGCGGGATCGGCAAGGCGGTCCTCGCCGAGCTGCCCACCGACCGGCGGGATGCCGTGCTGGCCGGTGCCGACTGGCATCCGCACACCGAGCGCACCCTGACCACGCGCGCCGCCCTCGATGCCGATCTCGCCGTCACCGCGCGGCGGGGGTGGGCGTTCGACGACGCGGAGTTCGAGGACTTCGTCGGCTGCGTCGCGGTGCCGATCATCTCGCCCGCCGGTGTCGTCGGCGCGCTGTCGCTCACGGCGCTGCGCGTCGCGCAGAGCCGCAGCCAGCTCGAGCAGCGCGTGCCCATGCTGCGCGAGACCGCCGCCGAGATCGCGCAGCGACTGGGCTGAGACGCGCTGACCCGCCAGACCTGACCTGAACTGACCGAACCGAACTGACCGAAAAGAAGGAGAGAGAAAGATGCCCAAGACTGGCTTCTACGCCGAAGGCGCCCCCACCCCCGCAGGCCCGTACAGCCACGGAGTCGTCGCGAACGGCTTCCTGTACACCGCAGGCTTCGGCCCGCAGGACGCCGCGAACGACCACGCCATCGCCGACAACGTGGGCGACCAGACCCGCCAGGTGCTGCGCAACATCCAGCTGGTGCTCGCCGAGCACGGCCTGACCATGGATGACGTGGTCAAAGCGACCGTGCACCTTCAGGACCTCGCCGACTTCGCGGAGTTCAACCAGGCGTATGCGGAGTTCTTCACCGCGCCGTTCCCCGTGCGCACCACGGTGGGCTCGCAGCTGGCCGACATCCTCGTCGAGATCGACGTGGTCGCCGCGCTGCCGCAGGGCTGACCCGCCCGGCGCGTCCCGTCGCGCCCTTCCTGGTGCGCTTCCCGGCGCACCTCCTGGTGCGCCTCCTGGGTGCTTCCCGGGTGTGCACTTCGGGGGCCGACACTCCAGATGTCGGACGGATCCACGTGTTCTGTCCGACATCTGGAGTGTCGGCCCCCGTTTCGTATCGTGTGACGGGCCTGCGGATGCCGGTGCCGGCCCCCGTTTCGTCTCGCCGCGCAACCCCCTGCAGGCGGTCCGCCCAGGGTCGTAGCCTGTCGACATGGACGGGTTCGCCGCCGTCGACTTCGGCTTCGCCCGCGAGGTCCTGCAGCGGGGCATCGCGGCGCTCTACCTGGTCGCGTTCCTCTCGACGCTGAACCAGTTCCGTCCGCTGCTGGGCGAGCGCGGGCTGCTGCCCGTGCCCGAGCTGATCGCGTGGGCGACGTCGTCTCCCACGAGGCGCCGGATGCTGCATCCGACCCTCTTCACCCGCATCCGCTACACCGACCGCCGGCTCGTCGCCCTGTGCTGGGCCGGCATGGCCATCTCCGCAGCCCTGGTGATCGGCATCCCTCAGCTGGCGCCGCCCTGGGTGCCGATGATCTGCTTCCTGGCGCTGTGGTTCGGGTACCTCTCAATCACCAGCGTGGGGCAGACGTTCTACGGTTTCGGGTGGGAGATGCTGCTCGTCGAAGCCGGATTTCTCGCGGCGTTCCTCGGATCGCGCGACCAGCCGCCGCCCACCGTGATCGTCGCGCTGTTCTGGTGGCAGGTGTTCCGGCTGGAGTTCGGCGCCGGCATGATCAAGATCCGCGGCGGCCGGGAGTGGCGCGACCTCACCGCGCTGACGTACCACCACGAGACGCAGCCGATGCCGGGCCCGCTCAGCCGGCAGGCGCACCTGCTGCCGCGGTGGTTCCACAAGGGCGAGGTGCTCGGCAACCACTTCGCGCAGCTGGTGGTGCCGTTCTTCCTGTTCGCGCCACTCGTGACGCTGTTCACTCCCGGCTCGGTCGATCTGATCCTGCTGCTGATCGGCGCGATAGCTGCGACGATCGTCATCCTCACCCAGCTCTGGCTCGTGCTCACCGGCAACTTCGCCTGGCTGAACTGGGCGACGATCGTGCTCGCCTTCTCGGGCGTCGGCTCGGCTTCCTTCTGGGCCCCTGAGCCTGCCGAAGGGCCTGCTCCCTCCTGGGGCGCTGCGCCCTCCTGGGCCCCAGAGCCTGTCGAAGGGCCATCCGGCATCCCGCTGTACTGGGTCGTCATCACGTCGGCGGTCGGGCTGCTGATGATCGCGCTCAGCTGGCCCGCGTTGCGCAACCTGTTCGCCCATCGGCAGTTGATGAACGCCAGCTTCAACCGGTGGCAGCTGGGCAATGCCTACGGCGCCTTCGGCACCGTCACGAAGCAGCGCATCGAGTACGTCGTGGAGGGGACGACGGATGCCGATCCGGATGCCGCCGACTGGCGCGAGTACGAGTTCAAGGGCAAGCCCGGCGCGCTGCGTCGGATCCCGCGGCAGTTCGCGCCGTACCATCTGCGGCTGGACTGGCTGATGTGGTTCCTGCCACTGGGCCGGTCGCTCGACGACTGGTTCACGATGTTCCTCGTCCGTCTGCTCGAGGCCGACCGACCCACGCTGCGGATGCTGCGCCACGACCCCTTCGACGGTGAACGACCGGCGTGGGTGCGGGTCGTCTCGTATCGCTACCGCTTCGCGACCCGCGCGGAGCGCCGGGAGGCGGGCGTCGTGTGGGTGCGCGACCGCCGGCACGTGCTCGTGCGTCCGCTCGGCCTCGGGCGCTGACGCGCGCGCCGGCCGCCTCGGCCACGCGCGCGTGCCCGTCCGCCGATACACATCGGGGGCCGACACTCCAGATGTCGGCCGCTTCCACGGCATCCGTCCGACATCTGGAGTGTCGGCCCCCGGAACGTATCGCCGGCTGTCCGAAGCGCACGGTCAGAACGTGATCGGGCGCTTCCCGGCGAGGGATGCGTACGCGGCATCCACCACGGCGACCGCGGCCAGCCCGTCGGCGGCGGTGACGCGCGCCTCGCCGCCGGTGCGGATCGCCGCGGCGAAGTCGGCCAGCTGCGCGCGGTACGGGTCGGCACCGGCCGGGTCGACGTCGGTGTCGAAGCGCAGGATGCCGCGCGAGCCTGCCACCTCGACCATCGACCGGAACGGTGTGCCCGGCTCGAGCCAGTCGGCGCGCAAGTGGCTGATCGCGCCGTTCGCGTGCGTGAGGGTGACGTGCGCCGAGACCGGCGGCGCGACGCGATCGCCGACCGCGGGGGGATCCTGTGTGGCCGACACCTCGGCGACGGACCCTGCCAGCCACAGCGCTTGGTCGATGTCGTGGATCATCAGATCGCGGATGACCCCGCCGCCGGCACCCTCGGCGTAGAACCACGCCGAATCGGGAGCCGCGACCGTGCGGCGGAACGTCAGCTCGGTGAGCGTGCCGATCGTGCCGACGCGCTCGTGCAGGTCGCGGTACCCCTCGAAGTAGCGCACGACGTGCGCGGGGAACAGGCGCACCCCGGCCTGATCGGCCGCCTCGATGAGCGCCCGAGCGTCGGCGGCGCTCCCCGCGAGCGGCTTCTCGCACACGACGTGCCTGCCGCGCGCGAAGGAGGCACGGGCGACGGCGAGGTGCGTCGAGGTGGGGCTGACGATGTCGACGATCTCGACCGCGTCGATCAGCTCGTCCAGACCGCCGATGACCCGGATGCCGTACCGAGAGGCGAGCGCGTCGGCATCCGTCCTGCGCAGGATCGCGACCTCGGCGCCCAGCGCCAGCCAGCCCTCGATGTGCACCGGCGCGATTCCGCCCGCCCCGACGATCCCGACCCGCAGCGTGCTCTCCATGGCCCGACTCTACGCCGCGCCCACGACCGCTCGGGCTCACGCCCCCTTCACGCGCGACTCCGCCGCCACCCGTTCCGCCGAGACCCCCACTTGACGCCGAGACCCCCAGCTGCGGGCGCTTCTACGCGGGGGTGTCGATGCGAAGTGGGGGTGTCGGCGAGGGCGAAGCGGACTCGCTCACCCGGCGAACGGCAACGTCGGCAGCCCGCGGATGCCCAGGTCGATCGCGAACAGCGACCCGGCCTCGGTGCCGTGGTCGGGGTCGAGGCCCTGCGCCGACGTGGTGATGAACAGGGTGCTCAGCCCGTGCCCGCCGAAGGTGCAGGCGCTCACCTGCGGCACCGGCAGCCGGATGCTCTCGATCAGCGCTCCCGCGCTGTCGTATCCGTGCACGGCCGACCCGCCCCACAGCGCCACCCACACGCTGCCGTCGGCGGCGACGCAGAGACCGTCGGGGGCACCGGAGCCGGACGGGATCGACACGAATGGCCGCCTGTTCACCAGGTCGCCGTCCGACACGTCGAACACGTCCACGCGGCCGGTCGCGGTGTCGTTGTAGTAGGCGTGCGACCCGTCCGAGGTGAACGCGATGCCGTTCGAGATGGTCGCCTCCGGCAGCACGACACTGATCGCCAGGTCGGCGTCGATCCGGCGCAGCGCCCCGCGCCCCCGACCCGCGTCGTACGCCATCGAGCCGGCGAGCAGGCGTCCGCCGGGGTCGCAGCATCCGTCGTTCATCCGCACGCCGGGGTCGTCGCCGAGCATCGCGACCGCGCGCGTCTCGCCGTCGGCCTCGTCCGCGACATACAGGGTGCGCGCCCCCACGGCGACGAAACCGCCCGACCGGCGCGGACGCACGAAGGCCAGATACTCGTCGTCGACGTGCTGCCGCGTCACGCCGTCGTCGCGCAGCGTGAGCAGGTCGCCGGCGGCGGCATCCACCCACCGCAGCCCGCCCCACGCGGCCGCCCAGACCGGTCCCTCGGCGTGCCACGCGATGGGTCCGGTGACGTTCTCGACTCTCATGTTCGAGGGTCGTCCCGCCGCAGCGGCATCCGCTCCGGCTCCGGCGCGGGCGCCGCGGGCGGCGGGGAAGCGGATGCCGGTGCGGCAGGCGCCGGTGCGCCGGACGCCCGGGCGCCGGACGCCTGGGCATCCGATGGCGCGGCAGCGGATGCCGGTGCCGACGCGATCTGCCCGGCCACCTTCTGCTCGAGCACCTCGACGGCCTCGTCGGAGAGCAGGATCAGCCCGTCGAGCTCTTCGCGCACGCGCTTGTAGGCGAGGTTGCGCTCGGCCTGCGTCGCCGTGTCGTCGAGGGCGACGGTGAGCATGTGGCGGGCGCGGTCGAGGCGCTTGCGCTCGACCTCGCTGAAGTTCGCGTCGCGCAGCCGGCGGGCATCACGCTCGGCGATGTCGAAGGCGACGGCGTAGTCGCCCACCGCGTCGACGTACTCCGCGATCTCGGCCTCGGTGAGCTTGGCATCCGCAGACGCGGGCCGCAGGGCGTCGGCGATCTTCTTCGCACGCAGGAACGCGGCGGTCAGGGGCTGGCGTCCGTCGCTCATCGCCGGGAACGCGATGAGCTTGGCCACGTCGAGCTCGTAGTCGAGCCATCGGGCGGTGACCTCGTCGTGCTCCGTGAAGAGTCTCTCGAGCAGCTGCGCGGTCGACGCGCGCTCCTCGGCGGCGGCCTCGCGCACGAGCTTCCTCGTCGTCGGCGGCGTGCCCCCGCGGGCGGCGAGCTGGGCGGCCTTGATCTCGCCCTTCAGGCGCAGCGTCTCGAGCCGTCGTTCATGACGTCGTTTCGAGGCGCGCTCCCACGACTTGCCGACGCCCCCGGCGATGCCCATCAGCGGGAAGGCCAGCCACCAGTAGTCGCCGAGCCACCTCAACACCTCATCCATGATGTGCCAAGCCTACTTCCGCGCGCCACGGGCGCGAGAGGGCATTCAGCCGGCATCCAGTTATACCCCCGGGGGTATCAGGTACCATCGATCCGTACCCGAACCGAGGAGGACGACAATGTGCCGCGCAGTGACCTGCCGAACCTGTGGAAAGACGACGTGGGCCGGCTGCGGCCAGCACGTCGACATGGTGATGGCCGGCGTGCCGTCGAGTGACCGCTGCCGCGGGCACGAGAGCGAGCCGCGCACCGGCTTCTTCGCGAAGCTGTTCGGGCGGCGCTGACCATGCGCGTCGTCATCATCGGAGGAGTGGCCGGCGGCATGTCGGCGGCCACCCGCCTGCGACGACTCGACGAGCACGCCGAGATCATCGTCGTCGAGCAGGGCGATCACGTCAGTTTCGCCAACTGCGGGCTGCCGTACTACGTCGGGGGCGTGATCACCGAGCGGGAGTCGCTGCTGCTGCAGACGCCCGAATCGCTGCGAGCCCGGTTCGCGCTCGACGTGCGCACCGGGTCGGAAGCCGTCGCGATCGATCGGGATGCCCGCACCGTCGGCATCCAGGATGTGCGCACCGGCGCCGTCGTCGACGAGCCCTACGACCACATCGTGCTCGCGACCGGCGCGACCGCGCGCGAGGTGTTCGAGCAGACGCCCGGCGCTCCCGTCGTGTCGACGCTGCGCACGATCGACGACGTCGACCGCATCACCGACGCCCTGGCTGTTCTTCCCGAGCCCGGTCGCGCCGTCGTCGTCGGCGGCGGATTCATCGGCGTCGAGGCGGTCGAGAACCTCGTGCACCGCGGCCTCGCCGTCACGCTCGTGCAGCACGGCGGGCATCCGCTCAGCCCGCTCGACGTCGAGATGGCCGCGCTCGTCGTCGACGAGCTGCGTGCGCGCGGCGTCGATCTGCGGCTGCGTGCGTCGGTCGAGTCGCTGGATGCCGAGGGCGTCCACCTCGACGACGGCACCACCGTCGCCGCCGACATCGTCATCGATGCCAGGGGTGTGCGCCCCGCGGCATCCCTCGCCGTCGCCGCCGGACTCGCCACCGGACCCACCGGCGGAATCGCCGTCGACGCCGTGCAGCGCACCAGCGACCCGCGCATCTTCGCCGTGGGAGACGGCGTCGAGAAGGTGGATGCCTTCTCTGCCGAGCCCACGCTCGTCACCATGGCCGGCCTCGCGAACCGGCACGGCCGCACCGCCGCCGATGCGATTGCCGCCGACGCGGGGCTGCTCGACGCGCTGCCTGCCGACGCGCTGCCGGCGCTCGGCACGGCGATCGTCGGCGTGTTCGATCTCGCCGTCGCGATGACGGGGTGGAGCGAGAAGCGGCTGCGGGATGCCGGTCGCGCGCACCGCGTGATCCACGCGCATCCCTCCGACCACGCCGGCTACTACCCCGGTGCCGAGCGGCTGACGATGAAGCTGCTCGTCGATCCCGACACCGATCTCATCCTCGGCGCGCAGGTGATCGGACGCCGCGGTGCCGACAAGCGCATCGACGTGATCGCGACGGCCATGCAGGCCGGGCTCACCGCATCGCAGCTGAGCCGGCTCGAGCTCGCGTACGCACCGCAGTTCGCGTCGGCGAAGGACCCGGTGAACATGCTCGGCTACATCGCCGACAACGCCGCGACCGGGCTGACCGAGGGGGTGCAGTGGCACGAGCTCTCGGCCGCGGTGGCCGCCGGGGCGACCGTGCTCGATGTGCGCAGCGCCGGCGAACACGAGGCCGGGGCGATCCCCGGCAGTGTGAACATCTCGGTCGACGAGCTGCGCGACCGGCTTCATGAGCTGCCCGCCGGAGAGCTGATCGTGCATTGCCAGGTCGGTCAGCGCGGGCACACCGCCGTGCGGCTGCTGCGTCAGCACGGCCGCGAGGCGCGCAACCTCGACGGCGGGTACCTCACCTGGCAGGCGGGCACCCGGATGCTCGCCGCCGACCGCACCCTCGAGAAGGAGCCCGCATGAGCACCGCACCCGACGATGAGATCCGCAAGGTCGTCAACCGCCTCAAGCGCGCCCGCGGACAGCTGAGCGCCGTGATCGACGCGATGGAGACGGATGCCGACTGCCGCGACGTCGTGATCCAGCTCGCCGCGGTGGGCAAGGCCATCGACCGCGCCGGCTTCGCGGTGATCAGCACCGCGCTGAAGCACTGCGTGATCGACGGTGAGGATGCCGAGGACGGCGCCCCCAGCATGGCGGAGCTCGAGAAGCTGTTCCTCACGCTGGCCTGAGGCGGCGGGGAGCGGATCCGGCGTCATCGGCGGCGTACGCTTCGGGGCGGGTCGCCAGCGTGCCTGGGGCGTCGCCAGCGGATACGCTTCGGGGGCCGACACTCCAGATGTCGGACGTTCTCGCGGGATCCGGCCGACATCTGGAGTGT
>NZ_JBSHMU010000005.1:0-124152 GCF_053645675.1 Microbacterium sp. NPDC055312 | reverse complement strand
CCACCCCCCTGCTGCGGGCGGACCGCGGGGCCCCCGGCCGACATCTGGAGTGTCGGCCCCCGTTTCGTAACGACCCGGGACGCCGGGCGGCTTGCCTGCCTGGCGCAACGGAACACCCGGGGCGCCGGGCGTCACTCGTGCGCTGTCATCCGAGCTTCTCGGCGCACGGCACACACAGCCGCGCGAACGGGCGCACCTCGAGACGACCCTCGGGGATGGGCTGCCCGCAGTTCGCGCAGGTGCCGTAGTCACCGGCATCCCACCGCTCGAGCGCCTCGTCGTACTGCCGCACCTCGTCGGCAGCCGCGTCGGCCAGCGCCGACAGCCGCGACCACTCCGACGACAGGGTGACGCCCTCGGGGTCGTGCTCGTCGTCGTCGTTCGACCCCTGGCGGTCGTGCACGAGTTCGGCCAGAGCGGATGCCGCATGCTCGGCGCGCGCGACAGCATCCGCCCGCTGCGCGGCGAGCGACTCCCTGCTGATGCCGGCCATCCCGCCACCCTAGCCCCGCTGCCTTCCGCGCAGCGTCGCCGCCAGCACCGCGAACGATCCCGGTCCCCGTTCGCCGGTCGGGGAGCCAGATGTCGGTTATCGGGGGCGCATGACCGGCATCCGGCTCCCCGCAACGCCCGTACCCGCCCGTACCGGGCCGCGCCCCGCCCGCCGCCTCACACGTTCGGATGACGCCCGCATCAGCCTTCTTCCGGATGCGCATCCGTGCGCACTGCGCTCCACTGGAATGGACTGAGATCGATCCGCCGGGGATTGATACAGTTCTCCCCATCGGAGGCCGCGTGTGAATCTCTCAGCCATTGTGCTCGATGCGCTCCTGATCGTCGGGGTCACGGTGCTCGTCATGCTGCTCATCGGCGCGCTCTCGCGGCGTCTGCTGGGGGTGCGCATGAGCAGCGGGCGCATCATCCTCGCCGGCCTCGCCGGACTCGGTGCGGGTGTCGGCTTCGAATCGCAGTTCGTCTGGCGTGCAGCGGAGTACACGCCCGCCGTCATCCCGATTCTGCTCGGTGTGATCGTGCTCGTCGCCATCGCGGTTCTCGTTGCTGCGGAGATCCTCGTGCCGCAGGGCTCGCTGCCTCAGCCGCACCAGTGGCCGGCCCTGACTCGACAGGCGTTCGAACGCAATCGGCGGTACATGCAGCTGCTGCGGATCGCCGCCCGGCACCGTCTGCTGGCCATCCGATTCGAGTCCGGTGCCGACGAGCAGCATCGTCGGGAGCGGCGCCAGCAGGCGATCGCGTTGAAAGAGGCGCTGCAGGAGGCGGGCGGGGCGTTCGTCAAGCTCGGGCAGCTGCTGTCCACACGTCCCGATGTGCTGCCGCAGGAGTTCCGCGATGCCCTCAGCGCCCTGCAGCAGAGGGTGCCGCCGGCGCCGTGGAGCGCCGTCGAAGCGCAGCTGGTCGCCTCACTGGGCGGGCCGCTCGACGACGTGTTCGCCACGTTCTCGCACGAGCCTCTTGCTGCGGCATCCATCGGTCAGGTCCACGCCGCGACACTGAAGTCCGGCGAACGAGTGGCGGTCAAGGTGCGGCGACCCGGGATCGAAGCGGTGGTCTTGCGCGACATCGACATCGCCCAGCGCCTCGCCCGTCGCTTCGCCCGATCGAGCGAGTGGGCGGAGAGGTTCGGGGTCGAAGCGCTGGTCGACAGCCTCACCCAGAGCCTGCACGACGAGCTGGACTACAGCCTCGAGGCCGTGAACATGGCGGCGCTCGCCGCCGTGCAGCAGAGCCTTCCCGCGGACTCTCGCGTGCACATCCCGCGCGGCATCTCGGCTCTCAGCAGTGAACGGGTGCTGGTGATGGAGCACGTGTCGGGGCGCACCCTCAGCGATCCGCGGGCCGCGGCCGCGCTCGACCCGGCCGAGCGCAGCGAACTGGCTCGGCGACTGCTCGACGCGGTGCTCGCCCAGATCCTTCAGGCGGGCGTCTTCCACGCCGATCTGCACCCCGGAAACATCGTCGTCTCCGCGGGTGCCGAGGCCGAGGTCGTCCTTCTCGACTTCGGTTCGATCGGCCGGATCGACTCCGAGACGCGGGCGCGGATCGTCGACGTGCTGTCGGCATTCTCGCGAGGCGACGCCGCCGCGTTCGCGGATTCGCTGCTCGAGTTCGTCACCCTCGACGACGGTCAGGACGAACGCGCGCTGCGCCGCATCGTGTCGTCGTTCATGTCACGTCGCCTCGGGCCAGGCTCGCGGCTGGATGCCTCGGTGTTCGCCGAGGTGGTCGTGATCCTCTCGGAGCAGGGCCTGACCGTTCCCGCCGAGCTGACCGTGCCGTTCCGCGCGATCGCGACCGTGGAAGGATCGCTGCGCCTGCTCGAGCCGGAGTTCGACCTCATCGCTGAGGCCGGCGACTACGCGCAGCGCCGGATGAGCGACGCGATGCGGCCGCAGGCCGTGCTGCGCTCGCTCGCCGATGAGGCGCTCTCCGTGCTGCCCCTCATCAAGCGCATGCCCCATCGCGTCGATCAGATCACCGGGCACCTCGCCGAGGGCCGGTTCAACATGAACGTGCGGATGCTGGCGGATGCCCGTGACCGGGCGTTCCTTCGCGAGATCACCGGACTGGTCGTCGTGGCGTTCCTCGCCGGCGTCTTCGGGATCATGTCGGCCGTGCTGCTCACGAGCAGCGTGGGCCCGCAGCTGACCGACACGCTGACGCTGTTCCAGGTGTTCGGCTACCTGTTCATGGTGGTCACGGGAGTGCTCACGCTGAAGGTGCTCTTCGACGTGCTGCGCCGGATGCCCTCCCGGACGAGGTAGCGCCGCTGCGCGGCCTGGCCCGCCCCGATCCCCGACCGCGAAGCATGCCACATCCACACCCGCCCCGCACGGGCCTTGCCACCACCCATGGCGTGCGTGACGATGGGAACGCCAATCGACAGGAGACATGATGCAGCTGGGAATGATCGGACTCGGACGCATGGGCGCGAACATCGTGCGCCGCCTGATGCGTGACGGACACGAATGCGTCGGGTTCGACGTCAACAGCGACGCCGTCGAGGCGATCGTCGCCGACGGCGCGGTCGGAGCAACCGACCTGCAGGATTTCGTGTCGAAGCTGCAGACCCCCCGGGTGATCTGGCTGATGGTCCCGGCCGGGCTCACCGGCACCATCCTCGACCAGGTCGCCGACCTGGTCGACGAGGGCGACATCATCATCGACGGCGGCAACTCCAACTATCGCGACGACGTGCGCCGCGCCGCCGCGATGCGCGAGCGCGGCATCGAGTACGTCGACGCCGGCACGAGCGGCGGCGTGTTCGGCCTCGAGCGCGGATACTGCCTCATGGTCGGCGGATCGGATGCCGCAGTGCAGCACATCGAACCGCTGCTGAAGACCATCTCGCCCGGCGTCGGCGAGATCGAGCGCACTCCCGGCCGCACCGGCGAGCTGGCGCCGGAGGAGCAGGGCTACCTGCACTGCGGTCCGGCCGGAGCGGGACACTTCGTGAAGATGGTGCACAACGGCATCGAGTACGGCATCATGGCGGCGATCGCCGAGGGTCTCAACCTGCTCGATAACGCCGACGCGGGCGTGCGCGAGGCCGAGCACTCCGCCGAGATCGCGCCTCTCGAGGAGCCCGAGTTCTACCAGTTCCCCATCGACACCGCCAAGGTCACCGAGCTGTGGCGTCGCGGTTCGGTCATCTCGTCGTGGCTGCTCGATCTCACCGCGACCGCTCTCAACGAGAACCCCACCCTCGACGGACTCGCCGGCCGGGTCTCGGACTCGGGCGAGGGCCGCTGGACGGTCAAGGCCGCGGTCGACGTGGGCGTGCCCGTGCCGGTGCTCTCGTCGGCCCTGTTCGAGCGCTTCGCCTCGCGCGATGAAGACCGCTTCGCGAACCAGGTGCTCTCGGCGATGCGTCTGCAGTTCGGCGGGCACAAGGAGCTGCCGGCGGGTGACGTGCTCGAGGCGGGCGGTCGCAAGTCCGAGTCGAGCGACCGCGGGCAGTCCGACACGGCGTGATGCGCCGGGTCAGGTCACGCCGGATCCGCGCTTCGGTCTCGTTCGATGAGCAGTTCGAGGGCCCTCGCTGCAGTCGACAGCAGCAGGGCCTGATCGCCCTTCGCGCCTCCGACGTTCATCTGCATCAGGCCTCCCGCACGCACGCGATGGATCGCCGCGATGACGAACAGCGCGGATGCCTCCATCTCGGAGCAGATCGCTCCGCCTGCCCTCCACGAATCCCACCGCATCCGCAGCATCGGCGCCAACGGCATGCGCTCGGGCTCCACCTCGCCGTAGAACGAATCCTTCGAGTGCGACACTCCGACGCGGTGTGCCGCCCCCTGCTCTCGGGCGGCATCACGAAGGGCGCTGACGATGGCTCCGTCGGCGATCGCGGGAAACTCGATCGGGAGGTACGTCGGAGTTGTCCCCTCGTCACGGATCGCGCCGCTCACGATCGCGAGCTCGCCGTGAGCCGTGTCCGGCTGGATGGCGCCCGATGTGCCGACCCTGATGAACGTGTGCGCGCCGAGCTTGATGAGCTCCTCGATCGCGATGGCGGCTGACGGGCTTCCTATCCCGGTCGACACCACGCTGACCAGCTCACCGCGAAGACGGCCAGTCCACGTCTCGTACTCCCGCTGAACGTGCACAAGCGCCGGTTGATCGAAGTGTGCGGCGATCGCCGCGCACCGGCCGGGATCACCCGGCAGCAGCACGTACTTGCCGATCTGGTGCTCGGCCACTCCCAGGTGGCGCTGAACCCCGGCGGACGTCATCTCAGAACTCATCTATCTCGACCTCTCCCACAGTGCTTCGGATGCGGCTCGCCCGCTGCGGGCGAGCTCGGACTCGTCATGGCTCAACAGCTGTCCGTCGGCGACGATGATTCGACCTCCGACGATCACGGTGTCAGCGCGCATCTTGCCGCCGGCGCAGAGCAGCAGCGCCGCGAGCGGATCCCGTGCCCCGACGAACTCGATGGAGTCCATCGGGAACGCGGCGAGGTCAGCGAGCTCCCCTGCGCCGAGTGCTGATCCTGCCCATCCCAGCGTCTGTGCGCCGTTGACGGTCGCCCACTGGAACATCGTGTCGGCGGTGACCCGATGAAACGGCACCTCGTCGACTCCCGCCTGGATGCGCTGGGTCTGCATGACCAGTCGCAGTTCGGCGAGTTCGTTGCCCGAGTCGCTCGACGCTGCCCCGTCGACGCCCACCGACACCCGCACGCCGAGTTCGTGGGCGAGCATCCCCGAAGCGATCGGAAGGCCGAACCGTGCGTTGGAGCTCGGGTTGAGCGACAGGCCGACCCCGGCGGTCGCGAAGCGGGTCAGGTCGGATGCTGTCAGGCCGGTGCCGTGCGCGACCCAGAGCCGTTCGCTGAGCCAGCCTGTCTCGTCGAGGTAGTCGATCGGGCTCATCCCCGCGACCGTCTCGGCGTGCCGGCGCTCGTCAGGACGAGGGTGCAAGTGCGTGTGCATCTTCACGTCGTGATCACCTGACAGAGCCGCGATCTCTCGCATGATCGACGGGTCGCCGTACGCCTTCTCCGTCAGGCCTACACCGACCTTGACCATCGCGTCGGGTCGGGGATCATGGAACCGGTCGATGGCGTCGTGCATGCCGTCGATGAGGTCCGCGCGGGACTCGATCGATGAGTCCAGTCGCGTGCCGATGCGCTCGCGCACGGCGGCTTCCAGCTCGACCATGCCGCCGCGCACTGGAGCGAAGCGGCAGCCGATCTCGGCGGCGGCGCGCACCTGCTCCCCCAGGATGTCGCCGCCACCTCGCGGGTAGTAATAGGTGAAATCGCCCACCGTCGTGCATCCGCTGAGTACCAGCTCTGCGATGCCGACCAGTGCGGAGACGTAGGCGTCGGCCTGCGTCATATGGCGCCAGACCGGATACAACGTCGACAGCCAGTCCACGAGGCCGCAGTCGAAGGCCTCGGTGCGGGTCAGCTGCTGGGAGAGGTGGTGGTGCGTGTTGACGAGCCCCGGGACCACGATCCATCGGGATGCGTCGATCACGCGGTCGACCCCGGAGGGGGCGCATCCTCCGCCGATCGCCGCGACGCGGCCATCGGAGATCAGCAGGTCGGTTCCCTGCGAGATCTCAGCGCCGCTTCCGCGGTCGGCGTAGAGGAAACCGCATCCCTTGAGGAGGATCTTCCCTCCGTGCTGGCCGGCGATGCTCATCGCATGGAGACCGCGTCGATGGTCGCGGGCAGTCCGAACAGTGCGATCGCGTTGCCGCTCAGCACAGCTGCCCGATCGCGCTCGTCCGCGACGACCGCGTGGATGGCCCCGATGTTCTGCGCCGGATCGGCGATGGCGAACGGGTGGTCCGTGCCGAACATGACCTTTTCGACGCCGACAAGTTCGATCGCGGCCGCGAGCGCACGAGGGTGATAGACGAGCGCGTCGAGGTAGAGCTTCTCGAAGCCCGTCGACGGAGCCAGTTCGCGCACAGAGCGGGCGACGCTGTCGGGGGACCAGCATCCGTCGAGACGACCCGCGAGATAAGGGAGGGTGCCGCCGCCGTGAGAGCCGAGAATGCGAAGGTCGGGGTGGCGGTCGAGGACGCCGGACATGACGAGCTTGGTGAGCGCGAGCGTCGTCTCGTACGGGAACGAGAGCGCCAGCTGCAGGGCGTGCCCATAGCCGTCGGTCTCCTCGACGCCGACGCCGTAGTGCGGGTGCACGAGCACAGCGATGCCGTACCGGGCGAAGGCGCCCCACACCGGCTCCAAACGCGGATCGTCGAACAGCATGTCCGCGATGCGGGTCCCCGTCGCCACACCGTAGAGCCCACGAGTCTGCGCGATCTTCTCGATGGTCGCGACGACGTCGTCGACCGAGCCCGAGGGAAGACAGCCCATGGCGACGACCCGGCCCGCCGTCGCCTCCTCGTACTCCGCCATCTCGGCATTGAGTCGATCGGCCAGCTCGAGCGACTGAGCGGCACCGAACGGGTCGAGCCAGGGGTTGCCCAGCGAGACCACCGATCGATCGATCCCCGCCGCGTCCATGTAGTCGAGCTTGCTGTCGAGCGACCAGTAGTCGGGGGTGATCTCGCGACCTGCGTCATCGGGGAAGATCTTGAACAGCCCGGCGTCGCCGACACGGTGGGAGACACACGGAAGCTCGTCCCGAGTCGCCAGGGCGTCCAGGTAGGTCCGAGGATAGACATGGGTGTGGACATCGACGATCTGGCACATGGATGACTCTGCTTTCTGCGGTCGGTGGGTTGCTGCGGAAGTGTCGGGTGAAGATGCTCAGCCGGCCGGCTGAGTGCCCTCGATGTGAAGCCGGGTGTAGTCGGACGCGGCCTGCGGGAGTCTGCGGGCGAGCGAATCCACGATGAGGGTGTGCTCGGCGACGGACGCCTCGTGGCTGCGCCGACCCGTGACCTCCAGGTCCAGCGATTCCCACAGCTCATGCAGGAAACGGATGAGCACGGGTGAGTTCGACCGCTCGTAGATCGCGAAGTGGAACTCGCGGTTGCGGGCATCCCGCTCGCCGTCCGGGGCTGCGGCGAACGCGGATGCGCGGTCGCGGATCTCGGCGAGGTCGTCTTCGATGATGTTCTCGGCGGCGAGCTCGGCGGCGACGGATTCCAGGGCAGCGCGAAGCTTCCAGTTCTCCTGCATCCGGTTGGTCAGAGATCGCACTCGGGCGCCGTGGTTGAGGCGAGCGTCGAGATATCCCTCGGCCTGCAGCTGGCTGAAGGCCTCGCGAACGGGCGTCGCACTGACCCCGTACTTCGCCGCGATATCGCGCTGGCGCATGCTCTGTCCCTCGACGTAATCGCCTTCGCGGATGCCGATGCGGATCATTCGTGCGATGTAGTCGCTCTTGCTCTCGAAAGGTCCGGCTTCGTCGGCTGCTGAGCGGAGCGCTGTCGATCTGTCCATGCCGTGATGATATACCAAGTAGGTACGGGTGAAGCAAGGGCGCTCATTCAGAGCGTTGATTTCTCGCAGAAAAAATGTCTCGACATCGAGAACGTCCCGGGTTACCTTGACACATGGTATGTAAAACCCCTCGTGAGGAATGGATCTGATGGTTACCGAACCCACGCTCGCAGAGCGACCTTCGAGCTCCGTCCGCCGCGCTGCTCCGGCGCGAGGCGGTCGCCGCGTCCGCCACACTGCGATTCAGCTCGCCTCAGTGGCGACCCTGTTCGCCCTCTGGCTGCTGGGCGCCTTCGTGCTGCCCGGCAACGTGCTGCCCGATCCCTTCACCGTCGGCGTCGACATGGTGCAGATCACGTTCGGCACGGGTGAGGCCTGGTCTCACATCGCCGCGACGCTCATCCGCGTGCTCATCGCCTTCGGCATCGGGCTCGCCGTCGCAACGGCAGTCGGCCTCTTCATGGGCCTGAACGCGAAGGCGAGCGCGTTCTTCGAGCTGTGGATCGTCGTCGGCATGATCCTGCCGTCCCTCGTCATCGTCATCCTGACGTTCATGATCCTCGGGCTCAACGAGCTCGGAACCGTGGTGGCGGGCGTGCTGACGACCGTCGCGATGACGACAGTAAATGTGTGGGAGGGGGCGAAGGGGCTCGACTCCAAGCTGATCGTGATGGCGCGCTCGCTGCGAGTGCCCCGCTGGCGGATCGTTCGCCAGATCATCATCCCCCAGCTCGCACCCACCCTGATGGGCTCCGCGCGCTTCAGCCTCGGCCTGGTGTGGAAGCTCATCCTCTTCATCGAGCTGCTCGGCCGCAGCAGCGGCGTGGGATACCAGATCAACCACTACTACGAGCTGTTCAACATGACGCGTGTCCTCAGCTACTCGCTCGTGTTCCTCGCCGTGATGCTCTTCCTGGAGCTGGGCGTGCTCGGTTTCATCGAGCGCCGCCTGTTCCGCTGGCGCACGATGGCCCAGCTGTGAACCTCCGCACCTCCGAGAAAGGACGAATCGTGTCGATCAGTCAGGACCTGAGCACCATGACGGCGCTGTCATGCCGGGACATCACCAAGACCTACCCCAATCCCGCCGGCGGGGAACCGCGAGTCGTTCTGGACAACGCGTCGTTCGACGCAGGCCAGGGTGAGTTCGTGTGCATCCTCGGCCCGTCGGGCTGCGGGAAGTCCACCTTCCTGAACGTGCTGAGCGGCCTCGACCGCGACTTCGACGGAACCGCGCAGATCAACGGCATCGATGTGCGATCGCCCGCGATCTACGGCGTCAGAAGCGCGTACGTCTTCCAGGAGTCGCGCCTGCTGCCCTGGCGCACCGTCGAAGGGAACCTGCAGTTCGCCCTGCAGGCCGCCGGCTTCGACCAGAAGGAATGGCCGAGCCGGATCGATCACTATCTCGACATGGTCGGCTTGTCCGAGCACCGCAAGCTCTACCCGGGTCAGCTCTCGGGAGGGATGCAGCAGCGGACCTCCATCGCCCGGGCGTTCTGCATCGAACCGGATGTGCTCTTCATGGATGAGCCGTTCAGCGCCCTCGACGAGATCTCTGCGCGCAGCCTGCGCGAGGACCTGCTCAAGATCTGGGAGAGAGAGCGCATGACCGTGCTCTTCGTCACCCACAACGCCCACGAGGCGGCGTTCCTCGCCGACCGCATCCTCATCATGAAGCGCGGACCGATGAGCACATTCAAGGACGAGATCAACCTCGACCAGCTCACGCGTCCTCGTGCAGTCGACGACCAGAGGGTCTTCGACGCCAGCCGCTCCGTCGTGGAGCGTCTCGTGAACGTCATCGGGCAGTAGCCCTTCCCCAGGAGCGCTCCGTCTCCTTCCCCTCTCCGCGGAGCAGTTCATAATCCGAAAGGCAGTCATGAAAACCCGTACCGCACTGGCAGGTATCGCCCTCGTCACCGCTCTCGCTCTGTCCGGCTGCGCCGCGGGAGAATCGCCCGCGGCCACCTCGGGCGACGGCGCCGACAAGATCGGCAACGGCGGCAAGGTGAACATCCTGGCCAACCCGTCGGGCTCGCAGACCTTCGCGCCCTACCTGATCGACTCCCTCAAACTCGACGAGAAGTACGGGTTCGATCTCAACATCGTCAGTGCGAGCGATCCGGTGACCGTGTTCAGAACGGGTGAGGGCGATGCCATGCTCACGTTCTGGACGAACTTCGCGAACATGAGAAACGCCGACGTCGGCATCACCGCCGTCGCCCCGTTCACCACCTGGGTGAACAACATCGTCGCCGCGAAAGACAGCGGGATCTCGGACGTCGGCGACCTCAAGGGCAGCCGCCTCGCAGTCTTGGGGACCACGTCGATGGACTGGACGATCCTGAAGACATACGCGGCGAAGGAGTTCGACCTCGACGTCGAGAAGGACGTGGAACTCGTCGACACCACGGCTCCTGCGCTCGCGCAGGGACTGCTGGCGAAGGGTGACGTCGACGCCACGCAGATGTGGTTCAACCTCGTGCCCCCGCTCACCGCGTCAGGTGACAATGTCACCATCGCCTCGATGGCCGAGATGGCCGAAGCGATTGGCCTTCCGCGCGGCGCCCACCTGATGTTCGGCTTCCGCGACTCGTACATCGCGGACAACCCCGAGAACGTGAAAGCGTTCGTGCACGCCTACGAAGAGGCCGTCACACTCATGCTCGAAGACGACGAAGTGTGGCCGGATATCGCCGCGAACATCGGCATCACAGACGCCGACCAGGTGGTCGAGCTGCGCGAGCTCACCCGCCCCGTCCTCCTGAATCGCTTCTCGGATAACGCAAAGGATCAGCTGGCGGAGATGGCCGACATCCTGATCCCGCTCGTCGGGGCGGAGAACCTTGGGTTCTCGACGCTGCCCGAAGACATCATCTCGCTGGAATTCCAGAGCTGACCGCAGCGGGTCGCCCGCTGTGAGCGCGATTGTGCCGCTTCTCGAGACGAGGAGCGGCACAATCGTGCGCGGCGGGCGGCCGCAAGTCCGACACCGCGTGAGGTGCCGGGTCAGGTGCGCGTGAGGTCTTCGGCGAGCATCACGATGATGCCGCTCGGGCCACGCAGGTACGTCAGCCGGTAGACGCCGTGGTAGTCGGCGACGCCGCGCAGCGGATGGCATCCGTGCTGCGCGGCGATCGCGAGCGCCTGGTCGAGGTCGTCGACCTGAAAGGCGACGCGATGCATGCCGATCTCGTTCGGCAACGTCGGGTCGGTCTCGATCGCCGCGGGATGCACGTATTCGAACAGCTCGATCCGCCCGTCGCCGTGCGGGGTCTGCAGCATCGCGATCTTCGCGTGGTTGCCGTCGAGCCCGACGGTCGTGTCCGCCCACTCGCCGCTGACCTCATCGCGCCCGATGACGGTCAGCCCCAGTGCGGTGAAGAACGAGATGGCCTCGTCGAGGTCGCGCACGGCGATGCCGACGTTCTCGAAGCGGATGCTCATGCCTCCGGATGCTACTCCCCGGCGCTCCGTTCGTCAGCACGCCTCTTGGGCTGCGCCGTGTGCGGGCACCTCGGGTCCAGGTATCCTGCCTTCGAGCTCAGGCATCCCTCTCGCCGGGTCGGCCCATATGGTCGCCTCGGTCGCGAAGAGGCCGCGATCCGGGACCAGCCGACGCGGGGCGCGCGCCTGCGCGCGCGGCGGCCCCTGCCGAGTAGGCCCGTATGGCAGCCTCGGTCGTGGGGAGGCGACCATTCGGGACCAGCCGACGGGGGGATCCCTAGCGCGGGCGACGCGATGGTCCGCCTATAGGCATCCCTTGCCGGGTGGGCCCATATGGTCGCCTCAGTCGCGAGGAGGCAGCCATTCGGGGCCAGCCGACGCGGGGCGGAGGCTCCAGCCGCAGGCATCCGTCGCCGAGTGGGCCCATATGGTCGCCTCGATCGCGGGGAGGCAGCCATTCGGGACCAGCCGACGCGGGGCGGAGGCCCCAGCCGCAGGCATCCGTCGCCGGGTGGGCCCATATGGTCGCCTCGGGCGTGGGGAGGCAGCCATTCGGGACCAGCCGGCGTTGGGCGCAGGCCCGAGAGCGAGGCGGCCCCTGCCGAGTGGGCCCATGTGGTCGCCTCGATCGCGAGGAGGCAGCCATTCGGGACCAGCCCCGCCCGCGCGTCAGCCGAGCAGCGTGAGCGCGGTCACCCCGCCGGCGCCGACGATGAGCGCGACGATGGTGACCCAGGCGACGGCCCGGATGCGGCGGCTGCGGCGCTCACCGAGATCGCCGTAGTCCTCGTCGGTGTGCACGTCGGTCACGCGACGGGCTCGGTCACGGTCGGGCCGAACACGGCGGGAAGCGTGCCGCGGGAGGTCTCGCGCAGCTCGTCGACCGAGAAGGTGAACACGTCCTGCACCTCGAGGGTCGGCTCGGTGTCGGTGACGCCGATGCGCAGCACCGGGTAGTCGCGTCCCTCGCACAGCCCGCGGAACTTCACGTCTTCCTCGCGGGGCACGGTCACGATCACGCGGCCGGCCGACTCCGAGAAGAGCGCGGTCGCGGCATCCACTCCGTCGCGCTCCATCAGCTCGGTGAGCCAGACGCGCGCGCCGACGCCGAAGCGCATGACGCCCTCGGCGAGGGCCTGGCCGAGGCCGCCCTCCGACAGGTCGTGCGCCGACGAGATCAGCCACTCCTCGCGAGCGGCGCCGAGCAGGCCGGCGAGACGGCGCTCGCCGGCGAGGTCGACCTTGGGCGGCAGGCCGCCGAGGTGGTCGTGCACGACGTCGGCCCAGGCCGAGCCCGACAGCTCGGTCGCGGTCACACCGAGCAGGTAGATGTTGTCGCCGGCATCCTGCCAGCCCGACGGGATGCGACGCGACACGTCGTCGATGATGCCGAGCACGCCGACCAGCGGCGTCGGGTGGATCGGCACGTCGCCGGTCTGGTTGTAGAACGACACGTTGCCGCCGGTGACCGGGGTGCCCAGCTCGTAGCATCCGTCGGCCAGGCCGTCGACGGTCTGCCCGAACTGCCACATCACCTCGGGATTCTCGGGGGAGCCGAAGTTGAGGCAGTCGGTGATCGCCGTCGGGGTGGCGCCGGTGACGGCGACGTTGCGGTACGCCTCGGCGAGGGCGAGCTGCGCACCCGCGTACGGGTCGAGCTGGCAGTAGCGGCCGTTGGCGTCGGTCGAGACGGCGAAGCCGAGACCCGACTCCTCGTCGACGCGCACCATGCCGGCGTCGTCGGGGAAGGCGAGGGCCGTGTTGCCGCCGACGTAGTAGTCGTACTGGTTCGTGATCCAGCTGGTGTCGGCGAGGTTCGGCGAGCCGAGCAGCTGCAGGAACTGCGCCCGCAGCACCTCGGGCTCGTTCGAGCGGGGGAGGTCTTCTGCGGCATCCGCCTGCAGCGCGTCGAGCCACGTCGGGTAGGCGACCGGGCGGTCGTAGACGGGGCCGTCGACGGCGACGGTCGACGGGTCGACGTCGACGATGCGCTCGCCCTGCCAGTCGATGATCAGGCGGCCGTCGCCGGTGACCTCGCCGAGCACGCTGGTCTCGACCTCCCACTTCGCCACGACCTCGAGGAACGCGTCGAGCTTCTCGGGCGCGACGATGGCCATCATGCGCTCCTGCGACTCGCTCATCAGGATCTCTTCGGCGGTGAGCGACGGGTCGCGCAGCAGCACGTTGTCGAGCGAGACGTGCATGCCGCTGTTGCCGTTGGCGGCCAGCTCGCTGGTCGCGCACGAGATGCCCGCGGCACCGAGGTCTTGAATGGCCTCGACGAGCTCGAGCGCGTACAGCTCGAGGCAGCACTCGATGAGCACCTTCTCGGCGAACGGGTCGCCGACCTGCACGGCCGGTCGCTTCCTCGGTTTGGCGACGCTGGCGTCGCCCTGGGTTGCTGAGCCTGTCGAAGCATCGAACGAATCGGATGCCAGGATCGACGCGCCACCGATGCCGTCGCCGCCCGTGCGGGCGCCGAACAGCACGACCTTGTTGCCGACGCCGGTGGCGTTGGCGAGCTTGAGGTCTTCGTGGCGGAGCACGCCCACCGCGAGGGCGTTGACGAGCGGGTTGGCCTGGTAGACGGCGTCGAACACCGTCTCGCCGCCGATGTTCGGCAGGCCCAGGCAGTTGCCGTAGAAGCTGATGCCGCTGGTGACGCCGTGCACCACGCGGGGGGTGTCGGGGTGGTCGATGGCGCCGAAGCGCAGGGCATCCATCACCGCGACCGGGCGGGCGCCCATCGAGATGATGTCGCGCACGATGCCGCCGACGCCGGTCGCGGCGCCCTGGAACGGCTCGATGAAGCTGGGGTGGTTGTGCGACTCGGCCTTGAACGTGACGGCCCAGCCCTCTCCCACGTCGACGACGCCGGCGTTCTGGCCCATGCCGACCATGAGCCGTTCCTTCATCTCGTCGGAGACCTTCTGCCCGAAGCGGCGCAGGTAGTTCTTCGACGACTTGTACGAGCAGTGCTCAGACCACATCACCGAGTACATGGCGAGCTCGCCCGAGGTGGGGCGCCGACCGAGGATGGTCTTGATCTGCTCGTATTCGTCGGGCTTGAGCCCGAGGGCGGCGTAGGGCTGCTCCTTCTCAGGAGTCGCGATGGCGTTCTCGACCGAGTCGGGAACATGCTGACGAGAGGCAGGAGTGGTCACGCGGGCTCCAGAAGAAGAGGGAGGCGGGGCACGTTCAGTCTACCGGCGTGCCACGACGCTCTCGGCCTGCCGGAGTCGACGGCCACCGAAGCCTTAGCCGCCGTACTGCTCCGGATCGGCGCCGGGCTCGGTGCGCAGCGGCTGCCCCTCGGCCGCGCCGTGGTTGCGCATCATCTGCGCGCGCGACGGCTGAGGACGCTGGTACGCGTATTCGCCGCCCTGGCGTCCGCCGTAGGGGCGTCCGTGATCGGCGTACTCCTCGCGGAAGAACGCGAGCCGCCACCGGCCCATCGTGATCAGGGCGCCCGTGCGCAGGGTGCGCCCCTGCTCTTCATCCCCGATGCGCTCGCGGTAAGCGCCTCCTCCGACCGCGCCCTTCGCGTAGAGCACGTACTCGTCGCCCGGCTCGTGACGGATCTCGGCGTGCACCGATTCGAGATCGGGCAGCACGAGGTCGCACGTCGACGATGAGCCGATGGTGATCCTGTCGGAGGTGAGATCGAACACCTTCGGGGCGACGCCGTCCCACTGCTCGGCATCGACGGTGAAGATGAGTCGCGGATGCCCGGCGCCCCACGCGTAATGAGTGGTGGTGATGACCCGCCGTGGGCGGTTGCGTTCGAAGGTCGGCGCCAGCGGGAGCAGCACCCGCGCGACGGAGGGGATGGACGGCAGGGTACGGGAGGACTGGATGCGACGCACGCTGTTCAGCGCGCTCAGCGATCCGAGGCGCATGTGCGATGACCCGGTGGCCAGGCGCGAGAGCATGCTGCGACGCACGTCGCCCACCTCGATCATCGGCCCTTGCGGGCCTTCGATCCGCACCGTCAGCCCCTGGGCGGCGAGCTGCCTGGCGAGGGCGTCGACCTCGTGCAGCTGCGCGCGGCGGATGATGGGAAGACGCTCGGGATCGCTGATGAAGACGTTCACGCGCCGACCGTGGCCGGTGATCTTCACGGAGAAGGGCGGTTCGTCGTCGGTTCCGAGCAGCGCGACCGTGAGGTCGACGTCGACGGTGATCATGGCCCGTGCCCCACAGCCGACTCAGCCCGCCGAGGGGCCGGAGTCCTGGTCGGTGTACGCGCCGGTCTCAGAGGTCAGGGTGTTGTCGCTCGTGGTCACACGCAGCGTGCCGTTGATCTTCCACGTCGCGCGCGGGGCGTCGGGGCCGATGTCACGCGGCACCTCGACGGTCATGTCGTCGAACGCGTAGTTGACGACGGCGCCGCGGCCGGTGAGGAACGACCACATCTCGCGGCCGAGGTCGGTCCAGTCGCCGATCGAGCGGCCTTCGGGCCCGCTGCTCGATCCGAACAGGTCGGAGGAGGAAGAGGAGGAAGAGGAGGAAGAGATGTCGCTCATGTCGGCTCCTTTGCCGGTGTCGGTGGGTCGAACACTAGTCCTGCCCGCCGACACCGGCAAGAGCCGATCACCGGCATCCGGTCGGAGGCCTCGGTCAGAGGTCGACCTTGCCGCTTTCGCCGCCGTCGTAGCGCTCGCCGGTGAGCTTCGACTTCACGAAGCTGAACACCGTGGCGATCCGGCCGCCGGGGGTGTCCCAGTACTCGGCCGATTCCGCCGTGAAGCGCACCAGGCCCACGTCGGGGTCGTCGGGTCCGTCGGGGAACCAGGCTTCGACCACCGGGTTCCACAGGTCCTTGATCTTGGCGAGGTCATCGACCAGCCACGCGGTTCCGGAAAGCGACACCCATGCGTCGTTCGAGCTCATCGAGACGTTCACGTCGGCGTCGTCGGCGAGCTCTGCCGCGGGGGACGAGCTGTTCGAGATCAGGAACCACAGGTCGCCGTCGAACTCGGCCTCCTGCACGGTGAACGGCCGGGCGACGAGCTTGCCGTCGCTCTTGCGGGTGGTGAACATCGCGAAGCGGAAGTCCTTGATCAGCTCGGCGACCTTCTTGCGGTCATCGGTCGTGTCGGTCATCGCCTGCTCCCTCCAGTCGCCCGCCGGCTGCGGGCGTCGTGGCTCACCACGATGCCGCCGCAGCCGAGAGTCGGGCAGGGGGTTGCCGCGTCGCGCGCGCTGGGTTACGCCGTCGGGCTCACAGTCGGATGTACGCCGCACCCTCGAACTGCGCGTCGGTGAGCGCGACGATCGCGGCGGGGACGGTGCGGATGCCCGGCTGCAGGTCGTCTGCGGTGATCTCGTGCGCGCGCATGCCGCCCTCGCACGCCTCGATCGCCGCGCCCGCGGGCAGCCTGTCGACGGGGAGCGGGTCGGCGTCACGGGTGACGCCGGTGATCGCCGGGCCGTTGACGATGATCCGGATGCGGTGCTCGGGCCGGTCCGTGTGCAGGATGCGCGCCGAGGTGATCGAGCGCGCGACGTCGGCGGGATCGGCGGTGACGTGGATGACGACGGTGCGGGTCATACCGGCATCCTGCCATCCGGATGCCGCCCCGCCGGCAGCGCCGAGAAACCACGTTCTGCATGAGAAACCACGCGGTCGTCCGTTTCTCTCGCGGGAAGTGGTTTCTCAGCGGGGTGGGGCGGGAAGGCGGGCGGCGAGGTAGGGGGCGGTGCGGCTGGCGGATGCCCGGGCCACGGCATCCGGAGTTCCGGTCGCGACGATCCGGCCGCCGGCGTCGCCTCCGGACGGGCCGAGGTCGATGACCCAGTCGGCGTCGGCGACGACGCCCATGTCGTGCTCGACGACGACCACCGTGTCGCCGGCGTCGACGAGCGCGTGCAGCTGCGCGAGCAGCAGGCGCACATCGGCGGGGTGCAGGCCCGTTGTCGGCTCGTCGAGCAGGTACAGGGTGTGCCCGCGGCGCACCCGCTGCAGCTCGGTGGCGAGCTTGATGCGCTGTGCCTCACCGCCCGACAGCTCGGTTGCCGGCTGGCCGAGGCGCAGGTACCCGAGGCCCACCTCGAGCAGCGCGCGCAGGCTGCGCGCGGCCGCGGGGATCTCGGCGAGCACCTCGGATGCCTGGGTGACGGTGAGCGCGAGCACGTCGGCGATCGAGTGCCCGTGCCAGCGCACCTGGAGCGTCTCGTCGTTGTACCGGGCGCCGCGGCAGGTGGGGCAGCGTCCGTAGCTGCCGGGCAGGAACAGCAGCTCGACGGCGACGAACCCCTCGCCCTGGCAGGTCTCGCAGCGTCCGCCGGGCACGTTGAACGAGAACCGGCCGGCCGTGTACTCGCGTTCGCGGGCGAGGTCGGTGCGCGCGAACGCCGTGCGCACCGCGTCGAACAGGCCGGTGTAGGTCGCGAGGTTCGAGCGCGGGGTGCGTCCGATCGGCTTCTGGTCGACGCGCACCAGGCGGTCGACGAGCTGCAGACCTTCGGTGCCCCGCACGCTGAGCGTGTCGACGTCCGACGGCGCGGTCGCCTCCGCGATCCCCGGCTCGTCGGGTGCGGTCTCGGCTTCTGCGGGGTCGGCGGCATCGGCATCCGGATGCAGGTGATCGCGCACCACCTGGTGCAGCACCCGGCTGACGAGGGTCGACTTGCCCGAGCCCGAGACGCCGGTCACGGCGACGAGCGTCTGCAGCGGGACGGCGACGTCGACGTCGTCGAGGTTGTGCAGCCGGATGCCGTCGACGCGCAGCCACCCGGCCGCGTCGCGGCGCTCGCGCGGGGCTGCGTGCTCGCCCTGTGCGGAGGGGAAGAGGAAGGGGCGGGTGAGGCTGGCATCCACCTTCTCGAGACCGTCGACGGGACCGCTGTAGAGCACCTCGCCGCCGCCCTCGCCGGCGGCGGGGCCGACGTCGACGATCCAGTCGGCGCGACGGACGACGTCCATGTTGTGCTCGACGACGAACACCGAGTTACCCGAGCCCTTGAGCTGTTCGAGCACCTCGAGCAGTGGCTCGGCGTCGGCGGGGTGCAGGCCTGCCGAGGGCTCGTCGAGCACGTAGACGACTCCGAAGAGCCCCGAGCGCAGCTGGGTGGCCAGGCGCAGGCGCTGCATCTCACCGGGCGAGAGGGTGGTGGTCACCCGGCCGAGGCCGAGGTAGCCGAGGCCCAGGTCGCAGAGCACGCCGATGCGGGCGCGCAGGTCGGCGGCGATCGCGACGGCGACGTCGGTGCGCTCGCCGCTGCCGGCGGTGGGCACGGCGGGGGCCGGGTCGGTGATTTCGGTGGTGGGGCGCAGCACCTCGGCGAGCTCGGTCATCGGCAGGGCGTTCAGCTCGGCGATCGAGCGCCCCGCGAAGGTGACCGCGAGTGCTTCGCGGCGCAGCCCGGTGCCGTCGCACAGCGGGCACGGGCCGGTGCGCATGAAGCGCAGCACCTTGGCGCGCATCATCGCGCTCTGCGAGTCGGCGAGGGTGTGGAAGACGTACTTCTTCGCGCTCCAGAAGCGGCCGTTGTAGGGCTTCTCGATGCGGTCGCGCTGCGGGATGATCTGCACGACCGGCTGCTCGTCGGTGAACAGCAGCCAGTCGCGGTCGGCTTGCGGCAGGTCGCGCCAGGGACGGTCGACGTCGTAGCCGAGGGTGATGGCGATGTCGCGCAGGTTCTTGCCCTGCCAGGCGCCCGGCCAGGCGGCGATCGCGCCGTCGCGGATGCTGAGCGACGGATCGGGCACGAGCGAGTCCTCGGTGACGTCGTGCACGACGCCCACGCCGTGGCAGCGCGGGCAGGCGCCGGCGGCGGTGTTCGGCGAGAACGCGTCGGAATCGAGGCGCTCGGTGACGCCGTCGGGGTAGGTGCCGGCGCGCGAGAGAAGCATGCGCAGCGAGTTCGACAGGGTCGTCACCGTGCCGACGCTGGAGCGCGAGCTGGGCGCCCCGCGTCGCTGCTGCAGTGCGACCGCGGGCGGCAGACCGGTGATCGAGTCGACGTGCGGGTCGTGGCCCTGCTGGATCAGCCGGCGCGCGTACGGGGCCACCGACTCGAGGTAGCGGCGCTGCGCCTCGGTGAAGATCGTGCCGAACGCGAGCGAGGACTTGCCCGAGCCTGAGACGCCGGTGAACGCGACGATCCGATCGCGCGGCATGTCGACGTCGACGCCGCGGAGGTTGTTCTCGTGGGCGCCGCGGACGCGGACGAACGGATCGGCGGTCGGTGACGTGTCGAGCATCCGGCCGAGTCTAGTGAGCGGGAATCAGGGGGCCTGAGCGCGGTGTCAGCTTTCGCAGCCTCAGCGCAGCGCCGCCCGCGCGAACAGCTGCAGGTCGTCGGCCGCGCTCGCCGGATGCCGGCGGAGTGAGTCGCTGAGCAGGTCGAGCACCCGCTGCGGATGGAAGGTGACGTGTGTGATGTCGCGCTCGGTGAACGCGAGGCGGGTGGATGACTGCCAGCCGCACATCTCGAGACCGAACGCGATCGCGTGCCAGCGCTCGCCGGGTGGCGTGCCGTCGGCGACCGCGAGCAGCAGCAGGGTCGCAGCGTCCGATTCGGCGTCGCTGAGCTTGCGGTACAGCCCTCGCGCGATCAGCTGCAGCTGCGCGGGGGCGTCGCCGAGGGCCTTCTTCGCCGCGGCGCTGAGCAGCAGGCGTCCCTTCTGCACGCGCACCAGACCGAGCCGCTGGGCGGCGTCGCGCAGCTCGGCGATCGGCGGGGTGAGATCCTCACGGTTGCCCGCGCCGATCCAGTCGTCGAGCAGACCCAGCTCGGTCATGCCGTTGAGCACGGTGGCGGGTGGCATCCATCCCGCGGCGGTGAGGGCGAGACCGTCGGCGCCGACGGCATCCATCAGCCACGCGAACGGGCGCACGATGCGCGCCGCGGTCTCGTCGTCGAGCTCGAGGGGCTCGAGCACGCCGGTGAGGTGCAGATGCTGGCGCAGCTCGGAACGGATCGGCGGCGGCAGCTGCGCCGCGAGCTCGACGATCGGCGACTCGTCGGTGACGTCTCCCGGGCGGCGCAGCTCGTCGCTCTTCACCAGCCCCGACATGTCGTACGGCGAGAGGCCAGACCCCTGCGGGTTGAACATCAGGTTCAGCTCGCTCTGCGCGCCGACCAGATCGAACGCACCGGGCGAGATCGGCGACCACGGCCCGACGGTCGCCCGCGCCCAGTCGGTGATCTCGTCGTGCTCCGGATGCTGTGGATCGGCCAGCGCGGCGACCTTGTCGGCGTAGCCGGGCATGCCGCCGGCGTCTTCGAACGGCCCGCGATTCGCGCCGTCGAGCAGCACCACGGGGGCGAGCAGCGGGGAATCTGGCTGGCGCTCGACGACGTCGAGGCGGTGCACCCACCCGTCGCCGAAGTCGTACTCGTACCAGAGGGTGTCGATGCTCGAGAGCACCTGATCGACGGTCGCCGCGTCTTCCGACAGGGCGCCGGTGTCGCTCGCGAAGTCGGGTGACTCCCAACGCCGGCCGCGCGACGACGGCCGGTGGGGATCGGTGTCGGTGAACGCGTGCAGGTGCGACTCGCGCCAGCCGATGATCGTCTGCAAGGCGATGTGCAGCATACGCAGCGGCATCCGCCCGTCGATGTCGAACTCGCGCCAGATCTCGGGTTCGCTGTCGACGAGGGCGACGCGCAGGCGGTACCGGGTCATGGGTCGAGCGTACGGGTGGGATCCGACATGTATCTCGCGGCGGATGCCGTGCCGGCGGCCGCCGTTCGAAGGTGGCCTGTCGCGGCGCCGCGCGCCGGAGTAGCATCCGGCGGTGTGAGGAGTGCTCCGCACACCATCTCGATCGTCAGCGTGCGCCCCGCGGGACGCGGATCGGAGACAGCCATGCCCGTTCGTTTCGCAGACCTCGTCCGCGAGTCGAGCCGCGAACTCAGCCTTCGCGAGCTGCTCGAGCAGCCGGTCACCGAGCTGATCGGCGTGAGCGCGGCGGCAGCATCCGCCCTCGCCTCCCTCACGATCGGATCGATCTTCGACCTCGGCACGTCGTCGGTGTTCGCCCGCGCGTCGGCCGCGCTCGCCGCGGCCGACTCCGACGTGCAGCTGGTGCCGCAGGACATCCTCGGCACGTCGGGCGCGGGCGTGCCGCCCGAGGATGTGCCGGGCCTGCCCCTCGGGCGGCTTCATGGTGTGTCGCAGGCCGTCGCGTCGGCCATCACCGCGGCCCTGTCGGTGAGCACCATCCGCGAACTCGCGCTGTGGCCGCCGCGCCGCGTCGCGCACGAGATGGTCGGCGTGGCCCTCGGCACCGATCTCGGCGACACCGAAGAGCGCGCTGCCGACGAGCTGCGCCCCGCGTTCGGCGAGTACCCGACTGAGCGCGTCTACTACGACACGCTCTTCATGCTCGGAACGGATGCCTCCCAGGCTCAGCAGCCCCTGTCCGCGCCGCTCTCGCTCGCGAAACTGGCCGGAGCCGGGCTCGCGTTCGGGGCGCCGGCGATCGGGGCGATCGCCACGTACGCGCAGTCGTGGTTCGCGCAGGGGCTCACGCTCGGGCACATGGTGCACTCGCTCGCGCTCGCACCCGGTGAGGCCACCCGGCTCGCGGTCATCGACTGGACCCGCAAGACCACGACGACGGCGAGCGAGTCGGTCGACGAGGGCGAGCGCCTCACGAACGCGACGAACCACGTGCGCGCGATCAGCGAAGTGCAGAACGCGGTGGCCGACGAGATGCAGGAGGGCGGATCGATCGCCACCGGATGGTCGAAGTCGTCGAGCAAGTCGAAGGGCTTCGCGGCCAGCGTCGGCGGAGGAATCGCGGGGGTGGCCGGCTCGATCGGCGGCGCGCTCGGCTTCGGCGGTGGCGGCTCGTACACGAGCCAGTCGGCCGAGACGCAGTCCGAGGCGACGAGCGCATCGTGGTCGGTGGGATCGCGTTCGGTGCTCGCCGAGATGAATCAGCGGGTGAACGACCGCACCGAGCAGTTCGCGACCTCGGTGCGCAACCGCCGGGCGACAGCCGTGCGAGAGGTCTCGCAGTCCGAGCACGAGCAGGTCAGCACCCGGATTGTCGCGAACTACAACCACATGCATGCGCTCGCCGTGCAGTACTACGAGGTCGTGCAGATCTACCGTGTCACGGTGCAGCTGAACCGGTTCGACCGGGCGCTGTTCCTGCCGTTCGAGCTGCTGGACTTCAGCACGGCATCCGGTGCCGATCTCGTCGCGCGGTTCCGCGGCGAACTGCTCGCCGGCGCGCTCACGCCGCGCGCGGCGGATCTGCTGATCGACGACCGCGGGCGCATCGAGGTGCACAGCGCCGTGCGGGTGCCGAGGCCGATCACGGTCGCCGACCTGGCGGTGGCGCCGGCGGCGACCGCCGCGACGGCGCGGATGGCGATGCGGCGGGTGGGTGACGACGCACCCCTTCCCGACGATCCGCCCGACGTGCCGCCGGTGGGTGACCCGCGGCAGCCGACGCGGGTGGTGACCCGGTTCACGGTCGTGCGCCCCGGGCCGATCGCCGTGGTCATCCCCGGTGACGCGAGCATCACCTCAATCGCGTTCGACGATGTCGTCGTCGATCGGGTGCGACTCGACCAGCCGGGGGTCGCCGCCGAGGCGAGCACGTTCATCGTGGCGGCGGGCACGGGGCAGGTCGACTTTCCGCAGGGTGTCGCCGCGCGCGGCATCGACGCGATCCACGTGGCCCGCGACTCGGCCGCCGCGGGCGAGGGGTCGATGGTCATCCGGTACGAATCCGAGGGGCAGCAGTCGCTCGCCGTCGTGCCGATCGCGGTGCTGGCGACGAGCGCGATGCAGAAGGTCTGCTTCCTGCGGGGGGATGCCGTGGGGCGCCGTGCCGAGCTGCTCGCGCACCTGCAGGCGAACCGCAGCCATTACACCCGCGTCGTTCTGGGGCGTCTGGATGCGGCATCCCTCGCTCTGCTGCTCGCCGATGTGTCGTGGCTGGGCAAGCCGCTCGCCGATCAGGTCGAGCCGAATCCGATCGCCGTGTCGGGCAACTATCTGGTGCTGCGCGCGCCCGCCGAAGACGGCGACGCCAGCGGGCTCGCCCAGTATGCGACGTGGCGCGATCTGCTGCGCGACCGCGGGATCGACTTCGGCACCCAGTCGACCCGGCTCGTGCCCATCCCCACGGCCGGCGTCTTCGCCGAGGCTGTGCTCGGGCGCTCGAACGCGGCCGAGAAGCTCGACATCACCCGGTTCTGGAACTGGCAGGACTCGCCGATCCCGCTGCAGCCGCCCGAGATCTCTCCGGTCGCGACCGGGTCGCGCGGAACGACGGATGACCTGAAGCCCGGGCAGCTGAGTGCCCCGGTGTTGGGCATCTCGGCACCGACCGTGCTGCCCGAACCCGCCGGGCTGTCGGCGGCGCTGAGCGCACTCGCGAACGGAAGCATGTTCCGCGACATGGCCGGCCTGGCCGGCACGCAGGACGTCGCGAAGGATGCCTCCGCCGGCACCCTCAACGCCGCCACCGAGGCGGGGCGCATCGCGAGCGCGAACTTCCAGGCCGCGACCACCCAGGCGACCGAGATGGGCAAGGCCGCCGCGAACATGTTCACGGCGATCAAGTCGGGTGAGGCCGCCAAGGGCCGCGACGCGGGCATCTCGGGTGACGGCGCCCGCATCAACCACGGCCGCGACATGGACGAGCGCGGAGTGACGACGCGCGGCGGCTCGGGTGGCGTCGCATCCGGCGTGGGCGGCTCGCCGTCCGCCGCCGGTAGCGGGGCGTCGGCCGACCCCTCGGCCGAGACAGGCACGGCCGATGCGGCATCCGACGGCTCGGGCGGCACCGACGTCATGCCGGGGCCGAGCGGCTTCGCGCGCGAACTCGCCTTCGCCGATGATGCCTCGTCGGTCTCACCCGACCGGCTGGGCGCCACGACCTCCGCGCTGGGTGTGCCGCTGATGCTGGCCGACTTCAAGACTCGCGGATCGGGCACGTCGATCCGCTCGTCGAAGACGCTGCTGCTGAAGACCCTCCGAGACGACGCGCTGAAGGCCGGGATCGCGCTGCGTGGCGTGACCCTGCGCGACCTCGCGACGCACCCGAACGGCAAGGCTTTCGCGGGCGTCGAGTTCGGTGCGTGGACCGACGACCCGAAGAACATCTACGTCAACCTCTCGGCCCTGCAGAAGATGATCGTCGACGCGGTGGCGAACGGCGTTCCTCTCGCCGATGCCGAGGACTTCGTGCGCGGCGCGGGAGTGCTCACCCTGCGCCACGAGACGCAGCACGCCGCCCAGTTCACGACGCTCACGTCGCGGGCGCCGACGTTCGCTCAGATGATCACGTTCGAGGCGGCCGCGTACAAGGGCGATGTCACCTGGCTGAGCGCTCAGGCCAACAAAGACCTGCTCACGAACACGTTCGGCTGGGATGCGGCGGCGCTCGCCGATGCGACCACCTCGAGCAGCACGCGCAAGGCGGCGTTCGACGCGTTCGCGGCCGACGCCGCGTTGAGCGACGAGGCGAAGCGCCGTGATGCGCTCAAAGCCGGAGCGAACGGAGAGGCCTTCCTGCCCGACGAGATCGTGGTGGGAGGCAAGAAGAAGAAGGACTACGTGGCGCGGCAGCTCTATCGCTGAGCCGCGGGTTCTTCTTGGGCTGGCGTGGGATGCCGGATGCTCGACGCCGGCGTTTCCGAGCGCGTGTCGACACGCGTAGATCTCGCCTGGTTGACTGCCCTCATGCATCGCGACACCGCTGTCGATTCTTTTGCCGCGCCGCGGCCCGCCTGGGTTTCTCTGATCGTCGGCATCGCGGCATCCGCCGTCATGCTCTTCCCGTCGTGGGTGGGCGGCGGCCGGCTGCCGCTGCAGAACCTGTGGCACGAGCAGACGATGCCTGATGGCATGCCGTTCTCGCTGCTGCCGCTGAGCCAGTACTACGCGCTGAGCATCTTCGTCATGCTGCTGCTCGGCGGGGTGGTCGCGGGGTTCGTCGTGCGAATGCTGCGGGCGCGCGCCTGGCCGGCGGCGCTCGGCGTGCTGCTCGTGCACGTCATCGCGACGGTGCAGAGCTTCGCCGTGCTGGCGGGTGGGCTCGGCATCGCCGACGGCTCGGCCGGGTCGCGCGAGATGCTCTATTTCGGGGGGATGCTCGGCGGCGTGCTGGTCGGGATGCTGCTGGCGCAGCTCGGATGCTGGATGGCATCGCGCCCGTCGGTGCCGTTGCCCGCGCTCGCCGTGGCGCTGTCGGCCGTGCCGGCGCGCAACTGGCTCGGCTACACGATCGCGTCGTTCGACCCGATCTACGGCTACCCGCCCGAGGTGGGCATGGTGCTGCGCTGGGTGCCCGCCGTGATCGTAGCGGCCGCGCTGATCTGGTGCGGGGTGCGTCCGCTCTCGCGGCTGGTCGTGTGGGCGGCGGGCCTGTTCGCGCTCTGGATGCTGCCCGCGGTGTTCACGGCCATCAGCTCTGCGCTCGGGATGCGGGTGCTCGACGTCGACCTGCGCGAGATGGCCGAGGTCGCGGTGCAGATCTTCCCGATGGCGCTGGAGGTGGAGGTGCTGCCGGTGGGGGTGGCGCTGGTGGGTGCGGGGGTGGGGGCCGTGGCCCGGTTGCTGATGAGAACCTCTCCTGACCGAGCCGCACGGCCAAATTGGTGATCTCCACCGATGCAGAAGCCCCCACTCGCTCTTAATGCGGTGAGGGCTTCTGCGGGCTGTTACGCGTATTACTCCATGCCCAGGCGGACTGTCTTCGTCACGCCCTGCACGGTCACGTCGTAACTGAGCTCGCCATTGTCGTAGGTGAACGTCTTCGTTTCATCGCCGGATGCGAGAATCGCGTTCTCCGTCTTGGCGGTGTCGTTGACCGAGTCGAACGTGAACGAGTCGCCCTCGGCGGGCACCTCGATGGAACCCGCCCAGTAGAGGGCTTGGGTGTCACCACTGTCGGCAACCCAGAAGACCTCGATGGTGTCAGCCGTGACAGTGGCCCTCTGCCAGCGCTCGGGATCGTCGGAGTTGGTCTGTTTCCATTCGCCAACCAGGCTTACGGGATCCGGGGTCTCCTCGGCTGGTTCGCTGCCTGTCTTCTCAGTCTGGGCAGATTTGTCGCTGCTCTTCGACGAGTCGGGTGCATCTGACGCCGAGCACCCAACAATGCCGATGCCCACGAGGGTCAGAAGTGCGATAGTCGCACCAATCTTCTTCGTGATGGTGGAGTTCAAGGGAGTGCCTTTCGCATATTCGGTGTCTTATCGCTGGACGTGCTTACTTCAACTCGAACGTCATCGAGCCGATTTCTGAATCTCCGAACATGCCGCCAGCGACGAGCTTTACCGGTGTGGTGGTGTCGTCAAGCTCATAAGAGATGGCGTTCGCGACCGTGCCGCCTCTCTTGATCTTCTCCATCTGTGACTCGCCGAATCGTTCATCCGGCAGCATGCCGGGCTGGAGTTCGTTCTCTGCATTCGGATCGTTGTCCTGAAACGCGCGGAAATAGCTGATCCAGACGAGAGGGTCGACCGACTCTCCGGCGACGTTCGTGGTGTCGTACCAGAAGGCGATCACCGGCTTCTCTCCGTACTCGTTCCCGACCGCTCCGACCGGTATCGTCTTCACGTCGGTAATCTTGATGATCGCCTCGGCCGTAGTCAGAGTCTGGTTCTCAAAGGTGTCCTTGGCCGCCGCCTCTCCCGGCGCATCAATCGCGACGGTCTTCTCGGCCTTTGGCGGGTTGGCGGTGGTTGCCGCAGGGCTACACCCCAACAGCGTCGTGGCCACGATGGCGACGGACGCGAGGGCGAGAGTGATCTTGCTGTTGCTGCGCATGAATGTCCTCTGGTGTAGGCGGTTGTACGGGATCGCCGTGAGTCTGCGCCGCCCCCTCGGCGGCACTCTGATGCTATCGATGCGCAGCGTCCGCCCTCGTAGGTGAACTCATAGGTCTTGCCCGGGTGGGGGGAGATCGGCGCCTCTGAGTAGCCAGCTCAACTCAGATAGTGATGAAGCCGCTTCCTCAACCCCTCGTCACACACGTACACGTACGTCCCGAGCATCCCTCGCGTCAGCAGCACCCCGTAGATGTTCCGGATGAACACGAGCAGATCATCATCGCCGAAGGCGTCCTTCAGGTGTCCGGTGTTCTCCTTGCCCTTCTTATCGCGGTACGCCTCACGATCGGCGACGATCGAGCCGTCCGGACCAACACGCAGATCCGGCCCGATGATCACCCCGGCGTAGTTCAGGTCGTAGCCCTGCACCGTGTGGATCGAGCCGACCTCCTCCAGCGACCCGGGCGCGTTGATCCAGTCTTTGTCAGTGCTGTTCCAGCGCATCCGCTCGCCGTCGATCTCGATGTCGAACGCCGACGGATCTCGACGCGACACCCAATCCCACGCGTATCCGGCCACGAGACGAGACAGCCCGAACTCGCGATCGCGGGCGCGAATGGCGCGTCGCATCTCACCGAGGTCGTCGAAGAAGCGCAGGTCATAATCGCCGAGATCCGGGCGTTGCGGATGCTCGCCGCGCAGAAGCGCACGGATGTACTCGACGTAGTCCGCGCCGGCGCGCACGCGCATCTGCGTGGTCAGCCGGAAGTGGCGGTGGGAGTCCTTGGCATCCCGAAGCTCCCGCTCGAGCGTCGCCGGCGCGAGGTCATGCGGACGAACGCTCTGCGCGCCATCGACGAGCAGCATCCGGTGACGGCTGCGGGCCCTGATCCAGTCGAGCTGCGTGCGCGACGGATCGTCCCAGCCGAACAGCTTCTCGTTGATCTCGCGGAACTTCTTGTTCTGCACACCAGAGGCCTGATTGGCGCGCTGATTCAGCCGGTGCGTCTCGTCGACCAGGATCAGATCGAACAGGGCATCCGACTCCCCGATCTGAAACGGGGTGAGCACCATCGACGGATCGAGCTTGGGCGTCTTCTTGAACACCTGCCGCACCGACTGCCGCAGCGACTGCTGCGGAATCACGAGAGCCATCTTCAGATCGCGCAGCAGCTCGCGGTTCTCGGCGGTGAAGAACTCCGCGAACATCGAGTCGGGCTCGACGTCGTCGTGATCCTGGTGGTCGCGGATGTCGGCGAGCAGCTTCATCAGGAAGATCGCGATGATCGTCTTGCCGGTGCCGGGGTCGCCCTGCACGACGAGGGTCGAGCGGGCATCCGGATGCTGCAGATCGGCCAGCAGGCCCTCGACGATGTCTTCGATCGCGATGGCCTGATCGTCGGTGAGCGCCTTGAACGGCGAGAGTTTGAAGAGGTCGCTGTTCTCGATCTGAGGGATGCTGCGGCTGAACAGCCCTTCGGTGCGCAGCGCTTCGAAGACGTCGCGGAACGACTCGCGATAGATGTCGCGATCGTAGTAGCGCGCGTCGCTGAGGCCGTCGTTGCCGTTCAGGATGCTGTACTGACCGTCGCCGTGGAACCAGCGGATCAGGTGCGATTCGAGGTCGAGGCAGACGGACTTGTTGAAGCGCTCGCCGATGACGACGCGGATCGACTCGAGCCCCTCGTTCTTCTTCGAGCTGGCGAGGTGCTGCCGCATGCGGGATGCCGCATTCACCGTCTCGCCGACATAGAGCTTCTTGCTGCGGGCCGAGCTGTCGAGCACGTACACGACCGGCCAGTCGGTGTGCTGCGAATCGCTGCGCCCCCACGCATCGACATGCTGACGTTCGAAAGGAAGCCGCTCGATGCTGAACTCGGTCATGGCTGCAGATCGGTGTACTTGGTGATGCGACCCTTCGACAGCTCGACCGGATACTTCGCGCGGGTCTTCTCGAGTTTGCTCATCACGATCTCGTCGATGTCGACACCGAGCCGGGACGCCATCTGGAAGCAGTAGGTGAGCACGTCGGCGAGCTCTTCTTCTACCCGAGTCTGGTCGGGCGTCTGCCCCCACTGGAACAGCTCGAGCAGCTCGGCCGCCTCGATCGAGATCGACTTCGCGAGGTTCTCAGGGGAGTGGAACTGATCCCACTCGCGCTCGACGGCGAAGTCGCGGAGGGCTTGCAGCGTTGCGGGGGACGGCATGGGGAGAACGTAGCAGGAGAGTGTGCGCGCAGAAGTGAGTTGCTCGGACGAGGCGGCGGTGTCGGTAGATTGAGCCGCATGGCCCGTCCCGCGCTTGAGCAGCAAGCAATTCGAGAAGATGTATTCCGCTGGCTCGACGATCGACGCGCCGCCGGGGCGTACGAGTTCAGCCGCGCTGAGCTCATCAGCTATTCGTACCAGGGTGAGCGCATCCCCTTGCTTGATACCGGCCGCGGTATTCGCAATCCGGCCGACTTCGACTCGACCCTGACCATCATGACGAGCTCAAAGAAGACCGAGTACTCCGACGGGATCAGCGCTGAGGGGCTTGTGCGCTACTCGTATCAGTCGCGCGACGGCGGCGACAATCGAAAGCTTCGCAACGCGTACGACAATGCAGAGCCGCTGGTCTATTTCCTCGGCGTGCGCGCCGGGTTCTTCGTTGCTTTCTACCCCGCATACATTGTGCACGATGATCCGCTTCGGCGTGAGGTTCATGTGGCGCTCGACGAGTCACTGAGATTCTTCGATGACCCCATGCACTTGAACGAGACGGAGCGTCGGTACGCACAGCGTCTTGTGAAGGCGCGCTTACACCAGCCCATGTTCCGAGCACGGGTGCTGCGCGCGTACGCCACAGCTTGTGCGATCTGCGAGCTGAAACATGCCGAACTGCTCGACGCAGCACACATCGTTCCCGACGCGAGCAGCCACGGCGTCGCGGAGGTCACGAACGGTCTCGCCCTATGCAAGATTCACCACGCTTCGTACGATCGGAATCTTCTCGGCATCACGCCGCAGTACGAGGTCCGCATCGATCGAGCGTTGCTTGAGGAGATAGATGGGCCGATGCTCCGACACGGCCTGCAAGACATGCACGGTCGGCCGCTGACGCTTCCGCAAAAGAAGGCGGACTGGCCTTCACGCGACCGACTGGCAGAGAAGTACGACCAGTTCGCTGCGTAGTCAGCGCATCGATTGCGACTGCGAAATCACCTTGCTCACAGCCGGAAGGTCTGCCGGAGCCCAGACGAGCTCCGTAAGCCGACTGATCTCCACCCAGCGGAGTGCGGTGTGCTCTGACCTCCTCGGGAGACCGTTCTCGAGAACCGCGTAGTAAGTCGCAAGGCGAACCGTCCCGAACTCGTAGAGATGGGTCGTTGTGACTATGTGATCGCCTATCGTGATGTCGCAGCCGAGCTCTTCGAGAATCTCGCGCTTCAGCGCCGAGCGCTGGGTTTCATTGGCCTCGACCTTGCCGCCAGGGAACTCCCACATTCCTTCTAGCGCCTTGCCAGGGCCACGTTGCGCGGTTAGCACAGTGCCATCCCGCGTGATGACCGCGCCGACGACGTCGATTGGCCCGCTCGAGTGATGCTGAGACCTCGCTTTCACAACACCTCCCGGGGTCGTCAGTTGGCGAACAGACTACCCACCCGTCACCGGCCATTAGGGCACGGAGGCGTCTACCCGGGTTGGTTAGGGGCGGATCACCTCCGCTAGGGTCAAGATCAGGCTCTCTGAGGGGGGAGTCGGTGTCACTCAGTCAACGAAGATGGGAGCGGCTGATGGAGTTCGCGGAGCGCCTCGAATCACTCGCGGTAAAGGTTCGGAACCAAGCCACAGCAATCGGCACGGAGGAGGCGACGAAGAACGCCTTTGTGATGCCGTTCATCTCGACGATCCTTGGATACGACGTGTTTGACCCGCTCGAGGTGGTACCGGAATTCACCGCAGACGTCGGAACCAAGAAGGGCGAGAAGATCGACTACGCCATCATGCGAGATGGCGAGGTACAGATCCTCATCGAGTGCAAACCATCGATGGGCTCCTTGAAGATCGAGCACGCGTCGCAGCTGTTCCGGTACTTCTCGGTCACGAACGCACGAATAGCGGTTCTCACGAACGGCGTTGTGTGGCACTTCTACACTGACCTCGATGCTCCGAACCGGATGGATGCCAAGCCGTTCCTGGTTCTGGACCTGCTAGATATCGATGAAACGTTGATCCCCGAGATCCAGAAGCTCAGCAAGGAGAGCTTCGACCTCGAGTCGATCATCAGTGCAGCCGAAGAGTTGAAGTACATCGGTGCGCTGAAGCGGGAGATCGCTGCTCAGTTTCGGGAGCCGACCGACGAGTGGATTAAGTTCTTCACTTCTCGGGTCTACGACGGAGCATTCACTCAGCGTGTACGCCAGCAGTTCACGGGCCTCGTAGGCAAGGCTGCCCAGCAGTTCCTCACTGAGCGTGTGAATGACAGGCTCAAGGCCGCACTCGGGGTAAGCGGAGGTAGCCAGGTTTCCGACGTTCCGTCGCCGTCAAGCGCGGAGGTGGCCGAGGCGGATCTCGATCGAGACACCGAGATTGAGACCACGCTCGAGGAGCTAGAGGGCTACCAGATCGTTAAGGCGATTGCGTGTGGCGAGGTCAAGCCGCAACGAGTGACACAGCGCGATGCGAAGAGCTACTTTGCCGTACTGCTGGACGACAACAACCGCAAGCCGATCGCCCGCCTTCACTTCAATGGCAAGCAGAAATACCTCGGTCTTCTCGACGGAGAGAAGGCTGAAACGCGCCACCCGATTGTCGATCTCGATGAGATCTACGTTCATGCGGAGGGCATCCGGGAAGCTGTGCGGCGCTACGCGTGATCGGTTGTCCGTTGGTAGCGTTACACAGCCGACCGCACTTGGCCGCAGGCACGCAGACTTCTGTTTAGTTCGGGCCGCATCCAACGCGAGGATGTCGGCGGCGCGTTGTTCACGGTGCGGCCGAGCTTGCGGATCACACGTAGCGGGGTAGGGACGCCGTTGGTGATGGCGGCGATCACGGTGCCCGGGTCGCTTCGACCTCGACGCGCTCGTAAGCGGCGAATACTGCGTCCAGGCGGAGCTTCTGCCGGTCGGCGAGCAGGCTGGAGCCGGTGTGCAGGACGTCTGTGGGTGTAAGGCAGGATCACCCTTCATTCCGCGGTGCGCCCTGGCGTCCTGCTGGATGCGGCGCCGGCAGACATCGAGCTCGTTGCCGGCGCGCCGGACGTCATGGAACTGATCCATTACCAGGAGTGTCAGGGAGCGCCTGGGAGGCCGGGGTCTTGACGTCTGCGAACCCGGAGCCCGTCCATCGCGACCACCTCGATCTGCGAGCCCACTCCTCCGGCCTTCCGGTGAGTCACTGCTCTAACACGGCCTTGGAGCGGCTTTCATCCATGTCTTGCAGACGTGCCGGGCTGGTCTTTTAGCGGGCTGGGGTGAGATCGATGATCACGTTGGCCTACTTCTCGCCGAGCCGGGTAACGCCAGGCATGCTCATCTACGCCGATCGTGCCGACCCCGTCGCACCTGGCAGGGTCATCGATCAGCGGCCAAGAACCAGATTGGCTGCAACCAGAGCTCGATGCGTTAGGTTGCCGACGTGGGACTCTCGTACAGATTTACATCGATCACCCTCACCTCCGGACAAGAGTTGCAGCTTCTCGGCACCGGTGTCACTTGTGTGGTGGGCGCAAACAACACCGGCAAGTCGCAACTCCTGAAGGACATGGTCGAGACAGTCCGGGGTCAGATGGGTGTGTATTACGGCCCCGATTCCGGCGAGCGTGGCGCAAGCCGCTCAGTCGTGAGGGAAGCGAGTTTCATCGTCGACGCGCACAGCGAGCAGGACATCATTGAGTGGGCGTCCGCGAACACTCTGGCGGTGGGTCCTTCGCACGCGCCAGGTAACGTCATCCTTCCTCCGAGTCAGAACCAGACCCATTTGTCGAGCATTGCGTCGAGCGTCACCTCAAGCGCAGCAGGCAATGGATTGCAGTATCTAACGGATTCATTCGTCAGACGCATTCCGGCTGGCGGAGCGATGGCCTACGCGGCCGGTGAGTTGCGCACAGACCAGAACCCGGACTCACTCCGGAACTGGTTGATTCGCCGTCTGCACGAGAACGGCGAGCTCGAAGCCGAATTCTCGGCGACTGTCGAGCGGCTCTTCGCGGTTCCCTGCTTCGTCGACCGCGTAGGGTTCCCTCCACGGCTCCGCGCGGGACACGTGCTGGTCGACCCGCCGCCCGTAAATGCACTCACGGCTGAGTATGCGGACGCTGTAAACTCATGCCCACCTCTCGACGATCAAGGAGACGGCCTTCGGAGCTTCGCCGGGCTCGCCTTAGTAACTATGGCCTTATCGCCCTCAGTGCTTCTACTCGACGAGCCTGAGTCGTTCTTGCATCCAGCTCAGGCTCGCGCAGTTGGGCGCTGGCTCGCCGCATCGGCTCGTGACAGGGGGATGCAGGTAGTCGTGGCCACGCACGACCGGGACTTTCTCATCGGTCTGCTGAACGGCTCGAAGGGTGGGGGCCTCGAGATCCTCCGGCTCACGCGCGCCGAGGAGGGCGCCCGGGCTCGCCAGCTGGAATCGACGGACCTTAACGCATATTGGACGGATCCCACGCTGAGATACTCCAACGTGTTGCAAGGCCTCTTCCACGAGCGGGTCGTGGTGTGTGAAGGAGACCGCGACTGCAGGTTCTACGGTGCGGCGGCCGATGAGTTGGCGACCTCGCTTGACAAGCAGCACGTTGCTGACAACACCTTGTTCATCCCCAGTAGTGGCACAGGCGGCTTTGCGAAGCTACTGAACGTCCTGCGAGACCTAAACGTAACAGCATCCGTGATCACCGACTTCGACTTCCTCGATGACCGGGCGAAGGTCGAAGCGACGCTTGCGGCGCTTGGAGCGACTTGGGACGAAAGCGTCAACGCGGCGTGGTTGAACGCGATGCGCCACATCGAGCGAGGCAAGGAAGCGTCGTTCTGGAAGAAAGTTCACAACGGTGGACTCGACCAGGTTCCGGCTGGGGTCGCGACTAAGGACTTTCGCGCACTCCTCGGAGAGTTGGCAGTTCGTCGGCTACACGTTCTTCCGGTTGGCGAGCTGGAGGACTTCCACCGCGAGGAGGGCAAGGGCGCCGCTTGGGTCGGCTCCGCGCTAGACGCGGAGGCTCATAGAAGCGCCTCAGTACAGTCATTGCTTTCGGTCGTAATACCTGAGCTCAAGGCCTAGGGCGGGAGACTGTTACAGATGGGTGGCGAGTTGTAGTCACGCCGCCGGTGCGACGGTCATGTGGCTTCGAGTTCGAGAAAGTGATTAACAAGCGGGCAGCGCTCGGCTACCGCCTGCACACAAGATCACCACCGCATCGTCAGGCAGCACCGGGTTCGGCCGCGGCGATCGCATCCAGGCGACGATGGCGTTCGAGCGGCTGACCTGACCTCTCGAACCGACGTGGCAGTCGGCGGTAATTCCGTACGTCGAAGCCCCACGAACCCCGCAGTACCGTGAGGTCATGCCAGAAACCGTCCCCACCTTCACCACCGCCCAGGTGCGCGCGGCGGAGGCGCCGCTGCTCGCCGCGGGCGTGCCACTCATGCGCCGTGCCGCGGCCGCGCTCGCCGAGGTCATCGCCGAGCACAACCCCGAACGGATGCTGGTGCTCGCAGGCCCGGGCGACAACGGCGGCGACGCGCTGTTCGCCGCCGCAGACCTCGCCGCCCGTGGGGTTCCTGTCGACATCCTGCGCACGTCCGACCGCGTGCACGAGAAGGCGCTGCAAGCCGCGATGGACGCCGGCGCGCGCAGCATCCGTCTCGTCGATCTCGACCCGGCCGCTTATGACGTGATCGTCGACGGCATCCTCGGCATCGGGGCGCGCGGCGCACTGCGCGGGCACGCGCGCGACGCGGTGACCGCGCTGCTGTCGGCATCCGCTGTCGTCATCGCTGTCGACCTGCCCAGCGGACTCGACGCCGACACCGGCGCTGCCGACGCCGCCGTGCTCGCGGCAGCGACGACGGTCACGTTCGGCGCGGTCAAGGCCGGCCTCTCCCGCGGCGAGGGGCCGCGGCTGAGCGGGCGGATTGTGCTGGTCGGCATCGGGCTGACGCTCGACCCGGCGGATGCCGTTGGGCAGGCGACCGTGACCGACAAACGCTCCTGATAGGCGCCGCCACAATGGCGGGTGGCGGACTGTCCCTCAGCTTCTCCTTCGTGCGCCACTCAAGCTCGACGCTAACCGTGACAGGGCCGACTTGATCACCTCGGCCTCGTCGGCGTCGAGCTTCGAGTACCAGATGCTCTCGCGGGCGTTGTAGTCGCGGTAGACCTCGGCCATCAAGGCCGCGCCTTCCGGCGTCGCCTCGATGAGAATGCTGCGACCGTCCGTCTCGGCGGGAGTGCGAGTCACCATTCCGTCGGCCTCGAGCCGCTTGAGTAGTGCGGAGACCGCAGCGCGGCTCATTCCGGTGAGCTCGGCGACGCGCAAGAGCGACATCCTGCCAGCCGATACCAACACGATCAGCACGCGCAGCCCGGCAGGTGTCAGACGCTGCTCGAGTTCGCCCCTGATGTCGTAGACGATCAATTCGAAGGCTCGGTGCAGGGTCATGAAGAATGTCGCCGCTTCGAGGTTGAGCCACGGCAGCTTCTCGCCGGCCAATCGGCCGAAGTGCTCGACGAAAGACCAATAAGTCACCTCGTCGACTGTCGCTTCCGCGGGGTCGCTTGGGACACCCTTCGGTTGTTCTGCACTCACGAGTTCGATACCTCCAACGCACCACTGGGTCAGATCGTGCCCTGAAGTCTAGCGAGATCTGATCACAGAATAGTTAACGTGTTGACTATCTCACAGAACCTGGTTAGCGTGCTGGGCAACCCCTCCACCGAAAGGAGAAGCAATGAGGCTTCGCACCACCCGAGCAGTTGTGTTCACCGCCGCCCTCGCCTTGGCAGCATCCTTGGCAGCATGCTCTTCGCCCCCCGCATCCGACCCGGCCAACGCCGCCGACGCAGAAGGCAAGATCGACCTCACCAGTGCCCTCGGCTCGGCCGGGGTCCTCGTCGCCGCCGACAGCGGCAGCGTCAAGCCGCTCAAGTTCACCGAGGCGGGCAGCCCTGAGATGAAAGGCCTCATCGTCGATCTCACCAAGGAGTATGCCAAGCGCCTCGGTCTCGACGTGAAGTTCGAGAAGGTCTCGTCCGATGCCGTCATCCCTGGCGTCCTCGCTCAGCGATACGACGTCGCGCTCGCAGCCGGCGACTTCGCCGAGCGGCGCAAGACGCTTGACTTCGTCGATCTTGTCGAGGGTGGTGTTGTCCTCATCGTGCAGAAGGGGAATCCCGCCGGGATCTCCGGTCGCGCCGACCTCTGCGGGGCTCGCCTTGCCATCGTCAAGGGGAGTATCCAGCAGGGCTACGCCGACGAAGAGCAGAAGAAGTGCGCGGATGCCGGTAAGCCCGCCATCGACATCCAGGGTTATGCAGACGGTCCCACCGCGACCCTCGCTCTGCAGAGCGCGCGGGTCGATGCCGAGTGGTCGGACCTCGCGGTCGCCAACCAGCTCGTCGCCGACGAGCCGGAGCAGTTCGAACTGGCCGGCGAACCCGAGCACCTCGCTCCGTATGGCGTCGGCATCCCCAAGGACAACACCACGCTTCGGGATGCCATCTTCGAAGCGCTGACCGAGATGAAGGAAGACGGAACATACGACCGCATCCTCGAGGAGTGGAACCAGTCCAGCCTCGGCCTGACGAAGATTGAGATCAATGGCTCAAAGTTCTGAAGTCGTCCTGCGCGCTCCGCAGGACGCTGAGGAAACGGGCTTGGCGAAGCCGGTCTATCGCTTCGCCAAGCCCCGGCGAACATCGTGGTGGGTCGCTGGACTCATCGCGGCGGTTGCCGTCGTCGGCCTGGCCGACTTCTTCGTCCGCGGCAAGAACTGGCAGTGGGACGTCGTGTGGGAGTACCTCTTCCACCCCGACATCCTCGGCGGTCTGCGCAACACCATCATCCTGACCGTGGTGTGCGCCATCAGCGGGCTGGTCATGGGTGGTGCGGTCGCATATCTGCGGATGTCGGCCAACCCGGTCTTCCAGGCGATCGGCGCCGTGTACATCTGGTTCATCCGTGCCATCCCGGCGCTGGTGCTGCTCCTGTTCATCTTCTTCCTGTCCGCTCTGCTCCCGCAGATCCCGATCGGCTTGCCGTTTCTTCCTCCGCTGGTCTCGTTCCCCACGAACGAGCTGATCTCGCAGTCCACAGCGGCGATTCTCGGGCTGACGCTCATCCAGGGCGCGTACATCGGGGAGATCTACCGCGGCGGCATCCTTTCAGTCCCCCGTGGGCAGCTCGAGGCCGCTCGCTCGATGGGGATGACGGACTGGCAGGCCATGCGGCGGGTCATCGCACCACAGTCGATCCGCGTGATCATCCCGTCGCTCGGCAACGAGATGATCACCCTGTTCAAGAACACCTCGCTCGTGTTCGTCATCGGATACACCGAGTTGCTCACCACAGTTCAGCTGATCTACGGCGTGACCTACCAGACGATCCCGCTGCTCGTCGTGGCGTGCATCTGGTATCTCGTGCTCACAAGCCTCGCGATGCTCGGCCAGCAGCAACTCGAGCGCAAGTTCGGAAAGGGGTTCCGCGGTGTCACCGATTGAACCGAACCAGACACCGCTGATCCGCGCGCGGGACGTCGAGAAGCGATTCGGCGACAACCACGTGCTCCGCGGCATCGACCTTGATCTGCACGCCGGTGAGGTGATCTCGCTGCTCGGCCCGTCGGGCTCGGGAAAGAGCACCTTCCTGCGATGCGTCAACATGCTCGAGACGCTCGACTCCGGCACTGTCCACTATCAGGACGAACTGCTCGGATTCGACCTGAAGGCCGGCGTCTATCATCCGCTGACCGAGAAGAAGCGAGCACGGCAGCGCCAGCATTTCGGCATGGTCTTCCAGCAGTTCAATCTGTTCCCGCACATGACTGCGATCGAGAACATCTGCGAGGGACTGCGCGTCGTGCACAGGAACTCGAAGAGTGAAGCTCTCGAGCGTGCCAGGTACCTACTCGACCGGGTCGGACTCGCCGAGAAGGCAGATCAGTATCCGGCGATGCTCTCGGGCGGCCAGCAGCAGCGGGTGGCAATAGCACGCGCTCTTGCTCCGCAGCCGAGCGTCATGCTCTTCGACGAACCGACATCGGCGCTCGATCCCGAGCTCGTCGGTGAGGTGCTGGACGTGATCCGAGAGCTCGCCGCCGCCGGCATGACGATGCTCATCGTGACCCACGAGATGAACTTCGCTCGGGAGGTCAGCAATCACGTGGCCCTGCTTGATGAAGGGCGGATCGTCGAATTCGGTGCGCCCGAGCACGTGCTTATCAATCCCCAGTCGACGCGCGCACAAGCGTTCGTCAATGCAATGAAAAGGAAGTAGAACATGCGCAACATCGGAAAGAGCGACATCGCGGTCAGCGAGCTTTCCCTCGGATCGTGGCACACATACTCACGTCTGTCATTCGAAGCCAACATCAACCTGATCAACCACGCGTACTCGCGAGGCATTCGGTTCTTCGACGTGGCGTACTACCGCGACAAGCCGCACACCGAGGTGCTGTTCGGGCGGATGCTGCAGGAGGCTGACTTCTCGCGTGATGACGTCGTCATCGCCGAGAAGGTCTGGTACTTCGACTATCCCGAGCGGTCTCTCACCGCGCAGCTCGACGCGTCGATGCGGCGCCTCGCGGTCGACAACGTTGACGTCATCATCGTGGAGCACCCGCGTGCTGAGATGGATGTCGAGCAGTTGACTCGGGATGCTGCCGAGTTGGTCACCTCGGGACGCGCGCGCGTCTGGGGCGGCCTGAATTGGCGCCCCGAGCTGATCCGTCAGGCCCACGACTACTGCGTTGCGGAGGGGCTTCCCACACCCGAGATGGTGCAGCTCAAGTACTCGGTCGTGCGACAGAACGTCGTCGACGGCGCCGACTACCAGTCGGTGCTGGCTGACACGGGGATCTCGGTGCACGCATCCGATTCGCTCGAAGGCGGCATCCTGACCGGCAACCTGTCGCCGTCACGCCACATCGGACTCGACATCGGTGGCATCCGGGAGGACATCAAGGCTCGCGTACCTGCAATCGAAGAGGCGGCCGCCTCGCTCGGCGTCACTGCAGCAGAGTTCAGCATCGCGTTCGCCGTCAGCAGCCAAAACGTCTGCTCACTGCTCTTCGGCGCCACGCGACCCGAGCAGATCGACTCCAACCTGCGCGGTCTCGAGCTGGCGCAGACACGTGGCGAAGAGGTACGTGCACTCGCTCGCGACCTGGGCGTCGACAAGCACGAGATCGACCCGCCCTACGGCCACGACGTGCCCCTTACGGCCGACTTCATCGCCTGATTCGGGCAGTACGATCGGGGGCGGCACTGGTCGGTGCCGCCCCCGATCCGTCGTCAGCTCTGTTCCGAGGTGCGCTCGTTCGGCGCGGTCGATACCGGCCGAACCCGCGCACCCGAGCGGGTCGAATCAGGCGCGCTGACGGCTTTCGCGTCGAAGCCACTCTTTCTGCACAATGGCCGATGCTGAGAGGTGTTCCACAGGTGCCGGGGCAGAGGGCGCTGGGCGTCGGAGCGGATGCCTATCGTCGCCTGCATGAACTATCGCGAGCACCTGGTCGTTCCGTCGCCCGTGCGCATCGAGGTGTCGGTGCCGGGTCGCCCGGAGTGGGACAGGACGATCGAGCTTCCGAAGCACTCGCCCGAGACATGGCTGTGGGAGGCCTACCTGCTCAGCATCGGTATCGAAGCGTGCGACGAGGAGGTCGCCGCACTCAGGTATCGCCATCCGCACGTCTACTGCGGCGAGAGCTGGGTGGTTCGAGACGAGTGGTCCGCGCCGTTCGCGGCCCGTGCCGTGCGCTACGCGGGTGATCACTTCTTCGGCGATGATCCAGCCCCACTCGCCGAGGCGGCGGTGCGGGTGCCGTCGTTTCCGTTCGAACTCGACATCACCGTTGAGCGCGCGTCCGGTCGGCAGGCGGGAGACGCGAGTGTGTCGATCGTGGCTGCCGGCGCCGACAGTTCGCTGCGGCCCTCGAAGGACTGGCAGACGAGCGCGCAGCCGCTGGATCTGGATCAAGCCAACCGCGAACTCGTCCGTCGCTTCGGCATCGTCGTGCCGTTCGTCCGCTCGGAGTCCCTGCGCGCCATTCCCGACGACACCTCCGCGGGCTCGCTGATCGCTGATCTGCTCGCACCGCTGACGCCGGTGCGGCGGCTCGCTCTTCGGGCTCATCTGAACGCCACCGAACTGCTCGACGCCAACCGGCTGGGCATCGACACGGTGCGCCAGGCGACCCACGCGCTGCGGGCCCTGATCGACGCGGTCGGGCCCGACGGCACCGACCAGGACGCCACCAGCGGGTGGCTGCCGACCAGCGTCGTCGACAGGGGCGTCTCCGGCGTCGAGTGGGATGCCGATGATGCGGCGGATCTGCTCAGCTCGTTCGCGCGGCGTGCGGGGCTCATCCGGCGGCTGAAGGGACGCGTCGTAGTCAACGCAATCGGGAAACAGCTGATGGCTGATCCGGTCAGGGCCTTCCCGCGGGTCGTCAGCGCGATCGCGGGCGGGACGCGAGGGTACTGGGGCTCGTTCGACACGTGCCGCTTCTCTCGCGCCGCGGCTCTGCTCGCACTCGCCGATGGATCCGCCACGTCGTACGACCAGCTGGCCGGCTACCTCGAGAAGGCGCACGCGGCGCGTGACACGAGAAGGTACGACGAGTACGGCGACTGGTACGACACCGTCCGTTCCCGCGCGGGGTTCGATCGGGGCGAAGCAGATCGGGTGCTTCGCGAGCTCACCGACGGACTGCTCGCACTGTCGGCTCCCGGTGCCTTCGGCCTGGTCACACCGCACATTCGGGCGGTGGCGCGCGCCGCATTGCAGCGCGGCTGAGCGTTGGGTGCGGAGAGCTGCGGAGCGCCGCGCCCGGGGCGAGTGGCCCAAACATCATCGAACAAAATTTCGAGATAGCGTTGACACGTGTATCGAACACACGTACTATTAATGCATGTCGAAGCTCACGCGATTGATCGAAGCGATGTCGTCGCTCGATCGATCGTGGGGCGATGCGGAAGACGCAGCGGACCTGACCCGTGAGCAGTTGATCGCGATCGACAGCGCTATCGGGATGGTGAAGCGTCGATTGGATGCCGTGCACGCCGACGTCGCCGCGGGGATCTCTCGCGAGTCGCGTCCTGAGCTCGGAGCGGACAGCCTGGCCAAGCAGCAGGGGTATCGCACGCCGGCGAAACTCATCGCCGCGACTACGGGCGTCTCGACGGGGGATGCGATTCGACTCATCAAGGTTGGGGAGGCGACGGCTCCGCGGGCGGATCTGCTCGGTGATCGGCTTCCCGCGCGGTATCCGCTGGTGCGGGAAGCCCTGTCTGACGGTGCAGTCAGTTCGCAGGTGGCCGGGCTCATCATCAGCCTGCTCGATCGGTGCCGTATCGCTGCAGGGCCTGAGCGGACGAGCGAGGGCGAGCGGATCCTCACCGAGGCCGCCGTCGGGCTGTCTCTGGACGACGTGCGCAAGCTGATCGTCCGCGCCGAGGCGTGGCTGGATCCGGATGGAGTGGAGCCGCGCGCCGAAGAGCAGCGTGCCAAGCGCTCACTGACGATGTTCGAGCGTGACGGGATGGTTCATCTGAACGCGCTGCTCGATCCCGAAAGTGCCGCCCCGGTGATCACCGCGATCCGCGGATACGTCACCGTCGCATTCGCGGCCCGACAGGACGCACCGGATCCCGATGCGCCGGATGCCGATCGCCGTACCGTCCCGATGATGCAGGCCGACGCCCTGAGCCTGTTCGGATCGCACATGCTCGGCTGCACGACGCAGACGCCCGCGCTCGCAGGAGCGACGGTGGTGGTGCGGATGACTTTGCAGGATCTTCAGGCGGGCACCGGTTCGGCGACGATCGACGGGATCGATCAGCCGATCAGCATCAGCGCGGCTCGCCGGATGGCTGCCGACGGCGGGATCATCCCGTGTGTGCTCGGCGGCGATAGTGAAGTGCTCGACTGGGGGCGCCGGCGACGATTGTTCACCCCGGCGCAGCGACACGCTCTCGCCGAACGCGATGGCGGATGCGCCATGTGCGGACTGCCGCCCGGCATGGCCAAGGCGCATCACATCCGATGGTGGCAACGCGACGCCGGGCCCACTGATCTCGCGAACGGGGTCCTGCTCTGCGAGACCTGTCACCACCGGATACATGACAACGGGTGGGACATCCGCGTCGACCCACCCGGACAAGGCAACACTGTCTGGTTCGTGCCACCACCACACGTCGACCCTGCCCGCGCGCCGCGCCGGGGTGGCCGAGCACGATTCGACATCGCAGCCTGACCCTGCGCGCCGGTGATCGTCCGCGCGGTCACGGTGCATCCGCTAGCTGTGGTGCCTGCCGCATGTGGGGCTAGGGGTACTTCGGCACGCTCAGCGTGTCAGGAGGGGCCAGGCGTTGTAGGGCGACGGCGCGCCGGTGCGGGCGGTGGCGTTCGTGCAGGCGTGAGTTCTTCCCTACTCGAACCCGCCGCTCAAGCGCCCGTGAAACACCCCGCTCGCGTCGTTCATCCCCACGATCTCCACCGACTTCCCGTACGCCGCGTACTTCGTCTCGATGGCATCCAGCGCGGCGACGGTCGACGCGTCCCACACGTGCGATCCCGACAGGTCGATCACGACCTGGTCGGGATCGGAAGAGTACGAGAACAGCGTCGTCAGGTCGTTGCTTGAGGCGAAGAACAGCTCGCCCTCCACGACATACCGGGCGACCCCGTCAGACACCGAGCGCGTCACGTTGGCCAGGTGCGCCACGCGCCGCACGAACAGCACCGACGCGACCAGCACGCCGCCGACCACCCCGACGGCGAGGTTGTGGGTCAGCAGCACGAGCACGACGGTCGAGACCATCACGAAGGTCTCGCTCTTGGGCATCCGCTTCAGAGTCGACGGGCGCACGCTGTGCCAGTCGAAGGCGCCGATCGCGACCATGATCATCACCGCGGCCAGCGCCGCCATCGGGATCGTCGCGACGAAGTCGCCGAACACGACGACGAGCAGGAACAGGAAGACGCCGGCGCAGAACGTCGAGATGCGGGTGCGCGCCCCCGACTCCTTCACGTTGATCATCGTCTGGCCGATCACCGCGCATCCGCCCATGCCGCCGAACGCGCCCGACAGGATGTTCGCAACTCCCTGCGCCCACGCCTCGCGGCCCTTGCGCGAGTGGGTGTCGGTGATCTCGTCGACCAGCTTCGCGGTGAGCAGCGACTCCATCAGCCCGACCAGCGCGACGGCGAGCGCGAACGGCGCGATGATCGTGAACGTCTCCCAGGTCAGCGGCACGTTCGGGATGAACAGCGACGGCAGGCTGCGCGGCAGCTCGCCCTGATCGCCGACGGTCGGCACCGCGATCGCGAACGCGAGCACGACGCCGGTGACGATCACGACGGACACGAGCGGGGCGGGGACCACCCTGGTGATGCGCGGCATCACGATCATCACCGCGATGCCCAGCGCGACCAGCGGATACACCAGCCACGGCACGTCGATCAGCTGCGGGAACTGCGAGCTGAATACGAAGATCGCCAGCGAGTTCACGAACCCGACCATCACGCTGCGCGGGATGAACCGCATCAGCTTCGCCACACCCAGCACCCCGAGGAGCACCTGGAACACCCCGGCGAGGATCACCGTCGCGATGAAGTAGTCGATGCCGTACGTCGGCGCCACCGGCGCGATGACCAGCGCCACGGCGCCGGTCGCGGCCGTCACCATCGCCGGTCGGCCACCGAGGAACGCGATCGACACCGCCATGATGAACGACGAGAACAGCCCCACCTTCGGATCGACCCCGGCGATCACCGAGAACGCGATCGCCTCGGGGATCAGGGCCAGCCCCACCACGAGTCCGGCGAGCACCTCGCGGGTCAGCATCCGCGGACTCTTCAGCGCGGTCAGCACCGACGGGTTCGGCCGGTAGCGGGCGGGGTCATCGACGGATGCGGTGGACATGCGGCTCCTGAGCGCGCCTCGAGAGGGGATGAGGCAGACGTTCCAGCGTAGAGCGGATGCCCTGGTCGGGCGCCGCACGGTATTCCCCCCGACCGGCGACGCTCAGGCCGACCCGCTCCAGGGTGCCGGCACGATCACCCAGGCCACGCTCGCGGGCGCATCGCCGGTGACCTCCCACGTGTGCGGTTCGCGGCCCGGAAAGGTGAGCGCATCGCCCGCGCGCAGCGCGACCGAGCGGTCGGCGAAGCGCACGGTCACCTCGCCGGCGATGACGTGCAGCACCTCGACGTCGCAGTTGATCGTGTACAGCTCCGACCCGCCGTGCGCGTGCGGCTCGAGCTCCGAGCGCAGCAGCTGCACCCGCTCTTCACTGCGCGGCGAGAGCAGTCGCTCGTCGGCGTGCATGCCGCCGAGATTGATCCGCGGCGCGTCGACGAAGGTGACGTGCTGGATCTCGGGCTCGGTGAACAGCGCGCCGACCGGCAGTGAGAGCACCTGGCACAGCTGCACCAGGGTCGAGACGCTGGGCGAGGTCTCATCGCGCTCCACCCGGCTGAGGAAGCCCTTCGACAGCCCGCTCGTGGCCGCCAGCTGGCTGAGCGACATGCCCTGACTGGTGCGCGCGGCACGCAGTTTCGCGCCGATCGGCGTGGTCACCGCATCGGCGTGCGGGTGGATGGCGCGCATGGATGCTCCTCGAAACAGTACGGCGTGCTCTTGACGCACGCCGTACGACGCGCGTATGGTCTCTCAAAGGTTGCCTCCAACGTACCAAAGGTTGTCAAATATGCAACACCCAGTTTCCGGTGAGAACGAGCTCACCCCGCGCGGCCCGGTCGACGCCAGCGTCGTGCCGCGGTTCGCCGGCATCGCCACCTTCGCCCGCCTGCCCCGCCTCGACGAGGTCGAGCGCGCCGAGGTCGCCGTCGCCGGCATCCCGTTCGACAGCGGCGTCAGCTACCGCCCCGGCGCCCGTTTCGGTCCTGCGCACGTGCGCGAGGCCTCGCGCCTGCTGCGGCCGTACAACCCCGCGCAGGACGTCTCGCCGTTCGCCGCCCAGCAGGTCGCCGACGCCGGCGACATCGTGGCGAACCCGTTCGACATCTCGGCCGCCGTCGCCGAGATCGAAGCCGGCGCGCGGGCCCTGCGAGCCAAGGCCGACCGCCTCGTCATCATCGGCGGCGACCACACCATCGCGCTGCCGCTGCTGCGCGAGGTCGCCTCGGTGCACGGCCCGGTCGCGGTGCTGCACTTCGACGCGCACCTCGACACGTGGGACACCTACTTCGGCGCGCCGACCACGCACGGCACGCCGTTCCGCCGCGCCTCCGAAGAGGGGCTCATCGACATGACGGCGAGCATGCACGTCGGCATCCGCGGCCCGCTGTACGACAAGAGCGACCTCGAAGACGACGAGCGGCTCGGCTTCGCCGTCATCACGAGCGAGTACCTCGAGACGCACGGCGTGGCATCCGCGATCGAGCGGATGCACGCACGCATCGGCGACAAGCCGCTCTACATCTCGATCGACATCGACGTGCTCGACCCCGCGCACGCCCCCGGCACCGGCACCCCCGAAGCGGGCGGCATGACCAGCCGCGAGCTGCTGCGCATGCTGCGCGCCCTCGCCGGGTTCCGCATCGTCGGCGCCGACGTCGTCGAGGTGGCCCCCGCCTACGACCACGCCCAGCTCACCGCCGTCGCGGCCAGCCACGTCGTGTACGAGCTGCTGAGCGCGATGGCCCCGCGCTCCCCGCAGCCGCCGTCGACCACCACGGAGGAGGCAGGATCATGACCGCCCCCGACACCGCGGCGATCGCCGACGCCGCCGCCGCGATCGTCGACGCGTTCGCCGCGACCGACACCGCGCGGTACTTCGCCGCGTTCGCCCCGGACGCCACGTTCGTCTTCCACACCGAGCCCGCCCGCCTCGACAGCCGCGCCGCCTACGAACACCTGTGGGCCGAGTGGCTCGAGAGCGGCTGGCGGGTGCTCTCGTGCGCATCCAGCGACAGCCGGGTGCAGGTGTTCGACGGGGGCGGCATCTTCACGCACACCGTCGACACCACCGTGCACACCGCTGACGGCGACGAGTCGTATCGCGAGCGCGAGACCATCGTCTTCGCGCTGCAGCACGGCCGGCTCGTCGCCGTGCACGAACATCTTTCGCCGCTCACCGGCACACCCTGACAGATTCCACGCGCCCGCGTGACCACGCGATCGCAAGGCAAAGGAGCTTTACGATGTCTCTCTACACCCGCCTCGAGCAGAGACTGCAGGCGCAGTCCGACGACGCCGGACCCATTCGCGGCACCTACTCCACCGGGCGCCTGCTGATGATCTGGCTGGCCGCGAACCTCGTGGTCACCACCCTGCTGACCGGCACCCTGTTCGTGCCCGACGTGCCGTACGGCGTCGTGCTGCTGCTCATCGTCGGCGGCACCGTAGCGGGCGCTGCCGTGCTCGTCGCGGTCGGCACCATCGGCCGCCGTACCGGCCTGCCCACGATGGCGCTCACCCGCGGACCGTTCGGCACCCGCGGCAGCCTGCTTCCCGTCGCCGCGAACGTCGTCATCCTGATGGGGTGGAGCTGGGTGCAGGCGATGCTCGCCGGCATCGCGCTCGACTACGTCGTGATGACCTTCACCGGCTTCTCGAACCCGGTCGTGTTCGCCGTGCTCTGCCAGACGATCGTCGTGACCCTCGCGATCTTCGGCCATGCCGGCGTCGCCCGCGTCGAGCCGTGGTTCGCCGTGGTCATCCTGGCCATCGCGGCGTACATCTTCGTCACAGCGTTCACGACGTTCAGCCCGGCCGAGTTCACCTCGATCGCCGCTCCGGATGCCCCGTTCTACACCTCCGGCCTCGTTTTCGACGTCGTGCTCGCCACCGCGATCTCGTGGACGGTGCTCTCGGCCGACATCAACCGCCTCGGGCGCAGCAACCGCGCGAGCGTGGTCGGCGCGGGCGTCGGCTACACGCTGTCGACCATCATCTCGATGTCGCTCGGCGCCACCGCGATGGCGTACGTCATCCTGAACGGCGGCGAGGCTGTGCCGTTCGACCCGGTGACCATCATCGAGCCCTTCGGCTGGATCTTCGGCGTCGCGATCTTCCTGTCGGTGATGGCCACCAACACGATGGTCGTCTACGGCATGGTGACCACCGTCGTCAACGCCGTGCCCGGCACGCGCCTGCGCTTCCTGCCCACCGCGCTCGTGGTCGGCATCCTCTCGATCATCGGCGCGACCTTCTTCGGCCTGCTCGATCAGTTCACGACGTTCCTGGTGACCATCGGCGCCCTGTTCGCCCCGATCTTCGCGATCATGATCGTCGACTACTACCTGATCAAGCGCGCCTCGTACGATCACGACATCCTCGGCACGCGTGGCGGACGCTACTGGTACCGCGGCGGCGTCAACTGGCTGGCCGTCGGCGCGTGGGCGGTGGGCGCGACGCTCGCGTACGTGTGGGCGTACGTCTTCCCGCTGCCGTTCGGCTCGACCGCCCCGGCGTTCGTGATCACCTTCGTGCTCTACCTGCTGGTCTCGTGGCCGACGCGGGCAGCCGAGCGCGGCACTCGGGTCGGCAATCTCGCCGACGCCGTCGACGAGCCGGTGCCGGCCGGGAAGGGGTGAGCGGATGCTGCGCGACCTGAGCCACCCCGTCCGCGACGGCATGATGGTGTACCCCGGCGACCCGCACGTGGCGATCAGCCCCGCGCTGACCGTGGAGCGCGACGGCGTGCACGTCGACCGGGTCGACATGGGATCGCACACCGGCACCCACATCGACGCGCCGGCGCACACCGTCGCCGGCGGCCGCACCATGGCCGACGTGCGCCTCGACGAGCTGGTCGGCGATGCGCTCGTGCTGCGGCCGCGCGGCCTGGCGGACCGGCAGTGCTACGGCTGGGACGACCTCGAGGCGGCGGGGGAGATCCCCGCCGCCGTGCCTGCCATCGTCATCATCGACACCGGCTGGGCGCAGTGGTTCGGCGACGACCGCGCCACCCGGCATCCGCATCTGCACCCGGATGCCGCTGCCGAGCTGTGGCGGCGCGGCATGCGCGTGCTCGCCGTCGACACCCTGAGCCCCGACGAGACCGGCGGCGACTCCGCCGAGTTCCCCGTGCACGAGATCGTGCTCGGCGGTGACGGGCTGATCGTCGAGAACATCTGCGGCCTCGCCGACCTCGCCGCGCACGTGCAGGTGGGCTTCTTCCCGTTCAAGCTGCAGGGCGACGGCGCCCCGGTGCGCGCGGTGGCGTTCATCGACGACTGAGTTCGACGCCGCAGTCGATCGGTTGACAGCGTTCGACGACGCCGATTAGGTGGTCTGGTGAACGAGGAGCACGGCTGGTGAATGAGCAGCATCCGCTGATCTGCGTCATGGGCGTCTCGGCCTGTGGCAAGTCGACCGTCGGCGAGCGGCTCGCCCGGCATCTGGGCGTGCCGTTCCTCGACGGCGACTCGCTGCATCCCACCGAGAACACCGCGAGGATGACCGCCGGCGTGCCGCTCACCGACGATGACCGCTGGCCCTGGCTGGACGCCATCGGCCGGCGCTTCGCGGACGCCGCCGACAGCGGTCTCGTCGTCGCCTGCAGTGCGCTGCGCAGGGCGTACCGAGACCGGCTGCGGGCGGCGGCTCCGGGCATCCGCTTCGTGCATCTCGACGGACCCGACGCGCTGCTCGCCGAGCGGGCCGCGGCGCGCTCGCACGAGTTCATGCCCGCGTCGCTGCTGGCGTCGCAGCTCGCGACGCTCGAGCGACTGGGGGCCGACGAGGACGGCGTCGTCGTCTCGATCGACGCGTCTCCCGACGACATCGTCGCGGAGGTCATCGACCGGCTGTGACCTTCGCAGGCTCGCCGGGGCGGCGGCTCACGTCACGGCGGGGGCGTCTTCGGCAGGTACTGCCAGGCGATCCACCGGCAGATCGCCTCGACGACGTACTCGCGCTCGCCGTCGGTGAGCGCGTGCCCCTTCGCGATGCCGTGCCAGCGCGAGAGGCAGGTGCGGCAGCAGGTGGCGGTCGCGTGCTGCGCGACGAAGACCGGATGCCCGCGGTACGGCGTCTGCTTCCCGTCGTTGCGCGGCTCGGCAGGGGCGAGTCGCTGATCGACGAACTCTCGGGCGTGACGTCGGATGGTCTCGATGCCGCGCAGGTCGACGATCGCGCGGTCGCGCCCGCGCAGCTGGAAGCGTGCGCGGAACGGATGCCGGCCGATGCGGCGCAGCCGGTCGTCGAGGTCGTCGAGGTCGTCGGTCCTGTCGGTCATCATGCTCATTGTGGCGAGGGGTGCCGACATCGGGTCGATCAGTCGATGTTCGTGTACTTCTCGCCGAAGTCCTGCTGCTCTGCCGCCATGCGGTCACGCATCTTCTCGTCGTGGGTCGGCTCGCGGTCGTCGGGTCGATCTGCGTCGGCCGCGTCGGATGCCTGGCGCGAATCGTCATCCTTGCTCAGGTCGGGGTCGGTGCCCTCGGCCTTCATCGGGTCGGTGGGAAAAGGCGTGGGGTCGGACATCGTGGCTCCCGTCTGTCGGTGGGGGGTACAGCCTGTCACCCGGGGATGGGTCGCGGATGCCCGTTGACAAACCTCGCGTCCGATGCGGCGGTCAGCGGTGGGAACCCTCATCGGGTTCCCAGCGCAGCAGGTCGCCGGGTTGGCACTCGAGCGCCTGGCACAGGGCATCCAGCGTGGTGAAGCGCACAGCCTTCGCGCGACCGTTCTTGAGCACCGCGAGGTTGGTCGGCGTGATGCCGATGCGCTCGGCGAGCTCGCCGACGCCCATCTTGCGCCGGGCGAGCATCACGTCGATGTCGACGACGACGGGCACTCAGATCACCTCGCCCAGTTCGTCGCGCAGGGTGCGCGCCTCGTCTTCGCGCTCGATCGCCTGGCGCAGCAGGGCCTTCATCACGACGACCAGCAGCGCGAATCCGGCGAGCACCAGCCCCGCACCGCCGATCAGGCCGACCGCTCCGGGCGCCACCTCTCCCGGAGCCAGCAGCGCAGCCAGGGCGAACGCGAGTGCCGCTGCCGTCGTGATCGCGCCGATGATCACATCGACGGGCCGGAACGACGATGCCCGGAAGATCGAGCCGCGACGCACGCGCGTGAGCAGCATCCAGACGCAGACCGCGAAGACCTGCATCGTCAGGATGCCGAGTGCCGCGATGCTCACGAGCGTGATGCGCCCCCAGAGAGCCTCGCCTTCGAGGTCACGCCAGACCGCCGGGAGGATCATCACCTGCACGACAACCGAGCCCGCGAGCGCGAGCGCGATCACGACCTTCAGCAGGAGGATTGTTCCGTGTCGCATGGGTCGCCTCTCGTTGATTGACGATGAGAATCTATCGTTAATCGTTCGATGGCGCCAGGAGTGTGTGTTGTGGTGGGTGGCGTTTCGGGGCGGGCCGTCACCGAGGTAGGCGAACACGCGGAGGACGGAGCAATCCCGGTGAAAATCTCCTGTGCTCGTGTGTTCGCCTACGCTCACGCCGCACTGAGGTCGCCGGCGTCGGGGCTCAGTCGACGGGAACTGCGCTGCCGCGCTCGGCCGCGGCGGTGATGCGCGCGGCCATGCCGGTGAAGATGAAGCCGTGGAACGGCAGCACCGCAAGCCAGTACAACCGGCCGAGCAGGCCCCGCGGGAAGAAGACGGCGCGCTGCTCGTAACGGGTGCCGTCGGCATCCGGAACTGCCCGCAGCTCCAGCCAGGCCGAACCCGGCACGATCATCTCGGCCCGCAGCCGCAGCAGACCTCCCCGAGAGCCGTCACCCGACTCGAGCACGAGCGGCTCCTCCACGGCCTCGACGCGCCAGAAGTCGACGGCGTCGCCCGGGCGCACGGTCGAGCGGCTGCGCCGCCCCCGGCGCAGCCCGACTCCGCCCATCACGCGATCCATGACCCCGCGCACCGCCCAGAGGAACCGCGACGAGTACCAGCCGTTCTCGCCGCCGATGCCGGTGATCACCCGCCACACCTCCGTCACCGGCGCGGTCGTGTGCACCGACCTGTTGTCGGTGAACACCGTGCGTCCGGCCCAATCCGGGTCGCTCGGCAGCGGGTCGCTCGGCGCCCCCGAGACCTCGGCATCCTGCCAGCTGGTCTCGACGCCGTCAGCATCCACCCGGCCCAGAGCCATCGCCACCGCCCGCCGATACGGCGTGAGGCCACCCTCGGGCCGGGGGATCAGCTCGTCGATCATGTGGTTCTTCATCACGCACTCGTTCTGCAGCGACTCGACCAGCGGCCGCGCGATCGCGCGTGGGACCGGCGTGACGAGGTTGACCCAGTGCGAGGCCAGTCGCGGAGTCAGCACGGGCAGCGACGCGATCGCGCGCTGCCGCAGCCCCGCCTCGAGGGCGTATCCGTTCATCATCTGGCCGTACCGCAGCACGTCGGGACCGCCGACGTCGACCGCGGTGTTCACCGGCGCGTCGACGCGCGCCGCGCCCAGCAGGTAGTGCAGCACGTCACGGATCGCGATCGGCTGAATGTGGTTGCGCACCCACTTCGGCGCGGGCATGTAGGGCAGCACGTCGGTCAGGTGCCGGATCATCTCGAACGACGCCGAACCAGAGCCGATCACGACACCGGCCTGCAGCACCAGCGTCGGCACGCCGGACTCGAGGAAGATCTCGCCCACCCGCACCCGCGAGCGCAAGTGCGGCGAAAGCTCGGCATCGTCCGGATGCAGCCCGCCGAGGTACACGATCCGGCTCGCGCCGGCCGCGGCCGCGGCATCCGCCACCGACTCGGCGGCCGCCGTGTCCTTCTCTTCGAAGTCCTTGCCGCCGGTCATCGAGTGCACGAGGTAGTAGACGACGTCGACATCGCGCATGGCTGCGGCCACGGTGTCGCGATCCTGCGCCTCGCCCTCGACGATCTCGACGTCGCGTCCCCACGAGAACGACTGCGCCCGCGCCGCATCGCGGGCCAGCACACGCACCCGGTATCCGGCGTTGAGCAGCCGCGGGGTGAGCCGCCCGCCGATGTATCCGGTCGCGCCGAACACCAGCACCCGGGGTGCCGAGCCGTCGTCACGGGGAATGGCGCGCAGCGCCGGTTCGCGCCCGGTCGGGGCGGTGAGCTCGCTCATGAGACGAGAGTACGACTCGCGGGCGCGCGACGACAGAAGGGTTGACGCGGGCGGCCGCGTCTGGCATCCGGGGTCGCTCGGCCGCCGGCCCCGCCGGGGTAGGCGAACAAGTCGAGGTAGGAGCAATTCGGGCCTGAATCACCGACGCTGGTGTGTTCGCCTACCTCGGTGAGGAGGGCATCAGGTCTGGCCACTCACCGGGCATCCGGCTGTCCGAGAGCCGACCCGCATGCAGGCAGCCGACCCGCGCGCAGGCAGCCGACCTGCCCGCAGCCAACCGACGCTGCCGACGTAGGCGAACAGGTCGAGGTAGGAGCAATCCGGGCCGGATTCACCGACCTGCGTGTGTTCGCCTACCTCGGCGCGGCGAAACCGGCTCAGGCCGACGCCTGCTCGGCCTTCTTCTCGCGGCGCAGGCCGTGCAGCAGCGGCTCGGTGTATCCGCTGGGCTGGGCGGCGCCCTCGACGATCAGGCGACGTGCGGCGGTGAACGCGATGCCCGGCTGGTCGCCCTCGGCGTACGAGAGCTTCTCGTAGTTCGGATCGCCCGCGTTCTGCTCGTCGACCACGACGGCCAGGCGGCGCAGGCTGTCGTCGATCTGCGCTTCGGTGATCACGCCGTGCGTCAGCCAGTTCGCGAGCAGCTGGCTCGAGATGCGCAGGGTCGCGCGGTCTTCCATGAGGCCCACGTCGTGGATGTCAGGCACCTTCGAGACGCCGATGCCCTGGTCGATCCAGCGCACCACGTACCCGAGGATCGACTGCACGTTGTTGTCGATCTCCTGCGCCACGACCTCGGGCGTCAGGTCGCCGTCGGCGGCGAGCGGCGGAGTCAGCAGCGCATCCAGCGCGTCGTCTCCGGTGGGGGTGAGGGTCTCGCGCACCGCCATCGCGTCGACCTGGTGGTAGTGCAGGGCGTGCAGGGTGCCGGCGGTCGGGGAGGGCACCCAGGCGGTGGATGCCCCCGACTGCGGGTGCGCGATCTTCTTCTCGAGCATCGCGTGCATGAGGTCGGGCTCGGCCCACATGCCCTTGCCGATCTGCGCGTGCCCGTCGAGCCCGCACTGCAGGCCGATCGAGACGTTGCGGTCTTCGTACGCCGTCATGAACGGCTGCTGCTTGATCAGCGCCTTCGGCAGGAACGGCCCGGCATGCATCGAGGTGTGGATCTCGTCGCCGGTGCGGTCGAGGAATCCCGTGTTGATGAAGGCGACGCGGTCGGATGCCGCGGCGATGCACGCCATGAGGTTCGCCGAGGTGCGACGCTCCTCGTCCATGATGCCGATCTTCATCGTGCGCGCAGGCAAGCCCAGCAGCTGCTCGACACGACCGAACAGCTCGACGGCGAAGGCGACCTCTTCGGGGCCGTGCATCTTCGGCTTGACGATGTACATCGAGCCGGTGCGCGAGTTGGTGCCCTTGTTCGCGCCCTCGAGTTCGGGCAGCGATCCCAGGGCGGTCATGATGGCGTCGAGGATGCCCTCGAACACCTCCTCGCCGTCGCGGTCGAGCACGGCGGGCGTGCGCATCAGGTGCCCGACGTTGCGGACGAACAGCACCGCGCGACCGGGCAGGGTGAGCTCGCCCGCGCCGTCGGGGGTGCGGTAGGTGCGGTCGGCGTCGGGCACGCGGGTGAAGGTGCGGCCGTTCTTGGTGACCGGCTCACTGATCGAGCCGTCCATGAATCCGCGCCAGTTGCGGTAGCCGAGCGCCTTGTCCTCGCCGTCGACCGCTGCGACCGAGTCCTCGAGGTCGAGGATCGTCGTGATGGCGGATTCGAGGATGATGTCCTGCACGCCGGCGGCATCCGTCGAGCCGATGCGACCGGCGCGGTCGATGACGATCTCGACGTGCAGGCCGTGGTGCACGAGCAGCACGGCGGCAGGGGCATCCGCCTCGCCGGTGTGCCCGACGAATCCGGCGCCGTCGGCCAGGCGACGGTCGCCGCCGGCGGTGCGCACGATCAGGCCGCCCGCGTCGACGGCGTATCCGGTCGCGTCGCGGTGCGAGCCGTCGGCGAGCGGCGCGATCTGGTCGAGCAGCTCGCGGCCACACTCGACCACGGCGGCGGCGCGAGTGAGGTTGAACTCGGCGCCCGGCGCCAGCTCGCCGGTCTGGTCGATCGCGTCGGTGCCGTACAGCGCGTCGTAGAGCGATCCCCACCGGGCGTTGGCGGCGTTGATCGCGAAGCGGGCGTTCAGCAGCGGCACGACCAGCTGAGGGCCCGCCATCGAGGCGATCTCGGGGTCGACGTTCTCGGTGGTGACGGCGACCTCGTCGGGAGAAGGCACCAAGTAGCCGATGTCGGTGAGCAGCGAGCGATAGGCGTCTTTCTCGGGCAGGCCGGGGTTCGCGCGGTGGAACTCGTCGATCTTCCGCTGCAGCTCGTCGCGCTTCGCCAGCAGCCCGGCATTGCGAGGGCTGAGATCGTGGATGATCGCACTGACGCCCGACCAGAACTCGTCGACATCGCGCCCGCTCTCGGCGAGCGCCGCCTCGGCGAACTCGACGATGGGGGCGGCGACCGAGAGATCGGCGCGGCGGAGGTGCGAGGTCATAGGTCCATTCCTTCTGTTCGAGCGCCGATCCGGCGCAGGGTCTCCAGGGCGATCTCCGCGTCCTGCGCGGGGGTGCCGCCGGCGACCCCGAGGCCGCCGGCGTGCTCGTCGCCGAAGTAGATGGGCAGGCCGCCGTCGATCGTCGTGAGCAGGCCGCCCGAGCCGAGAGGCAGGGCGACGGCGAACGCGTCGGGGATGAGGGCGGTGCGGCGGCGGGTGGATGCCGCGGTCGCGGCCTTGCGGCGACTGGTCTCGACGCTGTGCGGCGTCGCGCCGTCGGCCATGCCGAAGGCGATCACGGTCATCGTCGGGTCGGCGACCGACACGACCGGGCGGACGCCCCGCTCGGCGCCGATCTGCATCGCGAGGTCGACCGCCTGTGCGGCCGTGGCGTAGGTGACGGCGATGATCCGGCGCGTGCTCGTCATGTCGCTCCCCTCTGAAGTGCAGTTCCAGGTTAGGGACTGGGGGTGAGTTTCGGAGCCGTGATTCCATATGATGGAACTCATGGCGGGAACAGCTGACACCCCAGATCGACGCACTCCGGCGGCCGCCGCCGCACCGGCAGGTGCTGCACCGGCCGGGACTGCACCAGCCGGCACTGTGCAGTCAGTGGCGCGCGCCTTCTCTCTGCTCGAGGCGCTGTCGGCATCCGGGGGTGAGGCGTCATTGGCATCCATCGCCGCCCGAACCGGACTCGCGGTGCCGACCGCGCACCGCCTGCTCGGCACGCTGCACCACCTCGGCTACGTGCGCCAGCTCGAAGACCGCCGCTACGCGCTCGGCGCGAGCCTGATCTCGCTCGGCAGGCACGCCGTGCCGCCGCTCGCCGACGCCGCCCAGCCGTTGCTGCGCCGCCTCGAGGACAGGTTCCACGAAACCGCGAACTTCGCCGTGCTCGACGGCGACCTCGTTCTCTACGCCGGCCAGGTCGCATCGCGCCAGCGCATGCGCATGTTCACCGAGATCGGCCGGCGCGTGCTGCCGCACTCGACCGGCGTCGGCAAGGCGATGCTCTCGACCATGCCCGAACGGCAGGTGCGTGCGCTGATCGCCCGCACCGGCCTGCCGCGCTTCACGCCGCAGACGATCACCGACGAAGAGACGTTCATCACCGACCTGCGCCGCGCGCGCGGGCGCGGGTTCGCGGCCGACGACAGCGAGCAGGAGGTCGGCGTGCGATGCATCGCCGTCTCGGTGCCGGGGCTCGGGCAGCCGGCCGCCGTGTCGGTGTCGGGGCCGGCGGCGCGGATCACCGACGCCACGGTGGTCGAGGTCGTGCGCGCGCTGCGCGAAGCGGCCGACGAGCTGACCGAGCTCGCCGCCGAGCACGCCGGGGGCTGACCGCGCCTGAACACCCCTTGCCGAACGACACTCAACGACATATCGTTAAGCATCGTTCAGCAACAGGAGGTCATCATGAACGGATCGTTCCCCTCCAGTGGGTTCAACTTCGGCTCGAGCAACGGTGCGGGCAATCCGCTCGCCGGCGTGTGGGAGGCCGTCGAGCAGCTGCGCAGCGGCTTCGAGCAGCGCACCGGCGGCTCGCGCATGGCGCGCGGTGACGTGCGCGCGGCGGTCATCTCGCTGCTCGCCGAGCGGCCGATGCACGGCTACCAGATCATCAGCGAGATCAGCGAGCGCTCGGGCGGGGCGTGGAAGCCCAGCGCCGGCTCGGTCTACCCGACCCTGCAGCTGCTCGCCGACGAGGGTCTCATCACGGCCGACGAGCAGGGCGGACGCAAGACCTATTCGCTCACCGACGCCGGCGTCGCCGAGTCGGAGACGCTCGCCGCCAAACCGGCCCCCTGGGAGGGCGCCGGGCAGCGCGGCGGCAGCGCGTCGGGCCCGCTCGGCGGCCTGCCGAAGGCGGGCATGGAGCTCGCCAGTGCGGCCGCGCAGCTCGGCCGCACCGGCACCCCCGAGCAGGTGAAGGAGGGCGTCGAGATCCTCGAAGACGCCCGGCGTAGGCTGTACGCGATCCTCGCCGAGGGGTGATTCCGCCAGAAGGGAGTTCGGCAGTGCACCGGGCTCGCTATCGCCGCATCCTGCGCTTCGCCGCTCGGGCGTTCGCGCAGATCTGGTGGTTCGAGCTCGTGCTGCCGCGCTTCGGGCTCGGTCGCGTCGCCGATCGCACGCGGGATGCCCGGATGCTGCGGCTGGCCCGGCGCTTCCGCGCGCTCGCCGTCGAGCTCGGCGGTCTGATGATCAAGGTCGGGCAGTTCATGTCGTCGCGCCTCGACGTGCTGCCGCCCGAGATCACCGCCGAGCTCGCCGACCTGCAGGACGAGGTTCCCGCCGAGCGGTTCGACGACATCCGTGCCGCTGCGGAGGCAGAGCTCGGGATGCCGCTCGCGCAGGCGTTCGCGTCGTTCGACCCGGTACCTGTCGCGGCGGCATCCCTCGGTCAAGCGCATCGCGCCACCCTCGCGGCCGCGGACGCGGCCGACACCGGTCTCGACCGGGTGATCGTGAAGGTGCAGCGGCCGGGGATCGACGAGATCGTCGCGGTCGATCTCGCGGCCCTGCGCCGGGTGTCGCGCTGGGCGTCGCGCGTGCGTGCGGTGTCGTCGCGCGTCGACGCTCCGGCGCTCGTCGAGGAGTTCGCGGCGACCTGCCACGAGGAGATCGACTACCTGCACGAGGCGGCCAGCGCCGAGCGCTTCGCTTCGGATTTCGCTGATGATGCGCGGGTGGGGGCACCGGCGGTGGTGTGGGAGCGGTCGACGCGAAAGGTGCTCACACTCGAAGACGTCACCGCGATCAAGATCAGCGACACGGTCGCGCTGCGCGAGGCCGGCATCGACCCCGCCGATGTCGCGCACGTGTTCGCGCAGGTGATGCTCGACCAGGTGTTCACGCACTCGTTCGTGCACGCCGACCCCCACCCCGGCAACGTCTTCGTGACGCCCCTCGACGGCGACGACTGGCGCCTCACCTTCATCGACTTCGGGATGATGGCGGAGGTGCCCGACGGCATCCGGGCGGGCCTGCGCACCCTCGTCATCGCCGTCGCCTCCCGCGACAGCCACGGCATGATCGTCGCCGCGCAGCAGATCGGCGTGCTGCTGCCCTCGACGAACACCGTCGAGCTCGAGCGCGCCCTCTCGGTGCTCTTCGCACGCTTCGGCGGCATGGGCTTCAACGAGCTGCGCGATGTCGACCCGCGCGAGCTGCAGCGATTCGGCATGGAGTTCGGCGAGACGGTGCGCTCGCTGCCCGTCCAGTTCCCTGAGAAGCTGCTGCTGCTTCTGCGCGCCGTGTCGCTCACGTCGGGCATGTGCAGCGCGCTCGATCCGGCGTTCAACATCTGGGAGCCGGTCGAGCCGTACGCCACCAAGCTGCTGCGGGACGAGGGCGGCGGGATGCTGCGCGACCTCGGGGCGCAGAGCATGACGAACATGTCGACGCTCTGGCGGCTGCCCGCCCGCGTCGATGCGGTGCTGAACAAGCTCGACTCCGGGTCGCTGACCTTTGACATCTCGAGTCTCGAGCTGCGCCTCGACCGGATCATCCGGGTCGCGTATCGCGCGGTGTCGGGCGTGCTGTTCGGCGGGATGCTGATCGGCGGCGTGCTGCTGCTGGAGCCCGCGTCGGGGTGGGGCGTCGCGCTGATGTGCGCGTCGGTCGTGCCACTGCTGCACGCCGTTTTCGGGAAGCGGTGACGTCTCAGGTCCGAGCGGTCTGTCGTCATCGCTCTCTAGGCCTCGTACTCCCTTCTTGGTGCTCGGCGCTCGCCACCGAACGGACCGCGATCGACGTACCGAGACGCACTGCCGATACGCGCCGGTCGCCGTCTATCTAGTCAGGGGGAGTGTGTGCTTCTCGACTCCTCAGCGATGGCAGGAGGCATCATGGTGTGAATGGGCACGCTGATCGACCAGTAGGTGGGCGATCGGAGAATTGAGTAGCGGTGCTTGAACCCGTCAGACGCTGACGATGGACGTGGACGAGTAGCAATCATTCGTGGTTCACCCTCAGGAACATCCCAGCCGCGCGATAAAGGCAGCATCTTGTTCGATGATGGCACCTTCACACTCACCCCGCCGCTTGATAGGGCTCGAGCCCTAAAGCTGGCTAATTCCTGACCGGGCGGCAGTACCTCGCATCGTGGTTTGCGCCTCGTCGCAGGTCCCAGACGAGGCGCGGCTGGGCCATACTGGGCAGGTGCTCATGACCCCCTACGATGCTCTCGCCAACGAGTACTACGACGACGATCACAAGACCTGTCGTAATTTTGACGCGACGACGCTCACAGCGCTTGCTCACCTTCGATCCAAGCTTCCAGCAGGGAAGGTGTTGGAGGTCGGAGCTGGTCGTGGACGCGCCAATGAGTTCCTGAGGATCGAGCCCGGGCGTGTTGTCCAGCTTGACAACTCTGCAGCAATGCTCAACCTCGAACCGCGGGAAGCCTCGTTCCTTCGAGTGCTGAGCGATGCTGAAAGCTTGCCATTCCCAGACGACGAGTTCGATCTGGTTCTCGGCTTTCTTTGTGATCCGTTCCTCGGCCTCAACTTCCTTAGTGAGGCTCGACGGGTTCTCAAACCTGGAGGTCTGCTGGTTGCAACCACCCCAAGCGAAACTTGGGGGAAGGCCCTTCGAGGCGGCCTCGGGGTCGATGACATGGAAACGCGATTCGTCCTGCGGGATGGGAGTACCGTGAAGGTGCCGTCGGCGCTATACCCGCCCATGCAGCTAAGGTCGATGCTTGAAGCGGCGGGATTCAAGCGAAAGAGCATTAGAATCAGTTCTCACTGCCTCCCGGCGGACACCGAATCGGTTTCGGGTGACGTTATTGCCCCGGCAATGCGACTCGGAGTTTCGGAGCACAAGCTCCCCCTACTGGATTTATTCGAAGCTCGGGTCTGAACTATGAAGTCCCTCCTGCGGGGAATACCCACACGTCAGCGCTATCGGGTCTTCGCCCGTCTGGGATCAATCCTCGCCGCCGCAATCGCGGCGTACGCATTCTCGTTCCTCATCCAGGAGCGCAGCTATCTATGGGCATTAATTCCGGCGATCGTGCTTGCTATCGCAAGCATCGCCGAGTTCGTGGTCACAGATCTCCTCCTGGACAAGCGCTTCCCGCCCGAAAGTGCTGCTCTACTCGAGCGACTGGGGCAGAAGCTGATCGCAACGACCATCCACGACGAGATTGTGTCCGCTTTGAACTCTTGCGTCAGTGGGTTTCGCGGCTGCGACCCGTCGAAGATCAGCTCGACATTGCATCTGCGTGTCGACGTGCTTTCTGACACCGATTCAGAGGCAGTTCCGTCCCTTATTCAGGTTGCTAGGTATACGCGGCCTTCCCTCGGTGGGCCTCGGTGGCGAATCCTTAGTCCGGCGGTAGGACTGGTGGGAAGGTGCCTTCGATTAGACGATCTGGTATGGGTCAACTTCCGGGACCGGTCTGAGTACGACTACCGGATGGTGGCTGAGTTCGGTTTCGCGCCGGAGGATGTGCAGCGCCACACGACGAGTGCTCGCTCCTACCTCGCATCGCCTCTTCGCGACGGCGGACGACTCGTGGGGGTGCTCTACTTCTTCTCTACGGAGCCGCAAGTTTTTCCCCTAGCTGCGGATGAGCGCCGACTTGCGCGTGCCGGAGAGGAACTGCTCCGCCTCCTGCGCGTTGCGGAGATTCTCTAACGAGTAGGGATCGCCGGAGGGCGAGCTCGTGAACACCGGGCGACCGGCATTCGCGCACCAACCGATGTTCGTTGAGGGGCGTGGCGTAGACCTGGCCGTTGCTGCCCCAGCAGCCTCACTCGGCTACCCACCAAGAAGCACCTGCTTGAGGAGTGCGACGACGTCGCTCGGGACGCACGTCGGGATGTCCGCGTACGCTGATTCGATAAGTCGACGCTTCAGGCCACGCCCTTCTTGGTTGAGGCCGGGGAATGCCGCGACGATCGCGGCTTCGAGATCATGGCCTTGACGATTCAGCCAGTCACTCGCAACTTGACAGTTGAACCCACCGACATAGTCGACCTGCTCCAGCAGTGTTGGCGAACCAAGCACCCGCTGCGTAACCACGTCAACGATGTTCTGCGCGCTCGCCTCACTAACTTGGAAGTGGCGAAGCGAGTCATCGCCGACGTCTGTGCCGCTCAGTATCCCGCGACGCAGTAAATAAACTCCGACGCCGAGTGGGTCGAGAATCAGGTTCTCGATCGCATACCTGCGCTCACAGAAATAAATGCCTTCCGGGGCTCCGCCTCTGTCGTCCCGATCCACAAGCCCGCTCACCCTGTCATTGCCTGACGCGCGGAGCTGTGCTACAAGCCGAAGAACAGCGTCTGAATTACCTTGACCACCGCGACCGGACGCGATGAAATGCAGGGAAATCGGCGATGCTAGTTCTTTGCGAAGCAGGTCATAAAGCGCCTGATAGCAACTCTCGTCGTCTTCGCTCTCCACGAAGACTTGACGGCGATTGTCAACACTGATGCTGAGGGTTGGCAGCCCGACGATCAAGCTGGCGAGGGCCTCGTCGCGGGTCGCCTTGATCAAGCGAGGAGAGTCGTTCCGCCTCATGACGAAAAGAGCCGACTCCGGTGCGAGCGCCACGGTAGTAGGTGAGTGCGTCGTGAGTATCACGTCTACGCCGTACCGGTCGCAGAATAGTTCCACTATTACGTTGAGCAAGCTTCGGATCATCATCGGGTGGAGGCTCGCGTCCGCTTCGTCAAGCAGTAGCACCTTTGGCATCTCGATCGATCGGTCGAGACGCTCACCTGTGAAGAGTGTGAGCGCGACAGTCAGCAGCGTCTTCTCGCCGCTCGAGAGCTGGTCAGTGAGCACTACATCGCCGCTCTCGAGGTGTTCTAGCCGAGCCACATAGCTGACAGAATCTTCAACTCCGTGTGGAGGCACGAACCTGTACCCAAGGCCGATGAGGGCTAGGGTCTCGTCAAGGAGCTCCCACGGAGCTGGCCCGTAATTTGCGACGAACTGGTCCTGTGTCAGCGGCGAAAGACCTTGGTCGCCTTGCTCGACGCGCCACTGCTCGAATCGATTTCGGTTGTATCGGTCGTGGTAGGACAGGAAGATCTCGGTTGCGCTGATAGCAAACGGATCGCGCACTCCGTCGATTAGGGGGTGATGCTCGCGGAAGTCGTTGAGTTCGAGTTCCAGGATGGAGCGGCCGGAGCGGTCGAGGATACTCTGAAGTGCGGCTTCGGAGACCCATCGGTTCTGAACGGTTACAAGTTCGAGTGTTTCTGCCCACGCGGATTCAGGGATACCGCTGAAAGGCTGCCGAATATCCCTTCTGTAGTTGTCGAACTGCTGGAACGCTTGCACGTATCGCTCGCGGTAAGCGGCTGGGGACTGCGCGCCATCCGCAAAAGGGACAAGCTCCGCAAGGCGAAACAACCGAACACCTTGCTGCTCCCCGGCGTTAGCGACAGGTAGCCCTTCCACCGAAAGGGACCCGTCCAAGATCGCGGTGAGCAGATTTGACTTGCCGGATCCATTTGGCCCAGATATCACAGTGAACCTAGGGAGTTCCTCCGGCGTCACAGCTTCGCGGATGGTCCCACTCGTACGCTCAAAGCTCAGTCTCACTTCGTACTCCCTTCACAACGGGTCAAACTCATTCGCTCAGGCTATCGATGCGTCTGCCTGATCGAATGGAAATGGATGCCCGGCGCGTGACGCGTTCAGTAAGTGCATCCGCGCAACGTCTCGAGTTGCTAGCGCGTCCGCCATTCCTCACTCGCGGTTTCGCTCGGTCTGAGCCTTGTGTCATCCAAAGGCCACTGTGTGCCACTGCACGCGTTCTTGAGAAGAAAGTTCTTGACAGCGGCATCCGCCGGTCGTAACGTACAACCAAATGGTTGTACGAACAGAACTCAGCGAAGCGGAGATCGACCGTGTGTTCCACGCACTCGCGATCTCGACCCGGCGCGACATCCTGCGCCGGACGGTCGAGCGCGAGTATTCCGTCTCCACCCTCGCGAGCGACTACGAGATGTCGTTCGCGGCGGTGCAGAAGCATGTCGCCGTCCTCGAAGAGGCCGGCCTCATCATCAAGCGCGCCGAGGGACGCGAGCGGCTCGTCCGCGCGAACCCCGAGATGATCGCCCGTGCGCGGGCGCTTCTCGCCCGATACGAAGAGCTGTGGCGAGCACGCATCGCCCGGCTCGATGACCTGCTGGCGAGCGGTTCGACAGGCTCACCGGCCCGAGAAGACCCCGATAACCCCGTCAAAGGAGACTGACATGCCTGTCATCGACATCACCACCGACCACGAGAACCTGACGATGACCGTCGTCGCCGATCTCGCCGCACCCGTCGAACGCGTCTGGGGCGTCTACAGCGACCCCGAGCAGCTCGGCCGGTTCTGGGGCCCTCCCGGCTGGCCGGCCACCTTCACCTCGTGGGACCACGAGGTCGGCGGCCGTGCCACCTACACGATGCACGGCCCACGCGGCGAGAAGGCATCGGGATACTGGGAGTTCCTCGCGATCGAGCAGCCGCACCGCTTCGAGGTGCTCGACGGCTTCGCCGACGAGCAGGGCAACCCGAACGATGACCTGCCCGCGATGCGCATGGAGTTCACCTTCGAACCCACCTCCACCGGCACCCGCATGCGCAACACCAGCCACTTCGTCTCGCTCGACGCGCTCGAGCAGGTCGTCGCCATGGGCGCCGTCGAGGGCACCCGCATGGCGCTGTCGCAGCTGGATGCCGTGCTGCAGGATCTCCGCGACTACGCCCAGGGCAAGGGCACGCAGGTCGAGATGCTCGACGACATGCACGTGCGCATCACGCGTCTCGTCGACGGCCCGCGCGATCTGGTCTGGCGCGCGCACACCGAGCCCGAGCTGATCAAGCGGTGGATGCTCGGACCCGACGGATGGGAGATGACCGTCTGCGAGGTCGGCCTGCAGGCCGGCGACCGCTACCGCAACGAGTGGGCGCCGGTCGGCGACACCGAGGGCGAGCCGTTCGGCTTCGAGGGCGAAGTGCTTCTCGTCGACGCCCCGCGCCGCGCGGTGCAGCTGGAGCGGATGTCCGGAACCGACGGCCCCGACATCCTCAACGACCTCACCCTCTACGAAGAAGACGGCGCCACTCTCATCACCGTGCTGATGGAGTTCCCCGACAAGGAGACCCGCGACATGGTGCTCGCGACCGGCATGGCCGACGGCATGGAGGCCTCGTACCAGCGACTCGAGTCGTCGGTGCTCACCGTCTGACGGCACCGGACCACCGGATCGGCCCGCTCACCCCCGGCGGGTGCTCCACAGCGCGAGCCACACGAGCACCGGCTGGAAGAACAGTCGCGCGAAGCGCTTCATGTCGGTGTCGAGCCCGAACCCGTCTCGATGATGCGTCCACTGCGACACGTTGCCGGGGAAGATCACGATGAAGAACAGCGCGGTCAGCACCCCGACCATCCGGCGCTGACGCCACGCGAACAGCAACGCCGTGCCGAGGCCGACCTCGACCAGACCGGATGCCACGACCGTCGCATCCGGATCGCCCGGCACCCAGTCGGGCACCTGCGCCTGAAACTCACGGCGCGCGACCGTGAGATGGCTGACCCCGGCGAAGGTGAGGAAGCCGCCGAGGGCGATACGAGCGAGCATGCGGGCGGGTGACGTCATGTCCCGATGGTACGCGCGCCGGCGCCCGTGTGGCCCGGATCACCCGACACTCAGGAACCCGACAGGGCGCCGCCTACGGTGGAAGGATGCTCGATTGGACCTCGTGGACCGGAACCGCCGTCGCCGTCGGCATCGCCCTGGCGGCCGCGATCGCCGCCGTACTCGCCCCGCGCGCCATCGCGTCGGTGGTGGGTCGCAGGGCCGCCTGGATGCGCGACCTGTACCGTCGTGCCGGCCGCCCGTGGGCGGTGGTCGTGCTCATCATCGCGCTCTGGACCGCCGCGTCGGTCAGCCAGCCGGCGCGCGAGGAATGGTGGCCGGCCGTCTCGCACCTGCTGCTGATCGCCACGATCCTCGCGGGAGCCTGGCTGCTGGCCACGGTCACGTCGTTCGCGTTCGAGGGGCTGCTCACTCGTGAGAAGGTCACCTTCTCGGGCGCCGACCTGCGTCGCCGGCGCACGCAGATCCTCATCATCCAGCGGCTCACGGTCGTGCTCATCGCGGTGATCGCGGTGGGCATGGCCCTGTTCTCGTTCCCGTCGCTGCGCGTCGTGGGTACGAGCGTGCTGGCATCCGCCGGCATCGTCTCGGTGATCGCCGGACTCGCGGCGCAGTCGATCTTCGGCAACCTCATCGCCGGCATCCAGATCGCCTTCACCGACTCGATCCGGGTGGGCGACGTCGTCGTGATCGACGGCGAGTTCGGCCGGATCGGTGAGCTGAACCTCTCGTACGTCGTCGTCTACGTGTGGGACGAACGCCGCCTGGTCATCCCGTGCAGCTACTTCACGACCAACGTCATCGAGACGTGGACCCGCCGCTCGGACGCCATCCTCGGCACCGTCTACCTCGACCTCGACTGGCGGGTGCCGATGGATGCCGTGCGCGCCAAGTTCGACGAGATCGTGGCGGCCTCCGAGGCCTGGGATCGCCGCAGCAGCGGCGTGGTCGTCACCGATTCGCAGGGCGGCTTCGTCACCGTGCGCTGCACGGTCTCGGCCAAGGACTCCGATGACCTGTGGACGCTGCGCTGCGACGTCCGCGAGCAGATGATGACGTGGCTGCAGCAGGAGCATCCGGACGCTCTGCCGCGCACGCGCGTCTCGCTCGAGAGCTGAGCGTCAGTCGCGCGTCGACCACAGGGCCAGCAGCACCAGCACCGGCTGCAGGAACAGGCGCCCGAACCGCTTCATCTCGGTGTCGAGTCCGGGGACGCTGCGGTGATGCGTCCACTGCGAGACGTTGCCGGGGAACACGGCGATGAAGAACAGCGCGACGAGGCGGCCGACGCCGCGCCGACGCCGCCGGGCGAGCAGCAGCGCCGAGCCCAGTGCGATCTCGGCCCAGCCGGATGCCACGACCGTGGCATCCGGATCACCCGGCATCCAGTCGGGAACCGCGACGCGGAACCCGCGCCGGGCGAACGTGAGATGCGCTGTCCCGGTGAACAGCAGCAGCCCGCCGAGGGCGGCGCGGGTGATCGTCTGCGCAGTGGTCGCCATCCCGCGAGTGTACGCAGGTCGCCGCCGCCGGTCACTCGTCGCTGCTGGAATGCAGACCTCGCCGGGCCGAGAGCAGCGTCACCTCGGGGTGCTGCTCAGCCAGCATCCGCTCCGCCTGATCGAGCACGTCACGCACGTGGGAGGCGTGCGTCGCGACGACCGAGACGCCGATCAGCGCGCGACGGTGCAGGTCCTGCGCGCCCACCTCGGCGGCGGCGGCCTCGGTGCGCCGGCGGAGATCGGCGATGATCGGCCGGATGATGCTGCGCTTCTGCTTGAGCGAATGGACATCGCCGAGCACGATGTCGAACTCGATCCAGCCGATCCACATGGCGTCAGTCTGCCACGCAGGCTCAGATCAGCCGGCGCAGCGCGTCTTCGAGAGAGATGCCCTGCGCGTCGGCGCGGTCGCGCAGCCGCTCTTGCTCGGCCGCGCTGAGTGAGACGGTCAGCTCGAGCGGGTCGGACGCCTGGGTTTCTTCGGCCTGTCCTGAGCCCGTCGAAGGGCCTGACGAAGGACCTGTCGAAGAACCCTCGAGCCCCTCGAGCAGATCAGCGGGCTCGGCCCAGAGCAGAGCGGCGTCGGGCGTGGCCCGGGCGGGCGCCGCCGCCGAGACGGACATCGCACCGGCGAGGGACGCGCCGGCATCCGCCGCCGACGTGAAACCGGGGCCACGACGCGGCTCCTGCTTCTGCTGGTACGCCTTCGCGGCGGCGTTCGCGCGCTCGTCGGCTGCTTCGTTGAGCGGATGCCCGGCATGCCCCTTCACCCACGAGAACTCGACGTCGCGGCCGCGCATCGCCTCGTCGATGCCCTCGAGCAGGTCGCGGTTGAGCACCGGGGCTCCGTCGGCCTTGCGCCATCCGCGGCGCTTCCATCCCGGCATCCACTTCGTCACCGAGTCGATCACGTACCGTGAGTCGCACTCGATGATGAGCTTCTCGTCGACGCCGGCGGTCGCGCGCAGCAGTTCGAGCACCGCACGAAGCTCGCCCTGGTTGTTCGTGCCGTGCGGGGAGCCGCCTGCGGCCCAGCGGTCGTCGTCGATGTACCAGGCCCAGCCGCACGGACCCGGATTGCCGAGGGCGGAGCCGTCGGCGGCGGCGGTGATCGTCATCCTTCAACCGTAGGGCGTCGGTGAGACACCGCCCGCAGTCGGTACTCTCGAGAAGTGACCGGATTCGCGCTGAAGACCGTGATCATCGTGGTCGTGATCGCGCTGGTCGTGATCGTCGTCGCCCGATCGTTCCACCGGCAGCCCCCGAACGTGTCTCGGCCGCAGGGGTCGGGGCGGCGGATGCCCGTGCTTGCCTGGCTGGCTGCAGCCGTGCTGCTCGGTGTGGGCTTCGTTCTCGCGCTGGTGTCGTTCACTTCGCGCTTCACCGACGAGCTGCTGCCCATGCGGATCGCCGCCGTCGCGGCGCTGCTGGCCGGCGGCGCCGTGCTGCTCGTCGCGTCCCGGCGCGCCCGAAACCGAAAGCGCTGACCTACTCGCCGGTGTCGCCGGTGTCGGCCGCTTCGGGAGCGGGCGCCGTCACCGGGAAGACGACGGTGGAGTACTGGGCGCTGAGCCCGACATCCAGCAGATCGAGCGAGGGCGCGTCATCGAGCTGCTCGGTGGGGTTCGTCTCGTCGAGCGGCTCACCGGGCAGAGCAGCCCACGCACTGGGCTCCTGCGGCTTCTGTGTGAACAGTCCCATGTCTTCATTCTCCTCCGCTCCGGCACTCTCAGGCCCGATCTCAGAAGTCGGCGATCACCAGTTTCTTCATGTCGAGCATCCGCTGATACGCCCCCGGCTTGGCCAGCAGCTCGCCCATGTTCTCGGGTACGACCTGCCAACTCACGCCGTACCGGTCGACCAGCCAGCCGCACTGCTCGGCGTCGGGCACCGCCGAGAGCGCATCCCAGAAATGATCGATCTCGGCCTGGTCCGTGCAGCGGATCTCGAGCGACACACCGGGCGTGAAGCCGAACTCGTGCCTGACGTTCGAGTCCATGAACGAGAACCACTGCTCGCCGATGCGGAACTCGCCGAACATCACGCTGCCCGCCGCGGCGGTGCCGGTCGCCTCGGGATACTCCACCACCGTGCCGAACGCGGTGTCGTCGAACAGCGACAGGTAGAAGTCGACCGCCTCGCGAGCCCGGTTCTGCGCGACGCCGGAGAACATCACCTGCACCATCACGAAAGGACGCGGGCCGCCGCCGGGACCGGCGAGCATGAGCTGCCAACTGACGCCGTACCGGTCTTGCACCCACCCGTAGTACGGGCTGAACGGGTAGTCGCCGAGCGGCATGAGAGCCTGGCCGCCGTCCGACAGGGCGGCCCAGGTGCGATCGAGCTCGGCGCGGGCGGCATCGGCATCCCCGTCGAACAGCAGCGGATCGAAGTTCAGCATGAACGAAATCGACGGCGTCGGACGGAACGTGTCGTCGGAGTTGATCATCGTGATGCGGAACCCGGCGACATCGAGGTCGACCACCACCGGCTCACCCTCGAGACCCTTTTGGAAGTCCGGCAGCTCATCGGGGTAGCGCATCGCGACGTGCGCGCTCGTCTGAGGCAGGGCTGAGCTGTAGAACTCGCCGGCGTCGCCCGCGTCGCCGGCGAACCAGAGGTTGGGGATGATCTTCTGAGTCATGTCGCTCCTTCGTCGATCAGTCGGGCGTCTGCTGCTGGTCTGTGCCTGTGCCTGTGCCTGTGCCTGTGCCTGTGCCGGTGTCGGCTTCCCGCACCGCGTCGACGAGCTCGCGCCACGCGCCCTCGAGCCGGGTGTCGGGAACGACCTGCTCGAGCTGCTGGTCGCGCAGGCGGGCGTGGATGCTCCACACGTAGCGGTCGGCGCCACGGGCATCCGGATCCAGTCGCTCGTCCCACGGACAGCGGTCGACGAGCTCGATCCACGTCGGCGCCTGCTCGGGCGCCGGCTCCGCCCGCCAGCGGCGGCGGAGCCCGGCGATGCCGCCGCTGCGCACCACGGCGATGACGATGCGATCCTGCGCATCGTCGGTTCCCGCACGGTCAGCGGGGGGTTCGTGCTCGTGCATCCTCGATCACTCCGACCGCGATCCACGCGTCGCGGACCGCTGACTCCACGGTAGACCCGATGCTGCCCGCGGCGGCGATCGTCTTCTCGGCGAACTCGGTGAAATCGGCCGTCGACGACAGGTCGCCGGTGAGTGCGCGGTACCAGGCGAGACCCGCGCCCTCCCACGCGTGCCCGCCGATCGCTGTCGCCGCCAGCGCGAAGGCGCGGTTCGGGATGCCCGAATTGATGTGCACGCCGCCGTTGTCTTCCACGGTCTGGACGTAGTCGCGCATGTGCGCCGGCTGCGGATCCTTGCCCAGCTCGTCGTCGTCATAGGCGGTGCCGGGCTCGAGCATCGAGCGCAGCGCCCGCCCCTGCACGGCATCCGTGAAGATGCCCTCGCCGACCAGCCACGACGCCTGATCGGCGGTCTGATCGCGCAGGTGCTGCTCGGTCAGGACACCCAGCACGTCGGCGATCGACTCGTTCAGCGCGCCGGACTGATCGCGGTAGACGAGTCCCGCCGTGCTCTGGATCACACCGTGACCGAGTTCGTGTCCGATGACCGAGACCGATCGGGTGAAGCCGACGAACACCTCGCCGTCACCGTCGCCGAACACCATGCGCGAACCGTCCCAGAAGGCGTTGTCGTAGTCCTCGCCGTAGTGCACGGTCGCGTTCAACGGTGCCCCCTGGCCGTCGAGCGAGTCGCGCTCGAACGCGTCGAGCAGCATCTGGAACGTCGCCCCGAGCCCGTCGAACGCCTCGTTCACCGCGGCGTCGGCGACCGGCGCGTCGTCTTCGGTGCGCACGATCACGCCCGGGAGGGTCTCGGTGTTCTGCGCGTCGAAGATCGTGCGGGTGGGAGCCGACGTCACCTCGGCCACGAGTGCGCCGCTCTCGTCGATCGACAGCTGGAGCGCCGCGTGGAAGGCGGGGCGGCCGGCGATGAGCGTCTGCCTCGCGGCGCGAGCGGCGTGCGGGTAGCGCTCGGATCTCGCCAGCTGCGCCAGCAGATAACCGGGGACGATGCCCTGGCGAACAGACGGGTCCGCAGGAGAGAAGGTGCTCATGTGCCGACCCTACGCCGGGGTGCCGACAACGCCCAGGGGGTCACAGCTGGGCCGCGTAGAATCAGCCTAATGACCGATGTCCCCTCGCTGTCCGCCTCCGGCATCGACCCCGACGACCTCGCCACCACCCTGCGGGTGCTCGCCTCGCTCGATGAGGTCGATCAGCAGCATCCGGACTACCTCGCCGTCCGCCGCGCCACCGCCAACATGTTCAAGGCCGTCAAGCGCGCGCGCCGCAAGGAGATCCGGGATGCCATCGCTGAGGCCGACAAGGCCGTCGTCGCGCGCACCGCGACCGGGGCGCCCGACCGCATCGACGACGAGACCCGCGGGCTCGACCTCAGCTCGCGGGTGACCGACGCGCCCAGCGCCGGTGAACTGCTCAAGCCCCGCAACTGCTACATCTGCAAGCAGCCGTACACCCGGGTGGATGCGTTCTACCACCAGCTGTGCCCGGAGTGCGCCCTGTTCAGCCACGGCAAGCGCGACGCCCGCACCGACCTCACCGGCCGACGCGCCCTGCTCACCGGCGGGCGCGCGAAGATCGGCATGCACATCGCCCTGCGCCTGCTGCGCGACGGCGCGCACCTGACCATCACGACCCGCTTCCCGCGCGATGCGGTGCGTCGGTTCTCGTCGCTGCCGGATGCCTCCGACTGGCTGCACCGGCTGCGGGTCGTCGGCATCGACCTGCGCGACCCTGCGCAGGTGATCGGCCTCGCCGACTCGGTCGCGGCCCAGGGGCCGCTCGACATCCTCATCAACAACGCGGCGCAGACCGTACGGCGCTCGCCGGGTGCGTACTCGCTGCTGGCGGATGCCGAACTGCAGCCCCTGCCCGACGGACCGCTGCCCGAGATGGAGACCTTCGGGCACACCGCCGACCCGCACCCGCAGGCGCTGCAGGCGTCGGTCGACGCGCATCCGCTGCTGTCGGTCGCAGCCCTCGGCGGCACGGTCGCCGAGCAGGGCGGGCAGGCGCTCACGGCGGAAGACCTCGCACGCCTTGCCATGGCGCCAGGCTCGTCGTCGCTCGTCAAGCACGCCGACGGCACGGCGATCGACGCGGGCGGCCTCGTGCCCGACGTGAACCGCGTGAACAGCTGGGTGCAGTCGGTCGAGCAGGTCGACCCGCTCGAGATGCTCGAGGTGCAGCTGTGCAACACCACGGCGCCCTTCCTGCTGATCAGCCGGCTGCGGGCGTCGATGGCGGCGTCGACCGCGCGCCGCAAGTACATCGTCAACGTCTCGGCGATGGAGGGCCAGTTCTCCCGCCGGTACAAGGGTCCAGGGCATCCGCACACCAACATGGCGAAGGCCGCACTCAACATGCTGACGCGCACCAGCGCCGGCGAGATGCTCGAGACCGACGGCATTCTGATGACCGCCGTCGACACCGGCTGGATCACCGACGAGCGCCCGCACTTCACGAAGGTGCGCCTGGCGGAAGAAGGCTTCCACGCCCCGCTCGACCTCGTCGACGGCGCCGCCCGCGTGTACGACCCGATCGTGCAGGGCGAGGCGGGCGTCGACCTGCAGGGCGTGTTCCTGAAGGACTACCGACCCAGCCCCTGGTGACCCGACCGGCCCGGCGGCTGACGGGCTGCCCGACCCCCGACCGGCGTTACGTTCCCCGGAGTGCATCGCGCGACGGGGGCATCGCGCGGCGGATGCCCCGACGTGGGCAGACGCGACGGCGGATGCGCGGGACGACGCGGTCGCGGTCAGGACGACTGGGCGAGCACCCGCTGCAGGGGCGCGTAGTGCTCGATCACGGCTCGGCGATACGCCTCGACGTCTCCGGCGCGCACCGCGTCGAGCATGTCGCCGTGCGCCTTCGCGGTGCTCTCGATGTCGGCCGGGGGAGCGATCTTCAGCTGCGGCAGCACCGCCGTGTGCACGTCCCAGAAGGCACCGACGAGCTGGCCGACCAGGTGGTTGCCGGTGCGGGCGAACAGCTGCGTGTGGAAGGCGCGATCGGCCTCGAGGAAGTTCTCGCCGCGGCCGGCCTTGTCGACCATCTCGTCGACGAGATCGGAGAGCGCCGGATGCCCGCTCTCGGCCGTGCCCGCTTCGACGACGCGCTCGGCCATCGACAGGTCGAGCGCGAGGCGCACCTCGACGACCTCGCGGAGCGCCTGCAGCGACCCCTCGGGTGAGAGCACACCGCGGAACACGAGCGCCTCCACCATCGGATCGAGCGACATCTCGCCGACGAACGTGCCGTGTCCGTGGCGCACATCGACGATGTCGAGCGTCGACAGGGTGCGGATCGCCTCGCGCACCGACGAACGCGACACGTCGAGCGTCTCGCACAGCTCGGACTCGGTCGGCAGCGGGTCACCGGGGCGCAGGCTGCGGGTGAGGATGAGCTGCTTGATCTGATCCGCCGTCGTCGCGCGGCGCATGCGGGACGCACGAGATCGGGTCGGGATCAACTCGCACTTCCTCTCACGTCAGGTCGATCATCTCATTGTCACGAACGGGTGACTGCTGTTGAGAACGTCACCCATCTGTGTTTATAGTACATCAGACATCTGATGTCCCGACGATGTCGTCCCTCCCGAAACTGGAGCATCACATGACCCGTTACATCCCTCGCAGGCGCGGGACCCGATTCGGGGCGGCGCTGGCCGGCTCGATCGCCGTCGCCGTCGCGCTCTCCGGCTGCGGTGCCGCAGCCCCCGAAAAGAATGACGCCGGCGCCGAGCCCGGCAAGGTCGACCCGAACGCCACCATCGAGGCGGGCATCTCGTACTCGCTGAGCGGCAGCTTCGACCCGATGGTCGCCTCCGGCGCCGTCACCGTCTCGGCGAACTGGCACATCTTCGAGGGCCTGGTCGACCTCGACCCCGTGAGCCAGAAGCCCGCGCCGGCACTTGCCGCCGACCTCCCCAAGAAGGTCGACGACACCACGTACGAGATCGACATCCGCGAGGGTGCGACGTTCCAGAACGGTGACCCGGTCACCTCCGACGACGTCGTCTTCAGCTACCAGCGCGTGCTCGACCCGGCGAACAACTCGCTGTTCCTCTCGTTCATCGACTTCATCGACACGGTCACCGCCGTCGATGAGGACACCGTGCAGATCACCACCGACTACCCGTTCTCGCTGATCAACGACCGCCTCGGCGTCGTGAAGATCGTGCCGAAGGCCGTCGTCGAGGCCGACCCCGAGGCATTCGCCTCGAAGCCCGTCGGCTCGGGCCCCTACACCCTCGTCTCGGCCGTGCCCGAGGACAAGATCGTCTTCGAGCGCTACGACGACTACAACGGCCCGCACCCGGCCCTCGCCGCCGGCATGAACTGGAACCTGCTGGCCGACCCCTCGGCCCGTGTGACCGCCATGTCGACCGGCACCATCCAGGCCATGGAGGACGTGCCCTACATCGACGTCGACTCGCTCGCGTCGGCCGCCGAGGTCGAGAGCGTGCAGTCGTTCGGTCTGCTGTTCATGATGTTCAACACCAAGGCGAAGCCGTTCGACGACCCGCGGGTGCGTCAGGCGCTGCACTACGCGCTCGACATGGACAAGATCATCGAGACCGGCATGCTCGGCAACGCCACCGCCGCCACGTCGTTCCTGCCCGAGAACTACAAGAACTACAACAAGGCGTCGACGGTCTACACCTACGACCCCAAGAAGGCGAAGTCGCTGCTGGACGAGGCCGGCGCCTCTGACCTGTCGATCACGCTTCTGACCACCGACACCGGCTGGGTCAAGGAGGTCGCTCCGCTGATCAAGGAATCGCTGGATGCCGTGGGCGTGAAGACCACGCTCGAGATCGGCCAGTCCGCGGCCATGTACGAGAAGGTCGACTCCGGCGACTACACGGTCGCCGTCGCCCCCGGAGACCCGTCGGTCTTCGGCGTCGACCCCGACCTGCTGATGAACTGGTGGTACGGCGACAACGTGTGGTCGAAGACCCGCACGGCATGGGCCGACTCGCCTGAGTACGCTGAGCTGACCGGTCTGCTCGACCAGGCCGTCCAGCAGACCGGCGACGAGCAGCAGAAGACCTGGAACAAGGCGTTCGACCTGCTCTCCGAGCAGGCCGTGCTCTACCCGCTGTTCCACCGCAAGCTGCCCACCGCGTGGAGCGACCAGGAGCTGGTCGGCTTCAAGCCGGTTCCGACCACCGGCCTGTCGTTCCTCGACGTCGGGGTCGCAGCCAAGTGACCCTCCTCCGGGCGGCGCGCGAGCCGCGCCGCCCGGAGATCCCTCTCGAACAAGAAGGCCCCCCGTGTCCAGCACGCTCAGTCTCATCGGCCGCAGGCTTCTGCAGCTGCCCGTGATGATCTTGGGCATCACGTTCCTCGTGTTCTTCGTGATGTCCTTCTCGCCCATCGACCAGGCCCGGGTCGCACTCGGCGAGACCGCCTCGCCCGAGGCCCTCGAGGCATACCGTGAGAAGAACGGGCTCAACCTGCCGCTGCTCGCGCGCTACTTCGGCTTCCTCGCCGGACTGTTCCGGGGCGACCTCGGCACCTACTCCGCGCGCAGCCTCCCCGTCATCGACGAGGTGTCCCGCGCATTCCCCGTCACCCTCTCGCTGACGTTCTTCGGCCTCATCATCGCCGTGGTGCTCGCCTTCGCGATCGGCATCATCGCCGCCGTGTATCGCGACCGCTGGCCCGACCAGGTGATCCGCTTCTTCGGCGTGGCGGCACTCTCGACGCCGTCGTTCTGGCTGGCCATCCTGCTCATCCAGGTCTTCACCCTCGGACTCGGCGTGCTGCCGGCATCCGGTCCGCTGCCCGACTTCTGGACCGACCCCTCCGCCTGGCTCGCCCGCATGACCCTCCCCGCGGTCGCCCTCGCCGTGCCGGTGATCGGCCAGCTGTCGCGCGTCGTGCGCACCTCGATGGTCGAGGAGCTCGACAAGGATTACGTGCGCACCGCCCTCGGCGCGGGCATCCCCCGCGTGGTCGTGGTCGGTCGCAACGTGCTGCGCAACGCCCTGATCACCCCCGTGACCGTGCTCGGTCTGCGCATCGGCTACCTGCTGGGCGGCGCGGTCGTGATCGAGATCATCTTCGCCATCCCGGGAATGGGCACGCTCATCCTCAACGGCGTGACCAACAACGAGCCCAACCTGGTGCAGGGCGTGACGCTCGCCGTCGCCCTCGCCTTCGTCGTGATCAACATCATCGTCGACCTCCTGTACGTGCTCATCAATCCCCGAATCCGGGCGGTGTGACCCATGCGACGCAAACTCACTGAACGACTCTCCGCTCCCGGCCTGCGCTTCGGCGGCCTGTCGGTCGGATCCCTCATCTGCATCGCCATCCTGGCGATCATCGCGCTGGCGGCCGTGTTCGCCCCGCTCGTCACGGCGTTCGACCCGCTCGCCTCGGGCAGCCCGGTGCAGGCCCCCGGCGGCGACCACATCTTCGGCACCGACCGACAGGGCCGCGACATCTTCTCGCGCCTCGTCTTCGGCGCCCGATACTCGCTGGTGATCGGTCTCGGTGCGACACTCGTCGCCCTCGCCGTCGCCTGCGTGCTCGGCACCATCGCCGCCACGGCACCCAAGTGGGTGTCCGAGACGCTGATGCGCGTGATGGACGTCATCATGTCGTTCCCCGGCATCGCCCTCGCGGCCGTGTTCGTCGCGGTGTTCGGCAAGTCGCTGCCCGTGCTGGTGCTGACCATCGCGTTCCTGTACGTGCCGCAGCTCACCCGCATCGTGCGCGCCAACGTGCTCGACCAGTACGGCGAGGACTACGTCTCGTCGGTGCGGGTGATGGGTGCGCGCACCCCGCGCATCATCATCAAGCACGTCGCGCGCAACGCGATGGCACCGGTGCTCGTCTTCGCCACCGTCCTGGTCGCGGACGCGATCGTCTTCGAAGCCTCGCTGTCGTTCCTGCAGGCGGGTGTTCCCGACCCCGAGCCCAGCTGGGGCAACGTCATCGCGGCCGGACGCAACCTGCTGATGTCCGGCGCGTGGTGGGCGACGTTCTTCCCCGGCATCCTGATCATGATCACGGTGCTGTGCCTGAACATCCTCTCCGAGGGCCTCACCGACGCGATGGTCTCGCCGCGGGCGCGCAAGATCACCGCCGACGCTGCGGGCACCGAGGAGTCGACCACCGACCTCGAGCGCGCCGGCTTCGACGACACGCACGTCGTGCGCACCGTCGACACCTCGGTGAACCTGTCGGTGCCCAGCGGCGTGCCCGAGCTGCGGGCTCCGCAGACGCCCGTGGTGCCCCTCGCCGAGCGTCTCGCCGAGCTGCGCACACGTGAGCTCGCCCGCACCGACCGGATGGTCTACACCGGCGATGACGCGCCGCTGCTCGAGGTGCAGGACCTGTGCATCTCGTTCCCGCGGCACGGTGACGTCGACGTGGTCGATCACGTCAGCTTCACGGTGCGCCCGGGCGAGACCATGTCGCTGGTCGGTGAATCGGGCTGCGGCAAGTCGATCACCTCTCTGGCGATCATGGGCCTGCTCGACCCGAAGGCGAACGTGCGCGGACGCATCATGTTCGACGGCGAGGACCTGCTGCAGATGGATCCCGCACAGCGCAACGCGCTGCGCGGGCACGACATCGCGATGATCTACCAGGACGCGCTGAGCTCGCTCAACCCGGCCATGCTCATCCGCGCGCAGATGAAGCAGCTCACCCGCCGCGGCGGCACCCGCACGGCCGAAGAGCTGCTCGAGCTGGTCGGCCTCGACCCGAAGCGCACCCTCGCCTCGTACCCGCACGAGCTCTCCGGCGGACAGCGCCAGCGCGTGCTGATCGCGATGGCGCTCACCCGCGACCCGCGCCTGGTGATCGCCGACGAGCCCACCACGGCGCTCGACGTCACCGTGCAGGCGCAGGTGGTCGAGCTGCTCATGCGGCTGCAGCGCGAGCTCGGCTTCGCGATGATCTTCGTCTCGCACGACCTCGCTCTCGTCGCCGAGCTGACTCACCGGATCACCGTCATGTACGCCGGTCAAGTGGTCGAGCAGGGCACGACGCGCGAGGTGCTCACCCAGCCGGTGCACGAGTACACCCAGGGCCTGCTGGGCGCGGTGCTCTCGATCGAAGCCGGCTCCGACCGCCTGCACCAGGTGTCGGGTGTCGTGCCGTCGCCGCGCGACTTCCCGCGCGGAGACCGCTTCGCCCCGCGCTCGTCGGATCCCGCGCGCTACGCCGGAGTCACTCCCGTGCGCCGGCAGATCGCCGGCACCGAGCACTTTTACTCCGCGCATCCCGACGATGCGCCCGTCGAGCCGATCGGAGCAGGGCGATGAGCGAACCCGTCATCGAGCTGAAGGACGTGCACGTCCGCTATCGCACGCGCACCTCGACGCTGTTCAAGCCGAACTACGTCGACGCGCTGGCCGGCGTCTCGCTCACCGTCAAGCGCGGTCAGACCCTCGGCATCGTGGGCGAGTCCGGTTCGGGCAAGTCGACGTCCGCCAAGGTGCTGATCGGGCTCGAGAAGCCCACCAGCGGGCAGGTCGTGTTCGCCGGTGAGCCGGTGCGCTCGTTCACGCCCGCCGTGCGCAAGCGGCTGGGCCGCATCCTCTCGGTCGTGTTCCAGGATCCGGCCACCGCGCTGAACGCCCGCATGACCGTGCGTGACGCGCTGCTGGATCCGCTGCAGGTGCACGGCCTGGGAGACCCGGCCTCGCGGCAGCGCAAGGTGCGCGATCTGCTCGGGCTGGTCGGCCTGCCGGCATCCGCCCTCGACGCCCTGCCCGGCCAGCTCTCCGGCGGCCAGCGGCAGCGCGTGGCGATCGCGCGCGCCCTCGTGCTCGACCCGCAGGTGATCATCGCCGACGAGCCGACCTCGGCGCTCGACGTCTCGGTGCGCGCGCAGATCCTCAACTTGCTCACGGACCTCAAGGATCAGCTCGGCCTGGGCATGGTCTTCATCTCGCACGACATCCAGACCGTGCGCTACCTCTCCGACGAGATCGCCGTGATGAACCGCGGCCGGGTCGTCGAGTTCGGCGATGCGGCCAGCATCTTCGACAACCCCTCCGACGACTACACCCGCACCCTGCTCGGCGCCGCGCCCTCGCTGCTCGCGCCCGCATCCCACTAACGAATGAACCGGAACCTCATGTCCTCTGCATCCCCCGCCTTCGCCGGCATCGTCCCCCCTGTCGCCACCCCGCTGCTGCCCGACCACACCGTCGACCACGCCTCGCTCACCCGCCTCGTCGAGTACCTCGTCGACGCCGGCGTCGCCGGCCTGTTCGCGCTGGGCTCGACCGGCGAGACGGCGTACTTCACCGACGACCAGCGCGTGGCCATCCTGAAGACCATCGCCACCGCGAACGCAGGCCGCGTGCCGATCATCGCCGGTGCCATCGAGCTCACCGCACCGCGGATCATCGAGACCGCCCGCCGGCTCGTGGATGCCGGTGCCGACGCGATCGTCACCACCGCGCCGCTGTACACGCTGAACTCGCAGGACGAGATCGCCGACCACTTCCGCACCATCGCCGCCGCGATCGACGCGCCGCTGTGGGCGTACGACGTGCCCGTACGCGTGCACAAGAAGCTCGGCCTGGAACTGCTGATCCAGCTCGGCACCGAGGGCGTCATCGCGGGCGTCAAGGACTCGTCGGGAGACGACGTCGGCTTCCGCCGCCTGATCGCCGCCAACGAGGCGGCCGGCCGTCCGCTGCAGCTGCTGACCGGCCACGAGATGGTCGTGGACGCCATGCTGCTGGCCGGCGCCGACGGCGTGGTGCCCGGTGCGGCGAACGTCGAGGCCGAGGGCTACGTGCGGCTGTTCGACGCCGCCCGCCGCGGCGACTGGGACACCGCGCGCAGCGAGCAGGAGCGCATCAACCGCATGTTCGACATCGTCTTCCAGCCGACCGGCCTCTCGGGCGACGCGACCGGAGTCGGCGCGTTCAAGGCGGCGATGAAGGCACGCGGTCTGATCGAGCACGCGACCATGGCGCACACCGTGACCCCGCTCGACGGCGAGGCCGTCGAGAAGGTCGGCGGCGTGCTCGCCGGCGTGGGACTGCTGCCGGCCGCGACGCGCTGATGTCAGAGGTCGTCCTGGCCGTCGACGTGGGCGGCACGAAGACCGCAGCCGCGCTCGCCGGCCGGGACGACGTGCCGTTCGCGACGCGCGTCGCGCCGAGTCGCGCCGCGGACGGGCCGGATGCCGTGATCGGCACCATCCTGGCCCTCGCGACGTCGCTGCTCGACGCGGCCGATGCCGCGTCCGGCGAGCGGACGATGCTCGACGGGGTCGGCATCGGCACCGCCGGTGTCGTGGATGCCCGCACCGGCACGATCGTGTCGTCGACCGACACGTTCGCCGACTGGCCGGGCACCGACGTCTCGGCGCGCGTGCGCGCGGGGCTCGCCGACCGCCTGGTCGAGGGCGCCGTCGTCGCCGTGCAGAACGACGTCGACGCGCACGCCGCCGGCGAGTTCCGGCATGGCGCGGCCGCGGGCGCCTCGAGTGCCCTGATCGTCGCCGTCGGCACGGGGATCGGCGCCGGAGTGATCGTCGACTCCCGCCCGCTGCGCGGCGCGCACCACGTCGGCGGCGAGCTCGCGCACCTGCCCATCCGAGGCGCCGATCATCTGCGCTGCCCGTGCGGACGCATCGGCCACCTCGAGGCCATCGGCGCCGGCATCGGACTGCACCGGCACTACCTGTGGCTCGGCGGTGATCCCGCCGTGCTCGACTCCCGCGGCGTCGCCGCGGCGGCGACCGCGGGCGACGAGCGCGCCCTGCAGGCCATCGCCGACTCGGCCGCAGCCGTCGGGCGCGCCCTCGCGGGCGCGGCATCGCTGCTCGACCCCGAGCGGATCGTCGTGACCGGCGGCGTTCCGCGGATCGGCGAGGCGTGGTGGAATCCCATGCTCGCCGCCTATCGCGCCGAGGCGATCGACGCGCTGCAGACCACACCCATCCTGCCGGGAGCCCTCGGCGACGACGCCCCGCTGCGCGGAGCCGCGGCATCCGCATGGAGGAACTGATGCGATTCACCGATATCCCCGAGCGGCTCGCCGGCCGCCTGATCGTCTCGTGCCAGGCCTACCCCGGCGAGGCGATGCGCGACCCGCGCACCATGGCGCAGGTCGCGCAGGCCGCGATCGTCGGTGGAGCCGCCGGCATCCGGGTGCAGGGGATCGCCGACATCCGCGCGGTCGCCGATCTCGACGTGCCCGTCGTCGGCCTGTGGAAGGACGGCGACGACGACGTCTTCATCACCCCGACCCTCGATCACGCACGCGCGGTGATGGATGCCGGAGCCGATGTCGTCGCCATCGACGGCACCCGCCGGGCCCGCCCTGACGGGCTGACGCTCGCAGAGACCATCGCCGGCATCCGCGCGCACGGCGACGTGCTGATCATGGCCGACTGCGGGTCGCTCGACGACGCGATCGCCGCCGAGGCGGCCGGCGCGGACTTCCTCGGCACCACGCTGTCGGGGTACACCGGCGAGCGCCCGAAGACCGACGGCCCCGATCTCGAGCTCATCTCGCTGATCTCCGAGGCGTGCGAGCGTCCGGTCATCGCCGAGGGCCGCCTGCACACGCCCGCCCAGGCCGCGGCGGCCATCAGCGCCGGCGCGTTCGCCGTGTGCGTGGGCACGGCGATCACCCACCCCTCGACGATCACCTCCTGGTTCGCCGGCGCGGTCGCCGGCGCCGACCGGACCGCGGGCTGATGCCCCGTCCGGTGGTCGTCAGCGCGTATCCGCTGTCGCCCGCGTTCGCGAACTGGGACCCGGCTGTCGAGGACGACGTGCTGAACGGGCTCGCCGAGCTGCCGGGCGTCGCGGCGCTCGAGGTGCCGTGGATCGACGGCATCCACCCGCACGACGCCGACTGGTTCCTCGCCAACGCGCCCGCCGTCGCGCTCGCCCTCACGCCGCTGCCGTTCGTCATGCGCCGCCTGGCGACGCCGGGATACGGCATCGCCTCGGCCGATGACGACGGCCGTCGGGCGGCGATCGCCGACCTGCGGCGCGTCGCCGCCGACGTCGCGACCATCAGCTCGCACAGCGCCGCGCACGTCGCCGTCGTCGAGCTGCACACCGCGCCGCGGGGTGAGGCGGATGCCGACGCGCTGGCGCGCTCGCTCGCCGAGCTGGGCGAGCTCGATTGGTCGGGTGCCCGCCTGGTGATCGAGCACTGCGATGCGCACGTGCCGGGTCAGACCCCCGAGAAGGGCTTCCTGCCGCTGCACGGTGAGATCTCGGCGATCCGGGCATCCGGTGCCGACGTCGGGCTCTGGATGAACTGGGGCCGTTCGGCGATCGAGCTGCGCGACCCCGACGCCGTCGCCGAGCAGATCGCGGCCGCTGCCGACAGCGGGCTGCTCGATGCGCTCGTGCTCTCCGGAGCGTCCGACCGCGAGGGCCCGTACAGCGGGCCGTGGATCGACGCCCACCACCCCTTCGCATCCCTCGACCCCGACGCCGAATCGCTGCTCACCGACGACCGCCTGCACGCCGCCGTGCGCGCGGCCGGCGACGCGCCGTCGCTGGGACTCAAGGTGAGCCGGCGCCCCGACGCGACCACCGCAGCCGAGGTGCTGCGCGTCGCCGAGCGCCACCTGCAGGTGCTCTCGGCCGCCGCGCCCTGACCAGACCCTCCCCCGCACGAACAGAAAGGCCTGTCCATGCAATGCCGTACCGAGTCCTCGTTCCGCCACTCCCGGCGGGGCAGGATGCTCTTCACCTCCGTCGTCGGAGCGCTGGCGCTCGCGCTCAGCATCCCGGCGCAGGCCGCCTTCGCGGCACCCGCCCCCGGCTACCTCGCCGACCCGACCCTGCCGCCGGGCAGCTATCAGGAGCAGAACCTCGGCGCCGACCGCACGGCCGAGAACTTCTTCTACCGCATCCCCGCGCTCGCCCACCTCGGCGACGGTGTGATCCTCGCCTCGTGGGACGCGCGCCCGGGCAGCGCCGCCGACGCGCCGAACCCGAACTCGATCATCCAGCGCCGCTCCACCGACAACGGCAGGACGTGGAGCGATCTGCAGATCATCGCGGCCGGTGACGCCGCGGCGCCCAAGTACGGCTACTCCGACCCCAGCTACGTCGTCGATCACGAGACCGGCCGGGTGTTCGCCTTCTTCGTCTACTCGAAGGACGTCAGCTTCCAGGGCAGCCGCTACGGCAACGACGACGCCGACCGCAACATCATCAGCGCCGCCGTCATCCACTCCGACGATCAGGGCGTCACCTGGAGCGAGCCCGAGCTGATCACCGACGTCGTCAAGCCCGCCAGCGGCACGGTCGTGAACGGGACGTACCAGCCCGTCGCGGGTGACGTGCGCGGCGTGTTCGCGACCTCGGGCGAGGGCATCCAGCTGCGCTACGGTGCACACGCCGGGCGTCTCATCCAGCAGTACGCCGCGCACGTGCGCCAGGCCGACGGCAGCGAGGCCATCCAGGCGTACTCGGTGTACTCCGACGACCACGGCGCGACCTGGCAGCGCGGCGCCTTCGTCGGCACGGGCATGGACGAGAACAAGACCGTCGAGCTCTCGGACGGCCGCGTCATGCTCAACTCGCGAGACAGCTCGAACGGGCGCCAGCGCAAGGTCGCTATCTCGACCGACGGCGGCGCGACGTACGGCGCGGTGACGCGCGACGCCGAACTGCCCGACCCGACCAACAACGCCTCGATCACGCGGCTGCACCCGGATGCCCCGCAGGGCAGCGCGGATGCCCGCAAGCTGATCTTCACGAACTCCAACAACGGCGCCAACGGCGACCGGGTGAACGGCGCCGTGCGCCTCTCGTGCGACGACGGCGAGACGTGGCCGGGCCTGCGCACGCTGAAGCCGGGCTTCTTCGGCTACTCGTCGGCCACGGCGATCGGCGACGGACGCGTCGGCGTGCTGTGGGAGGGCAACTACACCGACCAGATCCGGTTCTCGTCCTTCGACCAGGCATGGCTCAACGCGGTCTGCGCACCGGTCTCGGTGCCCGAGACGGCGCTGCAGCCGGGCGTCGCCAAGACCGTGCCTGTGACGGTCGCGAACCAGGAGGACACAGCGCTCACCGGCACCGTGTCATTCCACACACCGGCCGGCTGGACGGCATCCGACGCCGCGGTCACCGCCCTCGCACCCGGCGCCAGCGTCACGGTCGACGTGACGGTCACCGCGCCCGCCGGCGCCGAGGGCGCGCAGCGCCTGCAGGCCGCCTTCACCGCCGCGGACGGCCGGGTCAGCCAGGGCACGGCCACGCTGCAGCTGCCGCTGAACGCGAAGCTCGGGGCGACGCTCAGCGTGACGAGCACCTCGCCCGCCCGTGACGTGGTGGCCGACCCGTACACGGCGGGCGAGCAGCTCGCGTTCACCGTGCGCGTCGTCGGCACCTCGAACGTGGTCAGCACGCTCACCCCGGCTGCTAACACGTTCACGACCGGTTTCGCGCCGACCGCGTGCCGCTGGCAGAACCTGGCCGTGGGCGGTTCGTACAACTGCACCACTCCGCGCCGCACGCTGACCCAGGAGGACATCGACCGCGGCTGGTTCGCTCCCGAGTTCTCGTTCACGATCACGGGCGGCTCCCTCGCGCCCGTCACGGTGAGCCACACCGGCGCGGCGGTTCTGCTGCGCGACGGCCTGCTCTCGGCCGAGATCAGCGGACAGCGCACCGACACCGGCCGCGACCTGACTGCCGACCCGTACGCCGTCGGCGAGCAGGTGCCGTACTCGTTCCGGGTCGACAACGCGACTCCCGGCACGGTCACCGTGGCGCCCGTCGCCGGTCCGTTCGCGCCGTTCGTGGCGCCGGGAGCCGGAAACTGCCGCTACCAGAACCTGCCGAAGGACGGCGGGTACACCTGCGCCACCCCGCGTCACACCGTGACGCAGGACGACGTGGACCGTGGCTACTTCACCGCCGACACCACCTGGCGGCTGGAGGCCGCGGGTCAGACCGCGAAGGACATCGCGGTCACCGGCGGAGAGGTCGACGTGATCACGCGCGCCCCGGCGCTCGCCGGCTCGGTCAGCGGCGAGTGGACGGATGCCAACGGCACCGGCGTCGCCGATGCCGGCGACACCGTCACCTGGACGCGCTCGGTGCGCAACACCGGCAACGTCGTGCTGGACGAGGTCGTGGCCGACGGCGACGAGCTGGGCGGCCTCGCGAAGGGCGCGACCGGGCAGCTCGAGCCCGAGGTCGTGACGCTGACCGTCGACGACATCGCGGCAGGGAAGGTCTCGGCCGACGGGTTCGCCGCAACAGCATCCAACGGCAGCCTCGACGTCACCGCTCAGGCAGAGGCGAGCGAGCTGACCCTGCCGATCGCACCGCTCTGGGCATCCGGATCGGTGTACCTCACGGGCGACCGGGTCACCTACCAGGGCAGGCTCTGGCAGGCGGGCTGGTGGACGCGCGGCGAGAAGCCGGGCTCGAAGGCCACCGGCGCCTGGCAGGAGATCGCGGTGAACACCGACGGCGACGTGCTGTGGACGTCGACGCGGGTGTTCCTCGCCGGCGACGTGGTCGTGCACGACGGACACCGCTACGAGGCGCGCTGGTGGACCCGCGGCGACGAGCCGGTCGCGAAGCCCTCGTGCAAGCGCCCGGGCGCCTGGAAGTTGCTCGGCTGACACCCTGACGGCGCGTCGCCCGCAGCGTGCGCAGGCACCCCGTGCTGCCACCGGATCCACAGGATCCCGCGGCGGCACGGGGTGCTTTCCGCGCGACGGCGGTCAACCAGCCGTTCGGCGGTAGCCGCCGTCGTGGGGTTCGATCGCGCCCGCCGCGACGAACTCGTCGATCCAGCCGCCCATCGGCCAGGTACCCCACCGCTCGGCGAACAGGGCGCCGTTGCGCAGGATGTCGTCGAGGTGACGCCACGGGGGAGTGCCGGCGGGATGCCACTGGTGGTACGCGTGCGCTCCGCCCACCCAGTGCAGCGGGATGCCCGCCGCGCGCGCACGTCGGCCGAGGTCGGTGTCTTCGGCGCCGTAGCCCTCGTACCGTTCGTCGAAGCCGCCGAGCCGCCGCCACGTCGCAGGCGTGACGGCGAACGAGAGCGACCAGAACAGGTCGTACGCGGTCGGATCCGCGGTCTCGACGGCACCGGTCGCCGGGTTCGGGCGCACCGGATGCGGTCGGGTCATCGCCTCGAGCTCGTCGGGGGACGACGGACGCTGCACGCTCTCGAGGTAGGTGACCGGACCGCAGAGCAGTCCGTCCGGGTGCGAGCCGGCCGCCGTGATGTACCGCGCCAGCAGCTCGGGCCCGGGCAGGCAGTCCACGTCGAGGAACACCAGCAGATCGACCCCGCGCGCGAGAGCCGTCTCGGCCGCGGCGTTGCGCGCCGCGCCGACCCGCATCCCGTCACGACCGGGCGGGACGTGCACGTGCTCGGCGCCGTCGAACGGGGGCGGCGGCTCGGTGTCGAGCCAGGCTTCGATGCGCACCACGTCGTGCTCGGGCCGCAGCACCTCGCGAAGAAAGCGGCGCTGGCGGTGCAGGTGCGCGAGGCGGTTCTGCGACACCGGTGTGATCACGGCGATCCGTGTCATGAGGCGACCTCCTGTATGGCGCGGGCTGCGCGCGCGGCGGCGCCGGTGGCGCCCCATCCACTCCAATCGGCGGGCGCCGTCGCCGCCCGCTGCACGAGCTCGACCACCTGCGCGGGCGACGATCCGGCGGGCGCCGTCGAGGCGAGGCCCGCGGCCCGCAGGACGCGAGCCGTGTGCTCCTGCTCACCGAACGGCCGGTCCTGGGGCAGCACGACCGCGCGCGCTCCTACGGTCGCGAGATCGGCCACACCGTTCAGGCCGGCGGCGCTGATCACGACGGTCGCGCGGCAGAGCAGCGGCCACACGTCATCGACGCGATCGTCGTCGCGAGCGCCGGCCGTCTCGACCACCCAGCCCCGAGCCGTCAGCAGGTCGATCGTCTCTGCGAGTCGCGACTCGTCGAGCGTGCGGCTGAGGAACAGCGCCCGACGGGCGGCACCGTCGGCTGGGCGGCGGGTGCGCCCGTCATGTCGCGAGATCGCGCCGACATGACGGACGCGCTCGTGGTGGTCGGACAGCTCGGCGGCATCGAACAGGCCCTCCGGCCACGGCGCCACGATCCGATCGGCCAGGGCGTGGCCGAGCCGGTGCGGCCGGTCGGAGCGGTCGCCCGGCTGCGCGAACACCACGGTGGGAACGCCGAGAAGGCGCACGAATGCGGTGACTTCTACGCTGACGTCGACCACGAACGCGGCGACGGGATGGCGGGCGATCCAGTCGGCGATCGTCGCGAGCCGCCTCTGATGGCCGGGATGCCCGATCGGCGCCCAGTGCAGCGCCCCGCCGGCGGTGGCGTCGCCCAGCTCGTGGGCGGCGCAGAGTGCTCCGTCCGCGGTCAGCACCGGATCCGCGTCCGCAGGCAGGCGGATCCACGTGGTGTCGTCGCCGAGATCAGGGGGAGCGGGAAGCGACGAGAACACGGTGACCTCGTCGTCGAGATGAGGGCGGATCGCCTGCATCCGCGTCAGATGACCCCAGCCGTGATGGTGCACGTACCAGCCGATCATGCGCCGACCGCCGCCTCATCTGCCGTTCTCGTGCCGACCTCAGCCACCCGACTGTGCGCCGCGACGGTGAGCACGCGCTCCACCTCGCGTTGGCGGTGGGCGAGCGAGTGGCGGGCCGAGGCAGCCGCGCGCACCCGATCCCGGAACACGGGCGACGCCGACCGCGCGGCGAGGGAGACCGCGGCTTCGGCGAGGGCACGCACATCGCGGGCGGGCACGACCGCGCATCCGGGCAGCCCCGCCAGCACCTCGCTCGCACCGCCCGCGTCGAACGCGACCACGGGGGTGCCCGTCATCAGCGCCTCGGCAAGCACCAGGCCGAACGGCTCCGACCAGACCGGGGTGACCAGCGCGACCGACGACGCTCCGACCAGAGCGCACAGCTCGGGCTGGCGCAGCGGCCCGACGTACTCCACGCCGTCTCCGAGAAGCGGCTCGACCTCGCGGGCGAAGTACCGCGGGTCGCCGATCCGGCCGGCGATCCGCAGGCGCGCGCCTGCGAGCCGGGCCGCCCGGATGGCCAGATGAGGAGCCTTCTCGGGCACGATCCGGCCGAACCACACCCACTGCTCGCCGCCGCGCCCTCGTCGCCATTCGCTGCTGTCGACACCGTTGGGGAAGACGAACGCGTCGACGCCCTCGTCGGACCACGCTCGCGCGGTGTACTGGCTGACGGCCAGAAAGCGGTGCGGCGCGGCCGGGGGCAGGGAGCGGGCCGCGTTCACCATGTCGGGAAGGGGCGGCGTGTGCAGGGTCGTCACGACCGGGATGCCCGCGTCGCGGCTCCACAGGATCGGATCGCTGTGCAGACTGTGGTTGTCGACCACATCGACGCCGTCGAGCGGATCGGTCAGTCGTCGACGCACGCGGGCGAAGGCATCCGCCATCCGTCCGCGGTGCCCTGCCGGATTCTCGGTGTCGGATGTCTCGTGCCTACGACGCCAGCGAGGGCTGGGCAGCTGCAGGTCGGGGCACGACCCGAGGAAGTCCGATCCGGCGGCGGCGCACAGCTCGACGTGGTGTCCGCGACGTCTCAGCCATCGCACGCGATTCCACACGACCGCTTCGAGCCCACCGGCGTGCGGCTGCCGCAGAGGATGCCGCTCGGGGGCGACGACGAGCACGCGAAGGCGCTGCGCGGCCCTCACGCCTGGACTCCCGCGGCGGCATCCGGAACTCCCGCGGCGGCATCCGCCGGGACGCCTGCCACGGCATCCGCATAGAGGCGGGCATGCGCCGCCCGGATCGCACGTCGCTGCTCGTGGCGCTCGGCGCGGCGACCCGCCAGGCGCGTCGCCCTCGAAGAAGACGGCTCCTGCGCGCGCTGGGCCCACGACACCGCGGCGGCCAGCGTGCGGGGGTCGTCGAGATCGATGACGAAGAACTCGGACGGATGCTGCGACCGGATGTGGCCGACGTCAACTCCCGCCACCGGCACACCCAGGTCGTAGCAGAGCTCCACCCAACCCGAGTGCGTTCCGTGTCGATACGGCAGCACGAACAGGTCGAGGCCGCCGAGCCACCCCTCGATCTCCGCGTCGCTGAGATACGGGGTTCGACGCACCCGCACAGCCGCATGCCCGCCGGCGGAGACGATCACACGCTCCGCTGCGCGATCGTCGCGTACGCGGTCGTTCATCAGCACTTCGATCTCGACCGCCTGGCCCGCCGTGTCGAGCAGCCGGGCTGCCTGAACGGCTGCTCGCACCGCTCCCTCCGCGTCGATGTTCGGACGCAGGTCGCGCAGCGCGATGCCGACGCGCACGGTGTCTGCACCGCTCCCCCGGCTGTCTGCGGCGGTCCGCTCGAGCAGCGTCGGATGGGCGAGCACCGTGCTCGTACGACGCCACCGGTGCTCGATCTCCGCCGCCGCGGAGGGGGTGAGCGTGATCAGGTGATCGGCCGACGGGACGATCACATCGAGCAGCTCGCGATAGGGCTCCTGGTCGACGATCTGCGGATTGTCGAGGTCGTGCACCGTGAAGACGACCGGGCGGCCGGCGAGGCGGGCGGCGTCGAGGCCCGCGCGCAGCTCGTCAGGGGTGAACGACTCGAGCCCGAAGTGCACATGCAGCAGGTCGTACTCGTGGGCGTTCTCGCTGAGCCACGGCGCAGTCATCGCCACCGGCGGCCACCACTGCTCGGCTGGTGCGCCCGGCACGGGCGGGTCTGCCAGGAGCGTGACGCGCTGGGGATCGGTGATGGCCCGCACGTACGGGTGTGCGGAAGGGACGGAGGCGACGCGGATGCGCGCAGAGGTTGCGGCGATGGATTCCTCCTCGTGTAGCGGGCGCTGCGCGCGTATCGAAGTGATGGATCTCGGGAAAAGCAACGGGGTCAGACGAACAAATCCAGAGGTATACGTTCGGAGCATGACTCCCACCCCGCCTGACGTCACCACCGTTGCGTCCGCCGAGGCGGCGGTGCTAGGACGACGTCGGCACTACGGCGAGTTCTACGGGATCGCCCCTCTTCCCGAGAGCTTCGGCGTGGTGCTCGGCAACTGCCAGGCGGAATCGCTGCGGCTGGTGATGGACGCCCCGCAGCGCCGCTTCATCCGGGTTCCTCCGGTGCACGAGATGACGGCCGACGATGCGCGGCGCCTGCACGAGGTGGCGGCTGCCGCCCACACGGTCGTCACGCAGCCGGTGCGCGACGACTACCACGACCTTCCGCTGGGCACGCGCCAGGTGGCTGCCGCGACCTCGGCCAGGGTGCTCACGGTGCCGCCCGTGCGGTTCGCGGGACTGCATCCGTTCCAGGCGGCCATCCGCGTGCCCGGGATCGACGATGATCCGCCGCTCGTCGCCTACCACGACGTGCGCACGCTCGCCGAGGCGGCGGGACTGCCGGTGGCGTCGGCGCTCGACCCCGCCGCCGTGCGCGGCGTCGGACGGGCGTCGATCGACGTGCTGCGTGAGCGCGAGGCGACGACAGACATCGCGGTGTCCGACCTGTTCGACACGGTCACCGCCGACCACATGCGCACCGTGAACCACCCCGGCAACGCGGTCTGGCTGCCGCTCGGTGCCCGCGTCCTCGATGCGCTGGGGGCGGCGGAGGGACCCGTCGATCCCGGGCGGCCTCTGCTCGACTCGGTGCGCGCCCCTCTCGCTGCCGAGGTGATCGAGGCGTGGGCGCTGAGCGACGAACCGCAGGAGCAGTGGATCGTCGAGGGGAAGCCTGTGAGCGATGCGGAGGTGCGCGAGGCGCACCTCGCCTGGTACGCCGAGCATCCCGGGTTCGTCGCCGCGGCGACCGAGCGGCTCGCCGCGCTTCTGGCCGTCTGGCGCGCGGCATGACCGGCGCGCCGCTGCTGCTCGTGCACCCCGGTGACCACGGCGTCGCCGTCTACGCCCGTGACATGGCTGATGCCGTTCGAGACGTCGCCGAGGTGCGCACCGTCGACGCGGACGGGCTCGCGCGACTGCCCGCCGGGACCAGTGTGCATGCCCATTTCACCGACCGGCTCTGGGGTGCCTCGCCCGAGCAGGCATCCCGCACGTTCGCCGCGCTCGCATCACGCCTGCGGATGAGCGTCACCCTGCACGATGTGCCCCAGGCATCCGACGGTGAGCTGAATCGGCCTCGCCGTCGCGCCGCGTACACCCGCGTTGCGTCGGCCGCCGGCGCAGTGTTCGTGAACAGCGAGCACGAGCGCGAGCTGCTGCGCGAGGAGGACGTCTGGTCGGGGAAGGTCGAGGTCATCCCGTTGCCGGTGGAATCGGAGAAGAACGCCGGGCGGGGGCGACCCGACGGGTCGGTCGGGGTGCTCGGGTTCTTCTATCCGGGCAAGGGCCACGACGAAGCGGCGGAGGCTGCGGCCGCCGCGGGGATCGGTGCGCTCACGGTGCTGGGACGCGCGTCCGACGGGCATGCGGCCGAGCTCGACACCTTCGTGCGGCGCTCGGCGGCCCTCGGCGTCGAGGTCGAGGTGACCGGATGGCTGGACGACGCCGAGATCGCCCGCCGCGGGCGTGCGGTGAGTGTTCCGGTGATCGCGCACCGGCACATCTCGGCATCCGGATCCCTCGCCTCGTGGATCGGCTGGGGCCGGCGCCCGGTCGCCGTGCGCAATCGCTACGTCGATGAGATGGCCGCGCTGCGTCCGGGCACGCTCAACCCCGTCGGGGAGAGCGACCTGATCGGCGCGCTGCGTCGCGCGTGCACGAACCCCGACGCGACCTGGCACGGACTCGCACGGCTCCCCATGTCGCGTGCCGACGTGGCACAGGCGTACCTCCGCCTGTGGGCGGGGAGGGCTTCGTGACCGCGAGGTGGGTCGTCGGCAATCGATGGGATTCGCTTGACGGCATCCATCCCGATCCGCTTCCCACCGTGTCGGTGATCGTCGCGCACTACGACCAGCCCGGGCAGCTCGCGCGCACCCTGCATGCCCTCGCCGCGCAGGATTATCCGCAGGAGCTGCTGCAGATCATCGTCGCCGATGACGGCTCGCCCGACGAGCCCGACGTGCCCGACGGGGTGATGCTCGTGCGGCAGGAGGATCTCGGGTTCCGCCTGGCCGCGGTCCGCAACCTCGGGGTGCGGGCGAGCAGCGGCGAGGTGCTGTGCTTCCTCGACGCCGACACCACGCCCGAGCCCGGCTATGTGCGGGCGCTGAGCAGGCTTCCCGCGCTGCTGCCCGAGGCGGTGGTCGTCGGTCGCCGCCGCCACGCGGATCTCTCTGCGGTCGCGCCGGACGTGCCGATCGTGCAGGCAGCGGCTGGGCGGGAGCTGCCGGAACCTGCCTGGCTGGCCGAGGAGTACGCCCGCAGCGGGGATCTGCTCGACTCCGACGACCGCTCCTACCGGTTCGTGATCGGCGCGGTGATCGCCTGCACGCGACGCATGTTCGACGAGGTCGGCGGATTCGACGAGACGTTCACCTCGTACGGGGGTGAGGACTGGGAGTGGGCGCATCGCATGTGGCAGGCGGGTGCGGTGTTCGCGCACGTACCGGACGCGGTCGCCTGGCACGACGGCCCGGAGTGGGCCGACCGCGAGGGCTCGGGGATGGATCGCGCCAACGCGCAGACGCTGCGGATGCAGTCGATCATCCCGGTGTCGGGGTCGTCGCCGCGCGCGCTGCTGCACGGGGCTGCGGATCTCGTGGTGCGGGTGCGAGGAGAGCACTCGTCCGCCGCGCTGTTCATCATGGCCGACTCGCTGTTCGCGGCGTTTCCCCGGGCCACGCTGCAGCTCGACGTCGTGCCGGAGGCGCTTGCAGCGGATCCGCGTGTCGCGGGTGCGGACGGTGTCGTCGACGCCCGGGTGGTCTGGCACACGAACCGGCCCGTCGTCGTGCTCGAACCGGGCTGGCTCGTCGACCTCGTCCACAGCCTCGGGGCGGGAGATCTCGGCGCCGTCGACCTCGTCGACGCAGACGGTGCGCCGGTGGGGTCGCTTCACGCGCGTCGCGCGATGCGGCGCGCTGCGCGCTGGGGACACCACGAGACCTTCGAGCGACGGCGGATGACGGCTGTCGGAGCCCATGCGCTGCGCCCCGACCCGCGGGTGGAGGCCTGGGTCGGCGGGTGGGGCGGCGTCGAGTCGTTCTGCTGAGCGGGGCGCTACAGCCGGCCGACCCCGGTCACCGTGATGACGGCCTCGCCGACCTCGTCGGATGCCGCGAGGTCGACCGTTGCGGAGATCCCCCAGTCGTGGTCGCCGGCGGGGTCGTCGAGGATCTGACGCACCGTCCACTGCTGCGCGCCCTGCTCGATGAGCAGCAGCTGCGGGCTGCGGGCGTCGGCGCCGGTGAGGATCTCGTCGTGCTCGGCGAAGTAGGCGTCGAGGGCGTCGTTCCAGCCGTCGGCGCCGAGGTCGGGGTCGAGGGATGCCAGTGACTCGACGTCTTCGCGCGCGGCGAACAGCACGCGACGGAACATCTCGTTGCGCACCAGCACGCGGAACGCGCGGGTGTTCGAGGTGAGGCGCTTCGGGACGGGCGGCACGACGGGCTCGTCGTGCCGGTCGAAGGCCCCGTTGTCGATGCCGGCGACCAGCTCCTCCCACTCGTCCAGCAGGCTCGAGTCCACCTGGCGCACGAGCTCGCCCAGCCACTCGATGAGGTCGCGTAGCTCGTCGGTCTTCAGCTGCTCGGGGATGGTCTGCGACGCCGCGCGATAGGCATCCGACAGATAGCGCAGCACGACGCCCTCCGAGCGTGCCACCTTGTAGTAGGCGACGTATTCCCCGAACGACATGGCGCGCTCGTACATGTCGCGCACCACTGACTTCGGGTGCAGCTCGAAGTCGCGGATCCACGGCTGCGACGAGCTGAACGTCTCGAACGCCGCGCTGAGAAGCTCGTCGAGGGGCTTGGGGTACGTGATCTGCTCGAGCAGCTCCATGCGCTCGTCGTACTCGATCCCCTCGGCCTTCATCGCGCCGACGGCCTCGCCCCGAGCCTGGAACTCCTGCTGGCTGAGGATGGCCCGCGGGTCGTCGAGCGTCGCCTCGACGATCGAGATCATGTCGAGCGCGTATGTACCGCCCTGGGTCCCTGAGCCGGCCGAAGGGTCGAGCAGCTCGAAGGCCGCCAGCGCGAACGGCGAGAGCGGCTGATTGAGCGCGAAGTCGGGCTGCAGATCGACGGTGAGGCGCACGGTGCCGTCCACGCGCTCCACGACGCCGGACTGCAGCAGCGTGCGGTAGATGCCGATCGCGCGAAGCGCCAGCAGCCGCTGGACCGCGCGCGACTCGTGATTGTCATATATCAGTGAGCGCATATTCGCGAACACGTCGCCGCCGCGGGCGATCACGTTGAGCATCATCGCGCTGGTGATCTGCATGTGCGGGGTCAGCGTCTCGGGCTCGGACGCGATGAGCTTCTGGAACGACGGCTCGCCCCACGACACGAACCCGTCTGGTGCCTTCTTGCGGATGATCTTGCGGCTCTTCTTGCTGGGGCCCTGAGCCTGTCGAAGGGCGTCCGCCTTCTTCACGGCGGCGATGTTCTCGGTCTCGTGCTCCGGCGCCTGCGCGACCACGGTGCCTGCGGTGTCGTATCCGGCGCGGCCCGCGCGACCGGCGATCTGGTGGAACTCGCGGGCGTTCAGCTGCCGCATCCGGGTGCCGTCGAACTTCGTCAGAGCGGTGAGCAGCACGGTGCGGATCGGCACGTTGATGCCGACGCCGAGCGTATCGGTCCCGCAGATCACCCGCAGCATGCCGCGCTGCGCGAGCTGCTCGACGAGGCGGCGGTACTTCGGCAGCATCCCTGCGTGATGCACGCCGATGCCGAGTCGCAGCAGCCGTGAGAGGGTCTTGCCGAACGCGGTCGTGAAGCGGAATCCGCCGATGAGCTCGGCGATGGCATCCCGCTGCTCACGGGTCGCGACCTTCGCACTCGCCAGAGCCTGTGCGCGCTCCATCGCCGCGGCCTGCGAGAAGTGCACGATGTAGACCGGCGCCTGTCCGGTCGAGAGCAGCTCGTCGATCGTCTCGTGGATCGGCGTGGTCTCGTAGTAGAAGTGCAGCGGTACCGGGCGTTCGACGCCCGTGACCACGGCCGTCTCACGGCTCGTCCGACGGGTGAGGTCGGCCGCCAGCTCGCTCACCTCGCCGAGCGTGGCCGACATGAGCACGAACTGCGCCTGCGGCAGCTCGAGCAGCGGAACCTGCCACGCCCAGCCCCGGTCGGGATCGCCGTAGAAGTGGAACTCGTCCATGACGACCTGGCCGACGTCGGCATCCGGCCCCTCGCGCAGCGCACGGTTGGCGAGGATCTCGGCGGTGCAGCAGATGATCGGGGCGTCGGCGTTGACCGACGAGTCGCCGGTGATCATGCCGACGTTCTCGGCGCCGAACACATCGACCAGGGCGAAGAACTTCTCGCTGACCAGCGCCTTGATAGGTGCTGTGTAGAAGGTGCGGCGTCCGTCGGCGAGGGCGGCGAAGTGCGCGCCGATGGCGACGAGCGACTTTCCGGTGCCGGTCGGCGTGCTCAGGATCAGGTTCTTGCCCGACACGATCTCGATGACCGCCTCGTCCTGCGCGGGGTACAGGCTGATACCGGTCGACTCCGCCCACTCGACGAACGCCAGGTAGACGGAATCCGGATCGGCGCCGCGCACGAGTGAGGGATCGAGGGCAGTCATCCGTCGATCCTTTCACGCCGCTCGCTCACGTCTCGTCGCTGAGCTCGTCGTGGATGCGCCGCAGATCCTCCATCAGCGACCCGACGAGGATCCAGTGATCGGATGCCGGAGGGCGCACCACCAGGGGAGTGGTGAGAGCCGGGACGGGTGCGGTGCGGGCATCCGGAACGCCTTCCGAGCCCCGCACCGCGAGCCGCACGTCGTGACCCGCCCGATGCAGCTGCTCGGCGATCGCCCGCACCGTCGGGTCGGTCGCGAGGGAATCCTCGTAGTGGTCGATATACGCCCGGGTCATGCCGATCACCTGCGTGACGACCGGCGAGAGTCGATCGAACAGCTCCCGCAGCCGGTCGAGGTCGTCGCGGTGACGGCCGCGGCGGGGGTTGAGCGAGAGCGACTCCTCGGCTGCCGTGAGGGATGCCTCGGCGGCGTCTTTCATGGGCCGAAGCAGTCGCGCCTCGAGCATCAGCTCCTGCAGCTGCGCGGGCGTACGGGTGGTCGGCAGGGCGTCGGCGAGGCGGTCGAGGGATGCGGCCAGCTCGCGGCCGAGCATCCCGATGTCGCGCCGAGCCGGACCCGACAGGACGGGCGGGACGACCGCGACGTTCACGACGAAACCGATGGCCGCGCCGATGAGCGTCTCGAGGATCCGGTCGAGCGCGTAATCGGGATTCGACGACCCGAGAGCCAGCACCAGCACGGCCGAGATCGCGACCTGATTGCCCGTGCCGGTCGAGGCGCGCAGCGCCCACGCGATCAGCAGCGCGACGACCACGGCGGCCAGCACCACCCAGCTCTGCCCGCCCAGCAGCAAGCTCAGCAGCACGGCGATCACGACCCCGAGGATCACCCCCGCGCTGCGCTCGAGCGCCTTCGACAGCGACTGGTTGACGCTGGGCTGCACGACCAGCAGCGCGGCGATGGCGGCGAACACCGGCAGCGGGCCGGGGATCAGCCAGCCGGCGATCAGCCACGCCGCGATCGTCGCCGCGGCCGACTTCAGCACCTGCAGCAGGGGAGCCCGGCGTGCGGCACGGATCGCGGCGGGAAAGCGCATGGGTCAACGGTAGCGCCGGCGCGTCGTGGTGCAGCAGCTGCCGCGGAACGTCGGCGGTCCGGCGCCCGTGTTCCGTGCCGGAGTCCCGCGTGTCGGGCGCGGGGTCGGCGGGGTGTCGGCCGCGAGTGGTTCGATGAGGGCATGGATGCCGGGTTGCGCGAGCTGGAGCGGATGCTGTGGGCAGCCGCGGCCTGCTTCGCTGCGGGCGCGGTCGTGGGCACCGCCGTGCTGTGGGGAGCCGCCCGCCCGTTCAGCGGCGACGGCTCGGTGATCATCCCGATCGCGCTGGTGGCTGCGGTGATCGCGGCGGTCGCCTTCACCGTCAGCACCCGGATGCACCGGGCCGGCGAGACCGCGCCCATGCCGCCGTGGCAGGCCGCCGTCTCGCATCTCAGCGCGGTCGCCGTGACCGTCGCGATCGCCGGCGTCACGGGCCTCGGCGTGCTGCTCGCCGGCGAGGTGCTCGCGACGGGGCTGCGGGGGCTGACCCTGCCCGCACTCGTCGGCGGCGTGTTCACCGGGCTGGCGTCGGCGCTCGCCGGGCGCTGGGCCTTCGGGATGGGTGTGCGCCTGAGCACACAGGACATCGCGCGGCTGCTGACGACGTTCCTGGTGATCGGCACCCTGTTCGCGATGCTGACCGCAGCCGACTCCGCGTGGTGGGAGCGCAGCTTCTCGGAGCTCGGCATCGGCGCAGGGGGATGGGCGTTCAACGGCACCGTGATCGTGGCGGGGCTGCTGATCGCGACGACCGGCTCGTACCTCGGGCGTGATCTGCACCGGATGCTCGGCGACCGCGCACTGCCGCAGATCGCCGCGGTCGTGCTGACCTGGGCGGGAGCGGGGCTCGCGCTCGCCGCCGTCGGACTGCTGCCGCTCGACAGGGTTCGGGTCGCGCACGCGGTCGCGGCGTTCTCGACCCTCGGACTCATCCTCGCCGCGGCCGTGCTGACCACGCTGCTGCTGCGCGACGTCGCGCCGCTGCGGGTGCTGACCATCGTTCTCGTCGGCACGGTGGTGATCGCGGGGGTGATCGCGTTCGGCTTCCGGATGCTCTCGGTCACGGCGCTCGAGGGACTCGTGGTCGGCCTCGTGCTGCTGTGGCTGACGACCTTCGTGCAGCTGCTCGCGGTGCTCGCTCCCGAGGCGTCGCGCCCGTCGGCCCGCCGCTCGCTGCTTCGGGCCTGAGCCGCGCCGCGCCGGGTGGGCCCATTCGGTCGCCTCGTCGAGCTGAGCGGTGCGCGGCTGTGATGCGCGGGTGGGCTCATATGGCTGCGTCGCTGGCGGCGAGGCGACCCTTCGCGCCCACCCGGGGGTGGGCTGCGATCACCCCTGTGCGCGGGTGGTCCCATATGGCTGCTTCCCGGGCGGCGAAGCGACCCTTCGGGACGACCCCGGGGGCGGGGGCCTCCGCACCGAACGGCGAACTCAGCCCTGGCGACGCACCATCTCGGCGATCCACGCCGGGGCGAAGGGCGACGTGCAGTTCGGCGGCACGGGGTAGTCGGCGAGCACCTGCAGTCGCTCGCCGATCGTGACGGCGCGCTCGCGCAGCGCCGGATGATGGATGCCGATATACGCCAGCGTCTCGTTCATCGCCCACTGCTCGCGGCTCGGCGCGTCGCGCAGCTCACGCTCGATGCGGTCGAGCAGGGCATCCAGATCCAACCCGTCGGGGCTCTTCTGCACGCGGGTCGAGGTCAGCGACCATGCGGCGGCGCGGGCATCGGCATCCGGGTCGTCCATCCAGCGCATCCGCAGCTCTTCGGCAAGCGGCGATCTCTTCGCGATGTAGTTCACCAGCCAGTCGTGCGCCTTCGCGCTGCGGGTGGAGCGCAGCATGCCGTCGATCTCGTCGGCCGGCAGCTGGCGCGGCTTCGCGACGAGCAGAGCGACCAGCTGACCCGCGACGTCCTGCGTCGCCCAGAGCGAGCGCGCCAGGTCGGTCGACATGCCGGCGTTCTTCGCCACCGAGCGCAGCTTCGACAGGTTCACGCCGTGTGCGTCGCCGTGCCGTTCGTTGACCGCACGTGCCTTCGGGTCTTCCAGTGCGGCGAGCTCGGCGAGGATGTCGGCGGTCGTGTTCGGCATCTCGAAAGCGTAACCGCGGGTCAGGGGGGGTGAGCGGGGAAACGGCGACGTCGCCGTGCTCGGCTGGGCCGATACGGCTGCCTCGCGGGTGGCGAGGCGACCATTCAGGACGACCCGGTGAGAGGAGTCCGCCGTGGGCGGGGTCGCGCTGCGCACGCCAGTGCTCGGCTGGGCCCATTGGGCTGCCTCGTGGGCGGGGAGGGGGCCATTCGGGCCCACCCGGGACGGGCGGTCTGCCGCAGGAGGGACCGAGCCCACGCGGCCGTGCTCGGCTGGGCCCATAGGCCTGGCTCGCGGGTGGTGAGGGGACCATTCGGGCCGACCCGGGCGCGAGCGGACCCGGCGCACGGCACCGAATCAGTGCTCAGCCCGCGCCCGGGGCCGCGGTGGACGAGCGGATGATGAGTTCCGGATGCAGGTCTGGGCCGTCACCGTCATCCGTCCCCTCGATGTGCGCGATCAGCCGCTGCGCGGCCGCGCGGCCCATCTCCTCGAACGGCTGGCGCACGGTGGTGAGGGCGGGGGAGGCGTAGGCGGCGAGGGCGATGTCGTCGACGCTGACCACCGAGACGTCCTCAGGCACCCGGCGGCCCGCCTCGTGCAGGGCGCGGATCAGTCCGAACGCCATCTCGTCGCTCGAGACGAACACGGCGGTCGCGTCGGGGATCGCGGCGATCGTGCGACCGGCACGGTATCCCGACTCGGGGGTCCACTCGCCGGGGATCAGCGGCGGCGGGGTGATGCCGCGCTCGTGCAGCACCTGCTCCCACGCCTCGCGGCGGTGGCGTCCTTCGATCCAGTACTCATCGCCGCCGATGTGCCAGACGGTGCGATGACCGAGATCGAGCAGATGCTCGACGGCGAGGCGGCCGATCACGTGCTGGTCGACGACCAGCGGCGCGTCGGGCTGCAGCGACGCGACCTGGCTGCGGGTCGACGGCGTGCGCTCGGTGCGCAGGCGCATCGCCGGGCTGTCGAGCTCGACCGGGACGTGCAGCACGACGCCTTCGGCGCCCTGTCGCTCCAGGCGATCGAACGCCTCGAGGAAAGCGGAGGTGGAGGCATGATCCGAGACGGACGCGGTCGTGACCGTGTACCCGTGGGCGGCGGCCGCCTTCTCGACGCCGGCGCCGAGTGCGGCCGACGAGTAGCGGTCGTTCGAGACGACGATCATGCCGAGGATGCGCGTGCGACCGGATGCCAGTGACGCCGCCGCGGCGTGGATGCGGTACCCCAGCGAGTCGATGGCCGCATGCACGCGGCGGGCGGTGTCGGGGCGCACGTTGGGGTGGCCGGCCAACACGCGCGACACGGTCTGAGCGCTCACTCCGGCGGCGCGCGCGACATCCACCTGATTCGGTGCGGGATCCGCACTGGGGCGACGGGGCGACATCCCGCAATGATAACGGTGCAGACCCGCGAACCCAGGCCTCTCCCCGAACCGGAACTGCGGTAATGTGAGCGCAAACATTTCTTCTTGATCGGGAGCTTGCATGTCCACCCCCACCCTCGCCTGGCGTGACGGCCAGATCCTCCGTGACGGAGTGCCGCACCGCATCCTCTCCGGCGCCATGCACTACTTCCGCGTGCATCCCGACCAATGGGAGGACCGCCTGCGCCGTCTGGCGGCCATGGGGGCGAACACCGTGGACACCTACATCGCGTGGAACTTCCACGAGCGCACCGAAGGCGAGTACGACTTCACCGGCTGGCGCGACGTCGCGCGCTTCATCCGCATCGCCGGAGAGGTCGGGCTGGACGTGTTCGTCAGGCCCAGCCCGTACATCTGCGCGGAGTGGTCGAACGGCGGCATCCCGTTCTGGCTCAGCGGACGAACGCGCGCGCTGCGCACCGCGGATGCCGGCTTCCTCACGGCCGTCGACGCGTGGTACGACCAGCTGATCCCGCAGCTCGCGCCTCTGCAGGCGGCGCACGGCGGGCCGATCCGTCTGATCCAGGTCGAGAACGAGTACGGCTCGTACGGCACGGATGCCGAGTACCTCGCCCACCTGCGCGACGGACTGCGCTCGCGGGGGATGGTCGAGATGCTCACCACCGCCGACGGCATCACCTCCGACATGATCGAGCACGGCAGCGTGCCCGGCGCCATGACCACTTTCACCTTCGGCACGGGGGTGCCGCGGGCGATCGCGCTGCAGCGCGACGACGAGCACCTGATGTGCAGCGAGCTGTGGGGCGGCTGGTTCGATCACTGGGGTGAGCAGCACCACATCCGCGCGGCCGCGAGCACGCTGGGCACCGTCGACGAGCTGCTCGACGCGGGCGGCTCGGTGAGCCTGTACATGGCGCACGGCGGCACCAACTTCGGGCTGTGGAACGGAGCGAACCACGACGGCGTCATCCAGCCCACCGTCACGAGCTACGACTCCGACGCGCCGATCGGCGAGGACGGCACGCTGGGCGAGAAGTTCCACGCGCTGCGTGAGCGCTTCGCCGGCTTCCACGACGGCGAGCTGCCGCCGGTTCCGGATGCCCCGCGCCGGCAGTCCGCGGCATCCGCCGAGCTGCGCGCCGACGCCGCGCTGCTCGACGTGATCGCCGCGACGCCCGTGCGCGCCGAATCGCCCCAGCCGCTGAGCTTCGAAGAGCTCGGCGTCGAGGACGGACTGGTCGCTTACGAGAGCGACCTGGTCTTCCCGGCCGACACGACCATCGGCATTCTGCAGCTGCACGATCGCGCGACGATCTTCCTCGACGGCGAGCGCCTGGGCACCCTCGAGCACGACGGCGAGCACAGCCTCCCGCTGCCCGCCGCGGGCGGCCGCGGGCGGGTGGTGATCGTCGTCGAGAGCCTCGGGCGCATCAACTACGGGCCGCTCACCGGGCAGGGTAAGGGCATCCTCGGCGGCGTCGTGATCGGCGGGCGCCGCTACCAGCACGGCTGGACGCACCGGATGCTCGGCGACGGCATCCCCGCGGTCGACGGCGCGGTGCACGCCGAGACGGGCGCCGTCGATCCCGCCGGGCTCGCCTCCGCCTCGCTCGAGGTCACCGAACCGCTGGACGCCTGGCTCGCCTTCACCGACGGGGCGAAGGGCATGGTGTGGCTCAACGGCTTCCTGCTCGGCCGGTACTGGGAGCGCGGGCCGCAGCAGACGCTGTACGCGCCGGCCCCGCTCTGGCGTGCCGGTGAGAACGAGATCGTCGTGCTCGACACCGACCGCCTGCCCGCACGCGTCGAGATCCGCGAGCAGCCCGACTTCGGGCCGACCGAGGAGTTCATCGGCACCTGAGGGCCCCGCCCTCCCTTCAGCGACCGCCCCGCCCCGATGACCGCTCGGTCTCCGGGCGGGGCGGTCGTGCATCCGCCGCACCGACCGCACCACGATTGTTTGCGCGCATTTGCCGTCAGACCTTGTCATGAATGAGCAACGTCCGTAGGGTGATTGCGCAAACACTCGTCTTCAGAGTGTTCGAGTATGCGCAGCGACGCGCCGGAGCGTCGCACCGACCGGAAGGCCACCAATGGTGCTGAGATCCCCCGCCAGACCATCCCGACCACGATGCCTCGTCGGCTCCGTGCTGACGAGCGCGCTCGTGTTCGGCGGTGTCGTCGCCGCCGTCCCCGCCGTGGGCGCCGAGCTGACGCCGGTGCCCAAGACGGAGTACCGCCTGCACGCGGTCTCCAGCGAATCGGCGGCCTACCCCGCGCCCCCCGCGCTCGACGGAACGGCCCTCGGCGCGTTCGACGGCGACTACAGCACGCAGTGGGTCTCGGATTACGCGAACACGGCGCCGTTCCCGCACTGGATCGCCATCGACCTGCAGCGCGCGGTGTCGATCAAGGCGCTCGACTACTCGGGCAAGCGCGGTCAGCGCATCGACGCGAAGTCCGTCGAGGTCTACGTCACCGACGACGCCGCCACCGCGAAGGGGTCCCCGGCCGACGGCGGCTGGGGTGCGCCGGTCGCGACGGGACAGCTCGAGGCGCCGACGTCGGACACCCAGAAGCAGCGGATCGCCCTCAGCGAGGCCGTCACGGGCCGCTTCGTCGCCCTCGTGATCGTCGAGGCGCAGGACATGGACGGCAACGGCGGCGGCGCCGGCGAGATCGAGGTGCTCTCCGACCAGGTGATCCCGCCGGTCGCCGAGCCCGAGCAGCCGACCACCCCCGAGATCCCGGCCGACGAGGTGCACCGCATCTCGGCCGGCGGCACCACGGCATCCGTCGATCGGACCTTCCCGCGGATCCGCGGGTACGAGGTCGGCGACGCGTCCTTCGCCGGTCAGCGCACCGGCGGCGACGCGTGGGCCGTCAACGGCAAGACCTACCCCGCCGAGACGGTCGCGATCGCGTCGGCCTCGAAGGTCGACTACGTGTCGACGCTCTCCGGCGTCGACGTCACCGTGCACAGCACGGTGCGCGTCGCCGACGACGGCACGGTGCACTTCGAGGTGACGAAGATCACCGGCGGCGACGTCGTCAACACCCTCGGCCTGCCGGGCAACACGTTCCTCTCGGCGGGTGCCGGCGCGACGCTCGACCGCACGATCGCCAGCCCCGACAGCACGACGAACGCCGACGAGCACATCTCGATCACCGCGTCGAGCGCCACGGGCGCGAAGAGCGCCGCCTACGCGTTCCTCGGCGACGGAGAGCTGATCGGCAGCATCATCACGAACGCGACCACCCAGGCATCCGGCGGCACCGCATCGTGGAACACCCGCCTGACCACCCGCATCACCGACACCGACGGCCGCTCTGCCGAGATCGGCTCGAACGCCTGGCTCGTGCACCCCACCAGCGCGGCCGACGACCGCGTCGCCACCTACGAGCTGCCCCGGGTGAGCGTGATGTTCGCCGGCGACCGCAACGGCGACAAGGCGGTCGACTGGCAGGATGCCGGCATCCGCTACCGCGAGGTCGACGCGCCCCGCAAGGGAGCCGAGCGCGTCGCCGAGCGCGTGGTCAGCCGCATCCCGTTCAACTTCGCCTCGAGCGCGACGAACTACTTCGACCTCGTGCTCGACAACACCAAGCGCATCGCCAACCAGACCGACGGTCTCGGCCAGTGGGTGCTCAACAAGGGCTACGGCAGTGAGGGTCACGACTCGGCGAACACCGACTACGGCGGAAACTACAACGAGCGCGCCGGCGGGCTCGGCGACCTGAACCACCTGATCGGCGAGGGCGCCGCGCTGAACGCCGACATGAGCGTGCACGTGAACGCCACCGAGATCTACCCGCAGGCCGACTCGTTCGACAGCGCGATCCTGCAGGGCAAGGCGCCGTACAGCCCCGGCTGGAACTGGCTCGACCAGTCGTTCTACATCGACCAGCAGGTCGATCTCGGCACCGGGCGCGTGCTCGACCGGTTCGAGCAGCTGGCGGCCGAGGCCCCGGGCCTCAGCGGCGTCTACGTCGACGTGTACTACTCCAACGGCTGGGTCGCCGAAGAGCTCGCGAACAAGCTGAACGAGCTCGATCTCGAGGTCGCGACCGAGTGGGGTGACAAGTTCGTCGACAGCTCGGTGTGGGCGCACTGGCCCAACGACCTCGCCTACGGCGGCAAGACCAACAAGGGCATCAACTCGACGATGGTGCGCTTCATCCAGAACGGCCAGGCCGACATCTGGAACGACGACGCCCTGCTCGGCCAGCAGCGGCTGGTCGACGCCGAGGGCTGGGTGGGCAACAGCAACTGGGACGGCTTCATCGACAACGTGTGGACCCAGAGCCTGCCGACCAAGTTCATCCAGCAGTTCGACCTGCTCAGCTACCAGGCCGGCAAGGCCGCCACGCTGACCGACGACGTGCAGGTCGCGATCGACGGCGGAACCCGCGTCATCACCATGGACGGGGCGACCGTGCTGCGCGGCGACTCGTACCTGCTGCCGTGGCAGACGCTCGCATCGAACGACGAGGCGGGCTCGCCGGTCGATGCCGACAAGATGTACTTCTTCTCGGCATCCGGCGGCAAGAAGACCTTCGGCCTCACCGGCGCGTTCAGCGGGAACACCGCGTTCGACGTGTTCCAGCTGACCGATCAGGGACGTGAGAAGGTCACCACGGTGAACGCCGTCGACGGCACGCTCACGCTCACCGGCGAGGCCGGTGTCGCGTATGCGGTCGTGCCGCAGGGCGGCGCGGAGCGCGCCGCCGTCGCCTACCACGACGCCGGTCTCGACGACCCGGGATTCAACTCCGGTTCGCTGGATGCCTGGCATCGGTCGGGTGATGTCTCGCTGGCCCGCACGTCCCACGGCGACGGCAAGGCCGACCCGACCGGCGACAACGTCGCCGTGCTCGGCGCCGGTGCGTCGTCGATCAGCCAGACGGTCACCGGACTGACCCCGGGCGAGCGCTACACCTTCTCGGCCCAGGTGCAGATCGACCACGACGCCCTGCGCGACGTGACCGTGTCGGTCGACGCCGGGGCCGGTGCGGTCACCCGCACGTGGAACCTCTCGCCGACGTACAACTACATGCGCGCGGACTCGAAGTCGGGCCTGTACTACCAGCGCGGGGCGGTGTCGTTCCTCGCACCGGCATCGGGTGAGGTCGAGGTCGCCGTCTCGGCGGCCGCGGGCGAGAGCACGGTGCGGGTCGACAACGCCCGCGTCATGCGCGACACCACCGCGCCGCACGCGGCCGGCACCGTCTACTCGAACGACTTCGAGGGCAACCAGCCCGGCTGGGGGCCGTTCGTGAAGGGCGACGCCAACGGCATCGACGACCCGCGCACGAGCATCTCGCACAAGCAGGACCCGTACACCAGCGCCGCGTGGCGCAACACGGCCAAGCCGCACAACCCGGAGGGCTCCGAGCCCGGCCGCGCGGTCGACTCGGTGCTGTCGGGTGGCAGCTCGCTGATGTCGCACTCCGAGAACACCGGTGTCGTGTACCGCACCGACCCGACCCTCGTCGCCCTGCAGCCGGGTCACACCTACGACATCTCGTTCGACTACCAGGTCGGCGCCGACGGCGCCTACCGCTGGCTGGCCGGCACCGACACGATCGCCGGGGGCGAGCTGAGCTCGGCCGTGCTGTCGCGCACCCCGATCGCGCAGGCGCTCGAGACCGAGCGCTTCACGCAGACCGTCGCGGTCGGGTGCGGTGACTACTCGTGGGTCGGCCTGGAGCGTCTGGCCGGTCCCGCGGTGGACTTCATCCTCGACGACTTCACGGTCACCGATCGCGGCGAGACGCCCGGCGGCACCCCGTGTGCGGCGGTCACGGCCGACGGCGCGGTGCTGAGCCCCGGCACGCAGGCGACGTTCACGACGACCTTCACCAACAGCGAGGACGTCGACGCGCAGAACGTCGGCGTGCAGCTCGACCTGCCCGAGGGCTACGAGGTGCAGGTCGCACAGGGCTCGTCGAACGTGTTCGACGAGGTCGCCGTCGGCGAGAGCGTGCAGACCGTCTGGCTTATCACCGCTCTCGCCGCGGATGCCGGAAAGACGATCCCCGTCGGGGTCACGGCCACCTACCGGGCCGACTGCGACGTGCGCACGGTCAGCGCCGAGCTGAGCGCGAGCGTCGCGCAGCGTGCACGCATCCCGCACACGCAGATCGGCGTGACGGCGAGCTCTGAGGAGACCGCGGGTGAGGACGGGCGCGCGGTCAACGTGCTCGACGGAGACCGCTCGACGATCTGGCACAGCAGATGGAGCTCGGACCAGGCGTCGTACCCGCACTCGCTGACCTTCGACCTCGGGTCCCCGGCACAGGTCGACGGCATCTCGTACGTGCGACGCGCGGCGAACACCAACGGGCCGATCAAGGCGTACACGGTCGAGGTGTCCGCTGACGGCGCGACGTACACGAAGGTCGCCGAGGGCGAGTGGAAGAACGTCGCCGAGCAGCAGGACGTGTCGTTCGAGGGCACGCAGGCGCGCTACGTGCGGGTCACCGCGCTGTCGTCGATCTCGGGCACGCCGTTCGCGGCGGTCGCCGAGATGGGCATCTACGGTGTCGGCACCGCCCAGGAGGGCCATGCTCCCGCCGAGCGCGCTGAGGACGACCTCGACGGCTGCACGCCGCCGGCCGTCGACCCGTCGCTGGTGCTCGGCGCGAAGAGCGTCGCGGCCGGCGGCACGGTCAAGGCCGATCTGACCGGCTTCGCGCCGGACAGCGCGGTCACCTTCTGGCTGGACGACCAGCGCCTCGCGCAGGCCGCTGTCGACGCCGAGGGCGCCCTGTCGACGAACCTGCTGATCCCGGCGGACGCCGCACCGGGAGCGCGGCAGGTGCTCGTCAAGGGACAGAACGGCGAGACGCTCGCGTCTGCCGCGCTGAAGGTCCGGAAGGCGCCCCCGGCGTTGAAGCCGACCGTGACGCCCGCCGTGGGGTCGGTGCGCGCCGGCGCGAGCCTCGACGTGCAGCTGCGCGGGTTCGAGTCCGGGGCGGCCGTGCAGCTGTGGCTGCACTCCGAGCCCGTGCGGATCGGCGAGGTGCGCGTCGGCGACGACGGCACGGCTGTCGCCACCGTCATCGTGCCGGTGACGACCGCAGCCGGGCAGCACGCGCTCGTCGCGACGGACAGCGCGGGTGAGGAGATCGCCCGCGCCGACCTCGCGGTCACGCAGGCCCTCGGAGCGGACGGCAGCGACGGCATCTCCGGGACGCTGCCGATGACCGGGCTCGACGGCATCCTGACATCGAGCATCGCGCTCGGAGCCCTCGCGCTGATGGCGCTGGGCGGGGTGCTGCTGGTGCGACGCCGCCGCGCGGCCTGACACCACACCCGACGGCGGCTCCGGACCCGGTCCGGAGCCGCCGTTCGCGCGCCTGGCACCTGTCCGTATCCGGTCGGTCGCCGAGCCGCGGGTGCACCTAAGGTGAATGCATGACTGCGCGCGAAAGCGTACCGGCGACCGGCCCCGACGACGGCGACGCCGACCTCGTCCTCTCGGGCGGAACGGTGCTGACCATGGATCCGCGCCGTCCCAGGGTCGCGGCGGTGGCCGTGCGCGCCGGACGGATCGTCGCGGCAGGGGAGGCCGCCGAGGTGCTCGAGCTCGTCGGTCGGCGCACCGAGCGGATCGACCTCGGCGGACGCACCCTGATGCCGGGACTCGTCGACCCGCACATGCACTCCGCGCTCGTGCAGCTCGCCGACTGGATCGACATCAGTCCGATGGCGACGCCCGACGCGGATGCCGTGCGGGATCGCCTGCGCACGGCGACGCCGGCCGCGACGGGCTGGGTGCTGGCCCAGCAGTTCGACCCGAGCATCACCTCGGGCGACCCGCGGCTCGACAGGGAGGAGCTCGACCGGCTCGTCCCCGACCACCCGGCACTGGTGCTGGAGAGCAACGGGCACATCGCGTACGCGAACTCGGCTGCGCTGCGAGCGGCGGGGGTCGACCGGCGCAGCGACGATCCGCTCGGTGGCAGGTATCAGCGGGATGCCGCCGGCGAGCTCACCGGTCGACTCGAGGAGCCGCCTGCCGTCGCCGCGTTCGCCGGGGGCTTTCCGGTGCTCGGGGAGGATGCGCTCGTCGAGCGCATCCGCGGCCTGCTCGAGCACGCCGCAGCCACCGGCGCCACGATGCTGCACGACTGCAGCATCGGCGCGATGGCGGGCGCGGCCGACCTCGATGCGCTGCGCCGGGCGATGGGTGAGGACTCCCCGGTGCGGTACCGGGGAATGCTCGTGTCGACCGCGTACGACTCGTGGATGCAGCACGGGGTGCGCCCCGGCGACGGCGACGACATGCTGCGCGTGCACGGCATCAAGGCCTGGGCCGACGGCTCCAATCAGGCGGGAACCGGGTACCAGCGCGAGCCGTACCTCGGCACGCAGTCGTGCGGCGCGCTGAACCACACGCCCGAGCAGCTCGCCGAGATCATCGGGCGCGCGCACGCGGACGGCTGGCAGGTCGGGGTGCACGCCAACGGCGACGCCGCGATCGATGCGACCCTCGACGCCTATGAGCAGGTGCTGCGCTTCCACCCGCGCCCCGACCACCGCCATCGCATCGAGCACTGCAGCATCCTGCATCCCGAGCAGATCGACCGGATGGCGGAGCTGGGGCTGTCGCCGTCGTTCCTCATCGGTCACCTCCGCTGGTGGGGCGCGGCGTTCCGCGACCGCCTGCTCGGACCCGACCGCGCCGCGCGCTACGACCCGTGCGCCTCGGCGCTGCGCGGCGGGCTGCGCATCTCGCTGCACAGCGACTGGAGCGTCACGCCGTTGGAGCCGCTGCGCTGCGTCGAAGACGCGGTGACCCGGATCATGGCCGAGAACGGCGAGGTGCTCGCCGGCGACGAGCGCATCCCCGTCGAGGCGGCGCTGCGCGCGGTGACGATCGACGCAGCCTGGCAGTGCCGCTCGGATGAGATCACCGGGTCGATCGAGGTGGGCAAGCACGCCGACCTGGTGCTGCTGGAAGACGACCCGACGCGCGTCGATCCGACCCGGATCAGCGGCATCCCCGTCTCGCAGACGCTGGTCGCCGGCAGAACGGTGTTCCGGCGATGACCCCGGATGCCGCCGAGCGGCGCGCACGATCGGCGCCCGACGCCGAATCCCGCGCCATCGTCGTCGCGGGTGTCGGCGCCGTCATCGGGTTGATCGCCGGGCTGGTCGTCTTCGCCGGACGCCTGGTGGGTCTTGCCGACGGAGCGCTGCCGGTGGGCTCGTTCGCCGCCGTGGTCGCCGGGCTCGTCGGCATCCCCGTGTTCGCGATCACCTACGTCCGCGCCGATCGACGTCGAAGCGCAGCCGACGCGCAGACGCGGCGCTCGCGGCTGCGACGCGCCTTCGACGTGCTCGGGCTCACTCTCACGGCCTGCGGCATGGTGATGCTGCTGATCGCCACGCTGTTCTCGATCGCGCAGCTCGCGTTCCGGTACCTCGCGATCGATGCCTTCGCGGCGTCGCTGCTCACCGCCGGCGCCGTCGCCGCGAGCACCTACGCGCTGTCGCTGCTGGCCTCCGACGTGACCACGCAGCGCGTGGCGACCCTGCTGGCGCTGTTCCTCGCGGCGGGCACGCTCTCGAGCATGCTCTCCGCCGAAGACGAGCTGTGGTGGCAGAACAACTTCTCGGCGCTCGGGATGCGGGTGGCGAGCGGCTCGTACGCGTTCAACGTGACCGTCATCCTCTCCGGTCTGGTGCTGATCACCCTGTCGGCGTATCTAACCCGGGATCTTCGGGTGCGCAGCATCCGGTACGCGGTGCCGGCGCGCGGCGTCGGCATCGTGCGGACCCTGCTGGTCGTCGTGGGCGTCGCCTTCATGGGCGTCGGCGCGGTGCCCGTCGACGTCAGTCAGCTGCTGCACAACACCTTCTCGATCGGGCTGATCATCGCGTTCGTCGCCCTGATCGCGGCGTGCCCTGCGCTGATCGCGGGACTGCCGCGCGCCTTCGTCGTGGCCAGCGTCGTGTTCGTCGCCGCGATGGTGCTGATCGTGCTGCTCTGGGTGCCGTTCGGGTACTACAACCTCACCGCGGTCGAGCTGCTGGCGGTGGTGGTGGTGTTCACGTGGCTCGTGCTCTTCACGCGCAACGTCTCCACCGAGCCGATGCCCGATGGAGACGTCGCGGGTGGTGCGGACGGCGCCGGCGTCAGCCCTTGACGGCGCCGGCGGTCAGGCCCGAGCGCCAGTAGCGCTGCAGGGTGAAGAACAGGATGATAAGCGGCACCACGCCCAGCAGAGCGCCGAGCATGACCGCTCCCTTGTCGGGGGAGAAGTAGCTCATCATGCCGTACAGGCCGAGCGTCACAGGCTTGAGCTCGGCGCTGGAGACCATCAGCAGCGGCAGCAGGAAGTTGTTCCACGTCGCGACGAAGATGAACAGGAAGATCGTCACCATCGCCGGTCCCAGCAGGCGCAGCACGATGGTGAAGAAGATGCGGATCTCGCCCGCCCCGTCGATGCGCGCCGCCTCGAGCAGCTCGGTGGGCACCGACGACTGCGCGAAGACCATGCCGAGGAACACGCCGAACGGCGACACCGCCGAGGGGATGATGATCGCCCAGATGGTGTCGGTCAGCCCCAGGGCGTGGAACTCGATGTACAGCGGCACGGTGAGCAGGGCGACCGGAAGCAGCAGCCCGCCCATGATCACGCCGACCGCGATGCGCCTGCCCGGGAAGACGAACTTCGCGATCGCGTACCCCGCCATGACCGCGACGAGCGTGCCGATGACCCCCGCGCTGACCGAGTACAGGATCGAGTTCGCGACCCAGCGCCAGAACAGCCCCTGCGTCCAGCCCATCAGGCTCTCGTAGTTCGCGCCGAGGTTCCACTCGGCGAACCAGAACCCGAAGGTGGAGGTGAGGTCGGCGTTGCTCTTCGTCGATGCCACCACCAGCCAGAACACCGGCACGAGGAAGTACAGCGTCGCGATGACCAGCGCGATGACACCGAAGATGCGCGCCAGCGGGCCCGGGGCGATCGAGCGCGGCGGCAGGTCCGCGGCGGGCGCGGGGCGCCGCCGCGGTCGTCGCGTGGCCGCGGTCTCAGCGGCGAGCAGAGTGGTCGTGGCGGTCATGCGTCCCCCTTGCGGCGCTGCAGCAGTGCGTAGACGATCGCGAGCACGCCGGCGATCACGGCCATGAGCAGGGAGTAGGCCGATGCCGGGCCGCTGCCCGACGGCGAGATCTCGCCCATCATCGAGTTGTAGGTGAGCATCATCGGGGTGAAGTCCTTGCCCATCCACTGGTTCTGGCTCTCGAGCACCACCGGCTCGTTGAACAGCTGGATCGTGCCAATGATCGACAGCAGCACGGCGAGCAGCGCCGCCCCGCGCATCATCGGCACCTTGATGCGCGTCGCGACCTGCCATCCGCTGGCTCCGTCGATGCGCGCCGCCTCATACAGATCACGCGGCACGGCCTGCAGCGCCGACAGGAAGATCAGCATGTTGTAGCCGGTGTAGGTCCACGTGGTCATGTTCGCCATCGACAGCAGGATCGTGCTCGGCGCCAGGAAGTTCGTGCCCTCGGGCAGGAACTCGAGGAAGGGTGAGACCTGCGGCGTGTAGAGGTAGAGCCACATCATCGCCGCGATGACACCGGGCACCGCGTACGGCAGGAAGAACGAGAGCCGGAACAGACCGGGCCGGCGGACGATGAACGAGTCCAGCAGCAGGGCCAGGGCGAGGGCGGCGAGGATCATCACCGGGATCTGGAAGGCCGCGTAGAGCACGACGCGACCCATGCCGACCCAGAAGGCGCTGTTGCCGATGGCGAGCGCGAAGTTGTCGAAGCCGACGAACGTGTCGACCAGCTCGCCTCCGCCGTAGAGCCCTCCGCCGGAGGGCAGCTGGGCGAAGAAGGATGCCCGGATCGAGACGACGATCGGCACGACGAACACGATCAGGAAGAGGATCGCGAACGGCGCGAGGAACATCCATCCCGTCAGCCCCTCGCGGCGGATGCGGCCTCGTCGTCGTGTCACCGGGCGCTCCGGCTGCGTCGCCGGGCCCTCGGGTGCGGGGCCGGCTGCGTCGGTGCGCGCTCTGATGGCTGTGTCGGTCACGGCTCTCTCTCCTGATCCAGGACGACGGCGGAGAGCACCCGGGTGCTCTCCGCCGTCGGCGTCATTCTGTGTCGTGCTCGCCGGTCACTCGGCGACCGGCAGACCGAGGTCCTTCAGCGACGCGACCGCGGTCTTCTGCCCCGTGGCGAAGATGTCGGCGACCGTCGCGGATCCGCTCGCGGCGCCCGCGGCGACCTCGTTCATCTTCGACATCGTCGAGAAGCCGGGAGCGTAGGGGAAGTCGGGGTTCAGGTTCTTCGTCGCGGTCGCGAGCTCGGCGAGAACGTCCTGCCCGCCGAACTGGCGCGCCATCTTCTCGGGGGTCTCGACCGCACCGTCGGCGGCGACGACGAGACCCTGGGATGCCAGGTCGTCGACCTGCGTGTTGAACCAGGCGTTGAACTTCATCGCCTCGGCCGGGTGCTCGCAGCCCTTGAGCACCGAGACGCCCGAGCCGCCGTCGGGGCCGCTGATCTGGCCCGCGCCGAAGTCGGGCAGCTGCGCGACGCGCCACTGGCCCTCGGCAGGGGTCCCGTCGAGGGAGTCGAGCAGGAAGCCCGCCTCCCACGCGGCACCCACGTGGCCGATCAGGCTGCCGTCGTTGAGAGCGGCCGTGAAGCCCTCGCCCCAGCGCTCGGTGGTGAGCGTCTGCTTGCCGTCGATGAGGTTCTGCCAGAACGCGGCGACGCGCTGCGCCCCCTCGCCCTCGGCGTCGACCTTCCACTTGTCGTCGGTGCTGGAGAACCAGGTGTCGCCCGCGGCGGCGGCCTGAGCCGAAAGCCAGTTCGATGCCTCGTCGGGGGTGAACGCGGTGACGAACTTGCCGGCCGCTGCGGCGGTCGCGCTGTCGGCGGTGAGGTCGTCGAGCGTGGCCGGCACATCGAGGCCCAGCTCGCCGAAGGCGGTCTCGTTGTAGAAGTACACCAGCGGGCCGACGTCCTGGGGCAGGCCGACGATGGCGTCGCCGACCTTCATGCCGCTGAAGGCGCCCGCCGAGAAGTCGTCCTCGTACTTCTTCGCCTCGGTCGCGACGTCCTGCAGCAGGCCCTTCACGAACAGCTGCGGCACCTCGGAGTAGCCGGTCTGCGCGAGGCACGGGGCGTTGCCGGCCTTCACGTCGGTCTCGAGCTTGAGGATCATGTCGCTCGCCGCGCCGTCGAACTTGGTCGCCTTGACCTGCACGCCGGGGTTCTCGTCGTTCCAGCGCTGCACGATGTCCTTGACGGCGGTCATGTCCTTGCCGTCGGGCAGTCGGTGCATGTACTCGATCGTGACGGCGTCGTCGCCGCCGGATGCCGGGCCGCCGCTGCTGCAGGCTGCCAGGCCGAAGGCCGATACGGCGCCGACGACGATGACGGCTGCGGTGCGGATGGTGCGGGACGTGGATGCCATGCTGTGCTCCCCGTTGAGGTCAGTTGAGTGGGCGGAGGCCGTCGGGATGAGGCCCCGGGAGCCATTAAAGCGCAGGATGTTTGCGCTCACAACCCGAAGTGCACAGTTGTTTGTTCGACTTGACCGTTGTGGCAGGTAGCGCTACCACTCCGGGCGGATCGAGAACCGCGAACGCGTCGCCGCCCGGGCGCCGATAGAGTGTGGTGCGTCGCTGGGGAGCGGAAAGGACGCAGATGAACCGCTTCTTCCAGCGCGCCGTCGGGCTGGTCGTGATCGTCGTCGTTCTCGCCGCTGCGAGCCTGCTCTGGTGGGGCATCGCCGTCACCGATCCGCCCCAGCTCTGGCATCCGGTGCAGGTGACCCTGTCGGGCGTCTGGCGCCTGTTCTACAGCGCCGAACTCCCCAACGCGGGGGTCATGGCGGTCGCCCTGGGTCTCGCGCTGCTGTTCGTCGCGTTCGTCGTCGTCAGCGAGCGCGTGGTCGCCAAGCGGTACCGCCGTGCCGAGGCCGACGTGTCGGCGCTGCCCCTCGCGCCCCGCGTCGTCATGGCGCGCACCCGCGGGGTCTTCGCGGGCGAGGTGACCGTGACCGTGCTGATCCCCGCCCACAACGAAGAGCGCTCGCTGCCGCACACGCTCAGCTCGCTGCAGCAGCAGACGCGCCCGCCGCAGCGCGTCATCGTCGTCGCCGACAACTGCACCGACAGCACGGTCGAGGTCGCCCGTCAGCACGGCGCGGACGTGTTCGAGACAGTCGGCAACACGCACAAGAAGGGCGGCGCACTCAACCAGGCGCTCGCCGATCTGCTGCCCACCCTGGGCGACAACGACACGGTCATGGTGATGGACGCCGACAGCCAGATCGGTGACGGGTTCCTCGCCGAGGCCGCCCGCCGCTTCACCGACGATCGCGCCCTGATGGCCGTGGGCGGGCTGTTCGAGGGCGAGGAGGGACACGGCCTGCTCGGGCAGTTCCAGCGCAACGAGTACATCCGCTATCAGCGGGAGATCCGCCGGCGCCGCGGCCGGGTGTTCGTGCTCACCGGCACCGCCTCGGTGTTCCGCTCGGCGGCGCTGCGCGAGGTCGCCGCCGCGCGCGGGCGCCAGCTTCCCGGCATCCCGGGCGAGGTGTACGACACCCTCGCCCTCACCGAGGACAACGAGCTGACGATCGCGATCAAGTCCCTCGGCGGCCTCACCATCTCGCCGACGGAATGCAGTGTCGTCACCGAGCTCATGCCGACATGGCGGATGCTCTGGGCCCAGCGCCTGCGGTGGCAGCGCGGTGCGCTCGAGAATCTCGGCGCCTACGGCATCACGCCGCAGACGCTGCGCTACTGGGCCCAGCAGATCGGCATCGGCTACGGTGTCCTGGCGCTGTTCGCCTACTTCGTGCTGCTGCTGATCATGCTGCTGGCGATGGACACCTGGGTGTGGTTCCCGTTCTGGATCGCGATCGGGCTGCTGTTCTCGGCCGAGAGGGTCATCACCGCCTGGAAGGGCGGGTGGCGCGCACGCGTGGTCGCCGCGCTGGTCTTCCCGGAGCTGGTCTACGACAGCTTCCTGAACCTCGCCTTCCTCCGGGGCGTCTTCGAGATCGCCTTCGGGCGCAGCGCCACGTGGAAGCACGTCGACCACAGTCGCACGCCCGCGCCGAACGCCGCTGCGGCGAAGAGAGGAGACCAGTGATGATCCGCACCGGCATCCTGCTGCCCGAATCGATCCTGTACGGCGACTGGTTCGGCGTGCTGGCGACCTTCGTCGCGATCAACACCCTCATCTACGTCGTGCTGGGCATGATCAAGGTCGTGCCGCAGTGGCAGCGACCCGGGCACTCCGGCGCGAGCCGCAGGTCAGAGACGCGAAGCATCCACCCCGACGCGCCGCTCTAGGTCGTCGAGCATCTCGGCGATCCCGTCCACGGGGGTGGGCCGGCCCAGGTGGTATCCCTGGGCCAGGTCGACGTCGAGCTCGCGCACGGCACCGAGCTGCGGGCCGTCCTCGACGCCCTCGACGAGCGCGCGTGCGCACACCTCGTCCGCCGCATCGAGGATGCTGCGCACGCGCTGCCGGCCCTCGTCGTCCGCCAGTGAGCGCCAGAACACCGCGCGGTCGATCTTCACGATGTCGGGACGCAGCTGACGGATGCGGTCTTCGTCGGCGAAGCCGACTCCCGCGTCGTCGATCAGCAGGAAGCCGCCGAGCTCGTCGACCTGCTGGCGTATCGCCAGGCACTCCTCGGGATCCGCCCCCTCGAACAGCTCGAGCCCCCACGAGCGGTCGCAGCGGCGCAGCGTCTCGGCCAGCCGGGGAAAGGCCATGGTGCGTCCGGAGACGTTCAGGGTGATGAATCCCTCGGCAGGCAGAACGGTCGCCGCGTCCACGGCGCTCTCGATGAGCTGCAGCTCCAGCTGTGCGCGACGGCCGCGCTCGTCAGCCTCGCGCAGATGCTCGAGCGGCGAGACGCCGTCGTCGAAGCGGGCGAGCGCCTCGAAGCCGATGGCGCGCATCGCGCCCACATCGACGATGGGTTGGAAGAACGCGCGCGCGCTCGGCATTTCAGACATACGACTCCGGTCCCTGAGGGATCTTCAGTGTATTCCTCGCTGCGGCTGCAGCTATCGCGTGATATATCGCGCGATAGCCTGACACGGGGGAGGGGCGATGGTCGCCCGCGGCGGAAGGGGATGGATCGTGGTGCAGCAGGGGACACGCTCGGCCGATGCGGCACGAATCAGCCGAGGGGGCGCATCTCGGCTGCGACGGATGCGCGCTCGCACGTCGACCTTCTCGATCGTGACGTCGATCATGTGCGCGTTCTTCTCGCTCCTGCTGCTGATCGAGCTGTTCGAGCGCGACCTCTCCCTGTTCGAGATCGTGCTGTCGGCGGTGCTCATGGTCGTCGGCTTCGGGGTCGGCGCCGCCGTGCTGCTGTTCGGGCGGCGTCTCGCGCGCAGCACCGGGCTGATTCTGGTGCTGCTGCACGCCGCGGTGTCGGTCTACTACGTCGGCTTCTCGGATGAACGGCAGAACGCGGTCGCCAGCATCCAGGAGCTGCCCGTCATGGCGATCTACCTCGCGTGGTTCAACCGGGCGCGGATCGGCCGATGGGTCGAAGCCGCCGTCCTGGTCTCGGTCAGTGTGGCGATGGTGCTCGGGCCGTTCGGCGGCGTGGCTGTTCCCGGGGCGGCCGCTCCCGGGCTGTTCGGTGTGGCGAACGTCTTCGGTCTCGTCGTGATGAGCTGGATCTGCCTCGAGATCGGCTTCTTCGCACGCGACCGGATGCGTGTCGAGGCGCAGACCGACCCGCTCACCGGAGCGCTGAACCGCCGCGGTCTGGTGTCGGAGATGAGCGTGGTGCGGCGCCACGCCGCGCGCAGCGGGCAGGCGCTGTCGATCGCCGCGATCGACCTCGACGACTTCAAGGAGGTGAACGACGAGAAGGGCCACGACGCGGGCGATGCGCTGCTGAAGTCGCTCGTGGCGCAGTGGACCTCGCTCTCGCGCGTGCGGGACCGGATCGCTCGTCTCGGCGGCGACGAGTTCGTGATGGTGCTGCCCGACACCTCGTACGCGGGAGCCGTGTCGATGCTCGAGCGGATGCATCAGCTGACCCCGCACCCCTGGTCGTGGGGAGTCGTGCAGGTGAAGGCGGACGAGTCGCTGGAGGATGCGCTGCGGCGGGCGGATGTCGAGATGTACCGCCACAAGCGCAGCCACTGAGGTTCACGCGCCCATGTTTGCCGCATTACGGAATACCCTAGGGGGGTATTCCGTAGTACCTTGGTGAGAGTACCCCTCCGGGGTACCGGACGAAGGAGGAACCATGAGCACCACCGAATTCCAGGTGACCGGGATGACCTGCGGGCACTGCGAGATGTCCGTGCGCGAAGAGGTCGAGAAGGTCGCCGGCGTCGAGAGCATCGATGTCAGCGCGCAGACCGGCCGCCTCGTCGTGACCTCGGCAGCCCCCGTCGACGCCGACGCGGTCATCGCGGCCGTCGACGAAGCGGGCTACCGCGCGGTCACGGCCTGAGCCCCGCTCGATCCCAGGGGAGCAGATCGTGAGCACCGAGGCGGCGCCGTCGGGCGTCGAGCAGACCCGCGTCGATCTCGAGATCGGCGGGATGACCTGCGCATCCTGCGCGATGCGCATCGAGAAGAAGCTCAACAGGCTCGACGGGGTCAGCGCGAGCGTCAACTACGCCACCGAGAAGGCGCAGATCGTCGTCGACGGCCCGGTCGACACGGCGGCGCTCATCGCCGAGGTCGAGAATGCCGGCTACTCGGCGGCGGTGCCCGCGCCGCGCGCACTCACCGAGGCGGCCGGGGCGGAGCATCCGGATGCCGAGCCGGCCGACGACCACGAGCTGCGCTCGCTGCGTCAGCGGCTGATCGGCTCGATCGTGCTGTCGGTCCCGGTCATCCTGCTCGCGATGATCCCCGCCCTGCAGTTCACCTACTGGCAGTGGGCGTCGCTCGCGCTGGCGGCGCCCGTGGTCGTGTGGGCCGCCTGGCCGTTCCACCGCGCGGCGTGGGTCAATCTGCGCCACGGCGCCGCCACCATGGACACGCTGATCAGCCTCGGCACGTCGGCCGCGTTCCTGTGGTCGCTGTACGCGCTGTTCCTCGGCACGGCGGGCCACCCGGGCATGACCCACGGCTTCTCGTTCGCCATCACCCGCAGCGACGGGACCGGCAACATCTACCTCGAGGTCGCCGCGGGCGTGACGATGTTCGTGCTGGCCGGCCGCTACTTCGAGAAGCGCGCCAAGCGCCGGGCGGGAGCCGCGCTGCGCGCGCTGATGGAGCTGGGTGCGAAGGACGTCGCGGCGCTCAGGGACGGCGTCGAGGTGCGCATCCCGATCGGCGACCTGCGCGTCGGCGACGAGTTCGTCGTGCGACCGGGCGAGAAGATCGCCGCCGACGGCGTGGTCGTCTCGGGCACGTCGGCCGTGGACCAGTCGATGATCACCGGCGAAGCCGTGCCCGTCGAGGTGGCGACGGGAGATGCCGTGACCGGCGCGACGGTGAACGCCGGCGGACGGCTCGTGGTGCGCGCGACACGCGTGGGTGCTGACACGCAGCTCGCCCAGATGGCGCGCATGGTCGAGGAGGCGCAGGGCGGAAAGGCCGAGGTGCAGCGCCTCGCCGACCGCATCTCCGCGGTGTTCGTGCCCATCGTCATCGTCATCGCGCTCGTCACGCTCGTCACCTGGCTGGCGCTCGGCTTCCCGGCATCCGCCGCCTTCACCGCCGCCGTCGCGGTGCTCATCATCGCCTGCCCGTGCGCGCTGGGTCTCGCGACGCCCACGGCCCTGCTCGTGGGGACGGGGCGCGGCGCGCAGATGGGCATCCTGATCAAGGGACCCGAGGTGCTCGAGTCGACCCGCCGGGTCGACACGGTCGTGCTCGACAAGACCGGGACGGTCACCGAGGGGCGCATGTCGGTCGTCGCCGTCGTGCCCGGGCAGGGGGTGGATGCCGATCGGCTGCTGCTGCTCGCGGGAGCCGTCGAGCACGCCAGCGAGCATCCGATCGCCCGCGCCATCGCCGCAGCCGCGTCGGAGATCTCAGATGATCCGGATGCCGCGCGGCGAGCCGCCACGCGACCCGCCGCCGCCGGTCCGGATGCTCTGACGACTCCGACCTCGCAGCGGATGCTGCCGGAGGTCGAATCGTTCCAGAGTCATGACGGGCGGGGCGTCACGGGCGTCGTCCAGGGCCACGCGATGGTGGTCGGGCGCCTCTCGCTGCTCGAGGACTGGTCGATCCACCCCTCCGCCGATCTGCTCGCGGCGAAGGCGCATGCCGAGGCCGCCGGCCAGACGGCGATCCTCGTCGGCCGCGACGGCGCGGCGGCGGGCATGATCGTCGTGGCCGACGAGGTCAAGCACACGAGCGCCGAGGCCGTCGCCTCCCTCGTGGCGCTCGGGCTGCGGCCCGTGCTGCTGACCGGAGACAACGAGGCCGCGGCACGGCACATCGCCGCTCACGTCGGCATCGACGAGGTCATCGCCGAGGTGCTGCCGGCCGACAAGGTCGCGGTCGTCTCGCGCCTGCAGAGCGAGGGGCGGGTCGTCGCGATGGTCGGCGACGGGGTGAACGACGCCCCGGCGCTGGCTCAGGCCGATCTCGGCATGGCCATGGGCACCGGCACCGACGTCGCGATCGAGGCATCCGACATCACTCTCGTGCGCGGCGACCTGCGCGCCGCGGCCGACGCGATCCGCCTCTCCCGACGCACGCTCGGCACCATCAAGGGCAACCTGTTCTGGGCGTTCGCGTACAACGTCGCCGCGATCCCGCTCGCCGCGCTCGGACTGCTGAACCCCATGCTCGCCGGGGCCGCGATGGCGTTCTCGAGCGTGTTCGTCGTGGGCAACAGCCTGCGGCTGCGGGCGTTCCGCTGATCAGAAGGATCCGTCATGAATGCGCACGAGACACACCCCCGGAACCACGACCATGGCGACCACACCGCCGGTTCCGGCGGCCATGTCGCCCACGCCGGCCACGGTGACCACCACGGCGGGCACGGCGACCACGTCGGGCAGTTCCGCCGGCTGTTCTGGATCAACCTGCTGATCGCCGTCCCCGTGGTCGCGACGAGCGGCATGTTCGCGATGATCATCGGCTACGAGGTGCCGGGGTGGGCGCGCTGGATCGCCCCGCTGCTGGGCACGGTGATGTACGTCTGGGGCGGCCGCCCGTTCCTCACCGGAGCCGTCGGCGAGCTCAGGAGCCGCACGCCCGGGATGATGCTGCTCATCGGCCTGGCCATCACCGTCGCGTTCCTCGCGTCGTGGGGTGCGAGTCTCGGCATCCTGCACCACGAACTCGAGTTCTGGTGGGAGCTGGCGCTGCTGATCGTGATCATGCTGCTGGGTCACTGGCTCGAGATGCGCTCGCTCGCGCAGACCACCTCAGCGCTCGACTCGCTCGCAGCTCTTCTGCCGGATGAGGCCGAGCGCGTCGACGGCGACGAGGTCACCGCCGTCGATCCGGCCGACCTGCGCATCGGCGACGTCGTGATCGTGCGCCCCGGCGGCAGCGTGCCGGCCGACGGCGTGATCGTCGACGGCCGCGCCAGCATGGACGAGTCGATGCTCACCGGCGAGTCCCGCACGGTCGGTCGCGGGGTGGGCGACCGCGTCACCGCAGGCACGGTCGCCACCGACTCGGGACTGCGCATCGAGGTCGACGCCATCGGCGACGACACCGCCCTCGCCGGCATCCGCAAGCTCGTCTCCGACGCACAGGCGTCGAGCTCGCGCGCGCAGCGCCTCGCCGACCGGGCCGCCGCCTGGCTGTTCTGGTTCGCGCTGGGTGCCGCCGCGATCACCGCCGTGGTCTGGACCCTGTTCGGGATGCCCGACGAGGCGGTCGTGCGCACCATCACCGTGCTCGTGATCGCCTGCCCGCACGCCCTGGGGCTCGCCATCCCGCTGGTCGTCTCGATCGCGACCGAGCGGGCAGCCCGCGCCGGCGTGCTCGTGAAGGACCGGCTGGCGCTCGAGAGCATGCGCACCGTCGACACGGTGCTGTTCGACAAGACCGGAACCCTCACCAAGGGCGAGCCGACCGTCACTGCCGTCGCCCCGGTCGACGGCTGGGACGATGATGCCGTGCTGGCGCTCGCCGCGGCCGCTGAGGCCGACAGCGAGCATCCGCTGGCGAAGGCGATCGTCCGGGCGGCATCCGCCCTTCGACGAGCTCAGGGACCCACCGGTGCGTTGACGGCGACCGGCTTCAGCTCGTCGCCCGCCGTCGGCGTCACCGCGACGGTCGACGGCGCCGAGATCCGCGTCGGCGGACCGCACCTGCTCACCGAGGCCGGTGTCGACGAGGTGCCGGATGCCGAGCGCTGGCGCTCCGAAGGGGCGATCATCCTGCACGTGCTGCGCGACGGACGGGTCATCGGCGGGTTGAAGCTGGCCGATGAGATCCGTGCCGAGTCGCGGCAGGCCGTCGACGCGCTGCACTCCCGCGGCATCGAGGTGGTGATGATCACCGGCGACGCCGAGGCCGTCGCGCACGCGGTGGCCGACGAGCTGGGGATCGACCGGGTCTTCGCCGGGGTGCGCCCGGAGGACAAGTCGGCCAAGGTCGCCGCGCTGCAGAGCGAGGGCAGGAGGGTCGCGATGGTCGGCGACGGCGTGAACGACGCTCCGGCGCTCGCGCAGGCGGATGTCGGCATCGCGATCGGCGCCGGCACGGACGTGGCGATCGGGTCGGCCGGGGTGATCCTGGCATCCGACGACCCGCGAGCGGTGGTCTCGGTGATCGAGCTGTCGCGGGCCGGCTACCGCAAGATGACGCAGAACCTGTGGTGGGCCGCCGGGTACAACCTGATCTCGGTGCCGCTGGCCGCCGGCGTGCTCGCGCCGATCGGATTCGTGCTGCCGATGTCGGCGGGCGCCGTGCTGATGAGCCTGTCGACCATCGTCGTGGCGCTCAACGCGCAGGCGCTGCGCCGGCTCGACCTGCGCCCCGAGGCCGTCCTCGACCGCTGACGGGCTGACGGGCTGACGGGCGCGGTCGGGGCGTCAGCGCTCGACGGGCCACTCCTCGGCGAGTAGCGCGTAATTCAGCCCGTCCATCCACTCGCCCGAGCGGTGCAGTCCGGTCTTGCGGCTGCTCTCCTCGCGGCGCATCCCGAGACGCTCCATCAGTCGCCACGACGGCTCGTTGGCGGCGAAGCATCCCGCGTGCACGCGCCGCAAGCCCAGTGTGGTGAAGCACAGATCGATCACCGCGCGCACCGCCTCGGCGGCGTAGCCCTGCCCGGTGTGCTCGGGGGCGAGCGCCCAGCCCAGCTCGGCCTGGGTCCCCGCCGCCTGCGCGGCGACCTCGGCCTGCGCCCAGGCGTCTTCGATGCGGATCATCAGATCGCCGATGATGGGCTGCGCGCCGGTCTCGGTATCCGGTCGGACGATCACGAAGGTCATCGCCCGCCGGCTCGGCTCGGAGTAGGTCTCGTGGAAGGCCTCGCGGGTCGCCGGGGCCCGCCCCAGCCACCGGTTCACCTCCGGAAGACGCCGGATCTCCCACATCGCGTCGAGATCGTCGAGTGCGAGCGGACGGATCTCGAGCCGCTCGGTGCGCACCGGCCAGGCGACGTCGTTCAGAGAGAGCATGTCGACAGCGTAATCCTGGGTTCGTCCACTCATCCGGCGTCGGGGGGTCCGGCCGGCCGCTGCGCGCGACGACCGTGCGGTGCGTCGCCGTAGAGCGCCACGGGGCGTCCGGCGCGCTCCTGCCCGGGCACCGGGCGCGACCGGCGCCCGTAGATCAGCTCCGACGAGTCGAGCAGCCATGGCACGAGCGTGATCGTCACGCCGTGCACGAGCATCAGCTGCGAGGCGATGCGGCGCGCCCGCCGGTTGTGCAGCAGGCTCTCCCACCAGTGCCCGACGATGTACTGCGGCAGGTAGACCGTGACGACCGACGGGCCGTGCTTCTCGCGGTACTGCCGGATGAACTGCTCGACGGGCTGCGCGAAGGTGCGGTACGGCGATTCGAGGATCACCAGCGGAACCGGGATGCGGTGCTGCTCCCACTCGCGCTGCAGCACCTTGCCGTCCTCCGGCGTCAGGGCGATGTGCACGGCGATGGTCTTGTCGTGCTGTGCGGCGATCGCGTAGTCGAGGGCCTTGATCACCGGCTTCTGCAGGCGGCTGACGAGCACGATGGCGACGTCGCCCTGCGAGCCGAAGTGCGTCGTGTCGTCGACGGTGATCTCGTGCTCGACGTCACGGTAGTACCGCTTCACGCCCAGCATCAGCAGGGCCAGCAGCGGGATCGCGAAGAACACCATCCACGCGCCGTGCGTGAACTTCGTGATCGTCACGATCACGAGCACCGTGACGGTCATGGTCGCACCGAGCGAGTTGATCACCAGCCCCACCCGGGCCGAGCGCCGCTCGGCGGCGACCTCCGACAGTCGTCGATGGGCCGTCTCGCGCAGCATCCGGCGCCAGTGCCGCACCATGCCGATCTGCCCCAGCGAGAACGACACGAAGACGCCGATGATGTACAGCTGGATCAGCGCGGTGAGGTTCGCCTGGAACGCCACGAGCACCGCGACGGCGCCGATGCCGAGCAGGATCATCCCGTTCGAGAAGACCAGCCGGTCGCCGCGGGTGTTCAGTGCCTTCGGCGCGTAGCCGTCGCGGGCGAGCACCGCACCCAGCAGGGGGAAGCCGTTGAAGGCCGTGTTGGCGGCCAGCAGCAGCACGCAGGCCGTCGCCGCCTGGATGACGAAGAACAGGATGCTGCCGCCGCCGAATGTCGCCGTGGCGATCTGCGCCATCAGGCTCGGCTGCGGGCCCGAGCAGTCGAAGCCCTGCAGATCGCACGGGTTCTCGGCGTAGCGCACACCCGCGATCAGCGCCACCGCGGTGAGCCCGGTGAAGAGCAGCGCCGCGATGGAGCCCATCAACGTGAGGGTGACCTGGGCGTTGCGGATCTTCGGACTGCGGAACGCCTGCACACCGTTCGACACGGCCTCCACGCCGGTCAGGGCCGAGCATCCGCTCGAGAACGCGCGCAGCACGAGCAGCACGATCGCCGCCTGCGAGATGCTCTCGGCCTCGACGGTGTAGCCGGCGCTCGTCGCGACGGGCGCATCGCCGAGCAGGGTGCGGATCAGCCCCGTGACGATCATCAGCACGACCGAGCCGATGAAGACGTAGGTCGGGATCGCGAACACGGTCGACGCCTCGCGCACCCCGCGCAGGTTGACGATCACGATGAGGATGACGAAGCCGACGGCCAGCTCGACCCGCAGCGGGTTGAGCTGCGGCACGGCGGAGATGATGTTGTCGACGCCCGACGCGATCGACACGGCGACGGTGAGCACGTAGTCGACGAGCAGGGCGGCGGCCACCACGACGCCCGGGACCTCGCCGAGGTTCGTCGACGCGACCTCGTAGTCGCCGCCACCAGACGGGTACGCCTTGATCAGCTGACGGTAGCTGAGCACCACGACGATCAGCAGCAGCACGACGGCTGCCGCCACCCACGGGCTGAGGGTCAGGAACGACACCCCGCCGATGAGCATGATCATCAGCATCTCCTGCGGCCCGTAGGCCACCGAGCTCAGCGCGTCGGAGGCGAAGATCGGCAGCGCCATGCGCTTGGGGAGCAGCTGATCGTCGACCTGCTGCGTGGTGAGGGGTTCGCCGAGGAGGATGCGCTTCGCGACCTGCGGGGCGTCCGCGTTCTCACGCATTTCGTTTGCCACGACCGGCGACATTACGCCTGCGGCGATTCCGCCGCAACAGACGCGCCGCCCGGCTCGTCGCCGTCGCCGTCGCCGTCACGGTCGCCGCCACGACGTGACCGTCCGACGCGGGCCGTCGGGATACAAGATGGGGGCCGACACTCCAGATGTCGGCCGGATCACGGCATCCGGTCCGACATCTGGAGTGTCG
>NZ_JBSHMU010000004.1:0-185899 GCF_053645675.1 Microbacterium sp. NPDC055312 | reverse complement strand
CAAGTGCACGCTGTTGAGTTCTCAAGGATCGGACGCACCCGCACACCCACCCCAACAGGGCGAGAAGCGCAGGGCAACTTCACAATCGTATGTCTCCCCGACCAGGCAGTCAAATCCGACACGCCGAAAAGATCAAAGTGAAGACATCCACCACCTCGTACCCGAGGCAGCCGCTCCAGCCTAACCCATCCGACGAGACTGTCAAATCGACAACCCCGACAGGGATGACCACACTCCCCGGGCCAAAGACCCGCACCACGAACCGAAGCCCATGACACTGGAGGTGGGTGGTTCGCTACTTGGAGGGGAGCCAGGCCCTTCAGGCCTTCCGCTCAACCGCTTGGGGCGAACAAGTAATAAGTTACGCCGATCCCACACATCCGGCAAATCACCACCCACCCCCGGGCGTGTCGCGGCGCACCCGACCACCCGGATCGCCCGTGTTCGCCCTGCTTTCCGGGCGTAGTGTCGGCACATGCAGCAGATGGCACCCCGGCATCCCGTCCCGCTGTCCTCCCGGCTGGCGGCGGGTGAGCTCGCGTGGCGGAGTGTCTGCGCCGTGGGCGCGGCGCTCTCCCGCGATGACGTCGCGCTGCCCGACCCCGACCGGGTCGCGGCCGCCTATCGCAGCGACCGGCATCTGCTCGTCGACGGCGAGGCGCCCGACGTCTGGTCGCCTCTGTCGCGGTTCTGGCGCACGGCCGATGGCTGGGTCCGCACCCACGGCAACTATCCGCATCACGCATCCGCGCTCCGGGTCGGCCTCGGGCTGCCGCCGGACGCCTCGCCGGAGGACGTCTCCATCAGGCTGACGACCATGGCGGCCGGCGAGGCCGGCCGAGACATCACCGGGGCGGGCGGACTGTGCGTGGTCGTGCACCGCGAAGATCTGCAGCGTGACGCGATGCTTCGAGAGCGTCCGCTCGTGCAGACGCGGCGCATGGCGGACTCCCCCGCGCGTCCACTGCCGTCGGACTCGATGACCGCTCCCCTCGCCGGTGTGCGCGTGCTCGACCTCACCCGGGTGATCGCCGGCCCCGTGGCCACCCGCACGCTCGCCTTCGCGGGAGCGGACGTGCTGCGTCTCGATCCGCCCCACATTCCCGAACCCGACTGGCAGCACTTCGACACCGGACACGGCAAGCGCTCCGCGCTGCTCGACGTGACGCGGGAAACATCCCGCCTGCACAGGCTGCTCACCGATGCCGACGTCGTCGTGCTCGGCTACCGTCCGACGGCGATGCGCCGGCTCGGTCTGTCAGCCGAGCTGCTCGCCGAACGGCATCCGCACCTCGTCATCGCCCAGCTGAGCGCGTGGCCGGGTGCGGACTCACCGCGCGGCTTCGACAGTCTGGTGCAGGCCGAATCCGGCATCTCTTGGCTCGAATCGGCCGACGGATCCACGCCCGGCGCCCTGCCCGCTCAGGTGCTGGATCATTCCGCCGGCTATCTGCTCGCCGCCGCGATCACGGACGCCCTGCATCGGCGCGCACGGAGCGGCGGCTGCTGGTGCGTGCGCACCTCTCTGCGCAGAGTGGCTGCGGAGCTGCTCGGGATGCCGCGCGGCGAGCATCCGATGGTGCCGGCAGCCACCCCGGTGCTCACGCAGGACTTCGAAGTGGCAGGCCGCGTCGTCACCACTGTCGCTCCTGCGGTGCGCTGGCCCGGGTCGCCGGAGTGGTTCGCGCCCCCTCGTCCGTGGGGCGGGGACCCCGCCGAATGGTGACGATCAGAACGCACAGTCCGAGGGTCAGCGCTCCCCACAGGCCCGATGCGGCAGGCAGGGTGCGATAGGCCAGCTGCTGCAGCGTGACGTCGGGCCCGGATGCCGCTGACCCGAGCATCCACGCGGCGCCGAGCAGGGCGGGCAGCGCCAGCATCCACAGCCACCGCAGCCACCCGGGGGCGCGGTGCGACAGCGATCTCGCCGTGCGCTGCCGCAGCCACTGCAGCGCGAACCCGGCGAGCAGCAGCAGCCCGATGACGCTCGAGCCGTGCTGCAGCCACTTGTACCCCGGCAGCGGTCCCCACATCTGCTGCAGCGCGGGGAGCGCCTCGACGCCCCAGCGACCGTCGTGAGTGAACAGATCCCAGACGATGTGCGAGAGCACTCCGAGCACGAGTGACGCCCCGAGCAGCCACGGCCCGGCCCGGCCCCCGCGCCCGCGGACCGCATCCCGTGCTGTCGCCGGCCCGGAGAGCGCCCACTCCGCCGGCAGGCGCCGCGCGAGGGCGGCCGGTGCGAGGGCGACGAGCCCCGGCCGCAGCACCACCCGCCAGATCAGCAGCAGCACGAGCGCGATCAGCGCCGTGTACACGACGTTCGCCGCCGAGTGCGTGAACAGGTATCCCGGGCCGAGGCTCCGCGTGAACAGCGGCAGGTCGGGGGTCATCGCCCCGATCGCGAGGGCGGCCGGCACCAGCCGTGTGCGCAGCAGCGGCAGGGCCACGACGGCGTGACTGGGCGTGAACGGCATGCGGTCTCCAGGCGGGGCGCGGCTCAGACGTCGGTCGGCCGCTCGCGCGCGTCCGCGCCGTCGGTCTCGGCGCCGACCACGGCGAGCGGCATCGTGCTGGTGTCGATGAGCGGGTTCTCGTCCTGCCCGGCCACGAGCTCCTCGGCCTCGGCCTCGCTCTCGACCGTCGGCACCGAGCCCAGCAGCGGCCGCTGCGCGGTCTCGCGCATGGTCAGCAGAGCGATCCCGCCCAGAGCGGCGAAGAACATGATGTAGAACGCGGGCATGTAGATGTTGCCGGTCAGCTCGATCAGCGCCTGACTGAACAGCGGCGTGGTGCCGCCGAACAGCGACACCGCGAGGTTGTACGCGATGGCCATCGCGCCGAACCGCGACGCCGTGGGGAACAGCGCGGGCAGGGCCGAGGCCGATATCGCGACGTAGAACGCGACCGGGACGGCGACCATGGCCAGGGCGATCATGACCGCCCACTCGGTGCCGATCTGCATGACGGCGAAGGCGGGCAGCATGAGCACGATCGTCGATCCGACGGCGATGCCGTACACCGGGCGGCGGCCGATCCGGTCGGACAGCCGGCCGATCAGCGGCAGGCACGCGCTCATCACGATGAGCACCGGCACGGTCGCCAGCGCCGCCATGAGGTTCGACACGCCCACCTCGGTCTCGAGGTAGGTCGGCATGTAGCTGGTGAGGGCGTACCCGGCGGTGTTCGTCGCCGATACGAGGGCGATGCCGATGAGGATCTCGCGCCAGTAGTGGCGGAAGATCCCCGCGACCCCCTGCCGCGCCATGGGGTCGTCGGCGTCGGCGCGATTCAGTCCGGCGCTCTCCTCGGCCTCGTAGGCCGGGGTCTCGGGGATGCGCAGTCGGAACCAGATCGCCACCGCGCCGAGCGGGATGGCGACGAGGAACGGGATGCGCCAGCCGTACTCGGTCATGGCGTCGGGACCGGACAGGCTCTGCGTGATCCAGGTGGTCAGCGCCACGACGCTGGCTCCGGCCGCGAAGCCGACGTACGAGCCGACGTCGAGGAACGACGACCAGTAGCCGCGGCTGCGGTCGGGTGAGAACTCGGAGACGTAGGTGGTCGCACCGGCGTACTCGCCGCCGGTCGAGAAGCCCTGCACCATCTTCAGCAGGTACAGCGGGATGATCGCCCACAGCCCGATCTGCGCCGAGGTGGGCAGCACGCCGATCAGACCGGTCGCCGCCGCCATCATCGCCATCGTGACGAACAGCACGCGCTGACGGCCGATGCGATCGCCCAGCGGCCCGAGCACGAGCCCGCCCAGCGGGCGCACGAGGAACGAGATCGCGAAGCCGAGCAGGGTGATCAGCAGCCCCCACGCGCCCGGCAGGTCGCCGGTGAAGACGACGGCGAGCGTGACGGCGAGGTAGCCGTAGACCCCGAAGTCGAACCACTCCATGAAGTTGCCGACGACGGTACCGGAGATCGCCGTTCTCAGACGGCTCTTGCGGACGACCAGAACGTCATCGACCTGCAGCCGGCGGGTGGCGCGGCGCGGGACGGTACGGCGGACATGTGCTTCCTTGGGCAAGGGGACCAGCTCCTCGAGTGCTTGCGGACAGCGTCAGCTGTCCGATGCTACTGCAGGCCCGCACCGCTGAGCTGGGTCACCACGCCGAACGGGCTCAGTTCACGAAGACGCCCGCGAGGGTCTTCTTTCCGCGGCGCAGCACCGAGACACCACCGGGCAGCGTGCCCTGGACTGTGGTCTCGTCGTCGACGACCTTCGCGCCGTCGAGCATGACGCCGCCCTGTGCGATGGCGCGTCTCGCCTCGGACGCACTGGCGACCAGACCGGTCGCGACGAGCGCCTCGACCACGGATGCTCCGGCCGGCACGGTCGCGTTCGGCAGCTCGCCGAGAGCCGTGCGCAGCGTCGCCGGGTCGAGCTCGCTCAGGTCGCCCTGCCCGAACAGCGCCTCCGACGCGGCGATCACCGCGGCCGTCGCCTCGACGCCGTGCACCGTGGCGCACACCTCGAGGGCGAGACGCTTCTGCGCCGCACGGCGGAACGGCTCGCTCTCGACGAGAGCGGCGTACTCCTCGATCTCGGCGCGAGTCAGGAACGTGAAGACCTTGAGCCGCTCGATCACGTCGGCGTCGGCGGTGCTGAGCCAGAACTGGTACATCCGGTACGGGCTGCACATGTCGGCGTCGAGCCAGACCGCGTTGCCCTCGCTCTTGCCGAACTTCGTGCCGTCGCTGTTGGTGATCAGCGGCGTGCCGATGGCGTGCGCCGAGACGCCCTCGACACGGTGGATGAGGTCGGTTCCGCTGGTGAGGTTGCCCCACTGGTCGCTGCCGCCGGTCTGCAGCACGCAGTCGTACGAGCGGTACAGCTCGAGGAAGTCCATGCCCTGCAGGATCTGGTAGCTGAACTCGGTGTAGCTGATGCCGGCATCCGAGTTCAGCCGCGCTGCCACGGCGTCCTTCTTGAGCATCGTGCCGACGCGGTAGTGCTTGCCGATCTCGCGCAGGAAGTCGATGGCGCTCATCGGCGCCGTCCAGTCGAGGTTGTTCACCATGCGGGCGGCGTTGTCGCCCTCGAAGCTGAGGAAGCGCTCGACCTGCGCGCGCAGCCGTTGCACCCACTCCTCGACCGTCTCGCGCGTGTTGAGCGTGCGCTCGGCCGTGGGTCGCGGGTCGCCGATCAGACCCGTCGAACCGCCGACGAGACCGAGGGGCTTGTGGCCGGCGAGCTGAATGCGGCGCAGGGTGAGCAGCTGCACCAGGTTGCCCAGGTGCAGGCTCGGCGCGGTCGGGTCGAATCCGCAGTAATAGGTGATCGGGTCCCCGGCGAGAAGGGCGCGCAGCGCCTCCTGATCGGTGGACACGTGGACGAGGCCGCGCCACAGCAGCTCGTCCCACACGTTCTCGAACGTGGGGTCGAGCGCCACGGGGGCGGTCGTCAGAGCGGGATTCGACACGTGTTCCAGGCTATCAGCGGCGCTGAAGTCAGCTGTGCACGCCCCACCACAGCACGAAGGCCGCTCCGAGCGCGACGACCCAGCTGACCAGGCTGCCGACGAGGAAGTACTCGGCGCGCGCACCGGTCTCGCCGTCTTTCGAGATCTCGGGGAAGCGGACGATGCCCTTCGCCGCGAGCATCGCCGCCAGCAGCGAATAGGCCGCAGCGAGGGTCAGGACGACGACGAGCAGCCTCTCGAGAGGGCCGATCAGCCGGCCGCCCTGGAATCCGGTGGTCGCCTGCTGCGGCTGGCGCAGCTGACCCCCGCGGAAGCGCCCGCCGGACTCCACCGGCCGCCAGGTGCCCTCGCGGTCGAGCGCGGCGCGCACGATGAGGTTGCCCGACTCGGTGACGACGAGCAGCACGCCGACGGCGAGCACGGCGGCGTCGAAGCCGATCTCCCCCTCGGGCGACGGCAGCCGCCAGATCGATCCGATGAGCCCCGGGGCGTCGCGCTCGGGCATCAGCGCCGTGGTCGCGGCGGTCAGCACGGCGAGCAGGACGGCCGGCCAGAAGGAGGCTGCGCCAGAGGCATGCAGCGGCATCGACCGCACCCAGGCGGCGCCGACGACGATCGCGATCGCGGCGGGGACGATCGCGTCGCTGAGTCCTCCGGTCGCCGCGATCGCTGCGACCAGCACCAGCAGGAGCACGATCCGCGCCACCCTGCGAACGGCGAATCGACGGATGAGATCAGCGCCACCGACCGCGACGAGGCAGAGACCGGCGATGATCATGCCCGCTCCTGTGCCAGCAGGGCCAGGCCGTCGAGCAGTGCCGCGGCACCCGAACTGCGCAGCGCCTTCGACACCGCCGGCTGCGTGATGCCCTCCTGCTCGGCGAGCGCGCTCTGCGACAGCCCACCGATGCGCCCGTAGGCCAGGCGACGCTCGCGCTCGGTCATCCGCACGACGATCGTGTCGCGCGCCAGCAGATAGGCGTTGCCCATCGTCACCTGAGAGTCCATGACCTCATCCTGCCCGGGGGCTGCGACGATCCAGCTGCGCGCGGTCGGCACGGTCCGCGCCTGGCGCGCGTGCACGGTCTCGATCGCCTCGCGGGCGGCCCACCATCCCGGCCCGTCGGAGAGCTCACGGTGCGCGGACTCGATGGCGCGGATGTCGCCGACGCCGATCCCGTAGCGGAACTCGATGCCCTCGGGCAGGGCGAGCTGCAGCAGGAGCACCCCAGCCAGGGCATCGTCGAGACTGCGGTAGACGCCCTGCTGCTCGTCGCCGACCGTCGGCCGCAGCGGCTCGTCTGCGAGGGGATGCTCGTGCTGGACGCGCGCGATCGTCTCGTCGAACACCCGCTGGGCCTCGGCCCGGTCGCGGAGTCGACGTGAGCCGACGATGTCGGCGATCACTGCGACGACCATGGGATCACCGTAACACGAATATCCGAGAAATATGCGTCACATGGTTATAAGTCGCGGATATGCCTTCCGACGCCGTCACAGGCGTCGTCGACCAGCCCCCGACGGGCTCAGAGGCCGAGGGCGTGCGCGGCGGCCTGCGCCCGCGCGACGAGCTCGGCGCGCTGCTCGGTCACGCGGTCCGGAGCCGTGCCGCCGACACCCGAGCGCGATGCCACCGATCCCTCGATCGACAGCACCTCTCGCACCTCGGCGGTCAGGTGAGCGGACACCGAGCGCAGCAGCTCCTCATCCGCATCCTCGAGGCCGATGCCCCGCTCCTCGCAGGCGCGCACCAGCGCGCCCGAGATCTCGTGGGCGTCCCGGAACGGCACCCGGCGCTTGACCAGCCACTCCGCGACATCCGTCGCGAGCGAGAAGCCCTGCGGCGCGAGGGCCGCCATCCGCTCGGTGTCGAAGCGCAGCGTGGCGATCATGCCGGCGAACGCGGGCAGCACCACCTCGAGCGTCTGCACCGAGTCGAAGACGGGCTCCTTGTCCTCCTGCAGGTCGCGGTTGTACGCCAGCGGCAGGCCCTTGAGCGTCGCCAGCAGCCCGGACAGGTTGCCGATCAGCCGGCCCGACTTGCCGCGGGCGAGCTCGGCGATGTCGGGGTTCTTCTTCTGCGGCATGATGCTCGACCCGGTCGAGTACGCGTCATCGAGCGTGACGAAGCCGAACTCGCGCGTGTTCCAGAGGATGATCTCCTCGCTGAGCCTGGACAGGTCGATGCCGGTCATCGCGGCGATGAAGGCGAACTCCGCCACGACATCGCGGGCCGAGGTGCCGTCGAGCGAGTTCTCGGCCGGACGGTCGAGCCCGAGCTCGCGTGCCACGAGGGCAGGATCGAGGCCCAGGGTCGAGCCCGCGAGCGCTCCCCCACCGTACGGTGAGACTCCGGCGCGACGCCGCCAGTCGACGAGCCGCTCGAGCTCGCGCACGAGTGGCCAGGCGTGCGCCTGCAGGTGATGGGCCAGCAGCACCGGCTGCGCGTGCTGCAGGTGCGTGCGCCCCGGCAGTATCGCGCCGGGATGCGCTTCGGCCTGGGCGACCAGCGCGTCGATCACCCGCAGCAGGTGCTTCGCGATGATCCGGGCGTGGTCGATGAGGTACATGCGCACGAGCGTCGCGATCTGATCGTTGCGGCTGCGACCGGCGCGCAGGCGGCCGCCGATCTCGGCGCCGACCTCGGCGATGAGCGCCTTCTCGAGGGCGCCGTGCACGTCTTCGTCACCCGGGTCGGGCAGCAGCGTGCCGTCGGCGATCCGCGCGGCGAGCGCATCGAGTCCCTCGTGCATGATGCGGGCCTCGTCGGCCTCGAGGTATCCCGCGGCCTCCAGCGCCGTGGCGTGCGCGTGCGATCCGGCGATGTCGTACGGGGCGAGGATCCAGTCGAAGTGCGTCGACCGGCTCAGTTCGGCGAGCTCCGGCGAGGGACCTCCGGCGAAGCGTGCGCCCCAGAGGGCGCCGTCGTTCGTGCCGTTTCCGCTCATGCCGCCGCCTCCTGCTTGCCGAGCAGCCACACGAGCAGAGCCTTCTGCGCGTGCAGACGGTTCTCCGCCTCGTCCCAGACGACGCTCTGCGGTCCGTCGATCACCTCGGAGTCGACCTCGTAGCCGCGGTCGGCGGGCAGACAGTGGATGAAGACGGCATCCGGTGCCGCCTGCGACATGACCCCGGTGGTGACCTTGTACCCGCCGAGATCGCGCAGCCGCTCGATCTTCTCCTCCTCCTTGCCCATCGACACCCAGGTGTCGGTGACGACCACGTCGGCGCCGACGGCGGCCTCGCGCGGGTCGGAGATCAGGCTGAGGGAGCCGCCGGTCTGCGCCGCGCGGGCCTCGGCCGCAGCGACCACGTCGGCGCGAGGGGCGTAGGCCTCAGGCGAGGCGATGCGCACGTGCATCCCTGCGGTCACCCCGGCGAGCACGTACGAGTGCGCCATGTTGCTGCGCCCGTCGCCGAAGAACGACAGGGTGAGCCCCTTCAGGTCGCCCTTGTGCTCACGGATCGTGAGCAGGTCGGCCAGCAGCTGGCAGGGGTGGAAGTCGTCGGACAGCGCGTTGATGACCGGCACCCTGGTGCCGCGCGCCATCTCCTCCAGGCCCGCCTGGGCGTAGGTGCGCCACACGATCGCGGCGACCTGGCGCTCGAGCACGCGCGCGGTGTCGGAGGGTGTCTCCTTGCCGCCGAGCTGGCTGTTCGCCGTGGAGATGATCAGCGGCGATCCGCCCAGGTCGGCGATGCCCACCGCGAACGAGACGCGGGTGCGCGTGGACGACTTGTCGAAGATCACCGCGACCGTCTGCGGGCCGGCGAGGGCCTTGCTCGCCCAGCGGTCCTTCTTCAGCTCGAGGGCGAGGTCGAGGATCTCCGCCTGCTCGGCGGGGGTCAGGTCGTCGTCACGCAGCAGGTGGCGGGTCATGCGGAAGCCTCCGTGGGGGTCGTTGCGGTGTGTGCCTGAAGCGTCTCGTCGACGGCCGCGAGTGCGGCGGCGAAGCGCGTGACGAACGCGTCGACCTCGTCGTCGCCGATCGTGTAGGCGGGGGCGATGCGGATGACGTCGGCCGTGGGCGCGTTCACGATGAGTCCGCGCTCGTGCGCCGCCGCGCGGACCTCGGCGGCGACCGGTGCGGTGAGGTGGATGCCGATGAGCAGTCCCGCCCCCGTGGTGCCGCCGACCAGGGGCAGCGAGGACACCGCGTCGCGCAGCTGCGCTCCGCGCGCGGAGACGTTCTCGAGCAGGTTCTCGCTCTCGATGTGTCCGAGCACGGCGTTCGCCACGGCGCTCGCGAGCGGGTTGCCGCCGAAGGTCGAGTTGTGGGTGCCGGGGTAGAAGAGGTCGCTGGCCGCGCCGAACGTGATGAGCGCGCCGAGCGGGAACCCTGCCCCGATGCTCTTGGCCACGGTCACGGCATCCGGCGTGATGCCCTCGCGCTGGAACGCGAACCACTCCCCGGTGCGGCCGGAGCCGGTCTGCACCTCGTCGAGGATCAGCAGCGCGTCGTTCTCGGTGGCGAGCGCGCGCGCACGGGCGAGGAATCCGGCCGGCAGCTCGACGACGCCGGCCTCGCCCTGGATCGGCTCGACGATCATCGCCGCGACGGCGTGCGACGCGAACGCCGAATCGAGGCTCTCGATCGAGCGCTCGACGGTCACCACATCGGGGATCGCCGGCTGGAACGGGTCGCGGTACGCGGCCTTCGGCGTCAGCGACAGGGTGCCCATCGTGCGCCCGTGGAAGGCTCCCTCGACCACGAGGATCGTCGTGCGGGCCGTGCCCTCGGTCTCGGTGAAGCGCGCGCCGTGCAGTCGCGACAGCTTGATCGCCGTCTCGTTCGCCTCGGCGCCGGAGTTCGCGAGGTACACCCGCCCCTGCTCGCCGGTGCCGGCCAGGCGCTTCAGCCGAGCGGCGATCTCCAGCTGAGCCGGTGACGCGAAGTAGTTCGACACGTGCGACAGCGTCGCGGCCTGCCGTGAGACGGCGTCGACGAAGACCGGGTGCGCGTGCCCGAGGCAGTTCACCGCGATGCCGCCGAGGAAGTCCAGGTAGCGGTTCTCATCGGCATCCCACACCCACGAGCCCTCGCCGCGGGTGAGCAGCGCGAGGCGCCCGCCCAGGCTCATCAGATCGCGTGCGGCGTCATCGTTCCAGTCAGACATCCTTGACCACCTCTGTGCCGATTCCCTTGCTCGTGAACAGCTCGACGAGCACCGAGTGCGGCACCCGGCCGTCGATGATGGCGGCGGCGTCGACGCCGCCCTCGACGGCGTCGAGGCACGCCCGCATCTTCGGGATCATCCCCGACTCGAGGGTCGGCAGCATGTCGGCCAGCGCGCTCGAGGTGAGGTGCGAGACGAGGGAGTCGCGGTTCGGCCAGTCCGCGTAGAGACCCGGCACGTCGGTGAGGATCACCAGCTTGCGGGCGTCGAGCGCGACGGCGAGGGCGGATGCCGCGGCGTCGGCGTTCACGTTCAGCGACTGGCCGGGGTGGTCGAGGTCGGGGGCGATCGACGAGACGACCGGGATGCGCCCGGCGGCGAGGTGATCCAGCACCGGCGTGGGGTCGACCTGCACGACGTCGCCGACGCGGCCGAGGTCGACCTCTTCGCCGTCGATCATGACGCCACGACGACGACCGCCGAACAGACCGGCGTCCTCGCCGCTGAGACCGGTGGCGATCGGCCCGTGCGAGTTGATCTTCGCGACGAGCTGCGGGTTCACCTGCCCGGTGAGCACCATGCGCACGACGCTGATCGCCTCGGTGTTGGTGACCCGGTAGCCGCCCTTGAACTCGCTCGGGATGGCGAGCCGATCGAGCATGTTCGAGATCTGCGGGCCGCCGCCGTGCACGACGACGGGCAGCACTCCGACGTAGCGCAGGTAGGCGATGTCCTGTGCGAACGCCTCCTGCAGCTCATCGGAGACCATCGCGTTGCCGCCGTATTTCACGACGACGATCTGATCGCGGAACGTCTTCAGCCACGGCAGCGACTCGATGAGGGTGGCGGCCTTGACGGCCGCCTCTTCGGGTGGGGTGTCTTGGATGTCTGTCATGAGGCGTAGGCGCTGTTCTCGTGCACGTAGTCGTGGGTCAGGTCGTTGGTGAGAATGGTGGCGGTGGCATCGCCCATCTTCAGGTCGATCTCGATGTGCACCTCGCGGGGCGTCAGGTCGACCTCCTCGCGGGGGCGATCCGGGCCGCCCGCGGTGCACACGCGCACGCCGTTCATCGACACGTCGACGTCGTACGGGTCGAACTGGGCGGAGGTGGTGCCGATCGCGGCGAGCACGCGACCCCAGTTCGGGTCGTTGCCGAAGATCGCCGCTTTGAACAGGTTGTTCCGCGCGACCGACCGGCCGACCTCGACGGCCTCGGTCTCGGTGACGGCGCCCTTCACCTCGATCGCGATGCTGTGGCTCGCGCCTTCGGCGTCGGCCTGCAGCTGCGCGGCGAGATCACGGCACAGCTCGGTGAGCGCGGCGGCGAACTCGTCAAGATCGGGACGGATGCCGCTGGCGGCGTTCGCGAGCAGCGTGACCTGATCGTTGGTCGACATGCATCCGTCCGAGTCGAGTCGGTCGAAGCTGACGGCGGTGGCCCTGCGCAGCGCCGCGTCGGCCTCGGATGCCTCGAGATCGGCGTCGGTGGTGAGCACGACGAGCATGGTCGCGAGCCCCGGTGCGAGCATGCCCGCGCCCTTGGCCATGCCGCCGATGGTCCAGCCGTCACGGCTGACCACGGCGGTCTTCGGCACGCTGTCGGTCGTCATGATGGCCGCCGCCGCATCGTCGCCGCCGTCGGCGCTGAGTGCACCGATGCCGCGCTCGACGCCGTCGAGCACCTTCCCGCGGAACACCTCGTCGCCGGTGCCGATGAGGCCGGTCGAGCACACGAGCACGTCGCCCGCGCTGACTCCGAGCAGCTCGGCTGCCTTCTCGGCGGTGAGGTGGGTGGTCTGGAAGCCGAAGGCGCCGGTGAAGCAGTTGGCTCCCCCGGAGTTCAGCACGACGGCCTCGACCACCCGATCCGCGATGACCTGCTGCGACCAGATGATCGGGTTCGCCTTGGCCCGGTTGGTGGTGAAGACGGCGGCGCCGATCTTGCGGGGGCCGCGGTTGACGACCACCGCGACGTCGGGCTTGCCGGTGCTCTTCAGGCCTGCGGCGACTCCGGATGCTTCGAATCCCTGGGGGGCGGTGACGCTCACGGCGCGACTCCGTTCACGGTGAGGGCGCGGCCTTCGGGCAGGCCGAGCGCGATGTTCATGGACTGCACGGCGGCGCCGGCCGTGCCCTTGACGAGGTTGTCGACGGCGGTGATGACCGTCACCCGGTTCGCCGCGCGGTCGATGGCGAGGCCCATCAGCGCGATGTTCGCGCCGAGGACGTCGGCGGTGCGGGGGAAGCGGCCTTCGGGAAGCAGCTGCACGAACGTCTCGTCGCCGTACGCGCTCTGCCACGCGTCGCGGATCTGAGCATCGGTGGCGCCCGCGACGATCGGCGCGGTGGAGGTGGAGAGGATGCCCCTGGCCATCGGCACGATCACGGGAGTGAACGAGATGCGGATGTCGTCGGCACGAGCCCCATTGGGTCCCTGAGCCTGCCGAAGGGCCGCGAGCGCCTGACGGATCTCGGGGATGTGCCGGTGCGTGCCGCCGACCGCGTACGGGTTGGCCGTGCCGAGGATCTCGCTGCCCAGCAGATTGGTCTTCAGGCTCTTGCCTGCGCCGGACGGACCGACGGCGAGCACGCTGACGATGTCGGACGGGTCGATCACCCCTGCCGCGACGCCTGGTGCGAGGCTGAGGCTCACCGTGGAGGCGTTGCAGCCCGGCGCGGCGATCCGGCGGGCGCCGCGCAGGTTGTCGCGCTGCTTGCCGGCGGCGGTGAGCAGCTCGGGAACACCGTAGGCCCACGGCTCGTGGAAGGCACCGCCGTAGAAGGCATCCCACGCGTCCCGCGAGGTCAGCCGGTGGTCGGCGCCGGCGTCGATGATGAGGGGCACGTCGCCCAGGGCATCCGTGTACTGCCCCGACTGACCGTGCGGCAGGGCGAGGAAGACGACGTCGTGCCCGGAGAGGATCTCGGGGGTGGTGTCCTGCAGCGTCAGATGCGCGAGGGAGCGCAGGTGCGGCTGGTGATCGATGAGGGGCTGGCCGGCGTTGGAGTGCGCGGTCACGGTGCGGATCTCGATGTCGGGATGGGCGGCGAGAAGCCGCAGGATCTCGCCTCCCGCATAGCCGGATGCGCCGGAGACGGCGACGGAGTACGTCATGCTTCTACCTTAACGGTCGGTGCTCGGTCGGCCCCGACGATGACGCGGGGCGCGAGCGCTGAATGGGCCGGGGCGGCGACGATTGCGGTCCCGAGCCCGACATGGGTCCCTGAGCCCCACATGGGTCCCTGAGCCCCACATGGGTCCCTGAGCCTGTCGAAGGGCGGAGAGCGCGGTCGCCTAGAGTCGGCGGCTGCGTCGTCGTCGCACAGGAGCGACGCTGAAGACGAGCGTCTGCGAGGGCGGTGCGACCGGGGGCATGCGGCGACAGTATCGCCGAGGGCTCGGCATCCGCAAATCCGCACCCTCGGCGACCCGTTGTCAGCGGATGTCGAAGAACGCCCGCTCGTGCTCCGACGAGACGACGAACGCACGGTGCATGCGCTGCGTGAGCCGGTCGTCGGCACTCGCCGCCGCGGCGGTGACGAAGCCGATGGCGCGTTCGTTCGCTTCGGCGAAGCCGGGTTCGGCGTACGTCGCCAGCCACGACGCGTACGGATGCCGCGGATCGAGCGCCTGCGAGCCGAGCTCCCCCGCGTGCAGCCGTGCGCCGAGGTCGGTGTACAGCCAGAAGCAGGGAAGCACTGCGGCGATCAGGGTCGCGTACTCCCCCGAGAAGGCCGCCGCACGCAGGTGATCGAGGTAGGCGGTGGTCACCGCACTGGGCTCGGCGTCGAACGTCTGCGCGCTGACGCCGGTCCGGGGTGTCAGCCACGACGCGTGCAGCTCGAGCTCGCCGACGATGCACTCTTGCGCCGAGGCGGCCCAGAACGCCTGCTCGGCCGGGGTGGGCGCCAGACGTGCAGCCTCCGCGAGCACGCGGGAGTACTCCCGCAGGTACAGGGCGTCCTGCGCGAGGTAGACGACGAACCGCTCGCGATCGAGCGAGCCGTCGGCGAGCGCGCGGATGAACGGCAGCGAGTCGATGTCTCGTCGGACCGCGGCGACGCTGCTCCACCAGTCGTCGCGGATCTCCTCGGCTGTCGGGCGGGTGTCCAGACCGCCGCGCTGCCACAGTCCGGCGAAGTGATTCACGGGTCCGTGTCCGCGCCCCACAGCCAGGGTGTCGGCCGCGCGCAGCGATTCCCGCAGCCAGGCGCGAGCCTCGCGCAGGGCATCCGGCCAATCCCGCCCTGTCGCGTGCAGAGCGGCGAGCGCCGACGAGAGCGAGCATCCGGTGCCGTGCGTGCTGGTCGTGTCGATGCGGGGGCCGTCGAACGCGGCGATGACCCCCTCCGGCCCGACGAGGGCGTCCGGCGCCGTCGGGCCGCCGAGGTGACCGCCCTTAGCGAGCACGAGTGCTCCCGTTTCGGTCGACAACTGCTGCGCGGCGACCAGCGCGTCGTCCCAGCCGCGGATACCCCGCCCGGCCAGCACGGCGAGCTCGTCGAGATTCGGCGTGATCACGTCTGCCAGGGCGGCGAGTCCGCGCAGCGCGGTCTCGGCCCGCGTGTCGAGCAGACGGTCGCCGCTGGTGGCGACCATCACCGGGTCGAGCACGACCGTCGCGGGGCGGTGCGCCCGCAGCCAGTCGGCGACGGTGTCGATGATCTCGGCGTCCGCCAGCATCCCGATCTTCACCGCGTCGATCGCGATGTCGTCCGAGAGAGCGTTCAGCTGCGCACGCAGGAACGCGGCCGGCGGCACGTGCACATCGTGCACGCCGCGAGTATTCTGCACGGTCAGGGCGGTCACCGCGGCCATCCCGTATCCGCCGTGCGCGGCGATCGACTTGAGATCGGCCTGGATCCCCGCGCCGCCGGACGGATCGCTGCCCGCGATGCTGAGCACACGCGGGGCGGTGCGCGCCGCCCAGCGCCGCCGGAAGTCCCGCGCTGCCCGGCGGGCGTCGGGTGCGGCGCAGATGGCGGAGACGACCGCGATCCCCGCAGCCCCCGCCTCGCGCAGCGCCGCGGCGTCGTCGATCCGGATGCCGCCGATCGCCACGACCGGCACCGGGCTCTCGGCGGCGAGCGCGCGCAGTCCGTCGATGCCGAGAGCGGGCGGGTGGTTCGCCTTGGTGCTGGTAGGCCGGATCACTCCGATGCCGACGTAGTCGACGGTGCCGTTCGGCAGGGCGCGCACGGCGTCGAGGTGGGCGGGTGTGTTCGCGGTGAGGCCGATCAGTGCATCCGGCCCGAGCAGGCGCCGTGCCTCGGCGACCGGCATGTCCGACTGCCCGACGTGCACTCCGTCGACTCGCGCTCCGCGCCGTCGAGCCTCGAGGGCGGCCTCGACCCTATCGTCGACGACGAGCAGCGCCCGCCCGGCGAGCACGTCGCTGAGAACGACGAGCTGCTCGACGACCGACTCGTCCGACGCGCTCTTGTCGCGCAGCTGGACGACGCTCACCCCGCCCGCGACGGCCTCGCGGACGGTGTCGACGACGCCACGGTCACCGCACAGCTCCGGATCGGTGACCAGATGGATCGACAGATCGCGGGTCATCTCGAGGCCTCTTCGACAGGCGCGCCCTGCTCGTCGACACGTGCCTCGGCGGTGATGTCGGTCGGGTCGATCCCGGCGAGGGCGTCGAGCAGGCCCACCGCGAAGCTTCCGGGGCCGTCGGCGACGCGGGCGGCGTGCTCGGCCGCCAGCGTGTACACGAGGGTCGCCGCGGCCACCGCGTCCAGCGCATCCGCGTCGGTGTGGCGGGCGGCACCGAGGAAGGCGGCCATGAGCGCGCCGAGCGCGCAGCCGCCGCCGGTAACACGGGTGAGGAGGGCGTCGCCGTTCGCGATGCGGATCACGCGTGCGCCGTCGGTGAGCAGATCCACCGGTCCGGAGACGGCGACCACCGCACCGGATCGCGCGGCCAGGGCATGAGCCGCGTCGAGCGCGGCATCCGGAGCATCCACGGCATCCACCCCTCGCCCGCCCGCACCGGCGCCGGCCAGCGCGAGGATCTCGCTGGCGTTGCCGCGCACCGCCGTCGGGCGCATGCCCACCAGCTCGGCCGCGAGTGCGGTGCGCACCGGGAGCGCGCCGACGGCGACCGGGTCGAGGACCCACGGCGTGCCTGCGTCGGTCGCACCGGCGACGGCTTCGAGGCTCGCCGCGCGCTGCTCGGGCGACGGCGTGCCGAGATTGATCAGCAGCCCCGAGGCGATTCGGGCGAACATCCCCGCCTCTCCGACGATGTCGACCATCGCCGGCGACGCGCCGGTGGCGAGGAGGACATTCGCCGTGAAGCCGGTGACGACCGCATTCGTGATGCAGTGCGTGAGCGGCGGAGCCTGCCGCACGCGGGCGAGCAGCTCGGCGGCGACCGCCGGGATACGGGTGGATGGGCAGAAGCGATCGCTCATGGGCGACATCCCTTCGCTAGTACGAACTAGATCAGGTTCGACGGGTGTGTTCTCAGCCGCGGATGCGGCACCCCGTGTCACTGCCGGAGAGTCTAGCGAGGCGGTCGGCCGGCACCGCTCATCCCGCCCGTGTCAGGACGACGTCAGCCGGTCGATGAGCGCGAGTTCGTCGTCGCGACCGAGCCCCGCGCGCCGCTCGCGCTCGAGTCCGCGGGCGCGCTCATCATCGAGCACGGCCCGGATCGTCTGCCCCAGCGGGCGGAACGAGCCGCCTGCCGCGCGGTACGCGGTGTTGTCGCGGCGCATGAACCCGGGAATGTCGGCGGGCAGCCAGAGCGGCAGCGACCGCTCCCCCGTCCAGTACTGCACGCCGTGCGCCTCGAGCCACTCGTCGCTCGCCTCGAGCATCTCCCCGGTGTGGCCGGCGGCGGCGCGGATGCCGCCGAGCAGCTCGACGAGGGGATGCACGTCTCCGATCGCGTTGACGATGCCGTGGCGCAGCCCGGCGGTGAGGAAGGCGGCCAGGTCGTCGACGTCGATCACCTGAGCGGAGCGTCCGGCAAGCTCCGGCACGAGCACGGGTTCGATGCCCGCTCGCGCGAACGCGGCCGCCCAGTACCCGAAGCGGTCACTGGGGTCGCCCGCGCCGACGATGAGTCCGGGGCGCACGATGAACGCGCGCTCGGCGAGCGTGATCACCGCGTCTTCCGCCGCGACCTTCTGGGCCGCGTAGTCGTACTCGTCACCGGGCTGGGCGGGCGCGTGCCTGGCGCCCGACTCGTCGAGCCCGTCCGTCACGTCATCGGAGTACACCGACATCGACGACACGTACGTCCAGTGCGCGGCGCTGTCGCCGAGCGCGTCGACGGCCATGGCTGTGTGGTCGGCGCGGGAGGAGATGTCGACGACCTCGTCCCACTTCCGGTCGCGCAGCTCGTCGAACACGTGCGGGTCGTCGCGATCGCCGGGGAGCAGGGTCGTGCCCTCGGGTGCCGGTCGCGCGCCGCGTGCCAGACAGGTCACCTCGGCGCCGGCATCCCGCCACCGCCGCGCGATCCGCCCAGAGAGCCACCCTGTTCCACCGAGCACGAGAACCTGAGTCATTCGGCCATGACAGCACCGTCGCCCGATGAGGGGAAGCGATTCCGCTCAGAGCAGACGACCGGCGACGCGCAGACGAGAACGCCGCAGCCCTCCTGAGCCGATCGGCTCAGGAGGGCTGCGGCAGGGAGATCAGTCGCGGATGCTCGCGCCGAACCGCTCGGCGGCGACGGCGACACCGGCGAGCTTCGCCTCGGTCGCCTCAGCCGCGGTGAGGGTGCGGTCGGATGCCCGGAACCGCAGCGCGAAGCTGAGGCTCTTCCGCCCCTCGGCCAGCCCGTCACCGCGGTAGTCGTCGACGAGACGTGCGGACTCGAGCAGATCGCCGGCGCCCTCGACGAGCGCGGCGCGGACCTCGGATGCCGGAACCTCGACGCCGACCACGAGAGAGACGTCCTGCGTCGCGGCGGGGAACGTCGACAGCGACTCGGCCACGACGCGGTGACCGGCGAGAGTCAGCACGCGGTCGAGATCGAGCTCGAGCACGTACGCGCGCCCGGGCAGATCAGCGTCGGCCGACACCTGCGGATGCAGCTCGCCGACGTAACCGACCTGCTCGCCGCCCACGTTCAGCGCGCCGGCGCGGCCGGGGTGCAGTGCTGCACGCCGGGTTTGGGCGACCTCGATCTCGACGCCCGCGGCGACTGCGATCACGCGAACCGCGTCGAGCGCATCGGACAGATCGACGTGCTCGGCGGCGCGACCCGGCTGCCGCGAGGTGATGTTGCCCGTCAGCACCGCCGAGACGAGGCGCGGCTGCGGCGGGATCGACGCGTTGAGCTCGGCGAGCGTCTCGTCGGACGGGCGCTGTCCCAGCGGCGGGATGACCTCGGTGCCGTACGTGACGCCCTCCTCGGGCGCGAACACCGAGCCGACCTCGAACAGCGCCAGGTCGACGAGTCCGCGCGAGATGTTGCGATGCGCGGTCTGCAGCAGACCGGGCACCAGCGAGCGGCGCAGGAACCCCGCCTGCCCGTCGAGCGGGTTGGCGAGGCGGATGCTGGGAAGGTGGGCTCCGGAGGCCGAGCCGTGCAGGTCGTTGTTCTCCTCGGACGTGAACGGGAACGAGGGGGTCTCGACGAAACCTGCCGCGGCGAGAGCGTCCGCCACGCGCTTGCGGCCCTGCTGCAGCGCCGTGTAGCCGCGGCCGGACGGCGGGGTCGGCAGGATCGACGGGATGCGGTCGAGCCCGTGGATCCGCGCGATCTCCTCGACGAGCGTCCACTTGTCGGTCAGGTCGCGTCGCCAGCTCGGCGGGATGACGAACCATCCACCGTCGGCCTCCGCGACCTCGGCGCCGATCATCTCGAGCGCGCCGACGATCTCCTCATCGGTGTAGTCGACACCGATGACGCCCTGCGTGAAGCCGCGGGGCAGGTCGATACCCGCGATCTCGACCTCGGTGTAGAGGGCGCCGCCCTCGTCGGTCAGCCTTCCGCCGGCGAGCTCGACCATGAGGTCGGCCACGCGGCGGGCGGCCACGAACGGGATCAGCGGGTCGACGCCGCGCTCGAAGCGCTTGGACGCCTCGCTGGGCAGCTTGTGCCGTCGAGCCGTGCGGGCGATGGTGACCGGGTCGAAGGTGGCCGCCTCGATGAGCACGTTGCGGGTCGCATCGCTCATCTCGGTCGTGCCGCCGCCCATCACGCCGGCGAGGCCGATCGGACCGGATCCGTCGGTGATCAGCAGATCCTCGACGTGCAGCGCGCGGTCCTGGCCGTCGAGCGTCGTCATCCGCTCGCCGTCGGTCGCACGACGCACGACGATGCCGCCCTGCAGCTTGTCGAGGTCGTAGCCGTGGATCGGGTTGCCGAGTTCGAGCATCACGTAGTTGGTGATGTCGATGAGGATGCCCAGTGTGCGCATGCCGGCCAGCGCCAGCCGCGCGATCATCCACGGCGGAGTGGGGCGCGACGGGTCGACGTCCCGAACGACACGCGCGACGAACTCCGCGGCTCCCACCGCTCCGCGGATGGGCGCCGAGTCCTCCACGCGGATCTCGAACCCGGATCCGGGCTGCAGCTCTACGAAGTCGCGCTCGGCCGGATCGCGGAACTCGCCGCCGGTGGCGTGCGAGTACTCGCGGGCGAGGCCGCGCAGCGAGAACGCGTAGCCACGGTCGGGCGTGACGTTCACGTCGACGGCGAAGTCGTCGAGGTGCAGCAGCGCGATGGCATCCGCCCCGACCTCCGGGTCGAGACCGAGCGTCGAGAGCACGATGATGCCGTCGTGCTCGTCACCGAGACCCAGCTCGCGGGCCGACGCGATCATGCCGTCGGAGACGTGGCCGTAGGTCTTGCGCGCCGAGATAGGGAAGGGCCCGGGCAGCACGGCGCCGGGCAGGCTCACCACGACCTTGTCGCCGACGACGAAGTTGTGCGCGCCGCAGACGATGCCCCGCACATCCCGATCACCGCCGCCTGCGGCGGTCTGGGTCCCTGAGCCCGTCGAAGGGCCGACGTCGACCTGACACCAGTTGATCGTCTTGCCGTTCTTCTGCGGCTCGGGCTCGACCGAGAGCACCTGCCCCACGACGACGGGGCCGGAGATCTCGAAGCGGTGGATGTCCTCCTCTTCGAAGCCGACCGACACGAACGAGGCAAGCACGTCCTCAGCCGTGGCATCCGGTGCCACATCGACGTACTCGCGCAGCCACGAGATCGGAACGCGCATCACACCACCATCCCGAACTGCTCGCTGAAGCGCACATCGCCCTCTGCCATGTCGCGCATGTCCTTCACATCGCTGCGGAACATCAGGGCCCGCTCGACGCCGATGCCGAACGCGAACCCGCTGTACACCTCGGGGTCGATCCCCGCCGCGCGCAGCACGTTCGGGTTGACCATGCCGCAGCCGCCCCATTCGATCCAGCGCGCGCCGCCGGTGAAGGTCGGGTGCCACAGGTCGAACTCCGCGGAGGGCTCGGTGAACGGGAAGTAGTTGGTGCGCAGACGCGTCTTCGCCTCGGCGCCGAACAGCTGCTTCGCCAGGTGGTCGAGCGTGCCCTTCAGGTGCGCCATCGTGATGCCCTTGTCGACGACGAGACCCTCCACCTGGGTGAACACCGGCAGGTGGGTCGCGTCGAATTCGTCGGTGCGGTAGACCCGGCCGGGGCACAGCACGTAGATGGGGACCTCGCGGTCGAGCATCGAGCGCACCTGCACGGGGCTGGTGTGCGTGCGCATCACCAGGTGGCGCGAGGTCGGGTCGACGTAGAAGGTGTCCTGCTCCTGGCGGGCGGGGTGATCCTGGTCGAAGTTCAGCGCGTCGAAGTTGAACCACTCGTGCTCGAGCTCGGGTCCCTCTGCGACCTCCCACCCCATGCCGACGAAGATGTCGCTGATCTGCTCCTGCATGAGCGGCAGCGGGTGTCGCGCGCCGACGCGGGAGCGCGACGCGATGGCGGTGATGTCGACGCGCTCGGCTTCGAGGCGAGCAGCGGTCTCGGCCTCGGCGAGTTCGGTCTCCCTGGCGGCGAGGGCCTGGGTCACGCGGGCCCGGCCCTGCCCGATCAGCTTGCCGAACGCGGCCTTGTGCTCGGGTGCGACCTGACGCATCGACGCGTTCAGGACGGCCAGCGGCGAGCCCTCGGCGACGTGATCGTGGCGGGCCTGCTTCAGCGCTGCGGTGTCGGCGGAAGCGGCGATCGCGGCCAGCGCCGCCTCGACCGCGGCCTCGACCGCTTCGGGAGTGATTTCGGGAGACTCTGACACGAGAGAAGAGTCTACCGGCGCGCCGGTGACCGACCCGTCCGCGGGGAACGAGGAAGGCGCCCCCGGACCGGGGACGCCTTGCTCGATGATGCCGCTGTCAGATCTGCGTCGAATCGAAGCGTCCGCGACCCTTCTGCATGGCGATGACCTCGGTCACCGTCGACTCGTCGCGCATGCGAGGGTCAGCACCGGCATCCGGAGTGTAGCCCTTCAGCTTCGGCGAGTGCCGGGTCTTGACCTCGACCCACTTCGCCACGCCGGCGAGGATCAGGCAGAGCAGGATGTAGATGCCGCCGATGACGAACGCGGACTGCAGGATGGGCCGGCCCTGCTGCGAGCTGAGCAGCTTCGCGTAGTACAGCAGCTCGGGGTAGGTGATGATGAAGCCGAGCGCGGTGTCCTTGAGGGTGACGACCAGCTGGGCGACGATCACCGGCAGCATGGCCCGCACCGCCTGCGGCAGCAGGATGAGGCGCATGACGCCGCTCTTGCGCAGGCCGATCGCGTATCCGGCCTCCTTCTGCCCCTTGGGCAGCGACTCGATGCCGGCGCGCAGCGCCTCGGCCAGCACGGAGCCGTTGTAGACCATGAGGCCGATGACGACCGCCCAGTACGGGTCCATGTCGACGCCGAGGACGGGCAGGCCGTAGTACAGCAGCATCATGAACACGAGCACCGGCACGGCGCGGAACAGCTCGATGATGACGCCCACCGGGATGCGCACCCAGGCGTGGTCGGAGACGCGGCCGATGGCGAGCACGAAGCCGAGGATGAGACTCAGCACGGCGGCGAGCGCGAAGGCGCCGAGGGTCTTGCCCAGGGCTCCGAAGATGCCATTCCAGACGTTGGCGAAGGTGAAGACGTACCACTTCTGCGGCTCGAACTGGCCGGTCGTGTACATCCGGAAGACGACGAAGCCGATCGCAGCCAGCACGACGAGGATCGTGATGACGGCGAGGATGCGGTTGCGAACGATCGCCCGGGGGCCGGGGACGTCGTAGAGCACTGAGGTCATCGTGCGATCCTCCACTTGTTCTCGAGGTGGCGCTGCACTGCGCTCATCGCGAGCACGAGCACCACGAACACGACGGCGACCCAGAGCAGGACCTCCATCGGGTTGCCCGGACGCCCCGGCGCGTCGTTGATGGTGGCGCGCAGCGCCGCGAGCTCGGCGATCGAGAAGCCGGCGGCGACGGTGGTGTTCTTGAGCAGGGCGATGAAGACGCTCATCATGGGCGGGACCACCGAGCGGAACGCCTGCGGAAGCACGATCAGGGTCATGACCTGCCCGAACGGGAGCCCGATCGCGCGTGCGGCCTCGGCCTGGCCGACCGGCACGGTGTTGATACCGGCTCGAAGCACCTCGGCGACATAGGTGGCGGTGTAGATGCCGATGGCCAGGATGCCGAGCACGGTGTTCGACAGGTCGGGAAGCCCGAGCTGCGGGTAGCCGAACACGAAGAAGAAGAAGACCAGCGTGAGCGGGGTGTTGCGGACGATGTTCACGTACGCCGTGCCCACGCCGCGGGCGATCGGCACCGGCGAGACGCGCATCGCGCCGACGATGATGCCGAGCACGAGGGCGATCAGCCCGCCGACGAAGAACACCAGCAGCGTGTTCGCGATCGCCCCACCCCAGAGGTCGAGGTTTCCGAAGATGACGTCCACGCCGTCTTCCCTTCTCAGGATGTGTTCGGGGCGGCCCTGCGTTCAGGGCCGCCCCGAAGGGTGATCAGTACGCGTCGACCTCAGGCTGCTCGACCTTGATCCCCGAGTCGCCGAGGTTCTTGTCGAAGATGGCCTGCCAGATGTCGTTGTTGTCGGTGAACAGGTCGTTGATGTGCTTGCGCAGCACGTCATCGCCCTTGGCGACACCGACGCCGTAGCGCTCCTCGGTGAACAGTCCGCCGGTGACCTTGACCTCGTCCGGGTACTGGGCGGCGTAGCCGATCAGGATCGCCTGGTCGGTGGTCACCGCGTCGACCTTGCCGTCGATCAGGTCCTGCACGCAGGCGGAGTACAGGTCGTACTCCTGCGTCTTGATCTCGGGGAAGTTCGCCTTGATGTTCTGGATCGGGGTGGAGCCGGTCGCCGAGCAGACGGTCTTGCCGTTGAAGTCCTCGAGCTTGTCGGCTTCCGGTGCGTCCTTCGCGACAAGCAGGCCCTGGCCGGTGATGAAGTAGGGACCGGCGAAGTCGATCTGCTCCTTGCGCTTGTCGTTGATCGAATAGGTGCCGACGTAGTAGTCGATGTCGCCGTTGACGATGGCCTGCTCGCGGTTCGCGGACGCGATCGGCTTGAACTCGATCTTGTCCTCGCCGTAGCCGAGCGAGGCCGCGATCCAGCGCGCGATGTCGACGTCGAAGCCGGTGCGCTCACCGGTCGTCGCGTCGAGGTAGCCGAGACCGGGCTGGTCCTCCTTGACGCCGATGGTGACCTTGCCGGCCTTCTCGATCTTGTCGAACGTGGGGCTGCCGTCGAGCTTGACGTCCTTCGCGACCTCGAACAGCGGCTTGTCGCCGCCGTCGCCGGCGTCGGTGCCGCCCGGGTTGCTGGGGCTGCCGCTGTTGCAGCCGGTGAGGGCCAGCAGCGCCGCCGTGGCGATTCCGATCCCTGCGAGAGCTCGTGTGCGTCGCATATGCGTCTCCTTCTGTGCTGTGGTTGCGTATCGATGCGGGTCAGTGGGTGAGGAGCTTGGAGAGGAAGTCCTTCGCGCGGTTGCTCTTCGGGTTCGTGAAGAACTCCTCGGGCGCCGCCTCTTCGACGATCTGCCCGTCGGCCATGAAGACCACGCGGTTGGCTGCCTTGCGGGCGAAGCCCATCTCGTGCGTGACCACGATCATGGTCATGCCGTCCTTGGCGAGGCCCACCATGACGTCGAGGACCTCGTTGATCATCTCGGGGTCGAGGGCGCTGGTCGGCTCGTCGAAGAGCATCACCTTCGGGTGCATGGCGAGGGCGCGCGCGATCGCGACGCGCTGCTGCTGGCCGCCGGACAGCTGAGCGGGAAGCTTGGATGCCTGCTGCGCGACGCCGACGCGCTCGAGCAGCGCCATGGCCTCCTTCTCGGCCTCGGCCTTGGTCTTGCCGAGCACCTTCATCGGGCCGAGGGTGACGTTCTCGAGGATGGTGAGGTGCGCGAAGAGGTTGAACGACTGGAAGACCATGCCGACCTCGGCACGCAGCTTCGCGAGGCCCTTGCCCTCGGCGGGAAGCGTCTTGCCGTCGATCCGGATCTCGCCGCTCGTGATCGTCTCGAGACGGTTGATCGTGCGACACAGAGTGGACTTGCCCGACCCGGACGGACCGATGACCACGACCACCTCGCCCCGGTCGACCGTCAGATCGACGTCCTTGAGGGCGTGGAAATCGCCGTAGTGCTTCTGGACGTTCTCGACAACCACGAGGGCGTCATTGCGCTCTGCCATGAGCTACAGACTAGGCCAGAGCAGGGGCCCGCCGTGGCCACCCCGCGCGGGTTTACCGATTCGTGATCGGTGCCGGTCCCGGTCGGATGCCGGCGGCTGCTCAGTCGGTCGCGCGCTGCGCGAACGCCGACTCGTACAGGCAGACGCTCGCGGCGGTGGCGAGGTTGAGGGATTCGGCCCGGCCGAAGATCGGCAGGCGCAGCGCTCGATCTGCCTGCGACAGCGCGTCGTCGTCGAGTCCGCGTGCCTCGTTGCCGAACAGCCAGGCGGTGGGCTGCGCGAGCAGGCCGTCGGCGCGAGCGGCGAGCAGGTCGTCGCCCTTCACGTCTGCGGCCACGACGTTCATCCCCGCAGCGTGCGCCCGACGGATCACATCGTCGAGGTCTCCCCCGACCGAGACCGGCAGATGGAACAGCGAGCCGGTCGTCGAGCGCACGACCTTCGGGTTGTACGGGTCGACGGTGCGGCCGGTGAGCACCACGGCATCCGCCCCTGCTGCATCCGCGGCGCGGATGATGGTGCCGAGATTGCCCGGGTCACGCACCTCCTCGCAGATCGCGATGAGCTTCGGCCCGGCGGCGAAGATGTCCTTGACCGAGGTCGGGGTCTGGCGTGTGACGGCGACAAGACCCTGCGGGGTCACGGTGTCGGCCATGGCGGCGAGCACCCCCTCGGTGACGTACTCGACCTCGACGTCGTGCTCATCGGCGAGAGCGCGCACGTCGGCGTGCTTCTCCCACGCGGTGGGGGTCGCGAACAGCTCCACGATCGCGTCGGGCAGGTACTGCAGCACTTCGCGCACCGACTGCGGACCCTCAAGCAGGAACATCCCCGTCTCGACCCTGGCGCTGCGCTTGGTCAGCTTGGCGACAGCACGGACGCGGGGAGAGCGGGGGTTCTCGAGCACGAGCCCAGTCTATCGGGGCCGGAAACACCGAAACGGGCGCCTCCCCAGGGGAGACGCCCGTTCAGATCACTCGGATCAGGCAGCGGCCTTCGGCGCGTTGACGTCAGAAGGCAGAGCCTTCTTGGCGACCTCGACGAGGGCGGTGAACGCACCGGCGTCGGTCACGGCCAGGTCGGCCAGCATGCGGCGGTCGACCTGCACACCCGCGAGGCCGAGGCCCTGGATGAAGCGGTTGTACGTGATGCCGTTCTGGCGGGCAGCGGCGTTGATGCGCTGGATCCACAGACGACGGAAGTCGCCCTTGCGCTTGCGACGGTCGCGGTACGCGTAGACGAGCGAGTGGGTGACCTGCTCCTTCGCCTTGCGGTACAGGCGCGAACGCTGGCCACGGTAACCGGACGCGCGCTCGAGGATGACGCGACGCTTCTTGTGCGCGTTGACTGCGCGCTTGACTCTTGCCATTTTCGTGTGTTCCTATTCCTACGTTCAGTCCGGCGATCAGCCGCGACCGAGAAGCTTGTTCGCGACCTTGGTGTCGGCCTTGGAGAGGACCTGGTCCTGGTTGAGGCGACGGGTGCGCCGGCTCGACTTGTGCTCGAGGTTGTGGCGCATGCCGGCCTGCTGCTTCTTCAGCTTTCCGCTGCCGGTGATCTTGAAGCGCTTCTTCGCACCCGAGTGGGTCTTCTGCTTCGGCATCTTCTCTTCCTTCGTGTGGCGCCCTGGCGGGCGACGGTGGGTACCCGCTCGGAAGCGGGAGCATGGGGGCGGCTTACGCCGCGGGCTCGTCAGACGGGTCGGAGTCCGTGCTGCTCTTGGCCTCGCGCGCGGCCTGCTTGTTCGCGGTGCGGACCGCGTTCTGCTCTGCCTTCGCCTCGGACTTGTTCTTCAGCGGAGCCACGACCATGACCATGTTGCGGCCGTCGATCGTGGGGTTCGACTCGACGGTGCCGAACTCGGCGACATCCTCGGCGAACTTGCGCAGCAGACGCACGCCCTGCTCGGGACGCGACTGCTCGCGGCCGCGGAACAGGATCATCGCCTTGACCTTGTCACCGGCCTTCAGGAAGCCCTCGGCGCGCTTGAGCTTGGTCGTGTAGTCGTGAGCCTCGATCTTCAGGCGGAAGCGCACCTCTTTGAGGATGGTGTTCGCCTGGTTGCGGCGTGCTTCCTTGGCCTTCTGCGCAGCCTCGTACTTGAACTTGCCGTAGTCCATGATCTTGACCACGGGCGGCTTGGAGTTGGGGGCCACCTCGACGAGATCGAGGTCCGCCTCCTGGGCAAGACGCAGCGCTGCCTCGATGCGGACAACGCCGATCTGCTCACCCGCGGGACCGACGAGGCGGACCTCGGGGACGCGGATGCGCTCATTGGTACGGGGATCGCTGATGCGGAGCTCCTAAGACGTGGATTCTCGGCCACCGGGATGCGGGTCGCATCTCGGGCGAAATCGGAGTTCTCCCCACCCGCCGACGTGATCAGACACACCGGCTTGTGACACCCTTTCCACCGGAACCGGCGGGGTGCTGAACCCGGTAGCCTGGAACGGCAAGCGCGGGTGGGATAAGAATCCTCTTTCGTATCGGAGCATGACACTCCGAAGCCCGCAGAAGTCTACCAGAAAGCATCCCGAAGTGACGATTCCTGCCGAGCACCACGATGACCGCCACGATCGCTGGGAGCAGCAGGAGCAGGCCGCGGCCTCTGCGACACGCGACATCGCCGATGTGCCCGCCGTCGAGGTGATCACCACGACGGCCGTGCACCTGATGAGCGCCGCGGCCGTGAAGGTGGGCCTGGCCGACTCCCCCGAGCAGCAGACCGACCTCGACGAGGCGCGCAAGCTGATCAACGCCCTCGCCGGCCTCATCACGGCGGGAGCTCCCGAGATCAGCGACATGCACGCTCGCTCGCTGCGTGACGGTCTGCGCTCGCTTCAGCTGGCCTTCCGCGAGGCGTCGGTGATCCCCGACCCGATCGGCAAGGGTCCCGGCGAGAAGTGGACCGGTCCGGTCAACTGACCAGCACGATCGGGTCGGCGGTCGACGGACCGCCGCAGCGCTCGGTGGAATGAGTCCAGTCGACTCGGTGCTCGGTTTCCTGCAGCAGCGCGCCGGTGGCATCCGTCACGCGGATGATGACGTCGTCAGGCGTCTCGATCCCGATGAACGAGAACGCCCACATCTGGCCGTCCTCGCTCGCACCGATGACGAGATCGACGGATTCGCCTTCCCCCGGAGCCGCAGAGCACACGACATCCGCACAGAGCTGCACCCAGGTCGCCTCCGGGATCGCGGTGGCATCCACCTGAAGGCTGGTGATGTAGCCGATCGCCGGGCACGCCTCGAGGATCGGCGGCACGCAGGAGGTCGTGAGGATGCCGGTCAGCATCAGCCCGGTGACCGCGATCAGTCTGCGCATGCCCCGACCATATCCGGAGCGCGCCATGCAACGCCGGTCGCGTATGCCTGCAGGCCGGGTCAGCCGGCGGAGCGGGTCAGCTTCACGGTCAGCGAGTCCACCAGCACGGCCATCCGGTCGTCGGCTGCCCAACGCTGCGCGAGCCGCGCGAGCACGGCATCCAGCGTCTCGCGTTCCAGGCCGTCGACGAGCTCGAGGGTGACGATGAGCTCAGGGCCGCGCATCCGGGCATCCGGATCGCCAGGGGCGACCGACACGTCGATCACCGCCAGCTCGTGCGCGATGCTCTCGCGCAGCGCGGTGAAGACCTCGGGCGAGAGGTGGCTGGGCTCCCAGCGCTGCGCCTGGGCGATCGCCCAGACCGCCGGGCGACGGATGACGAACTCGGTCTCGGATGCCGGGTCGAGCACGATCAGGTCGGTCTGCTCGCTCGACGCCGACAGCGCCACGCGGATCGCCTCGACGGGGATCGGCCGGGCGGTCGGATCCCACCGGCGCATCGTGTCGACGGAGGAGAAGACGGGCTGCACGCGACGGCCGTCGGGGGCGGCGACGGTGACGATCGAGAGCTCCTGCGTCTTGTCGACCTTCAGGCCGGTCACCTCTGAGATGGCTTCCTGAGCCTGCCCTTGAGCGCCCACCTCGGCGATCAGCGGGACGAGCACACGCGCGGCGCGGAACGCGTCGACGACCTCGACCTGCGAGCCCTCCCCGCTGCGGAAGCGCAGCAGCGCGGCCAGCAGGGCGGGATCGGCCGAGCCGTCGTCCGCGGCGTGGGGGTTCGCCTGGAAGCTGCGACCCTCCCACGGCACACCGGCGGAGTCGCCGGTGTTGCCGTGCCCGTGGTCGCAGGAGTCGTCAGTCGCCGGCGACATCCAGCGCCTCGGCGAGGGTGAACTGGCCGGCGTAGAGCGCCTTGCCGACGATCGCGCCCTCGACGCCCAGCGGCACGAGCTCGCGCAGCGCCGCGATGTCGTCGAGAGTCGCGACGCCGCCGGACGCGATCACGGGCTTCGGCGTGCGCGAGGTGATCTCGCGCAGCAGGTCGAGGTTCGGGCCGCGCAGCGTGCCGTCCTTCGTGACGTCGGTGACGACGTAGCGGCTGCAGCCGGCCTCTTCGAGACGCTCGAGCACCTCCCAGATGTCGCCGCCTTCCTTCGTCCAGCCGCGGGCGGCGAGCGTCGTGCCGCGCACGTCGAGGCCGACGGCGATCGCCTCGCCGTAGCGGCTGATGACGTCGGCCGACCACTCCGGGTTCTCGAGGGCGGCGGTGCCGAGGTTGATGCGCGTCGCGCCCGCCTCGAGAGCGGCGTCGAGGCTCGCGTCGTCGCGGATGCCGCCCGAGAGCTCGATGTTCACGCCCCGGTACTGCTTGATGACCTTGCGCAGGATCGCGGTGTTGCTGCCGCGCCCGAAGGCCGCGTCGAGGTCGACGAGGTGGATCCACTGGGCGCCGGCATCGACGAACTCGCCTGCGGCGTCGACGGGGTCGCCGTAGTTCGTCTCGGTGCCCGCCTCGCCCTGCGTCAGGCGCACCGCCTTGCCGCCGGCCACATCGACCGCGGGCAGCAGGATCAGCGAGGGGGACTGTGCGAAGTCGTTCATGTCGTCCTTCGAAAGGGGTGGAGGCGGCCCGAGCGGGCACGAGAGATCAGAGTAGCCGTGCACGGAGGCCGTCTCAAATGACGTGACGCCCGGGGCCACGGGCCACCGGGGATCTCGCAGGCCCCCGACGGTACGATCGGATGCGCACGAGCGGGGCATCCTCGCCCGTGCGCCATCGACACGGAGGGACGTGAGGCATGACCGACGCGTACAAAGGCAGCGGCGCAGGTCCGTTGCGCCGGCGGACGGGCGCGACGCGCCGGTCATCGGCCGAGTCGGAGCCGCTGGTCTCGGAAGTGCCCCTGACGCCGTCCGACGGGCCCGTCGACGCGCCCCGGTATCACCGCGCGTCCAGCGCTCCGGAGCCGGCATCCTCGGTAGCTCCTGCAGCCCCGGCAGCCCCGGCAGCCCCCGCTGCTCCGGCAGTCCCGGCTCCGGCATCCGCCCCGGCTGCTCCGGCAGTCCCGGCTCCGGCATCCGCCCCTCCCGCCCCGGCTGCTCCGGCATCCGCCCCCGCTGCCGAATCCGTGCCCGCAGCCCCGGCTCCGGCACCCGCTCGGGCGTCGGCATCCCCGTCCGTCGCGACCCCGGCATCCCCGGCGCCCGGATCGCGACGTGAACAGCGCGAGCGGCCGTCGTTCCTGCAGCACGAGCCCCACGAGGAGCCGGCCAAGACGGGCGCCCGCGGCATGCTGAACCGCATCGGATTCTCGCTCGCCCCCGGCGCAGCGGAGCGGGCAGTGCGCGACGACGAGCTGCTCGTCAGCCAGCACTGGCCCGGTCCGCGCACGATCGCCGTGGTGAACGGCAAGGGCGGCGCGGGCAAGACCCCTTCGACTGTTCTGCTCTCGGCCGTCTTCGCGCGCTTCGGGGGCGCGGGAGTGCTCGCCTGGGACAACAACCAGACCCGTGGCACCCTGGGCTGGCGCACCGACACCGGCCCGCATGACCACACGCTGTTCGAGCTGCTCCCCGAGACCGATCGTCTGCTGGGCGCGGGAGCCCAGTCGGCCGACCTCGCCCGCTACGTGCACCATCAGGCGCGCGAGAAATACGACGTGCTGCGCTCCAAACCCATCCGGCTCGCGCAGGAGAACCGTCTGCGCTCGGAGGACATCGACGCGATCCACGCCGTGGCGACGAAGTACTACCGTCTGATCATCATCGACTCCGGCAACGACGAGTCCGACCCGATGTGGCTGCGCATGATCGACCATGCCGATCAGATCGTCGTGGCGACCACGACTCGCGACGACCACGCCGAGGCGGGTGCTCTGCTGCTCGAGGCGCTCGAGGACCGCGACGAGCGATCGGCACGGCTCGCCCGGCAATCGGTGGTCGTCGTCACTCAGGCCGACCCGAAGGCCACTGCGGCCGATGTCGACCAGGTGGTGACCGGTTACCGCGACCTGGCACGAGAGGTGGTCGCGATTCCGTTCGACCACGAGATGGTCGACGGACACCTGCGGCTCGGAGCCCTGGCGCCGGCGACGCAGACCGCCTGGCTGGCTGCGGGGGCAGCCGTCGCGCGCGGACTCTGACCACGGCACGGAGCGTCCCTCGGTGCGCTCGTCACGCCCGCCGCGGTGGGATCAGAGCGATTCGATCCAGTTGCGCAGCAGCCGGATGCCCGCTTCCCCCGACTTCTCGGGGTGGAACTGCGTCGCCGAGAGCGGACCGTTCTCGACCGCCGCGATGAAGCGCTCACCGTGGGTCGCCCACGTCACGGCCGGCTGCGGGAACGGCGCGATGACGTCGAGCTCCCACGCCGTGGCCGCGTACGAGTGCACGAAGTAGAAGCGCTCGTCCTCGATGCCGCGGAACAGCACGCTGCCCTCCCCCGGCTCGACCGTGTTCCAGCCCATGTGCGGCAGCACCGGGGCATCCAGCTCGGCGACCGTGCCCGGCCACTCCCCCAGCCCGTCGGCGGGCTGGCCCCGCTCGACGCCGCGCTCGAACATCACCTGCATGCCGACGCAGATGCCGAGCACCGGGCGTCCGCCGGCCAGGCGCCGGTCGATGATCTCGTCACCGCCGTGTGCGACCAGCGCGTCGCGAACGGCCGCGAACGCGCCCACGCCGGGCACGAGCAGTCCGTCCGCCTCGAGGGCACGACTGCGGTCGCGGGTGAGTTCGACCTCGGCGCCCGCCGCGGCCAGAGCCTTCACGGCGGAGTGCACGTTGCCGGACTCGTAGTCGAAGACGACCACGCGCCGCTCGGTCACAGTGCACCCTTCGTCGAGGGGACGCCCTCGACGAGCGGGTCGAGCGCCTTGGCCTGACGGAACGCGCGGGCGAACGCCTTGAACTCGGCCTCGGCGATGTGGTGCGGGTCGCGGCCCCCGAGGAGGCGCACGTGCACGGTCAGGCCGGCGTTGAGGGTGATCGCCTCGAACACGTGGCGCACCAGCGATCCGGTGAAGTGACCGCCGATGAGGTGGAACTCGAATCCGGCGGGCTCTCCGTCGTGCACGAGGAACGGGCGGCCCGAGATGTCGACCACGGCCTGAGCGAGAGCCTCGTCGAGGGGCACCAGCGCATCGCCGTAGCGGGAGATGCCGGCCTTGTCGCCGAGTGCCTCGCGGATCGCCTGGCCGAGCACGATCGAGATGTCCTCGACCGTGTGGTGCGCATCGATGTGCGTGTCGCCCGTGGCGCGCACCGTGAGGTCGGTGAGCGAGTGCTTCGCGAACGCCGTCAGCATGTGGTCGAAGAACGGAACACTCGTGTCGATGTCGCTGCGTCCCGTGCCGTCGAGGTCGACGACGACCTCGACGGTCGACTCGGAGGTGCTGCGGGTCCGGCGGGCGGTGCGGGTGGTCATGCGGGCGATCCAATCGACGCGAGGGCTTCCAGGAATGCGGTGGTCTCGGCTTCGGTGCCGGCAGAGACACGGAGGTGATGCGGGATCCCGACGTCGCGGATGAGCACTCCGCGGTCGTACAGCGCTCGCCAGAGAGCCTGCGGGTCCTCGACTCCGCCGAACAGCACGAAGTTCGACCACGAGGCGTGCGGCCGGTACCCGAGGGCCTCGAGGGTGGCCGAGATCCGGTCACGCTGCTCGACGATCTCGTCGACCATCTGCAGCATGGTCGACGAGTTGCGCAGCGCCGCGACGGCGGCGGCCTGAGTCAGAGCACTGAGGTGGTAGGGAAGGCGCACGAGCCGCAGCGCGTCGATGAACGCCGGGTCGGCGGCCAGATAGCCGACCCGGGCGCCGGCGAATGCGAAGGCCTTGCTCATCGTGCGCGAGACCGCGAGCCGCGGCCGGCCGGCCAGCAGGCTCAGCGCCGAGGGCGCGTCGTGCGGAGCGAACTCCTGATAGGCCTCATCGACGATCACGATGCCGCGCGCCGCCTCGTACACGGACTCGATGACGTCGAGTCCCAGCGGCGTGCCGGTGGGGTTGTTCGGGGTGCAGAGGATGACGACGTCGGGGTCGGCCCCGGCGACCTGCCGCGCGGCGTCATCGGGGTCGAGCGTGAAGTCGTCGTGCCGGGTGCCCGCGATCCACTGCGCGCCCGTGCCCTGCGTGATCAGCGGGTACATCGAGTAGGTGGGCGCGAACCCGAACGCCGTCCGGCCGGGGCCGGCGAATGCCTGCATGATGTGCTGCAGCACCTCGTTCGAGCCGTTTCCCGCCCAGATCTGCTCGGCTGTCAGTCCGTGACCGAGATACGCGGCGAACGCCTCTCGCAGCGGCGTGAACTCGCGATCGGGGTAGCGGTTGACGTCTCGCAGCGCGAGGGCGATGTCGTCGAGGATGTCACTGGCGACCTCGTCGGGAACCGGATGCGTGTTCTCGTTGACGTTCAGAGCGACCGGAAGCGGCGCCTGCGGGGCACCGTACGGCGTGAGCCCGCGCAGGTCGGCGCGGAGGGGCAGCTCATCGAGGGATGTCACATGCTCCATCGTAGGCGGCGCATCGCGCGCGCCGCCGCGCATGACGGCGCGCACTCACCCGGAATAGGCCGTCGGGATCGCGATCGAGGTGCCCACCTGGATCATGCCGGTGGTGAGGTCGTTGAGACGCTTGATGTCGTCGATGACGTCGCGCGGATCGGAGGTGGGCGCGGCCTCGGCGGCGATCGACCAGAGCGTGTCACCGGGCAGCACCGTCACGGTCTCGAAGGCGACCGGCTCGCTCTCACCGGAAGCGACCGCCGAGCCCCCGGCCAGCAGAGAGACGGCGATGCCGGCGATGACCGGTGCGGCTGCGAGGGCGGCGAGCAGACGGCGACCGCGCGCGGTGAGGCGCAGCCGGGTCGAGACAGAACGCCCTGCAGCGGCCGTGACCGTAGAGGTCTCGGGGGCCTGGATGCTGGTGGTGCTCATGTGATGCTCCTCTTCGCTCTCCCCCGCCCATCGGGCGGAAGTGGTGCAGCTTTCGCATCCGGCATCCGGCCGGGGATGCCGGATGCGAAGCTACGTTCCGAACCTATCTTCGATATCGAACATCTGTCAAGAATTCTTCGAATACCGTGCCACCACTTCTGCGACACGCTCGAACAGATCTTCCGTTTTCCGAGCGAACTCGGATACGGTTTCGATGAAGTCAGCCCACCATGGGCCACCGACATTCGAACCGGATCCCCGCGACGACGCGGATCCGCACCGTGTGAGGGCATGAAGGAGCAGCCATGAGCGACACCCCCGAGACCGCAGCCGAGGCTCCCCGCACGCGGCGCCGCAAGAGCCTGAGCCCCAAGCAGATGGCGATCCTCGAGGTCATCCAGACCTCGATCGCCCGGCACGGCTACCCGCCGAGCATGCGTGAGATCGGCGACGCGGTGGGGCTGAAGTCGCTCTCGAGCGTCACTCACCAGCTCGGGCAGCTCGAGCTGAGCGGCTACCTGCGCCGCGACCCGGGCAAGACCCGCGCGATGGAGGTGCTGATCGACCTTCCCGGCAGCGGCACCGAGAACCCGGCGGACACCGCCCCGTCCGTGGGGGACGCCGCGCTGGTGCCCCTCGTCGGGCAGATCGCCGCGGGAGTGCCGATCACGGCCGACCAGCAGGTGGAGGAGATCTTCCCGCTGCCGAGGCAGCTGGTCGGCAAGGGCGATCTGTTCATGCTGAAGGTCAACGGTGAGTCGATGATCGACGCGGCGATCTGCGACGGCGACTGGGTCGTCGTGCGCACGCAGAACGATGCCGAGAACGGCGAGATCGTCGCCGCCATGATCGACGGCGAGGCGACGGTGAAGACCTTCCGCCGGCGCGACGGGCACACCTGGCTGCTGCCCCGCAACTCGGCGTTCGAGCCCATCCTCGGCGACGAGGCGGTCGTGCTCGGCAAGGTCGTCGCGGTGCTCCGCTCGGTCTGATCGCGCCGCCGCGACCAGGAGAGGCGCCCCTTCCCGGTCGGGAAGGGGCGCCTCTCTTCGTGCTGGTGGTGCCTCAGACGGTGACCGCGACGTCCTCACGGACGCGACGGGTGGCCTCGACGATGTTGCGCAGCGACTCGACGGTCTCCTCGTAGGCGCGGGTCTTCAGACCGCAGTCGGGGTTCACCCACAGCTGCCGCAGCGGCAGCTCGTCGACGGCGCGACGCAGCAGCGCCTCGATCTCCTCGACGCTGGGCACCCGCGGTGAGTGGATGTCGTACACGCCGGGGCCGACCCCGTGATCGAAGCCGAAGCGCGCGATGTCGGCGACGACCGCCATCCGGCTGCGCGCGGCCTCGATCGAGGTCACATCGGCGTCGAGGGCGCGGATCGCATCGATCACCACGCCGAACTCCGAGTAGCAGAGGTGCGTGTGGATCTGCGTGGCCGCAGCGGCACCGCCGGTCGCGAGGCGGAACGAGCGCACCGACCAGTCGAGGTAGTCGGCCTGATCCGCAGCCTTCAGCGGCAGCAGCTCGCGCAGCGCCGGCTCGTCGACCTGGATGATCGCGATGCCCGCCGCCTCGAGGTCGGTGATCTCCTCGCGCAGCGCGAGGGCGACCTGGTCGGCGGTCTCAGCGAGCGGCTGGTCGTCGCGCACGAACGACCACGCGAGGATCGTCACGGGGCCGGTGAGCATGCCCTTGACCGGCTTCGCGCTGAGCGACTGGGCGTACGCGGCCCACGAGACGGTGATCGGCGCGGGGCGCGACACGTCTCCCCAGAGGATCGAGGGCCGGGTGGCGCGCGAGCCGTAGGACTGCACCCAGCCGTGCTGGGTGACGGCGAATCCGTCGAGGTGCTCGGCGAAGTACTGCACCATGTCGTTGCGCTCGGGCTCACCGTGCACGAGCACGTCGAGGCCGAGCTCCTCCTGCAGGGCGACGACCTGGTCGATCTCGCGACGCAGGAAGTCGTCGTAGTCGTCAGCGGGCAGCTCGCCGCGCAGGAACTGGGCGCGGGCCCGGCGGATGTCGCCGGTCTGCGGGAACGAGCCGATCGTCGTCAGGGGCAGCGCGGGCAGGTTCAGCGCCTGCTGCGCGCTCTCGCGCTCGGCGTACGACACGCGTGAGTACTCCGCCTCGGCGACCTCGCGGGCGCGCACGGCACCGTCGCGCACGCCGGGCGCGTCGTGCCTGTCGGCGAGGGCGGCGGATGCCGCGTCGAGAGCGTCGGCGATGGCATCCCGGCCCTGGCCCAGACCCTGCGCGAGGGTGACGACCTGGCCGACCTTCTGGTCGGCGAAGGCGAGCCACGAGACCAGACGCGGATCGAGGGCCGTCTCGTCGTCGACGTCGTGCGGCACGTGCAGCAGCGAGGTGGAGGTGGATGCCGACACCGCGGCCGCGCCGAGAGCGCGCAGCGACTCGAGCTTCGCGAAGGCCGCGTCGAGGTCGCCGCGCCAGATGTTGTGTCCGTCGACCACGCCACCGACGAGGGTCTTCCCGTCGAGCGCGGGCAGCGCGGCGGGCACCTCGCCGCGGACGAGGTCGATGCCGATCGCCTCGACGGGGGCGGCGGCCAGCACGTCGAGCGTCGCGCCGAGCGCGGCGTACGGGGCTGCCACGAAGATCTGCGGGCGTGCGCTCGCGCCGCCGAGCACCGCGAGGGCGCGGGCTGCGGCATCCGCCAGAGTCGCGGTGTCGACTGGCAGCGACTCGCTGACCAGCGCCGGCTCGTCGAGCTGCACCCACTCAGCGCCCGCGGCCTTCAGCTTCGCGAGCAGCGCGGCATAGACCGGCAGCAGGTCATCGAGGCGGCTGAGCGGCTCGAAGCCCTCCGGTGCGTCATCCGACGCCTTCGCCAGGGCGAGCAGGGTGACCGGTCCGACGATCACCGGACGGGTGACGTACCCGGCGGCCGCGGCCTCGGCGACCTGCTGCACGAGGTGCTCGCTGGCGAGCGAGAAGGTCGTCTCGGGGCCGATCTCGGGCACGAGGTAGTGGTAGTTCGAGTCGAACCACTTGGTCATCTCGAGCGGTGCGCGCTCGCCCTCGCCGCGGGCGACGGTGAAGTACGCATCCAGTCCGATGGTGCCGTCGGCGTCGCGCAGATCGTCGAAGCGGGTCGGGATGGCACCGACGGTGACCGCGGCGTCGAGCACCTGGTCGTAGAACGAGAACGACTCGGGGATCGACGAGTCATCGCGGCCGAGGCCGAGCTCGGCGAGACGGACGCGCGTCGTCGCACGCAGCTCGGCGGCGGTGCGCTCGAGCTCGGCCTGGTCGGAGCGGCCGGCCCAGAATGCCTCGACGGCCTTCTTCAGCTCGCGACGGCGGCCGATGCGCGGGTAGCCGAGGATCGTCCCTGCGGGGAAAGCGGTCATGAGATTCCTTTCGATGCTGCGGAGAGCTGGCGCGCGGGGATGACCCCGGCGGACTGGAGGACGTCGAGCACGGTCTCGTGCTGGTTGAACGCGTACAGGTGCACACCGGGCGCCCCGCCGTCGACCACGGCGCGGATGAGGTCGGCGGCCCAGCGGATGCCGATCCGGCGACGCCCCTCGGTGGTCGGCTCGACCTCGAGCTCGATGGCGAGCTCGCTCGGCAGCTCCTCACCGGTCAGCTCGAGCACCCGCGCCAGGCGCGCGGGCGAGGTGATCGGCATGATGCCCGGGAGGATCGGGATCGTCACGCCGGCGCGGCGCGCACGCTCGACGAACGCGAGGTAGTGATCGGGGTGGAAGAAGAGCTGCGTGATCGCGACGGTCGCCCCGGCGGCCTGCTTCGCGAGCAGCGCGTCGACGTGCTGGCTGCTGTACGCCGAGCGCGGGTGGCCGTTGGGGAAGGCGGCGACGGCGATGTTCACCTTGCGGCGCGGTGCGACCCGCACGGCCCCCGGATTGCCGCGCACCGGTGACTCCTCGTACGGCGCTCGCTCGGCCTGCACACGGTCGATCAGCTGCACGAGCTGCGCCGAGCTCTCGAGGTCGCCGAGGAACGCGTCGTCTTCGCTCTGGCCCGCCGGCGGGTCGCCGCGCAGCGCGAGGAAGCTCAGCACACCGGCATCCAGGAACTCGCGGATAAGACGGGCGGCGCCCGCGTAGGTGTTGCCCACACAGGTGAGATGCGCGAGAGGTTCGGTGTCGGTGTGCGTGCGGATGTATCGCAGCACGTCGAGTGAGCGGCCGCCGGTCGATCCTCCCGCGCCGTAGGTGACCGAGATGAACTCCGGCCCCGCCTCGGCGAGGCGGTCGATCGTGTCGTGCAGGGCGCGCGTGCTCTCGGCGGTGCGCGGCGGGTACAGCTCGAAGGAGAACGGGATGCTGCTCATGGCGATTCTCCTTCGGGACCGGGCGGCGGGGTGTCCTCAGACGGTAGGACAGCCGCTCGGGGCGGCGCACACTGTGTGACGCCGTGTGTCGCCTGCGGGTCTGGCTAGGCTCGGATCATGACCGCACCGTACGGCTCGTGGCCCTCACCGTTCACCGCGCAGATGATCGCGCAGGCGTCCCCCCGCATCGACGGAGCCCGCTTCGTCGGCGACGAGGTGTGGTGGGGCGAATCCGTTCCCGCCGAGGGCGGTCGGGTGACGGTGCGCAGTTCGAGCGGCGACGAGATCCTGCCCGCGCCGTGGAACGCGCGTTCGCGCGTGCACGAGTACGGCGGCGGAGCGTGGACGGCCGATGCGGACGGCACGCTGTACTTCGTGCACGGCGGCGACCAGCGGGTGCACCGGATGCCGCGCGGCGGCGCCCCCGAGCCGCTGACCGCGGCAGGCCCCGCGTACGGCGGCCTGCGGCTGCAGCGGGGACGCCTGCTCGCGGTGCGCGAGGACCTGCGACCCGATCCGCACGTGCGCGCGATCGTCGAGATCCCGCTCGACGGCACGGCGGCGGACGACGAGTCTGCCGTGCAGACGCACGTCTCGGTGAACGGTTTCGTCGCACATCCGGCGCTCTCGCCCGACGGGAAGCAGCTGGCGTACGTGCAGTGGAACGCCGAGCACATGCCGTGGGAGCGGGCGATCGTCTCGGTCATGCATCTCGAGTCGGGCTGGGATGCCGGAGTCCCGAGCCGGGCGCCCGTGCAGCCGGAGTGGCTCTCGGACGACCGGCTGCTGTACGCCGACGACGCCACCGGACGCTGGAACCTGCACCTCGCACACGTCGTGGACGTCGCGCCGCCGCCCGCGCCCACCCCGCCGGCGACGACCGAGCCGTTCTGCCTGGCCGACGCCGACACCGGCGGAGGCCTGTGGGTGCTCGGCAACCGCTGGTACCAGCCTCTCGACGACGGCCGCATCGTCGCCGTGCGCACGAACGGGGCCGATGAGATCGTGCTCATCTCGCCCGACGGCGACGTCGTCGAGCTGCTCACCCTGCCGATCACGGCCGGCGCGAGCATCGACGACGCGCAGGGATCGCGGGTGCTCGTCTCGGGCGCGGGCCGGACGGTCGGGGCGGGGCTGTGGTGCGTCGACCTCGACGACGGCACGATCACGACGGTGACCGGCGGTGCCGAGGCGGATGCCCACTGGGTTCCCCGTGCCCGCCCGGTGACCTTCGACGGCCCGCACGGGCCGGTGCACGCATTCGACTACCCGCCCACCAGCCCCGACGCCTCCGCGCCCGACGGCGAGCTGCCGCCGTACATCGTCATGGTGCACGGCGGCCCCACCGCGCACGTCTCGGGGGCGGCATCCACCGCGTACGCGTACTGGACCAGCCGCGGCATCGGCGTGCTCGATGTGAACTACGGCGGCTCGACCGGCTACGGCCGGGCGTACCGCGAGCGTCTCGACGGGCAGTGGGGCGTCGTCGACGTCGACGACGTGATCGCCGCCGCGCGCGGCATGGCCGACGCCGGACTCGCCGATCCCGCCCGCATCGCGATCCGCGGCGGATCGGCCGGCGGCTGGACTGTGCTGTGCGCGCTGGTGCGCGGCGGGACGTTCACCGCCGGCATCTCACGATACGGCGTGGCGGATCTGCGGATGCTGGCGGCCGAGACCCACGACTTCGAAGCCCACTACATCGATGGCCTGGTCGGACCGCTGCCCGAGGCGGAGAGCGTGTACATCGAGCGGTCGCCGCTCTCGCACGCCGACCGGATCGACGTGCCGGTGCTGCTGCAGCAGGGGTCGGACGACCGGGTGGTGCCGCCGTCGCAGTCGGAGGCGATCCGCGACGCGCTGGAAGCCAGGGGCGTGCCGCACGAGTACCTGCTGTTCGAGGGCGAGGGCCACGGCTTCCGCGCGGCGGAGACGATCATCGCATCGCTGGAGGCCGAGCTGCGCTTCCTGGGGCGCACGTTCGGCTTCGAGCCCCGACTGGGCCCCTGAGCCTGTATGGGTCCCTGAGCCTGCCAAAGGGCCTGAGCCCCACGGGGCCCCTGAGCCTGCCGAAGGGCCTGAGTCCCACTGGGCCCCTGAGCCTGTCGAAGGGCCTTACTCCCCCACGCGGTTGCGCAGACGCATGGCGCGTGCGGCCTCGCGGGTGTCCTGGCGCTCGCGCAGGGTCTGCCGCTTGTCGTACTCCTTCTTGCCCTTCGCCAGCGCGATCTCGACCTTGGCGCGGCCGTCGGAGAAGTACAGCTTCAGCGGGATGAGGGTGTAGCCGCCGGCCGAGACGGCGTGCTCGAGCTTGCGGATCTCGTCCTTGTGCAGCAGCAGCTTGCGGATGCGCTTGGCGGAGTGGTTGGTCCAGTGCCCCTGGGAGTACTCGGGAATGTGCACGGCGTCGAGGTACGCCTCGCCGCCCTTCACGTACGCGTAGCCGTCGCTGAGGTTCGCACGCCCCTGGCGCAGCGACTTGACCTCGGTGCCGGTGAGCACGAGGCCCGCCTCGTACGACTTCTCGAGGTTGTAGTCGTGACGCGCGCGACGGTTGGTCGCGATGACCTTCTCCCCGCGTTCCCTGGGCATGTTCTTCTCCTGACGATGGACAGCCCCTCAGCCTACCGGCTCCTGAGCCCATCCCTATCGTTCCTGAGCCCATCCCTGTCGGTTCCTGGACCCGTCCCTGTCGGTTCCTGAGCCTGTCGAAGGATCAGGTGCGCAGCCAGCGCCGGATCGCGAAGCCGGCAGACAAGGCCGCCAGCACGACGCCGATGCCGATCAGCACGGGCACGACGAACGCGGCATCCTGCATGTCGACCAGGGGACGCATGAACGGGACCCGCTCGGCGAGATACCCTTCGACGCCGAACTTCACCCCGGCCAGCACGGCCGCGCTGGCGAACACCGATCCGAGGAACGCGGCGAACACGCCCTCGAGCACGAACGGCGTCTGAATCGATCGGTTCGACGCGCCCACCAGACGCATGATGCCGATCTCCTTGCGGCGCGCATACGCCGACAGCCGGATGGTCGTGGCGATCAGCAGCACGGCGGCGATGAGCATGAGAGCCGCGACCCCCACGGCGATGTAGGTCGCCACGGTGAGCGCTGAGAACAGCGGATCGAGCAGACGGCGCTGATCCTGCACCTCGTCGACGCCGGCGACTCCCGAGAAGGCCTCGGTGAGCACGCGCGACTGCTGCGGATCCTTCATGGTGACGCGGAATGCGACACCCATGTTCTCGACGCCGAACGCGTTCGCCTGCTCCTCGCCGAAGCGCTCGATCCAGTTCTGGTAGGTCGTCTCCTTGTCGTCGAAGGCGACCTCGCTGATCAGCGGCTTGAGCGCGGGACCGGCGAGGTCGTCCTTGACGGTCGTGATCTGCTCTTCGGTCGCCTCGTCTGACGTGCAGTTCTGCGACGTCGACAACGGCGAGCACATGTAGATGGTGACCTCGGCCTTCTCGCCCCAGTAGCCGCGCATCGTCTGGATCTGCGTCTGCATGAGGATGGCCGCGCCGACGAACGTCAGCGAGACGAAGGTGACGAGCACCACCGAGATGACCATGGAGATGTTGCGGCGAAGGCCGATCAGCGCCTCGCCGACGATGAGTCCGAAGTTCATGAGGTCGGGCCCACTTCCTCGTCGTCGTCACGCGAGAGGCCGAGCCGGTCGGCCATGCCGAGCTCGGCGACCTCCACCTCCGGGATCACGATCGGGGTGGTTCGCGGAGCGGCGACCTCCGCCTGCTCCTCGGGCGGGGTGGCCACCGCGGGCGGGCGCTGCGCGCCCTGTGCGGTCGACTGCGCGGCGTCCGGGTTCGACGCCGTCCGGGAGGCCGGATGCGGGGCTGCCGACTGCTCGACGGGCGGCGTCGGAACGACGCCGGTGATCGTCTCGCGCTGGATCTCCTGCACGGCGGTGAGCGCCGCGGCCACGGCGGCGCCGGGCACCGCCTCGGGCATGAGGCGCGGGATGCTGGAGGTGTCGCCGTAGCCGCCGCCGACCTCGTCGCGCACCATCTCGCCGCCCTTGAGCTCGATCACGCGGCGCTGCATCTGGTCGACGAACGCCGCCTCGTGCGTGGCCATCACGACCGTCGTGCCGCCCGCGTTGATGCGGGTGAGCAGCTGCATGATCCCCACCGAGGTCGCAGGGTCGAGGTTTCCGGTGGGCTCGTCGGCGAGCAGCACCTTGGGTCGGTTGACGATGGCGCGCGCGATCGCGACGCGCTGCTGCTCACCGCCCGAGAGCTCGTGCGGCATCCGCTTGGCCTTGCCGTCGAGGCCGACGAGCGCGAGGGCCTCGGGCACCGCCTGCTGGATGAATCCGCGCGACGAGCCGATGACCTGCAGCGAGAAGGCGACGTTCTGCGCGACGGTCTTCGACGGCAGCAGACGGAAGTCCTGGAACACCGAGCCGATGTGCCGGCGGAAGTACGGCACCTTGCGGTTGGCGAGTGAGCGGAGGTCGCGGCCGAGCACGGCGACACGGCCGGTGGTGGGGACATCCTCGCGGAGGACCAGCCGCAGGCACGTCGACTTGCCGGAGCCCGAGGCTCCGACGAGGAAGACGAACTCCCCTGCTTCGACGTTGAAGTCGACCTCTGACAGTGCGGGGCGTTTCGTGCCGCGATAGCGCTTAGTGACGTTCTCGAACCGGATCATGGCCATTCGAGCCTAGGCGCCGACCGAGCCGGGGCAGCCAGCGACACTCCCCCGAGGCGTTCCCGTCGACCGCGACTGATATACACGTAGGGGTGCGCATGCGCCCCGAGGGCAGGCCGCGCGGTTCGATCCGCCGGCGCAGACGACGGAGACGAGGGAGAAGGCCATGAGCGTTCCCGCAGGATGGTACGACGACGGATCGGGACGCCAGCGCTGGTGGGACGGCGAGCAGTGGACCGAGCACTACGCACCCGAGAACGCTGCCGCTGAGCCCACGGAGCCGACTGCGGACGCGGGTGCGGTGCCGGATGCCGGGGCATCCGCCGATCCGTACGGCGAGTACACCCCGCCGGTCGCGCCCGGCGCCGGGGACACCGACCAGCCGACCGAGGTGTACCCGGCCGTCACGCCGGAGGGCTACCCGCAGAGCGGGTACGGCGAGGCGCCCTACGGACAGGCGTCGTACGGGCAGGACCCGTACGGGCAGCCCGCGTACGGACAGCCCGGCTACGGCCAGCAGGGCTACCCGGGAACCGCGAACGTCGACCCGCAGAACCCGTACGGTGCGCCCGCGCCCTACGGCGGGGCCCCGGCGTACGCCGGCGCGTACCCTGCGCCCGATGCCGGACCGCGCAAGACCCCGGTGCTCGGGTACGTCGGGCTCGGGCTCGCCGTCGTGGGCGGCATCATCGCGTGCATCCCGAACTTCGTCACGTTCGGCATCGGCTCGTTCCTGCTCTTCGCCGCGTTCGTCGTGTCGATCATCGCGCTGTTCATCAAGAACACCGCGAAGTGGCCCGGCATCGTCGGTCTGATCCTGTCGATCGTGATGGGCATCGTCGCCACGATCGTGCTCAGCATCACCCTGTTCGCGACCATCGCCGACAGCGCGTGGGAATCGTCCTACGACCCGTACGCCTCGGAGGAGCCCTACGCCTCGGAGTCGCCGTACCCCGACGAGTCGGCGGCACCCGACGAGTCGGCCGCGCCCGACGCGACCGGCGAGCGTCCCACCGCCGACGAGGTCGCGCTGGGACTCGAGCAGATCATGCTCCAGCAGCAGGACATGGAGTACCCCGAGGGCATGCTGCAGTGCCTCGGCGAGGAGCTCGTCGCATCGGACATGAGCGACGCGTCGCTGCAGCAGATCGCCGACGGCGACCTGGCGCTGACCGACCCCGATGACGCGATGGAGTTCGGCTCGACCCTCACCGACGCGGCCTCGATTTGCGCGATGCAGTGACCCGGCGCCCCGCGACATCGGCGTAGACGAAGAACGGCCCCGAGCTCGAGCTCGGGGCCGTTCTTCGTGGTCGGTGAGGATCAGTCCTCGTCCTTGCGCTTGCGCCAGCGGATGCCCGCCGAGATGAAGTCGTCGAGGTCGCCGTCGAAGACGCTGGCCGGGTTGCCCGACTCGTGGCCGGTGCGCAGGTCCTTGACCAGCTGCTGTCCGTACAGGAAGTACGAGCGCATCTGATCGCCCCAGCTGGCCGTGATCGTGCCGGCGAGCTCTTTCTTCTTCGCCGCCTCCTGCTCCTTCTGCAGCAGCAGCAGACGGGTCTGCAGCAGTCGCATCGCCGCGGCGCGGTTCTGGATCTGCGACTTCTCGTTCTGCATCGAGATGACGATCCCGGTGGGCAGGTGGGTCAGGCGCACCGCGGAGTCGGTGGTGTTCACCGACTGTCCGCCCGGGCCCGACGAGCGGAACACGTCGACGCGGATGTCGTTCTCGGGGATCTCGACCTCGGTGGCCTCTTCCATCAGCGGGATGACCTCGACCGCGGCGAACGAGGTCTGGCGCTTGTCGGCCGAGCCGAACGGGCTGATCCGGGCGAGGCGGTGGGTGCCGGCCTCGACCGACAGCGTGCCGAACGCGTAGGGCGCGGTGATCTCGAAGGTGGCCGACTTGATGCCGGCACCCTCGGCGTACGAGGTGTCCATCACCTTCACCGGGTAGCCGTGGTGCTCTGCCCAGCGCAGGTACATGCGCATGAGCATCTCGGCGAAGTCGGTGGCGTCGTCGCCGCCGGCGCCCGAGCGGATCGTGATGATCGCGTTGCGGTCGTCGTACTCGCCGTCGAGCAGCGTCTGCACCTCGAGCTGGTTGATGGTCTGCGTGAGCGATTCGAGTTCGGCGCGCGCCTCGGCGGCCGAGTCCTCGTCCTGCATCTCGTTGGCCAGCTCGATGAGCACGTCGAGATCGTCGAGGCGACGCTCGACCTCGGTGACGCGCTTGAGGTCGGCCTGCTTGTGGCTGAGCGCGCTGGTCACCTTCTGCGCCTGCTCGGGGTCGTCCCAGAGGTCGGGGGCGCCGGCTTCCTCGCTGAGTCGCGCGATGTCCTCGCGCAGGGAGGTGACGTCGACGACCTCGCGGATGTCGCCGAAGGTGTGTCGCAGGGCCTGTATGTCGGCGGAGAGATCGAGTTCGAACATGGCAGTCCACCCTATCGCGCCAGGTGGCGGTCTCCCTGACCGCGGTATGTCCCTGCGTCGGTCGACGTGCGAGCGCGGCTAGCGTGAACGTCGTGACTGACAGTGCCGCGGGTGTCCTGAGACGGTTCGGACCGATGGTCTACGCGCCGACCGTGCTCTTCTCGCTGGGCGAAGGCGCGGTCATCCCCCTCATCCCGGTGATCGCCACCCGGCTCGGCGCCGACGTGTCGCTGGCCGCGCTGGTGGCCGCCGCGCTGGTGATCGGCCAGCTGTGCGGAAACCTGCCCGCCGGTGCGCTGGTCGCAAGGCTCGGCGAACGGCTCACGATGGTCGTCGCCGGCACGCTGTCGATCGCGGCCGGTGTCGGGATGCTGCTCGCCGAGCACCTCGCCCTGTTCGCCGCTGCGGTGTTCGTGCTGGGCTTCTGCGCGGCGGCGTTCGGGCTCGCCAGGCACGCGTTCATGACGACGCGCGTGCCGCCCCGGTTCCGCGCCAGGGCGCTGTCGCTGCTGGGCGGCAGCTTCCGCTTCGGCGTCTTCATCGGGCCGTTCGTCGCGGCCGCGCTGATCGGGCTGACCGGGTCGGAGCAGTCGACGATCTGGGCGCTGATCGTGTGCTGCGCGGCGATCGTGCCGCTCGTGCTGTTCGGGCCCGACCCCGAGAAGACCAGTCCGGTGCTGCTCAAGCCCACCGGTGCCGCCGTCGCCGAAGACACCGGCGAGGTCGTGACCGGATCGATTCCGACCCGCGACCGGTACGGCGTGTTCGAGACGATCTCGTACTACCGCGGCGTCCTGATGCGTCTGGGCCTGTCGGCCGCCGCGCTGTCGGCGGTGCGCTCGGCCCGTCAGGTGATCGTGCCGCTGTGGGGCGTGTCTCTCGGGCTCGACGCCAGCACGATCGCGATCGTGGTGGGCGTCTCGGGTGCCATCGACTTCGCCCTGTTCTACGCGAGCGGCCAGGTGATGGACCGCTTCGGGCGCATCTGGGCGGCGCTGCCCGCCATGCTGCTCATGGGCGCAGGCCTCATCGCCCTCTCCGTCACGCACGACCTCGATCAGGCGACGATGTGGTTCGTGCTGATGGCCGCCGTGCTCGGCCTCGGAAACGGCCTCTCCAGCGGCATCCTGCTCACCTACGGCGCCGACCTCGCCCCCGAACGGGATCCGGCGACCTTCCTGGGCGCGTGGCGGACCCTGACGGATGCCGGCGGCGCGGCCGCCCCGGTCGTGATCGCGTCGATCGTCGCGCTCGCCTCCCTGCCGCTGGCGACCGGGGTGATGGGCGGCGTGGCACTGCTGGGTGCTGCGGGCTTCGCCGTGTGGACGCCGAAGTTCCTGCCGCGGCACGATCGCTGACGGCACGGTCAGCGCAGCGCGGTGCGACTGGTCGCCGTCGCCTCGAGCGGCACGCCGTCGGGCACGAAGGGCGAGAAGAGCGGCGGATGCCAGGCCGCGGCCACCGTGACGCGCGCGGACACCCCGTCGGGCGTTCCCGCCGAGACGAGCTCGGAGTCGCCGTCGACGGCGCTGATCACTGCCGACGCCTGTTCGCGCACGCCGTCGTCGGTGAGCTGGGCCCGCACCCCGTCACCCTCGGCCTGCAGGGTGAACCCGTCTGATCCGGCGAGCGCCGCGGCGTCCGCGAGCGAGTCGAGGCGTTTCTGCGCGATGTACAGGTCGGTGGCGCACACGCACACGAAGATCACCGCGATGGCGAGCAGCACGTAGCCGAGCACCAGCGGCAGCACACTGCCGTCGTCATCGGCAAGCGCGGCGCGAAGCCGCGTGCGCAGGCTCATCCGCTGCCCCACAGCCTCGAGATCTTCTGCGCCGCCTGCGCCTCGACCGCAATGGCGGCCAGCTCATCGAATCCGAAGATCGGCGGCATGAGTGGCAGCGTCACCTCGGTGCGCACGGTGACGATCACCGTCGCCCCCGCACTCGGGCACGCGGCCGATGTCGGGCGGCAGGTGATCCCCACGTCGACCGCGCCCCCGTCCATCCCGTACTCGCGGATCACCCCGGCGAGCACCGCATCGCCTCGTTCGGCGGCGGCCTCGGCATCCGGCGCCTGACCGATCACGCGCGCGGTGTGGCGCGCGGCGGCCTCGGCGCCGAGCGTCTGCTCCTGCACGGCGCCCAGCACGAGCACCAGGTACACGAGCGGAACGAGCAGCAGCACGCCGGCGACGATGAACTCCAGCGCAGCGGAGCCGGACTCGTCGTCAAGCAGCGACTCAGTCGTCTCCGAACGATTCGACGGGTGCACGAGCCTCCACCTCCAAACCGAACGGGACGCCGAGCAGGCCGAGCACGGGCAGCGTGGTGCGCACCCGCACGAGCACGCTGGGATGGCCCAGGCTCGTGTCCTCCCCGATCGCGACGTCGCCGGCGTACTCCGCCCCGACGGCCCGGGTGATCACGGCCTCGGTGCGCGCGGCGCCCTCGCCGAGCGTCGTGTCGGCGAGCGCCGCGTGGTGCGCCCCTTCGACCGCGGCGTCGTGCACGACGTTGCGCACGTACATCGCGAGCGCGATCTGCAGCACGGCGAGGGTGAGCGCCGTCAGCAGCGCACCGACGAGCACGAACTCGACCGGACTCGAACCCCGCTCATCGGCGAGCAGCGAGCGCACACGCATCTCACGCGGCGATCAGATGCCCGAGACGCGCGAGATCGCCTGCTCGAACAGGTCGACCAGCGCGGGGCCGGCGACGGCCCAGATCACGACGACCAGCGCTGCGGTCATGAGCGTGACGAGCACCCAGCCCGGCACGTCGCCCCGCTCGTCCTCCGCCAGATCACGGCCGGCCGCGAACCAGCTCTGCATTGTCTTCATCTCTCTTCCCTCCGAATCGTCGATCTCGTCTCAGCCGAGCCCCAGTCGCAGGATGAACAGGCCCGGGTACACCGCGAAGAGCACGCTCAGCGGCAGGATCAGGAACACGAGCGGCAGCAGCATGAGGATCTCCTTCTGCCCTGCCTGCTCGATGAGCACGCGCTTCGCCTCGTCGCGCGCATCGGCGGCCTGCGAATGCAGCACCGCGGCGAGCGGGGCACCGTGCTCGAGCGCAGCGATGATCTGGTCGGTCGCGCGCGAGAGCCCGGGCAGCTGCAGCCGCGTGGCGGTCTCGCCGAGCGCATCGGCGAGCGGCGAGCCGGTGTGCACCGCGAGCACGGTCTGGCGCAGCTCTTCGGTCAGCTCGCCCGTGCCGATCGCCGACACGCGGCGCAGCGCGTCGAGCAGCGACTCACCCGCCGAGAGGCACAGCGCGAGGAACTCGAGCGTGGTGGGCAGCTCGTCGGCGAGACGGGCCCGACGGGCGCGCGCTCGCGCCGTGAGCTGCATGTCGTACGTGATCGCGGCCCCGGCCGCGGCGATGACGGGCAGCAGCGCGGCCGGCGGACTCATGCGGCCCGAGACCGCGATGATCACCACGACGACCGCGCCGACCAGAAGACCTGCCACTCCCCACGCGAGCTGACGCCCGCGGAAGGTCGCCGGCGTCTGGGCGACCCCGGCCTGCGCGAGCCGCAGGCGCAGGGTGTCGCCGCCGCCGAGCATCCGGTCGAGCATCTCGCGCAGCCTGTCCCAGAGCCGTCGGCCGTGCACGGGCATGATGCCGACCGCCGGGAGGATGCCCGACGGCAGAGCCTCATCGTCGACCACATCGCGCACGTAGGGCGCGATCCGTCGATCCAGCGAGGGCGCGCCCCAGCGGGGCAGGGCGGAGAGCACGCCGAGCAGGCCGAGCGCGAGCGACCCGCCCAGCAGCACGGCGATCGCCGCATCGGTCACGACGGTCATCCGAACCACCGCTCCGGCTCGGGCAGACGCCCGATGCGCAGCATGATGCGGAACGCCACCACCGACACGACCGCGCCGACGAGGATCACGATGACGCCCTCGGTGCTGCCGTACGCGTCGCGTCCCTCCGGACGCATCGCGAGCAGGCCGAGGATCACCCACGGGGCGACCGCGCCGAGCACGGCGGCCCCGCGGATCCACGACTGCCGCGCCTCGACCTCTCCGCGCAGCGCGGCGTCGGCGCGCACCGACGATGACAGCGCGCGCAGCACCCCGGTCAGCTCGGTGCCGCCGACCTGGCGGGCCATGCGCAGGGTCTCGACGATGCGGTCGGCGATCGGATCGGCGAGGGTCGCCTTCAGCCGGTCGAGGCTCGACTCGAAGCGCCCGGTCGACTGCAGGTCGCGGGCGAAGACGGCGAACGCCGGGCGCACAGCGGGCGGGGCCGATTCTGCGAGGCTCGCCACCGCGTCCGGCAGTGAGAGCCCCACGCGGATCGCCGCGACCAGCAGATCGCACACGTCGGGCCACATCTGCCGGCGTGCCTTGCGCAGCCGCAGCCGGCGGCCGCGCAGGAACATCACCGGCGCTGCGGCGCCCGCGAGCGCGGCGAGCCCGGCCAGCACCGGGATGCCGGTGAGCAGCCATGCGAGAGCGGCCGAGACCGCGGCGATCGCGACCATGACCGCGGTGATCGTCCGCGTCGGCGTGCGCGCGTACCCCGCCTCGTCGAGGAGCCGTCGCAGGCGGCTGGTGCGCGGTTCGCGCGCGGGGCGGTCCTGCTGCGGCGGCCAGAGCCACGGCGATGCGCACAGGAGCATGCCCGCGCCGAGCAGCGCGCCGACGAGCAGAGTCATGTCGCGTCCTCCGCCCGGTAGACGTGCGTGCTGACGATCCTGCCGTCGACGACCTCGCCTGTCGGCGAGATCACCTCGACGACGCGACGCGACCCGTCGGGCTCGCGACGACAGTGCACGACGAACGAGATCGACGACGCCAGGGCGGGCGCGATGAAGGCGCGGTCGATGTTGCGCCCGGCGAGCAGCGGCAGCAGCGCGAGCTTCTCGAGGGCCTCCGCTGCCGAGTTGGCGTGCACCGTCCCCGCGCCGGGCACACCGGTGTTCAGCGCGAGCACGAGATCGAGCGCTTCGGCATCGCGGACCTCGCCGACGACGAGGCGATCGGGTCGCATGCGCAGCGCCTCTTTCACGAGCCGCCGCAGGGTGATCTCGCCGGTGCCCTCCAGGCTCGCCTGACGTCCCTGCAGCGCCACGACGTCGGGGCCGTCGACGGCGAGCTCGAACGTCTCCTCGACCGTGATGATGCGCTGGTCGGCCGCGCAGGCGGCCAGCAGAGCACCCAGCAGCGTGGTCTTGCCGGCGTGCGTGGCGCCCGAGACGATGATGCTGCGGCCGTCGCGCAGCCCGGTGAGCAGCAGGTCGGCGACGTGCTGCGGCACCGAGCCCTGCACGATCAGCGCGTCGAGGGTGCGATGCCGGGTGAGGAACCTGCGGATGTTCACCGCCCACGATCCGCGCACCACATCGGCGATCGCGACGTGCAGCCGCGACCCGTCGGGGAGCGAGGCGTCGACGAACGGCTGGCTCACGTCGACCCGCCGGCCCGTGGTCTGCAGCATCCGCTCGACGAGGTCGCGGATCAGGGCATCCGTCAGCTGCAGGTCGACGCGGTGGGTGGCGCCGCCCCTCGCGACGAAGACGCGGTCAGGACCGTTCAGCCAGATCTCCTCGATCTCGGGATCGTCGAGAAGGGGCTGCAGGGCGCCGAACCCCGAAACGGATGCGAGCACGTCACGCACGAGGGCCGCTTCGTCATCGACCATCGCCTCGCCGCGCTGCAGGGCGAGGTCGTTGTGCCGCCGCACCTCGACCTGTGCGATGCGTCGCGCCTCGTCGGGATGCGCCGCCGGGTCGGTGTTCTCCAGGCGCAGTCGCCGACGAACTCTCTCGGCGACGGCGGCGGAAGGATGACTCACGCCCGGCATCCTGACAGAGATCGGCCACCCGGCGCGGAAGTTATCCACAGCCGGTCGGCTCGGACCGCCACAGGGCGGATCGACGCGTGATCCGAGCGACCCGATCGCTAGACTCGGAAGCGCGCGGAAGTGGTGGAATCGGTAGACACGCAGGATTTAGGTTCCTGTGCCCCCGGGCGTGTGGGTTCAAGTCCCATCTTCCGCACCGTTGTCCTCCGGCGCTCTCACGAGTCGATCGTCAGCACCGTCTTGCCTCGGGCGCGCTGCGCGCGCACCTTCGCCAGGGCGTCCTCCGCATGCTCCAGCGGCAGCTGCAGGTCGATGTGCAGCGGGAAGCGTCCGGCCTGCACCTCCTCGAGCAGCTGCTGCAGCGGCGCGCGCACGGGGGCCGCGTAGTTCAGACCGCTCACCCGGATGCCGCGCACGGGCGCCACGTCATCGGCCGACACGGTGATCATCGCGCCCTCGTCGCGCACCACTTCCATGGCGCCCGCCGTGGTTCCTGCGGGGATCGCGACAGCGGCGTCCACCCCGCTCGGGTGCAGCGCACGAAGCTGCGCTCGCCAGTCGCTGCGGTAGTCGACCGCGGCATCCGCGCCCAGTGATCGCACGTGCTCGAGGCTGCCCGCCGAGGCGGAGGCGACCACCCGCCATCCGGCGCGCACGGCGAGCGGCACGAGCATCGACCCGACTGCTCCGGATGCCCCGACGACGAACAGCGTGGCCCCGGGCTCGGGGTCACCGAGCACGGCGAGCGCGCGCATCGCCGTGCCGCCGGCGACCGGCACGGCGGCCGCCTGGGCCGCGGTCAGCCCGGCCGGGATCCGAAGAATCAGATCAGCGGGGCGCACGACGGCGTACTCGGCCCAGGTGCCGCCCTTGGGATGCATCTGGCTGACGAACGCGATCCGATCTCCGACCGCGTACCCGCTCACCGCGGCGCCGACCTGCGCGACGACGCCCGCGCCCTCCATCCCGATCGGATACGGGCGCACGCCGTCGTGCGGCAGGAAGACGGCGTCATGCGTGCCGACGCCGACGGCCTGCACGCGCACCAGCAGCTCATCGGCGTCGATCTCGGGCACCGGCACGAGCGCGTGCCCGATCATCGCCGCATCCGCGGGGTCTGCTCCGCGCGCGTAGGCGCGCATCATCTCGGCCATGCTCCTCGTCCTCCTCGACCGCTCAGGTTATCCCACAGAATCCACGCGACTGAGGGATAGAATCGGCCCCGCGGCCGTCGCCGCGTCGTCATCCGCCGGACATCCAGACGGGACCCCTCTTGCTTCAGACCGCACTGCAGGCGCCGACGGCGCTGATCCCGTGGCTCGACCCGGCGAACATCATCGAGGGTGCGGGCGCCTGGGCGCTCGCGGTGGTCTGCTTCATCGTCTTCGCCGAGACCGGTCTGCTCGTGGGCTTCCTGCTGCCCGGTGACACGCTGCTCGTCATCTCCGGACTGCTCACCCACACCAGCGACATCTTCGGCGTGAACATCTGGGCGGTGTCGCTGCTGATCGCCCTCGCCGCGTTCGTCGGCGGTGAAGTCGGCTACGTGATCGGGCACAAGGGCGGTCCCGCCGTGTTCGAACGCAAGGAATCCGGCCTGTTCAGCGTGAAGAACGTCGAGCGCACCAACGCGTTCTTCGAGCGCTTCGGTGGCCTCACCATCGTGCTCGCCCGGTTCGTGCCGATCGTGCGCACCTTCGCCCCGGTCGCCGCCGGCGTGGGTCACATGCCGTGGAAGCGGTACTCGCTGTTCAACCTCATCGGCGCGCTGCTGTGGGGTTTCGGCCTGACAATGTTCGGCTACGTCATCGCCTACATCCCGTGGATCCGCGACCTCGTCGTGGACTACATCGACGTCATCCTGCTGCTCGCCGTCGGCGGCACCGCGATCGTGACCCTCTGGCACTACCTCGTCGAGCGGCACAAGGCCAAGAAGGCCGCCGCCGCCGGTGAGGACGTCGACACCGACGCGGCCGAGGCGAACGCCCTCCGGCTCGACCCCGAGGTGTTCGACCGCGCACCCGACCTCGACGGCGACGGCACGCACTGACGCTCCGGTGGGCTCAGCCCGCCTTCTTCTTCGTCGCCGCCTTCTTTGTCGCCGCCTTCTTCGGCTCGGACTTCTTCGGTGCCGCCTTCTTCCGCGTCGACGCGGGCTTGTCGTCGGCGTCGTCATCGTCGGCGTCGTCAGCGTCTGCTGCGGTGCCGACCTTCCTGGCCGCCTTGGTGCGTTCGACGCTGGCGCGCAGCGCCTCCATGAGGTCGATGACCTCGCCGCCCTTCTCGGCCGTGCCCTCGTCGCCGAAGGTCTCCGTGACATCGAACCCCTCGCCCGCCTCGATCTTCGCCTCGATGAGAGTGCGCAGCTCTTTCTGGTACTCGTCGACGTACTCTTCGGGGTCGAAGTCGCTCAAGTAGCTCTCGACGAGCGCGGCTGACATCTCGAGTTCCTTCTTGCTGATCTTCACGTCTTCGTCGAGGGCGGGGAACGCGGCTTCGCGCACCTCGTCGGCCCACAGCAGCGTCTGCAGCACGAGCACGTCGCCGCGCACGCGCAGGGCGGCGAGCCTCGTCTTCTGCCGCAGGGTGAAGCGCACGATCGCGGTGCGGTCGGTCTGCTCGAGGGTCTTGCGCAGCAGCACGTACGCCTTCGCCGACTTCGAGTCGGGTTCGAGGTAGTAGGCCCGGTCGAGGGTCAGCAGGTCGACCTGCTCGCGGGGCACGAACTCGACCACGTCGATCTCGCGGCTCCTCTCAGCCGGCAGCGAGGCCAGGTCGTCTTTGGTGAGCACGATCGTCTGCCCGTCGTCGACGTAGGCGCGGTCGATGTCGGCGTACTCGACGGGCTGCCCGTCGATCTCGCAGACGCGCTGGTAGCGGATGCGCCCGCCGTCCTCGTGGTGCACCTGATGCAGCGGCACATCGTGGTCCTCGGTCGCGGAGTACACCTTCACCGGGACGTTCACGAGACCGAACGTCAGGGCGCCCTTCCAGATGCTTCTCATGCTGACAGTGAACACCAGGCGGCCCGTCCGCGGCGAGGGGGTTGCGGATGCCCACTACCCTGGCCCCATGGCATCCGGCGAGCAGGTCGTGCAGATCGACGGCCGTCGCCTGCGCATCACCAACCTCGACAAGGTCGTCTACCCGGAGACGGGCACGACCAAGGGCGAGGTGATCGCGTACTACTCGCAGATCGCGCCGATCATGCTGCCGCACATGCGCGGACGCCCGGTCACCCGCAAGAGGTGGGTCGACGGCGTCGGCACGGCCGACGCCCCGGCTGAGAGCTTCTTCACCAAGCAGATCGAGCGGGGTGCGCCGGAGTGGATCAGGCGGATGCCGATCGAGCACTCCGACGGACCGAAGGAGTACCCGCTCGCCGACGACGTCGCCTCGCTGGTGTGGTTCGCGCAGATCGCCGCGCTCGAGCTGCACGTGCCGCAGTGGCGGTTCACGCACTCCGGTGGGCGCGGGATGCCCGACCGGATGGTGCTCGATCTCGACCCCGGTCCCGGTGCGGGGCTCGCGCAGTGCGCGGAGGTCGCGCGGATCGCCCGCGGCATCCTGAGCGGGATGGGGCTGGAGCCGATGCCGGTCACGAGCGGCAGCAAGGGCATCCATCTCTACGCCCGTCTGCCCACCACCGACGACGGCACCGGTGTGCAGTCGAGCGACGACGTCTCGGCGGTGGCGAAGGAGCTCGCGCGGCTGATCGAGGCCGACCATCCCGGCCTCGCCACGCACGTCATGGCGAAGTCGCAGCGCGGCGGCAGGGTGTTCATCGATTGGAGCCAGAACAGCGCCTCGAAGACGACCATCGCACCGTACTCGCTACGCGGTCGCGCCCGGCCGTGGGTGGCGACTCCGCGCACGTGGGACGAGCTCGACGACCCGGATCTGCGGCACCTCGAACTGCACGAGGTCCTCGAGCGCATGGAAGCCGGCATCGATCCGCTCGCCGACCTCGCACCGGCCAGCACCGCGCTCGCCCCGTACCTCGCGAAACGCGACGCCGCGAAGACGCCCGAGCCCATGCCGCGCACGGCATATTCGGGATCGGGCGGGGCCACGCGGTTCGTGATCCAGGAGCATCACGCCAGCCGGCTGCACTACGACCTGCGCATCGAGCGCGACGGGGTGCTGATCAGCTGGGCCGTGCCGAAGGGGGTTCCCGAGACCGCCGACCGCAATCACCTCGCGGTGATGACCGAGCCCCACCCGCTCGAGTACCTCACCTTCGAGGGTGAGATCCCGGCAGGCGAATACGGTGCGGGCTCTATGACGGTGTGGGACACCGGCACGGTCTCGCTCGAGAAGTGGCGCGACGACGAGGTGATCGGCACCTTCATAGGGCAGACCGGCGGCAGGCTCGGATCGGCGCGACTCGCACTCATCCGCACGAACGGCGAGGGCGAGAAGTCGCAGTGGCTGCTGCACCGCATGAAGGACGCGGACACGCATCCTGATCCCGGTCGCCGCTCCCCTCGCCGACCCGAGAAGAGCGCCGACCCCGGTCCGCTGCCGTCGTTCATCCCGCCCATGCTCTCCGAGTCCGGCACGCCGGGTCTCGCGCGCTCGCTCAGCGACCCGTCGTGGGCCGAGATCAAGTGGGACGGCATCCGCGCCGTCGGCACCTGGCAGCGCGGCGACGACGGCACCGGCCGGTTCACCCTGCGCGCCCGCAGCGGCACCGACATCACGGCCCGCTACCCCGAGCTCACCGCCGACGGAGCCCCGCATCTGCCGGCCGCCGAGGCAGTGGTCGACGGCGAGATCGTCGCCTTCGACCGTGACGGCCGCCCGAGCTTCGCCCGTCTGCAGAATCGGATGCACCTGACCAAGGGTCGCGAGATCGAACGCGAGGTCGTGCGCACCCCGATCGTCTACATGCTCTTCGATCTGCTGCACCTCGACGGACACGACCTGACCGGCGTGCCGCTGCGTCAGAGGCGGGAGCTGCTCGAGCAGCTCGCGGCCGACCTCGACGCGCCCGTGCAGGTGCCGCCCGTATTCGACGACCTCGACGCGGCGCTCGACGCGAGTCGGCAGTACGGTCTCGAGGGCGTCGTCGCCAAAGACCCCGACTCCCGGTACCGCCCGGGCCGGCGGTCGGGCTCCTGGCTGAAGCTCAAGCAGACGCATGCTCAGGAGGTCGTCATCGTGGGCATCCGCCCCGGCCAGGGAAACCGCCGCAGCGGCATCGGCTCGCTGCTGCTCGCCATCCCCTCCCCCGAGTCCGACGGCGGGCTGCGCTACGTCGGCCGGGTGGGCACCGGATTCACCGACCGGATGCTGCGCGACCTCGACACGCAGCTCGACCCGCTGCGGGTGACGGAGGCGCCCCTGCAAGTTCCCGCGCCCGACGCGTCGGACGCGCTGTGGGTGCGGCCGCTGCTGGTCGGCGAGGTCGAGTTCGCGAACTGGTCGCCCGGGGGCATCCTGCGTCACTCCCGCTGGCGTGGGCTGCGGCCCGACAAATCCCCGGACGAGGTGCGTGTCGAGGACTGAGCGCGTTCACGCGTGCGCGGCCTCGCACTCGTCGTGATCGGCGGGCTCCAGCTGGAAGGTGGAGTGCTCGACGTCGAAGTGGTGCGCGAGGCAGCCCTGCAGATCCTGCAGCAGACGCGACGCCCCGCCGGATGCGAGCACGGCCGGATCCACCTTCACGTGCGCGGTGAACACGGGGGCGCCGCGGGTCAGCTGCCACACGTGCACGTCGTGCACGTCGACGACGCCCGAGTACACCATGAGATGCTTGCGGATCTCGCTGACCGCCATGCCCTGCGGTGCCGACTCGGCGAGCACCGAGAACACCTCGCGCAGCAGGGAGATCGCGCGCGGCAGGATGAGCACGGCGATCAGCAGCGACGCGATCGCGTCGGCGGGCATCCACCCGGTGGTCACGATCACGATGGCGGCGACGATGACCATCGCCGAGCCGATCAGGTCGCCCATCACCTCGAGGTACGCACCGCGCACGTTGATGCTCGTCTTCTGCGCGCGGCTGAGCACCCACAGCGCGATGGCGTTGGCGACCATGCCGATGACCGCGACGGTGAGCATGAGCGGGCCCGCCACCTCCGTCTCGCCCGGGTCGAGCAGTCGCTCGATACCCTGCACGGCGACCACGACCATGAGCACGATGAGGATGATCGCGTTGATCAGGGCGCCGAACACCTCGGCGCGCTGGTAGCCGAACGTGCGCCGGTCGTCAGCGGGTCGCGCGGCGACCGCGGTGGCGATCAGCGCGATGATCAGGGCCGACGAGTCGGTGAACATGTGCGCGGCGTCGGCGAGCAGTGCCAGCGAACCCGACAGGATCGCGCCGATCACCTGCACCACCATGACGGTGGCGGTGAGCGTCAGTGAGATCGCCAGCAGGCGCCGGTGGCCGGCGTCGCGGATTCCCCCTGCAGCGGGTGCGTGGTCATGCATGCTTCCAGGCTAGGCCGGGTCGTCACCGCCCGAGGTGTGTTCCCGCTACTCGGGAACGGTAATGCTTCTCAATTGCCGGCGGCCGCGGCCCTACAGCGCGGCGAGCAGCGGGATGAGGGCCTGGAAGGCCCGGGTCCGGTGCGACTGCGCCTGCTTCTCGGCATCGGTGAACTCGCCGACCGAGCGCTCGGCCGCCGGGTCCTGCCCGTCGGGGATGAAGATCGGGTCGTAGCCGAATCCGCCGGTTCCGGATGCCCGATGCGCCAGGCGCCCCGGCCAGATCCCCTCGACGGTGCGCTCGCCGTCGGCGGTGACCAGCGCGATGGTGGAGTGGAACTGCGCGCTGCGGTGCGGGTCGGCGACGTCGCGGAGCTGATCGAGCAGCAGCTCGAGGTTCGCCGCGGCATCCTTCTTCTGCCCCGCCCAATAGGCCGAGAACACGCCGGGAGATCCGCCGAGCACGTCGACGCAGATGCCGGAGTCGTCGGCGAGAGCCGGCAGCCCCGTGTGCGCGAACGCCGCGCGCGCTTTGATGAGCGCGTTCTCTGCGAAGGTCACGCCGTCCTCGACCGGTTCAGGCCCGTCGTAGCCGATCACCTCGAGGTCGGGGCGGGTGCTGGCTGTGATCTGCTGGAACTCCGCGACCTTGTGCGGGTTGTGCGTGGCGAGGACGACCCTCACTGCGGGCCCCCTGAGCCGTCCTGGGCCCCTGAGCCGTTCTGGGTCCCTGAGCCGTTCTGGGTCCCTGAGCTTTCCTGGGTCCCTGAGCCTGTCGAAGGGCCCTCCCCCAGTGCCGCGAGCTGGTGCTGCTGCAGCGACGCGCAGCCGTTCACGCCCAGGTCGAGCAGTGCGTCGAGCTCGCGCTTGTCGAAGGGCGCGCCCTCGGCGGTGCCCTGCACCTCGACGAACAGCCCCCGGCCGGTCACGACGATGTTCATGTCGGTTTCGGCACGCACGTCTTCGACGTAGGCGAGGTCGAGCATCGGCTCGCCGTCGATGATGCCGACCGACACGGCGGCGACGGTGTCGAGCAGCGGCTTCGAGTTGCGCCCGATGAACTTCTTCTCGCGGCCCCACTCGATGGCGTCGGCGAGCGCGACGTACGCACCGGTGATCGCCGCGGTGCGGGTGCCGCCGTCGGCCTGCAGCACGTCGCAGTCGATCACGATCGTGTTCTCGCCCAGCGCCTTCGTGTCGACCACGGCGCGCAGCGCGCGGCCGATGAGCCGGGAGATCTCGTGGGTGCGGCCGCCGATGCGGCCCTTCACGCTCTCGCGGTCGTTGCGCGAGTTGGTGGCGCGGGGCAGCATCGCGTATTCGGCGGTCACCCATCCCTTGCCCTTGCCGGTCAGCCAGCGCGGCACGCCGTTGGTGAACGATGCGGTGCACAGCACCTTGGTGCCGCCGAAGCTGATCAGCGCCGAGCCCTCGGCGTGGGCCGACCAGCCGCGTTCGATCGTGATCTCGCGGAGCTGGTCGGTGCGGCGCCCGTCGGCGCGGACGATGTCGGTCATGGTGTCCTCTCGGAGCTGTACGGCTCAGTGATTTCGGGCGGAGCTGTTCGGGAGCGAGCGGGTCGGGGTCGACCGGTTCAGGGGCGGCCGACGCCGTCGCGACCGACCGCGTCGGCCTCGGCGTCGAGCAGGTAGGGCAGGTCGATCACGCCGGTCTGCACGAGCTGCACGTCGCGCACCTCGTGACCCATCAGGCGGTTCGCGAGGGCCGTGAAGTCCTCCGCCGAGTCGCCGGTCGCCTCGTACACGTAGCTGGCGACGGCGCCCTGCGAGGCGAGCTGGCCGTGCTTCACGAGCTGACGGTAGACGTCGGCGGCGGTCTCGTCGTCGCTCGAGACGAGCGAGACGCCCTGTCCCATCACATAGCTGATCGCACCGCGCAGGAACGGGTAGTGCGTGCATCCGAGCACGAGAGTGTCGACCTGGGCATCCCGCAGCGGCGCGAGGTACTCCTCGGCCACGGCCAGCACCTCGGGAGAGCCGGTAATGCCCGCCTCGACGAACTCGACGAACCGCGGGCAGGCGGCGGTGAACACCTCGAGCCGCTCGTTCACCTCGAGCATGTCCTGGTACGCGCGCGACCCGATCGTGCCGACCGTGCCGATCACTCCGACGCGTCCGTTGCGCGTCGTCGAGACGGCGCGGCGCACGGCCGGGCCGATGACCTCGACGACGGGCACGTCGTACCGTTCGCGGGCGTCGCGCAGCACGGCGGCGGATGCCGTGTTGCACGCGATCACGAGCATCTTCACGCCCTGCTCGACAAGCGTGTCGAGCACTTCGATGCTGTACCGCCTGACGTCTGCGATCGGCTTCGGCCCGTACGGCGAGTGCGCCGTGTCGCCGATGTACACGAGCGATTCCTGCGGCAGCTGCGCGCGGATCGCCCTGGCCACCGTGAGTCCCCCGACGCCGGAGTCGAAGATGCCGATGGGCGCGTCGTTCATGGTGCACAAGCCTACTCGGCGCGACTCAGCGACTCAGCATGGCGCGGCGGGCGGCTCGGGCGGCGAGCAGGCTCGCGGCCGGCGACGAGATCAGAGCCCCTCCCCATTCGGCGGGCAGCCCGACGTTGACTGCGACGACGGCCGGGGCGGCAGATCGGATGCCGTCGAGCGCCGCTCGCTGCGGGCAGCCGGGCTCGATGCTGTCGACGAGCACGACGCTCTGTCCGGCGCTCGCCCGGCGGGCGACGTCGGCGATCTGCTCTCGTCCGGCGGCGGCCGCATCGAGGCGCACCGTCTCGCCGCCCGCGGCGAGCGCAAAAGCGACGTGCGACGCGGCGCTGTCGACCGCCAGGCTCGATGCTCGGCGCAGGTCGATCACGGTCGTGGGCACGTCGGTGAACACGGGAAGCTCACCCTGCGCGCGCACGGCGCGATCGGCGATGCCGTCCGCATCGAACGGCACCGCGGGTGCTGCCGAGCGCTGCCGCACGGCATCCGCCATCAGCGCCACGCGACGCGCGGCGTCCTCCACCCGCTCGCGCAAGAGCTCGCCGCTGCGGATCGCCGCGACGATCGCGTCACGCGCCTCCCGGTAGTCGCGCTCGTCCTGGTCGGGCAGCATCGCGGCGCCGGGGTTGGTCGGATTGCCGATGCACAGCAGATCGGCACCCGCGGCGAGCGCACGCACGGCTCCCCCGCCGATCCCGACCCGCTCGCGGATCGCCGCCATGTCGAGGGCGTCGGTGATGATCACTCCGTCGAACCCGTCGCGGCGCAGCCGGCCGAGCACCTCCGGGTTGAGCGTGGCGGGCTGCTCGCCCCACTGCGGGGCGCTGATGTGCGCGGTCATGATCGAGCGCACCCCCGCTCGGATCGCCGCGGTGAACGGAGGGAGGTGCTGCTCGTCGATCTCGCGCTGCGAGAGGGTCAGTGTCGGAAGGTCGTGGTGCGAGTCGGTGTGCGTGTCGCCGTGCCCCGGATAGTGCTTGGCGCACGCGGCGACACCCGCGCGCTGGATGCCGCGCACCGCGGCGGCCGTGTGCCGCGAGACGAGGTCGGTGCTCCCGCCGAACGAGCGCACGCCGATCACGGGGTTGCGCGGGTCGGTGTTCACATCCGCGACCGGACCGATGACCACGTCGCATCCGACAGCGTCGACACGTCGACCGATCTCGTACCCGGTCGCCTCGGTGGCATCCACGTCGTCGAGGACCCCCAGCTGCGCCGCCCCGGGGACGCTCGAGCCGGTCTCGGTCTCGAGGCGGGTGACGCTGCCTCCCTCCTCGTCGATGCCGATCAGCGCGCGCGGCGCGCGACGATGGATGTCGGCGCTCAGCGCGGCCGTGTCGCCGACGAGGTTCTGCGCGAAGTAGACCACTCCGGCCAATCCCTCATCGAGCGCCGTGCCGAGCCAGGCCGGCACCTCGGATCCGAGGAAGCCGGGCCACAGCACCCCGTTCACGAGTCGGTTCAGCTCGTCGCGCATGCCGGAGTCCTCCGTGGTCGGTTGGGGCGGATCGGGTCCGCTGATCAGTATCCCGGATCCGGCGCCTGGATACACTGGCCGGATGAGCTCCGCGTTCCTCACCGACCGCTACGAACTGACCATGCTCGCGGCGTCGCTGCGGGACGGCACCGCATCACGGCCCAGCGTGTTCGAGCTGTTCTCGCGCCGCCTCTCCGGCGGTCGCCGCTTCGGTGTCGTCGCCGGCACCGGACGCCTGCTGACGCTGCTGCGCGATTTCCGCTTCGGCGACGACGAGCTGCGGTACCTGCGCGACAACGAGGTGGTGGATGCCGAGGCCGTGGCGTACCTCGAGAACTACCGCTTCACGGGCACGATCCGCGGCTACCGCGAGGGCGAGCTGTACTTCCCCGGCTCCCCCATCCTCACCGTCGAGGGCACGTTCGCCGACGCGGTCGTGCTCGAGACGCTCGCGCTGAGCGTGCTGAACCACGACTCCGCGGTCGCCACGGCGGCCTCGCGCATGAGCATCGCCGCCGGCGAGCGTCCGATCGCCGAGATGGGCTCGCGCCGCGCCGCAGAGCAGTCGGCAGTCGCGGCGGCGCGCGCCGCGTACATCGCAGGTTTCGCGTCGACGAGCAACCTCGAGGCCGGGCGGCAGTGGGGCATCCCGACGATGGGCACCGCGGCGCACTCCTGGACCCTGCTGCACGACTCGGAGGAAGACGCGTTCCGCTCGCAGATCGCCAGCCTGGGCACCGGCACCACGCTTCTCGTCGACACCTACGACATCGCGAAGGGTGTCGAGACGGCGATCCGCGTGGCGGGTACGGATCTCGGCGGCGTGCGCCTCGACTCGGGCGACCTGCCGCTGGTCGCGGCGGCCGTGCGGCAGCAGCTCGACGAGCTCGGCGCGACCGAGACGAGGATCACTGTGACGAGCGACCTCGACGAATACGCGATCGCCGCTCTCGCGGCATCCCCGGTCGACTTCTACGGGGTCGGCACGTCCGTGGTCACCGGCTCGGGATATCCGACCGCGAGCATGGTCTACAAGCTCGTCGCCCGGCAGGACTCGTCAGGCGGCTGGGTCGCGGTGGCCAAGGCATCCACCGACAAGGGCTCGAAGGGCGGACGCAAAGCCGCGTTCCGCACCCTCGCCGACGGCGTCGCGGTCGCCGAGACCGTGTCGGTCGCCGACGGATTCGAGCAGGTCGACACGCCCGCCGAGCACCCCGACGCCCGCGCGCTGCAGGTGGTCCTCGTCGACGCCGGCGAGATCGATGCGGCGCACGAGGGCGTGGCGGGAACGGCATCCGCTCGAGAGCATCACCTGCGGGTGCGCGAGGAGCTGCCGGTGCGGGCGCTGGCGCTCAGCAAGTCGGATCCGGCGATCCCGACCCTCTTTGTAGACGCGCTTTAGCGGCCGCACGGTCCCTGAGCAAGGAGCGCAGCGACGCGCCGAAGGGTTGTCGATGCGGACTGACGCGACGGCGCGTCAGGAGACCATGCTCTCGTAGATCTCCTTGCAGGTCGGGCAGATCGGGAACTTCTCCGGGTCGCGACCCGGGGTCCACTTCTTGCCGCAGAGCGCGCGAACCGGCTTGCCGGTGATCGCCGACTCGAGGATCTTGTCCTTCTTGACGTAATGCGAGAAGCGCTCGTGGTCCCCCGGCTCGAGATGCTCTTCCTGCAGCAGCTCTTCGAGTTCGCGATCGAGCGTTGCCACGCCACCCTGATCGGGGCTGTCCAGCGGAGTACTCATGCCGAGATTCTATCCGCGTCTGCGGCGCCCGGGTCAGGTGGTCTCGACTCAGGTCGTCTCGACGAACTCCATCAGTCGCTCGCCGCTGCGCTCGAAGATCACGGCGCCGACCGCCGCACCGCAGAAGAGCACGACGGTGCCGCTGATCAGCCCGACCCAGAACGTCGTAGGCGCGTGCTGATCGCCTTCGAGAATGGTCAGTGCGAACAGCCAGATCGTGGGTGCGCTCGCGAGCAGGGCGCCCACGAACGTCAGCGCGGCGCCGTACGAGCCGTGCGCCGCCGAGCGCTGCGGCTGCTGGAACGGGCTGTCGCCGGGCCGTGAGACGGCGTACGGCCAGGTGACCGACGCGATGCTCGACATGCCCAGCGCGGTGAACAGCAGCGCGGCCGTCACGCCGATCAGCGGCAGCATGAGATGCCAGTCCGCGATGACGGCGAGGGTGACGGAGATGCCGATCGCGAGCACGGGAAGAGCGACCAGCAGCACGGGCACGAGTCGACCGAGCCGATCGGGCAGGCCGCGCACGCCGCTGGCGATGTGCATCCACAGCGCCGTCGAATCGTAGGCCGCGTCATTGTGCGGCAGCCAGCCGAAGAACAGCGCCATGAGCGGAACGGGAACGAGGGCCGCGAGCCACAGCGGCACTCCGGCCACGAGCAGCGGGAACACGGTGAGCACCCCGGCGATCGGCACGACGATCATGTTCACGATGTAGCGCCGGTCTCGCAGCCAGTACACGAGACTGCGCGCGGCGATGGCGCCGAACGCGTTGGCGGGCAGTGATCCGAACCATCCCAGTCCCGATCGCTCGCGCGTCGCGTACGGACGCTCGGATGCGGTGAGAAGTCGCCTGACCAGCAGGTGCCACAGCAGCAGCATCCCGCCGATCGTCGCGGCGGCGACCAGCCCGCTCGCCCACGCCGCCCTGGAATCGCCCGAGGCGAGGTGGAAGAGGAACGCCTGCGGAGCCGCGAGCGGCGAGAACCCGACGATGGTGGTGGCGGTGTGCACGGCAGGGGGAACCTGCCCGTCCCATCGGAGGGAGGCGAAGTACGCCGCGACGGGGAAGGCGATGACGATGACCGGCAGCGCGAACAGGACGGTCAGCTCGCGCGAGCGACGCTCGGGCAGCAGAATCGCGCTGATCGCCATGCCGATCCGCGCCGCGAGTGAGATCGCGAGCACACCGATGACGCCGAAGAGCACCGCGGCCGCCCACGGCGCGCCGACCTGCACGACGACGATCACGACGCACACGGTGACGGCGATCAGGGCGAGACTGGGCACGCTGATCAGCGAGGCCAGCACGAGGGTCCAGCTGAGCCGGCGCTCGTCGAGGCCGAACGGCCAGAAGCGCCGTGGATCGAGCTGATCGGGGGTGCCCGAGAGCATGGGCCCGACGAAGAATGCCAGCATCAGCGCCGCCGCGCCGAGCACGATGACGGTCTGAGCCGTCGCCGGCGGCGCCTCGCTGAGGCCGAGGACGGCGATGCAGACGACGATGGTCGCGGCGATGGATGCCACGAGCGCAACCGCGGCGCGAACCCTGCGTTCTCCGCGCAGCGCACCGACGAGCAGCGCGAGCCTCAGCCGGAGAACGTGTGCAGCCACTCGAGCCCCTCCACTTCGCCGCCGGTGCCCGAGAGCTCGATGAACCGCTCGGTGAGCGTCTGCCCTGCGCGGACCTCGTCGATGGTGCCCTCGGCGAGCACCTCTCCGCCCACGATCACGGCCACGCGCGAGCACACCCGCTCGACGAGATCCATGCCGTGGCTGGAGAGGATGACTGTTCCGCCGTGGGCGACGTACGACCGCAGGATGTCGAGGATCACGCCCGACGAGACCGGATCGACGGCCTCGAACGGCTCGTCGAGCACCAGCACGCGCGGCGAGTGGATCAGGGCACCGGCGAGCATCACCTTCTTCGTCATGCCGGCCGAGTAGTCCGACACGACGCGGCTCAGCGCCTCGCTGAGGTCGAAGGCGCGGGCCAGGTCGGCGGTGCGCTTCTCGATGACGGCGCGATCGAGCCCGCGCAGCTGACCGTAGTAGTGCAGCAGCTGGCGTCCGGTCAGCCGATCGAAGGTGCGCAGCCGATCGGGCAGCACGCCCATGACGCGTTTCGCCTCGAGGGGCTTTTCGCGCTGATCGATTCCGCTGATGTGCACGGTGCCCGCGTCTGGCCGCAGCAGGCCAGCGATGATCGACAGCGTCGTGGTCTTGCCCGCGCCGTTCGGGCCGACGAGGCCGTAGAACGACCCGGCGGGGACGGTCAGGTCGACATCGTCGACGGCGTTGTTGTCACCGAAGCGCTTCACCAGACCGCGGATGCGGATGGCGTCGCGGGCCGGCGCAGCCGCGTCCGAAGCGGTGTCGTCGGTCGAGGTCACGTCGTCCGGTGCCGGAGTGCCGGTTGCCGGAGCAACGGCCGCCGGAGCGTCCGTCACGGGGGTATCGGCTGCCGGGGTCTCGGTCGCCGGGGCATCGGTCGCCGGGGCACCCGCCACCGCGGTGTCCGTTGCCAGAGCATCGGTCGCCGGAGCGTCCGCCACCGCGGTGTCCGTTACGGGAGCATCAGTCGCCGGAGCATCCGCCACCGCGGTGTCCGCTGCCGGAGCATCGGTCGGCGACGTGGCCGGAGCTGAGGCGCCCGGCTCGACGACGACAGCGGAACCCGTGTCTCCGCCGCGCGGCGGCCGCGCTTCCGCCAGATCTGCACTGTTCGACGCGGCGACCATCCGGCGCACGGGTTCGGAGTCGAGGGCGATGACGGCGTCCGTCGTGATCGCGGGCGTCAGCGGGATGATCTCTGCGATCTCGTCCTCTGCCGCCAGCGCCGGAGCGGATGCCGTCTTCACCGCGGCCTTCGATGCGGTCTTCGTCACCGGGGTCTTCACGGCGGAGGCAGACGCGTCGGCCGGGGACGGTGTCGACGGCGAGGCTTTCGTGCTGGACGTCTTGGCCGTCGTCGATGAGGTATTCGCTGCAGTCGTCTTCGCCGTGGTGATCTTCGCCGCAGCAGCGACCGGCGCAGCAGCCGCCTTCGTCGCGGTGGTCTTCGCGGCGGTGGACTTCTTCGCGGCGGTGGACTTCTTCGCGGCGGTCGTCTTCGCGGCGGTTGTCTTCGCAGCGGTGGTCTTCGCAGCGGTGGTCTTCGCAGCGCTGGACTTCGCGCCTTCAGAGGTCGCCGACGCCTTCGCCGCGGCGGCCTTGAGGTCAGCAACAGACTTCGGGTCGGTGGTCTTCGCCGTAGCAGTCTTCTTGGCCGGAGCAGTCTTCTTGGCCGGAGCAGTCTTCTTGGCCGGAGCAGTCTTCTTGGCCGGAGCAGTCTTCTTGGCCGCAGCAGTCTTCTTCGCCGGAGTCGTGGTGCTCTCCTCGAGCGTCACGTCCTGCCCATCGACGGGGGAATCTGCTGCTGACGCATTCTCGGCGTCTGCGGCCGACTTCTTCGCGGCCGCGGCGGCTGCGGCCTGTGCCTTCTTGGCGGTCTCGGCTCGCTTCGCCGCCGTGGTCTTCGCCGCTGTGGTCCGAGCGGCGGTCGTGCGGTTCGCCGTCTTCGTCGCAGCGCCCGTGGCAGATGCCTTCTTCACTGCCGCCGCGCGGCCGGCATCCGCTTCCGCCGCTTTCTTCGCCGCTGCCGACTTCGAGGCCGCCGACGTCGCCGCCGCCTTCTTCACCGCGGCCGTCTTGGCAGCACCGGCGCTCGAGCCTGAGCCGCCGGCTGTCTTCAGCGGCGCCCGTGCCGGCTTCTTCGGCTCAGCCGACGGCGTGGACGCAGCGTCGTTCGACTTCGGCTCGGACGACGGTTCGCTCGGGCTCGCCGTGTCGTCGATACGGGCATCCTCAGGCTCAAGCGCAGCTGTCACCCGTCTACGGTACCAACCGCCGCTGACAGGCCCCCGGCGGGCGAAACCGGGCGACATCGCGAATGCAACCCCCTTGCCGGACGCTGGGAGAAACGTGTGCAATCGGTCACGAAAGGACAACGGGACCGCCTTCCCCCGTCGTCATTCAGCACCTGTCGGTAACATTGCGGAGGCACGAAGAGGTGTCCCGTCGGTGAACCGACAGTGAACACAGTTCTTATTAGGAGAAATCGTGACTCTTCAGACCGTCATCCTCGCAGCCGGAATGGGCTCGCGCCTGGGCCGCGCCCTGCCGAAGCCGCTCACCGAGCTGAGCGACGGCCGCACGATCATGGGCCAGCAGCACGACAACATCCGCGCAGCGTTCGGCAAGAGCGCTCGCATCACCACCGTCGTCGGCTACCGCGCCGAGACGATCATCGAGGCCTTCCCCACCGCGAACTACGTGCACAACGAGCGCTACGACGTGACCAACACGTCCAAGAGCCTGCTGCGCGCGCTGAACGCCACCGGAAAGGGCGGCGTGCTCTGGATGAATGGCGATGTCGTGTTCGACCCGCGCATCCTCGGCCGTGCCATCGAGTTCATCGAGCGCGACCAGTCGTTCGTCACCGTCAACACCTCGAAGGTGAGCGACGAAGAGGTCAAGTACACCGTCACCGCTGAGGGCTACATCAACGAGCTGTCGAAGACGGTCAAGGGCGGCCTCGGCGAAGCGGTCGGCATCAACTACATCTCGTCGCGCGACAAGAAGGCGTTCATGCGTCAACTGCAGCGCGTCGAGGACCAGGACTACTTCGAGCGCGGTCTCGAGCTGGCCATCGTCGAAGACGGCCTGCTGCTCGAGCCGATGGACGTCTCCGACCTGTACGCGGTCGAGATCGACTTCGCAGAGGACCTGGAGCGCGCGAACCTCTTCGTGTGACCCGGCCTGAGATAGCCGTGAGCCCCGCCCTGTCAAGGGGGTCGGGGCTTACGGCTTTCTCGCGGCCGTGGTGCATAGGATCACCCCATGCGTGAGAAGGTCCACAAGATCCACTCGCTCCCCGAGGACTCCCCCTGGGACAAGCCCGTCCCCCCGGTCGGCTCGACAGAGCATCCACTCAGCGTGCGCAGCCTCGATCGGGTGATGGGCGTGCAGCGCCCGCTGGTCGTGGCGCACATCCGCAGCATCCGTCGCCGCCATCCTGACGCGACCCCCGAGCAGATCGTGCGCGCCCTCGAGGCGCGCTATCTCGCCGCCGTCACGGCCGGCGGGGCGGCGGTCGGCGCCACCGCGGTCGTCCCGGGCATCGGCACCGGCATCACGCTGGCGCTGTCGGGCGTCGAGACGATCGGATTCATGGAGTCGACCGCGCTGTTCGCCCAGTCGGTCGCCGAGGTGCACGGCATCGCGGTCGACAATCCCGAGCGGGCGCGTGCGCTCGTCATGATGCTCATGCTCGGCAAGGAGGGCGTCGATCTCGTCTCGCAGCTCGCCCGCCAGGCGGCGGGCACCGGCGGCACGCGCTCGTCGTATTGGGGCGAGATGGTGACGAAGTCGCTGCCGCGCGCGGCGATGGGCCCGATCGTCGATCGCCTGAAGTCGGCGTTCATCCGCCAGTTCGCGAAGCGCGGCGGGGCGTCCATCCTCGGCAAGGCGCTGCCGTTCGGCGTCGGGGCGGTCGTCGGCGGTGCCGGCAACCATCTGCTCGGACGGCGCGTGCTCACCACATCGCGCCGTGCTTTCGGGGCGCCGCCCGCAACGCTCCCGGCAGAACTCGAGCCACCGCCGGGCAGCGAGAAGCTCGAGATCCGGATGCTGAACGGCGCCCGGTTCATCGGATCGAAGCTCCGCCGCGCGCCTCAGGCGGTCGAGTCGTCCTCGGAGATCTCCTCCTCCACAGACAGCGAGTGACACCGAGTTCTCCACCGATCGGGAATCTTCGTCGGCTGCCGCCTGACGAGGTCTGAGCTCGTTCCTACGGTGACGGGATGCTGCATCCCCTCGATCCTGCCGAACCCACGCCACCCGTCGCATACTGCGTGCCGTGGGTGATCACCCGACGCGACCGCGCGCACCCTGTGGTGCTCAACGCCGGCCGTGAGGCGGTCGACTTCGTGCGCGTCTTCCGCGACGACGTCGACCATCACCAGGTGGTCGATCTGTGGGGCCAGGTGCTGCCCGGCGAGACCGTCGAGCTGTGCCTGTGCGCCTCAGACCCGGAGGAGGTGGTCGTGACGCTGGCGTGGTTCCGGCAGGCCGACGGGCTGGAGTACGTGTGGCGATTCGTCGTGTGACGGAGAGCGGCGCGCCGTCAGCGTGACTCGGCGTCGCGGCTGCGCAGCTCGCGCCGGTAGTCGGCTTCTGAGTAGGGCTTGAGGTCGTCGGGCAGGTCCCTCGCGGTCAGGTCCTTGACGAATGTCATCGGCGACACCTCCAGAGCCGTGGCCAGCTGGATCAGCACGAAGAGCGTCGGATTGCCGGTTCCGCTTTCGATGCGGGCGAGGTGCGAGACGTCCATGTCGGCACGGTTCGCCAGCTTCGCGCGACTCATCGTCTGCTTGTCGCGCAGTTCGCGAACACGAAGCCCCACCTTGAGGCTGGCCTGCGAACGAACGGCTTTCATCCATCCAGCATCCGGGCGAAGCGCTCTCGATCTGCACGCGTGCATGCCATGGTTTGTATGCCTGTGCTTTCATGCCATGGTTAAGTAGTGAGTAGCCTCGGAACCTTCGTATGGTCGATTGCGGATCAGCTTCGGGGCCCGTTCAAACCGCATCAGTACGGCGACGTCATCCTGCCGATGACGATCCTGCGCCGGCTCGACGGCATCCTGGCATCCCACCGCGATGCGATCGCCGAGGTGCTGGCGAGCACCGACAACGACGACCTGCGTGACATCCGCATCAAGCAGAAGACCGGTCTCGGCTTCTACAACGCCACCGACTGGACCTTCAGCCGCCTGCTCGGCGACCCGCAGGGGCTGCAGGCGAACCTGATCGACTACATCTCGGGCTTCTCGCGGAACATCGACGTGTTCGACCGGTTCAAGTTCGAAGACCAGATCGAGGCGCTGGCCGAGAGCAACAGGCTGCTCATCGTGATGCAGCGCTTCGCCGACGTCGACCTGTCCCCCGCGGCGCTTCCCAACGCCGCGATGGGCGACCTCTTCGAAGAGCTGATCCGCAAGTTCGCCGAGGCGTCGAACGAAACGGCCGGTGAGCACTTCACCCCGCGCGACGCGATCCGCCTGATCGTCGAGCTGCTCTTCGCCGGCGATGACAAGGCACTCGTCGAGCCCGGCATCGTCCGCTCGATCTACGACCCCACGGCCGGCACGGGCGGCATGCTCTCGGTCGCCGAGGAGCACCTGGTCGGCACGAGCGAGCACGCCGGGCTGAACCCGGATGCTCGGCTGCGCCTGTACGGGCAGGAGATCAACCCGCAGTCGTACGCGATCTGCAAGAGCGACATGATCGCGAAGGGGCAGGATGCCACGAACATCCGGCTCGGTAACACCCTCTCTGATGACCTGTTCGCCGGGCAGACGTTCGACTACTGCCTCTCGAACCCGCCGTACGGGGTCGACTGGAAGGCGTCGCAGGCCGCGGTGAAGGCGCATGTTCAGGATGCCGGAGAGCACAGCCGCTTCCCCGGCGGGCTGCCGCCGATCAGCGACGGGCAGATGCTGTTCCTGCAGCACCTGGCCACGAAGATGCGGCCGGTGCACGAGGGCGGCGGGCGCGCAGGCATCGTGCTGAACGGATCGCCGCTGTTCACCGGTGCGGCGGAGTCGGGCCCGAGCCAGATCCGCCGGTGGCTGCTCGAGCACGATCTCGTGGATGCCATCGTCGCCCTGCCGACGAACATGTTCTACAACACGGGCATCGCGACCTACGTGTGGCTGCTCGACAACAACAAGCCGGCCGACCGCATCGGCACCGTGCAGCTGATCGATGGCACGCGGTTCTGGACGAAGCTGCGCAAGAACCTCGGCCAGAAGAACCGCGAGGTCGGCGAGAAGGACCGCGCCGAGATCGTGCGCTTGTATGACGAGCACGCCGAGCAGAAGCACTCGAAGATCTTCCGCACCTCTGCCTTCGGATACTGGACGATCACCGTCGAGCGCCCCCTGCGCGACGAGACCGGTGACGTCGTCACCGATCGCAAGGGCAACCCGAAGCCGGATGCCAAGCTGCGCGACACCGAGAACGTGCCGTTCACCTGGGGAGACAACGAGGCGGGAACGGATGCCCGCGACGAGGTCATCAAGGCCTACTTCGAGGCCGAGGTGCTGCCGCACGTGCCGGATGCCTGGGTCGATGCTGCCAAGACCAAGGTCGGCTACGAGATCCCGTTCACCCGGCACTTCTACGAATATGTGCCGCCGAGGCCGCTGGAAGAGATCGACGCCGAACTGAACCAGCTCGTCGGCGAGATCATGGAGCTGCTGAGGGAAGTGGAGCGGTGACGTGGCCGACCGGTCGGCTCTCCCAGCTAGCGCAAGCATGGCCCAGCAACGTCGACAAACATACCGTTGAAGGCCAAGAGCCGGTCCGCCTCTGCAACTACACGGACGTGTACAAGAACGACTCGATCACCCGCGACCTGACGTTCATGCGCGCGACGGCAACACCCGACCAGATCGAACGATTCCGCCTGGAAATCGGCGACACGATCATCACGAAGGATTCGGAAACCGCGGACGATATCGGTATCCCGGCGTACGTGGAATTTGACGCGCCTGATCTCGTCTGCGGTTATCACCTAACGATGGTCCGGCCAACCAACACCGCAGTGCCTCGCTTCGTGTATTGGGCGCTTCGGTCAGAGTTCGTGCTCCGGCAGTGGTCGGTCTTGGCCTCAGGAGTGACCCGCGTCGCACTACGCCGCAACGACGTTGCACGCGTGACGGTCCCGATCCCACCCGTCCCAGATCAACAACGAGTCGCCGACTACCTCGACCGCGAGACCGCCCAGATCGACGCCCTCATCGCGAAGCAGGAACAGCTCATCGCCACCCTGCGCGAGCGGCGAGAATCTGAGATCGATTCATTCATCGGCCAGGGCTCGACAGGCATGATCCGTTTGAAGCGCCTTGCTACGATCAGATACGGACTCGGCGAGCCGCCGCTGTACCACCGCGAAGGCACGGCATTGATTCGAGCTACGAACATCGATGCAGGGCGGATTACGAGCACAGGCCTTGTCTATGTTGATCCCGCCGACATCCCAGCGGCACGCATTCAGTGGCTCGAGGCTGATGACATCGTCGTCGTCAGGAGTGGCGCCCTCACCGGTGACTCAAGCCGAGTGGGCGATAGCTACGCCGGTGCCATTGCCGGGTTTGACATGATTCTGCGACCCCTCGATCGGCGATTCTCCAGGTTTCTGTCCTATGCGCTGCTGGCGCGGTCGATAAGGGCCGCTCAGGTCGACCAACTGCGGACGCGTGCTGCCCAGCCACACTTGAACGCGCAAGAGCTCGGCAATGTACTGGTGCCGATACAGCCGGCGGAAAAGGCGGAAGAAGTCGGCCTTCACCTCGACGAGAGGACAGCAAAGATCGACATCCTCGTCGCCAAGGCGGAGCGCTTCATCGAACTGTCGAAGGAGCGGCGCGCGGCGTTGATCACCGCGGCCGTCACCGGGCAGTTGGAGATTCCCGGCTGATGGGGCGCCCCACTTCGACTCGCGCCGCTCGCTCAATGACCGGAAGAAGTAGATCGGCGCATTTCGACTCGCTCCGCTCGCTCAATGACCGCGAAGCGTCGGCCAGACGTTTCGACTCGCTGCGCGCGCTCAATGACCGGACGAAGTAGATCGGCGCATTTCGACTCGCTCCGCTCGCTCAATGACCGGGAAGTGTTGACCAGACGTTCCGACTCGTTGCGTTCGCTCACCGACCGGAGAGGGCGGAGGGGTCATCGCGGAGCGAGCATCGGGAGGGGCCGCCGGAGCGCCAGCGGAGGCGGAGGGTCCCGCTCTGCGAGCGAAGCGACAACCCCGCAGCCCGGGCCCCGCACACCGAGCCCGGCGGCGTGACGAGGTCACACGAGCCAGTCCTCCACCGGCCTCGGCCGGCATCCGCATCCTCCAGCCAGGCGGCGAGCGCGGCGGTGATCGCCGCTGCCCGGTCGCCGGAACCGCGTGGAAAGCGGCGCGGAGACACCAGCAGCAGCGGAGCGAACGCCTCGCCCCGACCCAGGGCCGTGACCAGCAGCGGACGGAAGTCCTTGATGTTCTCCGTCACGACACGGCGACCCTCGGCTGCCGCGGACGCGAACACGACAGCATCCGTTGCAGCGCGCAGCGCATCGTCGGCGACGACCGAGACCACGTCGTGGCCGAGTGCGCGCAGAGCCGCAGCGATCGCCTCGCCATAGTTCTCGTCGAGCAGCAGTCGTTCCGTCACGAGACGAGGCGCTGTTGGGCTTTCCAGGACTTCAGCGCCTCGTCTGCCGCGCGGTCGTTCTCCGCGATCTCCGCATCGATCTCGTCGGCGTAGGTGCCGTAGTACGTCAGCGCCAGTCGCACGGCCACGGGCGACAGGCTGAGATCCAGCGCGACGGCGTCGACGGCAGCATCCCCACGCTCGTCGACATTGCGCAGCGCAGCGGCGACCTCCCACACATCCGGTCCGACCGCGAGCGCCGCGCGGCGCCCCGACGGTCCATCGCGGAAGACGATCCCGGGGAAGTCGTGCATGCGCAGCGACTCCTCGACGTACCGCTGGATCAGGCTCGACGCGGAGGTGTCGAGCGCCGCCGCAGAGCGCCGCACGCGGTCGAGCAGGGCGTCGTCGAACCGGATCGACACAGGGTGGAGGACACGCACTACATTGTAGTGTCGCGGTGCGACAGCGACTAGGTGAACGCGAAGTCGGGCAGCGACAGGCGCGGGGTGCGCCAGCGCTGGAGGGGATCCCACCAGGCGGGCCCGCGGATCTCGGGCAGGCCGTCGTTCATCCGGATCTCCCACCCCGAGTACTCCAGCGACCGATGGTGCCACCAGCACAGGGGCACGCCGTTGTCGGTGCTGGTCGGCCCGCCACGGGCGTGTTCGGTGACGTGATGGATCTCGCACCAGGATGCTGGCACGTGGCATCCGGGAATCAGGCATTCTTTGTCGCGCAGGGTGATCGCGCGGCGCTGGTAGACGGTGAAGACGCGGTCGGTGACCGTGATCCCGACGATACGCCCGCTGTCGCTGAAGACCCGCTGGATCGCACCGGTGCAGCCGATGTGGCGGGCGGCCGCGGCGCTCACCGGCGCTTCGACCCCGGGGATCATGGCCCACGAGTCGTCCGAGAGGTCGAGGTGCACGACGAGGGTCGGCGCCGCGCCACCGAGCGAGGGCATGTCCTCATGCCGGGCCGCGATGCCCAGGGCCGCGGCGAGCGCGTCGTGCTGCTTCTGCCCGCGGGTGCGGGAGTCGAGCACGCCGCGCGGATCGCTGTTGAACTCGTCGCCCTCCGCTTCGTCGCCGTCGTCGTCGGAGGGCCGGAAGGCCACCCCCTCGGGAACCGGTGGGCCGTCGGTCTTCGGGTTCAGTTGGGCGTCGAGCAGCAGCTGCAGCTGCGCATACGTCTCGGGCAGCAGGTTTCCCCGCAGCGGGTACACACCGTCCTTCATCCGCCCGATGGACAGGTAGCGCCTGTTCATCGCGCGGTGCTCGACCGGCTCGGCGCCGTCGGGATCGAGCTGCGCGGCGATCGCATGCGCGACGATCTTCAGGTCGTCGGGGGTCGCCGGCGGAGCCACGTCAGGCTCCGCGTCGGCCGCATCCGGATCAGGAGCGGCGGCATACCCGCGCGCGACCTCGGCCAGCATCGCATCGGCCTTCCACCGATCCGCCGTGCCGATCCGGTCGCCGGCCGATTCGACGGGCCCCGTCGCGGCCAGCAGACCGCCGACGCCGACCGCACCGTCGAGCATGGCCTGCCGCAGCGCCGGCCAGCGCGCCGGCAGCGGCTCCCCCGACGTGAGGTCGACCTCGCGGTGCACGACCCTGCTCGCCTTGACGAACTGCGCCGCGGCACGGGAGTCGACGCGCAGCGTGCGCTGCAGCAGCTCGTTCATGTTCCGGCATCCGGCACCGTTCGGGAGATCCACCGGATCCGCCGTCGCAACCGTCTCGACGATGGTCGCCTCCACGCGTCGCATCACCTCGCCGGCAGCACTCAGCACCACCCGTCGCTCGACATCGGTCAGCGCCGGGATCGCCCCCGCACCGAGCAGCCGATCGAGGTCGGCGACGACCCGATCGAGGACTGCGGCGGTGCTGGTCATGCTTCTATTCAACAGGGGGCCACCGACATTGGGGCCGGTGGAATCCGGCTGATCAGAGAAACTTTCTGAAGAATGTTGCACGTTCGGGCCGGGCTTTTCCCGAGACCCCCAGTTGCCGACGCCGAACGCTCGGCGTTCCGCACTCGTGGCTTGTATGCACCATGCTTACAAGCATGGGAATCCAGCACGAGCAGGCGTTCGAAGACGAGATCTGCGAGCACCTCGCGGCGCACGGCTGGATCCACGAGCCCGAGAACACGCACGGGTACGACAAGGGGCGTGCGCTGTTCCCCGACGACGTCTTCGCCTGGCTCCAGCAGACCCAGCCCGACGAGTGGGCGAAGATCGTCAAGCCGTCGGCATCCGATGCCGAGCAGACCAAAGCGAAAGAGCAGCTGCTCGATCGCCTCGTGAAGGCGCTGGACGCACCGGCGGATGCCGGCGGCGGCACGCTCAACGTGCTGCGCCGCGGCTTCAAGAAGACCCCGGCGACCTTCAGGATGTGCGAGTTCATGCCGGCGACCACGCGCAATGCGAAGTCCCTGCAGGACTACGACGCCGTGCGCCTGCGGGTCGTGCGCCAGGTGTACTACTCGACCAAGCACGCCGGTTCCCTCGACCTCGTGCTGTTCGTCAACGGCATCCCCGTCGCCACGCTCGAGTTGAAGACCGACAACACGCAGGCGATCGACGACGCCATCACCCAGTACCGTCACGATCGCGACCCGAAGGGCGAGCCGCTGCTCGGCTTCGCCAACCGGGCGCTGGTGCATTTCGCGGTCTCGACCGATGAGGTCGCGATGACCACGCGGCTCGCGGGCAGATCCACCCGCTTCCTGCCGTTCAACCTCGGAGCCGATCAGGGCAAGGGCAATCCGGTCAACCCGCAGGGCGCCGCGTCGTCGTACCTGTGGGAGCGCGTGCTGCAGCGCGACGCCTGGCTCAACATCATCGGCCGGCTGCTGCACATCGAGAAGTCGAGCTCGACCGATCCCATCACCGGCGAGGTCACCACGCGCACGAATCTGCTCTTCCCGCGTTTCCACCAGTGGGAGCTCGTCACCGAGCTGCTCGCGACGGTGCGCGAGGAGGGCCCGGGCCACCGCTACCTGGTGCAGCACTCGGCGGGATCCGGCAAGACCAACTCCATCGCCTGGCTCGCGCACGGCCTGTCGAACCTGCACGATGAGGCGAACGGGAAGGTCTTCGACTCGGTCATCGTCATCACCGACCGCACCGTGCTCGATGACCAGCTGCAGAAGGCGATCAAGCAGATCGAGGGTGTCGACGGCACCGTCGCCACCATCAACCCCGACGAGGTGCGCAAGGCCGGCGAGGCGTCGAAGTCGGCACTGCTCGCACAGGCGCTGCTGTCGGGCAAGCACATCGTCATCGTCACCCTGCAGACGTTCCCGTTCGCCCTCAAGGCCATCCAGGAGAACGCCGGGCTCGCCGATCGCAGCTTCGCGATCATCGCCGACGAGGCGCATTCGTCGCAGACCGGGGAAGCCTCGAAGAAGCTGCGCGAGGTGCTCACGTCCGACGAGCAGGCGGCACTCGACGACGGCGGAGAAGTGGATGCCGAAGCACTCCTCGCCGCGCAGATGACCGCCCGTGCCGACTCCCCCAACCTCTCGTTCTTCGCGTTCACGGCGACGCCGAAGCCGAAGACCCTCGAGCTGTTCGGGCGACCGGATGCCGACGGCATCCCGCAGCCGTTCCACGTGTACTCCATGCGGCAGGCGATCGAAGAGGGTTACATCCTCGACGTGCTGCGCAACTACACCACCTACTCGACGGCGTTCCAGCTCGCCGAGCGGACCCGCCGCCACCTGCAGCTCGTCGATGAGGTCGACGAGGCCGAGGCCACCAAGGGACTCATGCGCTGGGTGTCGCTGCATCCGACGAATATCGCCCAGAAGGTGCAGATCATCGTCGAGCACTACCGGGCCAACGTACGGCAGCTGCTCGACGGGCACGCGAAGGCCATGGTCGTCACCTCGTCGCGCGAGCACGCCATCCGCTACAAGCAGGCGATCGACGCGTACATCACCGAGAAGCGATACCCGCTCGCCACCCTCGTCGCCTTCTCGGGCACGATGACCGCGGAACAGGTGCCCGGCGCGGCCTTCGCCGGCGTCGAGCCGCCGTACTCCGAGGCGAATCTCAACTCGGGGCTGCGCGGCCGCGGCATCCCCACCGCCTTAGCGTCGGACGACTTCCAGATCCTCATCGTCGCGAACAAATACCAGACTGGTTTCGATCAGCCGCTGCTGTGCGCGATGTACGTCGACAAGCGGCTCGACGGCGTCACGGCCGTGCAGACGCTGTCGCGGCTGAACCGCACCTATCCGGCCGGCGGCAAGGACACCACGTACATCCTGGACTTCGTCAACGATCCGACCGAGATCCTCGAGACGTTCCGCCAGTACCACCGCACCGCCGAGCTCAGCACGATCACCGACCCCGACACGGTGCACGACCTGCAGAACAAGCTCGACGCCGCGTCGATCTACACCGCCGCCGACATCGACGCGTTCGCCGCCGCGTACCTCGCCACCGCCACCCCGCCGAAGCACGGCGCGCACACGGCTCCGCTGAAGGCCGCCGCCGACCGGTTCAACGCCCGGTACGCCGCGGCCGTGGCATCCGGATCCACCGCAGAGCAGGACGAGCTCGACCTGTTCCGCAAGGACGTCGGCACGTTCATCCGGCTGTACGACTTCCTCTCGCAGATCTTCGACTACGGCGACACGGGGCTCGAGAAGCGATCACTGTACCTGCGACTGCTGCTGCCCCGGCTCACCGGGCGCGTCACGACCGACCCCATCGACTTCTCGACGGTCGAGCTGACGCACATCAAGCAGACCCGCAGCGGCGACCACGCGCTCGATCTCGACGCGGGAACGGCCGAGGCCATGCAACCCGGCGGGGCCGGCGGCACGGGCGCCGCGCGCGACCCGAAGTTCGCGCGTCTCGCCGAGATCCTGGGGCGCATCAACGAGCTCTTCGCCGACGAGGACTTCAGCGAGTCCGGCGTGCAGAGCTGGGTCGAGGGCGTGGTCACCGTGCTCGTGGAGAACCCGCAGCTGCGCACCCAGGCGGCGGCCAACACGCGCAAGCAGTTCGTCGAGTCGCCCGACCTGAACGACGCGGTGACGGATGCTGTGCTGAGCAACCACGACACCAACAACCGCATCGTGGAGTACTACCTGGCGCGCCCCGAGAAGCGCGGACAGCTCGTGCAGCTGCTCGGTGCGCTGGTGCACGAGAACGTGCAGGCCGAGGAGAGGATGGCGTGACGGTTCTCGCCACCACCGTCATCTCGACGGAGAGGAATGCGTCGGCGCCAGCACCCGCAGTCCGGCCCGCCGCGCAGCATCCGCCATCTCCACGTCGTCCGTTCGCTGCCCCACCTGAAACGCATCCGCCAAAGGATCCGCTCGCCCGTTGTGCCGAGCATCCAACAGCTCGCACGGCACCGGCGCTAGTGTGGAATCCGTGACGGACACGCCAGACCTCTCGACCACGGCCGCCAAGATCGCGGACCTCCGCGCGCGCTTCACCGACGCGGTTCTCGAGCCCGAGAAGATCGCCCAGCAGAAGCAGCACGCCAAGGGCAAGATGACCGCCCGCGAGCGCATCGAGCTGCTGGTCGACAACGGCAGCTTCGTCGAGTTCGACGAGTACGTGCGACACCGCACCACCGCCTTCGGCATGGACCGCAATCGTCCGTACGGCGACTCCGTCGTCACCGGCGTCGCGACCATCCACGGCCGCACCGTCGCGGTGTACTCCCAGGACTTCACCACCTTCGGGGGCTCGCTCGGCGAGGTCGCCGGCGACAAGATCATCAAGATCATGCAGTTCGCGCTGCAGGGCGGGATGCCGATCATCGGCATCCTCGACTCGGGCGGCGCCCGCATCCAGGAGGGCGTGCTCGCGCTCAGCAAGTACGGCGAGATCTTCCGCCACAACACCCGCTCGTCGGGTGTCATCCCGCAGATCTCGATCATCATGGGCCCGGCTGCCGGCGGCGCCGTGTACGGCCCCGCGCTCACCGACTTCGTCATCATGGTCGACAAGACCAGCCAGATGTTCGTCACCGGGCCGGACGTGATCAAGACGGTCACCGGTGAGGACGTCGGCATGGAAGAGCTCGGCGGCGCGCTCACCCACAACACCCGCTCGGGTGTGGCGCACTACCTCGCCGAGGACGAGGACGACGCGCTCGACTACGCGCGCACCCTGCTCAGCTACCTGCCCGACAACAACATGGCCGAGATCCCCACCTACGACTCGCTCTTCGAGTGGGAGACGACGGATGCCGATCAGACGCTGAACAGGGTCATCCCCGATTCCCCCAACCAGCCGTACGACATCCACACCGTCATCGAGCATGTAGTGGACGCCGGCGAGTTCCTCGAGGTGCAGCCGCTGTTCGCCCCGAACATCGTGATCGGCTTCGGCCGTGTCGAGGGACGCTCGGTGGGCATCATCGCCAACCAGCCGTCGCAGATGGCGGGCACGCTGAACATCGAGGCGGGCGAGAAGGCCAGCCGCTTCGTGCGCTTCTGCGACTCTTTCTCGATCCCGATCGTGACCCTCGTCGACGTGCCCGGCTACCTGCCCGGCACCGATCAGGAGTGGACGGGCGTCATCCGCCGCGGCGCGAAGCTCATCTACGCGTACGCCGAGGCGACCGTGCCGATGGTGACCGTGATCCTCCGCAAGGCCTACGGCGGGGCGTACATCGTGATGGGCTCCAAGCAGCTCGGCGCCGACGTGAACCTCGCGTGGCCGACCGCCGAGATCGCCGTCATGGGCGGCCAGGGCGCCGTCAACATCCTCTACCGCGGCGAGATCAAGAAGGCCGAGGAGGCCGGTGAGGACGTCGCCGCCGTGCGCACACGCCTGGCCAACGAGTACACCTACAGCGTGACCAGCCCGTTCCTCGCCGCCGAGCGCGGCGAGATCGACGGCGTGATCGAGCCGTCGGCCACTCGCGTCGCCATCGCGAAGGCGCTGCGCTCCCTGCGCGGCAAGCGCGCCGAGCTGCCGCCCAAGAAGCACGGGAACATCCCGCTGTGACCGAGCCCGACGAGACCCCGCGCATGCAGGTCGTGCGCGGCAACCCCACCGAAGACGAGCTCGCCGCGCTCATTGCGGTCGTCGCCGAGGCCTATTCGCACGAGGCCGACGAGGCCGTCGCCGACGAGCCGCACCCCTCGGCGTGGCAGCGCACGCAGCGTGCCATCCGGCGTCCGCTGCGGCGCGACATCCCGTGGGGCAGGTTCTCGGGCTGAATCGGCGCGACAGCCGCCGAGCACCTCCGCATGCCGGAAACGTTGTCCCCCGAAATACCTACAGACAGGCCGCTTGCGGCCCGAGACACTGATAGGGACGCTTCGCGTTAGGCGGCTGCTCTGTCCCCAGGGTAGACAGGCGCAGTACCGCCCACCCGCGGACAGTTTTCGGGTAGCTGTTCCGCACATGGCGAGGGGCCGGCACACCTGCCGCCCCTCGCCTTTCTCGTTCCGCGACGCGGCGGCTCATTCCGCGACGCGGCGGCTCATTCCGCCACGCGGCGGATCTCGTGCCAGAGGTCGACGGCGTCGTCATCCGTCGCGGCGCCGGCGGAGCGACCGACCACGGTCACGGCGTTCGTCTCATCACGACCGGCGCGGATGATGAGCCGACGCGAGTCCGCACGCTGCAGCACGCCGGCGAGCTCGGCCCGGATCTCCTCGATCCTCGCCTCGCCGATCCCGTCCAGACCGCCCTCGTCGAACACCGTCACGGTCGCGCCGCCACGGCGAGCCGCCGTGATGGCGTCTCGCACGGCAGCGTTCATCAGGTTCCCTCCGCGCAGCTCGTCGCGCAGGGTGCCCTCGGCGAGCCGTGCCTGCAGGCGCTCATCCTCGGTGAGCTGCCCCCTCGTCGCGACCGTGCGGCTCAGCACCGGGCCCGCGATGGCGAGCGCACGCTGCGCGCGCACGCGGCGCTCGCGCTGCCGCACGAGCTGCGTGGCGTGCCACGCCGACACTGCGCGCTGAACATCGGCGAGCCGCTCGGTGTCTCGCACCGCGCGGTCCCAGAACAGCACCAGCAGCTGGGCGACGAGCACCCAGGTGACCGAGCCGACGAGCCCCAGGGTGAATGCCGTGCCGACGCCCATGAACAGCGACGCCATGGTGATCAGCACACCGAGCATCACCCAGCCGAACACGGGCCGTCTGCGCACGATGCACACGACGGCGAGCAGCCCGGTCGCGCCGATGTACCACGTCGCGAACGGCGCTCCGCGCAGCGACGGCTGCAGTGCGAGGCTCACGAGCGCGGGCACTGCGGCGCTGGCCGCCAGCGCCAGGATGGCCGCCGCCAGCGGCATCCGCACCTCCTGCTGCGCCAGCACCGCCGTCAGCGTCGCAGCGAGATACAGCGCGATGGCGCCGACGATGAGCAGCGGCGCATCGGGCTGCACGGTCCACGCGATCGCGCGCGCGGCGAAGTACAGCGCGAACCCGAGAGCCAGCGACGTGGTGATGCTGCGCACCGAGCGTCTCATGACGGCTCCCAGGTGAGCACGACCGTCGTGCCGTCGGCATCCGAGACGATCCTCGACGTGCCGGCGACCGCCGCCATCCGCGCGACGATGGATGCCCGGATGCCCAGCCGGTCCTCGCCGATCTCGTCGGGGTCGAACCCCGGTCCGGCGTCGAGCACCATGACCCGCAGCCGGTCGGCCGACGCCGACTCGGCGATGATGTGCAGCCCGTGACCACCCGCGTGCGCGAGAGCGTTGCCGATCGCCTGACGTGCGGCGAGCACCATCGCGCGCGCGACCTTTCCGGGTACCTCGGCCGACACGGTGCCCCTTTCCTCGACCACCGCGTCGACCCCCTGCTCCGACAGCGTGCGACGCAGCTCGGCGACGATCTGCTCCCGCGAGACCGGGGCGTCGCTGCCCTCCTGCGCGATCGAGGCCTCGGTGTTCGCCAGGCGGGTGAGCGCTTCTCGTGCCATCGCGACGGCCAGCGCCCGCTCGCGCTCACCGACGGCGCGCTCCGCGGCGATCAGCGCGGCGAGCACGCTGTCGTGCATGAGGGCTGCCATCGCGACACGCTCCTCCTCCGCCGCGGATGCAGCGGCGGCCGACGCGTAGCCCTCCACCGCCTGCGAACGCGCCTCGTCGACGCCGGCGGCGACCTGACGGAACATCCAGGCCAGTGCGATGATCACCATGCCGAGGATGATCGTGAACGTCACATCGAAGGCGGTGGTGATCCACCAGCTCTGCTCGAAGTCGCCCTGCACCAGCCGCACCCACCCGTACAGGATCGGCAGCAGCAGGGCCCAGAACAGCTGGATGCGCGGGCGGAAGGCCAGCATCGCCGCGACGACGGCGACGTTGACGAGGAAGAAGATCCACGGCTGGCTCGACGGTTCGCGCACCGAGCGGTCGACGAAGACCGGCCACAGCAGCAGAGCGAGCGCGTAGGCGACGGTGAACGTGCCGGCAGCAGGCCTGACGCCCTTGCCGACCAGGCACGCGATGATCATCCACAGCAGCGGGCCGAAGACGAGCACCATCATCCCCAGCCGCGGTGCGTCGGGTGCCGACATCCGGGTCAGGGCCTCCAGCATGGCCTGCGCGCCCAGCGCGGCCGACCCGATCGCCGCGACCGTCGAGAGGATGCGCTCCATCCGCTGCCCGGTGAACCGCTCCAGTCCGATGCCGACCTCGCGCTGCGAGGGGATGCGGCTCCAGGCAGCCTTGAGACTGCGGTCGTCAGCCGTCACTCGGCGCACCGTCCGATTCGACGATGCCGTCCTCCATGGCACGACGCAGCAAGTCGACTTTCGTGGGCGCGGGGCGGCCGACCTCGACGTACTTCACGCGGATGCGCGTGATGTTCTCCTTGGCGGTCGAGTACGCGACGCCGAGACGCTCGGCGACGGCCTTCAGCGGCAGCCCCGCGGCATACAGCCGCAGCACCTCGCGCTCCCGGGTCGACAGCTGCGCGTCGGCGAACTCGCGGTCGCCGTCGACGGCACTCGCCCATTCGACGTTGTTCAGCGCCTCGCCGCGCGCGACCGTGCGGATCGCGTCGAGCACGTCGCCGAGCGCCGACGACTTGCTGACCACGCCGGCGGCACCCGCGGCGAGCGCCTCGCGAACCGATGCGGGCCGGTCGGCGACGCTGTGGATGACGACACTCGCACCGTCGGCGACGAGTGTCGCGACGTTCTCGGTCACGGTCGTGCCGTCGCCGAGGGTGAGATCCAGCACGACCACGTCGACGGGCGGCTCGGCCGACGTCGACCGCCAGGTCAGGTACTCCTTGACCGTCGCCCCCGAGAACACGACGCGCTCATCGCCCTCGCGCAGACATGCGGCCTCCAGGCCGAGGCGGACGGACTCGTGATCGTCGATCAGGGCCACGGTGCTCATCCGGCCAGCCTACCCAGTGCACGGCAGGGCGCCGTGCCCGAGCCCGTCAACGACTCAGCAGCGCGACGGACTCGACGTGGTGCGAGTGCGGGAAGAGGTCGAAGGCGCGCAGCGACGAGACGTCCCAGCCCAGCTCACGGAACGTGCCGAGATCGCGTGCGAGCGCAACCGGATCGCAGGCGACGTACACGACGGCCTCGGGGTCGAGTGCGCTGATCGCCTCGACGACGCCGCGTCCCGCTCCCGCGCGCGGCGGGTCGAGCACGACGGCGCCCGCGCGGGTGCCCTCCGGGATGCCCGTGAGGAAGCGGTCGACGCGTGCGGTCACCGCGTGCACGTCGACGTCGGCGAGGTTCGCCGCCGCGTGCTCGGTCGCGCGGCGGTCCGACTCGACGGTGACGATGTCGCTCGCCCCGTGCTCGGCGAGCGTGGCGGCGAACAGCCCGACGCCTCCGTAGAGGTCGAAGTGCGTGGCATCCGGATCCACCCGCCCGGCGAGAGCCTGTCCGACGGCGTCGTGCAGTGTCTCCGCGGCGCGCGGGTGCACCTGCCAGAATCCTGCCGCGTCGAGCTGGAACCGGCGGCCGCCCACCTGCTCGAACACCACCTCGGAGCGCCCGCGACGTGCGCCGTCGGGTCGCGGCAGCACGTGCACACGCCCGTCGCCCGTCTCTACAAGATCGACCCGGCCGGGCTTCGGCGAGCGCAGCCCGAAGGCCGCCGCCTCGACGGCGGGGCGAGCCAGCGGCAGGGTGGCGACGTCGATCACGCGGTGGCTGCGCGCCGCGTACGGGCCCACACGACCCTCGGCGTCGACGTGCAGCGAGACGCGGGTGCGCCACCGGGTGCCGTCGCCCTGATCGACCGGCTCCACGGCGGGAGCGGCGAGTCCGGCGCCGGCGAACTTGTCGAGGGCCTCCTGCAGCACCTGTCGCTTCAGCACGCGCTGGTGGGGCAGATCGATGTGCCCGAGATCGGCGCCGCCCACCCGCTCCGCGGGAGCACGGGAGATGTCGGCCTCGGCCCACACGTGGTCGCGGCGATGCGGCGACGCCTCGAGCACCTCGCGCGTCTCGGCGCGCCAGAACCGCTTGCCGTCGTCCCCCTCGGTCACCTCCGCGCGCACGCGCTCTCCGGGAATGGCGTCGGGCACGAACACGACCCGCCCTTCGTGGCGGGCGATGAAGGTGCCGCCGTGCGCGATGCCGGTGATGTCGAGGTCGAGCGTTCGGGCCGAAGAGGTCATCCCTCCAGGATCCCACACACCGCTCCGAGCCCACGGGCTAGCGTGGAGGGATGCGCGTGTGCCTGGCATCCACCTCCCCCGCCCGTCTGATGCTGCTGCGACAGGCGGGCATCGAACCGCTCATCGTGGCACCCGCGGTCGACGAGGACGCCGTCGCGCAGAACGCGACCGCGGAACGGGGTGCGCCGCTCGCGCCGGACGAGCTGGTGCTGCTGCTCGCGCGGGCGAAGGCCGCCGACGTCGCCGGGCGCATCCACGCCGAGCATCCGCGCTTCGACGGCATCGTGATCGGCGGCGACTCGATGTTCGCCATCGGAGGGCAGGTGCACGGCAAGCCGTACACGCCGGAGGCGGCATACGAGCGCTGGCAGCAGATGCGCGGCGCCACCGGCATCCTGCACTCCGGGCACTCGGTCTTCCGGGTCGGTCCCGACCTCGACCCGGTCGAGGCGACGGCAGTCGCCGAGGCGTCCGTCACCTTCGCCGCCGATGTGACGGATGCCGAGCTCGAGGCGTACATCGGCAGCGGCGAGCCGCTGCACGTGGCGGGCGCGTTCACCGTCGACAGTCTCGGCGGGCCGTTCATCACGCGTGTAGAGGGCGATCCGTCGACGGTGGTGGGCATGTCACTGTCGACGCTGCGCCGACTTGCCACGTCGCTCGGGGTCGTCTGGACCGATTTGTGGGCGCAGTCCTAACGGATTGCCGTATTTCTTGTGGAGAGTCGTCAAAAGTATCGGCGCCGATCTCGCTAGGCTGAAGCCCATGCCTGATATCGCCAAGGTGCTCATCGCCAACCGCGGCGAGATCGCCGTACGCATCATCCGCGCCGCCCGCGACGCCGGAATCTCCTCCGTCGCCGTGTACGCCGACCAGGATCGCGACGCCATGCACGCGCGTCTCGCCGACGAGGCCTACAGCCTCGACGGGTCGACGAGCGCCACGACCTACCTGCAGATCGACAAGATCCTCTCCGTGGCGCGTCGCGCCGGTGCCGACGCCGTGCACCCCGGGTATGGATTCCTCGCCGAGAACGCCGACTTCGCGCGCGCCGTGATCGGCGCGGGCATGATCTGGATCGGCCCCCCGCCCGAGTCCATCGAGGCGCTCGGCGACAAGGTGACCGCCCGTCACGTCGCCGAGAAGGTGGGCGCACCGCTCGCACCCGGCACGCCGGGACCCGTCGAGGGCGCCGACGAGGTCATCGCGTTCGCGAAGGAGCACGGCCTGCCGATCGCCATCAAGGCGGCGTACGGCGGCGGCGGACGCGGCCTCAAGGTCGCGCGGGAGCTCGACGAGATCGCCGAGCTGTTCGAGTCCGCCACCCGCGAGGCGGTCGCCGCCTTCGGCCGCGGCGAGTGCTTCGTCGAGAAGTACCTCGACAAGCCCCGCCACGTCGAGACGCAGTGCCTGGCAGATGCCCAGGGCAACGTCGTCATCATCTCCACCCGCGACTGCTCGCTGCAGCGGCGTCACCAGAAGCTCGTCGAGGAGGCGCCCGCGCCGTTCCTCTCCGACGAGCAGAACGAGCTGCTGTACTCGGCGTCGAGGGCGATCCTCAAAGAGGTCGGCTACATCGGTGCCGGCACCTGCGAGTTCCTCATCGGCGCCGACGGCACGGTGTCGTTCCTCGAGGTGAACACCCGCCTGCAGGTCGAGCACACGGTGTCGGAGGAGATCACCGGGATCGACCTCGTGCGCGAGCAGTTCCGCATCGCAGCCGGCGGCACCATCGACTACGACGACCCGGCCGCGCAGGGCCACTCCTTCGAGTTCCGCATCAACGGCGAGGACCCGGGTCGCGGATTCCTCCCCCAGCCCGGGCCGATCAACGTCTTCAAGACGTTCGGTGGCCCCGGCATCCGTCTCGACTCCGGCGTCACCGCCGGCGACACCATCTCGGGCGCCTTCGATTCGCTGCTGGCGAAGATCATCGTCACCGGCCGCGACCGCGCCGAAGCTCTCGAGCGCTCGCGTCGTGCCCTCGACGAGTTCGAGGTGGCGGGCATGCCGACCGTGCTGCCCTTCCACCGCAAGGTCGTCCGCGATCCGGCGTTCGTCGCCGCCGACGGCGAGTTCGGCGTGTACACGCGCTGGATCGAGACCGAGTTCGTCAACGACATCCCCGCGTGGGACGGCGAGCTCGATGAGCCGGCCCCCGCACCCGGCCGGCACACCGTCGTCGTCGAGGTCGCCGGCAAGCGCCTCGAGGTGAGCCTGCCCGACCGCGTCGTCCCCGCCGTCGCCGGCACCGCCGGACGTCCCGCCGCCGTGCCGCCGTCGCGACGCAGCCACACCGCCACGGCCAACGCCGGAGCGTCGGGCGACGCCGTCAAGTCGCCCATGCAGGCCACCGTCGTCAAGCTCGCCGTCGAAGAGGGCCAGCAGGTCGTCAAGGGCGACCTCGTGGTGGTGCTCGAGGCGATGAAGATGGAGCAGCCGCTGCAGGCGCACAAGGACGGCGTCGTCGGCAGCGTCGACGCCACCCCCGGTGCGACGGTCGCCGCCGGGCACCAGCTGCTGACCATCAGCTGACCGCACCCGTCACGCGGAAGGCGCGCCCCGATCCCGGGGCGCGCCTTCCGCGTCTGCGGCGTGCGGCGTCAGACGACGCCGACCGCGTGCATCGCACGTGTCGCGTCGGTGATGCTCGTGGTGAGCGACGGGTACGCGGCGAACACCCGCGCGACCTGGTCGACGGTGAGGCGCCGCTCGACCGCGATCGCGATCGGGTAGATCAGCTCGGATGCCCGCGGCGCGACGATCACCCCGCCGACCACCGTTCCCGAGCCCCGCAGCGCGATGATCTTCACGAAGCCGTCCTTGATGCCCAGCATCTTCGCGCGGGGGTTGGCCGCCAGCGGCAGCTTGTGCGCGATGCCGTCGCCCTGGCCGTTCGCGATGTCCTGCTCGGAGAGGCCGACCGTCGCGATCTCGGGTGCGGTGAAGATGTTGGCGGTGATCTTGCGCACCTCGAGGGGGATCACGATGTCGCCGAACGCGTGGAACACGGCGGTGCGCCCCTGCATCGAGGCGACGGATGCCAGCGGGAAGAAGTTCGTGCAGTCGCCGACGGCGTAGACGTTGGGCACCGACGTGCGCGCCACGCGGTTGACGCGCACGTGACCGGACTCGGTGAGCTCGATGCCCGCCTCCTCCAGGCCGATGCCGGCCGTGTTCGGGATCGACCCGACCGCCATCAGGCAGTGACTGCCCTCGACCGTGCGCCCGTCGGAGAGGGTGACCAGCACGCCGTCGTCGGTGCGCTTCACGCTGTCGGCGCGGGACTTCGAGAGCACCTGCATGCCGCCGCGCGTGAACACCTTCTCGAGCACCTTGGCGGCGTCCTCGTCCTCACCGGGCAGCACCTGGTCGCGACTCGAGATCAGCGTGACCTTCGCCCCGAGGTTCATGTACGCCGACGCGAACTCCGCACCGGTCACGCCCGAGCCCACGACGATCAGGTGCTCGGGCAGCGCCTTCATGTCGTACAGCTGGGTCCAGGTGAGGATGCGCTCGCCGTCGGGCTTCGCCGACGGCAGCTCGCGCGGCGAGGCGCCGACCGAGACGACGATGGTGTCCGCCTCGACGCGGTCGAAGTCGGTGCCCCCCGGGCCCGTGGAGACCACGATGGCGTTCGGCCCCTCGAGCCGGCCGTGCCCGGAGAGGATGCGAACACCGGCCTCGAGCAGGGTCGTGCGCATGTCCTCCGACTGCTGGCCTGCGAGGGCGAGCAGCCGCTTGTTGACGGCGGCGAGGTTGATGGCGATCTCGGGCTTGAGCGGCCGGTCGTCCGCGCCGCGCGCGTAGAACTGCACGCCGAGGTCGGTCGCCCCGGCGATGGCGACCGCGGCGTCGGCGGTGGCGATGAGGCTCTTCGACGGCACCACGTCGGTGAGCACGGCCGACCCGCCCACGCCCACGCGCTCGACGAGCGTGACATCCGCCCCCAGCTGCGCGGCGGCGATCGCCGCCTCGTACCCACCGGGACCGCCGCCGAGGACGGCGACGCTCTGCCTGTTCGCGAAGGAAGTCTGAGACATGAACTCCATTCTTCCGCAATCCTGGCCGCGGCCCCGCCACCTTCCTAGAGTGGAGGCATGCGTGACAACTCCGTGAACCCTCTGGACGACCCGACGGCCGATCCGTTCGCCGTCGCCGCCGACGCGGCCGCCGACATCGCTCGCCTGACAGGGGTCGACCACCACGACATCGCCCTAACCCTCGGCTCCGGCTGGGGCAAGGCCGCCGAGCTGATCGGCGAGACCGTCGCCACCGTCCCCGCCACCGAGGTGACGGGCTTCTCGAAGCCCGCGCTGGAAGGGCATGTGGGCACGCTGCGCAGCATCCGCACACCCGGCGGCAGGAACGTGCTGGTGATCGGCGCCCGCACCCACTACTACGAAGACCACGGCGTGCGCCGGGTCGTGCACTCGGTGCGCACCGCAGCCGCCACGGGGGCTGCGATCATGGTGCTCACCAACGGCGCCGGCGGCATCCGCGAGACGTGGCAGCCCGGCCAGCCGGTGCTCATCAGCGATCACATCAACCTCACCGCCGACTCCCCGCTCGAGGGTGCGACCTTCGTCGACCTCACCGACCTGTACTCGACGCGTCTGCGCGACATCGCCCGCACCGTCGACCCCACTCTCGACGAGGGCGTGTACACCCAGTTCCGCGGCCCGCACTACGAGACGCCCGCAGAGGTGCAGATGGCAAAGGCGATCGGCGGGCACATCGTCGGCATGTCCACCGCCCTCGAGGCGATCGCGGCCCGGGAGGCGGGAATGGAGATCCTCGGCCTCTCGCTCATCACGAACCTCGCCGCCGGCATCCAGAAGACCCCGCTCAGCCACGAGGAGGTCATCGAGGCCGGCCGTGAGGCCGAGCCGGTGATCTCGGCGCTGCTGGCCCGAGTGATCGAGGCGCTGTGAGCGAGCGGCTGTCCCAGGCGCGCGCCTGGCTGCGACAGGACCCGGATGCCGAGACCCGTGACGAGCTCGCGGGAATCATCACCCGCGCCGCCGGCGGTGAGGCCGCGGCTCTCGCCGACCTCGAGGACCGCTTCGGCCGACGTCTGGCCTTCGGCACCGCGGGCCTGCGCGGCGAGCTGGGTGCGGGCAGCAATCGCATGAACCGGGTGCTGGTGACCCAGGCGGCCGCCGGCTTCGCGGGCTACCTGCTGCAGCGGAGCACGACCCGCCCGACGGTGGTCATCGGCTACGACGGGAGGCGCAACTCCCGGCGTTTCGCGCTGGACTCCGCCGAGATCCTCGCCGGTGCGGACCTGCGCGCGATCCTGCTGCCACGGCTGCTGCCGACACCGGTGCTCGCGTTCGCCGTGCGTCATCTGCAGGCGGATGCCGGGATCATGGTCACGGCCAGCCACAACCCGCCGAACGACAACGGGTACAAGGTGTACCTCGGCGGCGGCGACGGCGGTTCGCAGATCGTCGCTCCGGAGGATGCGCAGATCGCCGCGCACATCCAGCGCGTCGCCGATGCGGGCGATGTGGGACTGCTGCCGCGCTCGGATTCCTACCAGATCGCCGGGGAGGACGTCGTCGACGCGTACATCGCGGCGACCGCGGCGGTGGCACCGGCGCCCTTCGGCGTGCAGGAGATGCGCTGGGTGTACACCGCCATGCACGGCGTGGGCTGGGAGACCTTCTCGCGCGTCGTCAAGGCGGCCGGCTACCCGGCGCCCCGGATCGTCGACGCGCAGCGCGACCCCGACCCGACGTTCCGCACCGTCTCGTTCCCCAATCCCGAGGAGCCTGGCGCGATGGATCTCGCGGTCGCCCGAGCCCGGGAGGCCGATGCCGAGTTCATCATCGCGAACGACCCCGACGCCGACCGCCTCGCCGTCGCCATCCCGGATCCCGCGGCCGACGGCGGCTGGCGCCGCCTGACCGGGAACGAGGTCGGTCTGCTGCTCGGCTGGCGCGCGGCACGAGCCGCGCAGGGCACACCCGGGGCGTCGCTCGCCTGCTCGCTGGTCTCGTCCCCGGGACTGGGTGCGGTCGCCGAACGCTACGGACTCGACTTCCACGAGACGCTCACCGGCTTCAAGTGGATCTCCCGCGCGCCCGGCATGGTGTTCGGCTTCGAAGAGGCGCTGGGCTACCTGGTGAACCCCGACACCGTGCGCGACAAGGACGGCATCTCCGCTGCCGTCGCGCTGCTCGGACTCGCCGCCGAGGCGCGGGTGCGCGAGACGACCATCGCCGGTCTGCTCGACGAGCTCGGCGCGGAGATCGGTCACTTCGCGAGCGGCCAGGTGTCGGTGCGCGTCGACGACCTGGCGCTGATCGGCGCGACGATGGCGTCTCTGCGTGCCCAGCCGCCCGCGGCGTTCGGCACCCGCACGATCGCATCGGCGGAGGATCTGGCCGCCGGCGACGTGGGTGTGCCCGCCGGCGACGTGCTGCGCTACCGCCTCGACGACGGCTCGCGCGTGATCGTGCGCCCGAGCGGCACCGAGCCGAAGCTGAAGGTGTACATCGACGCGCGCGGCGACTCCCCCGCCGCGGCTGCCGGGGCGGTGACCGAGCTCGACGCCGCCGTGCGGGACATGCTCGCGGAGCGGCAGTGACCCTGCTGCGACGACGCATGACGGTCGACGTGCACAACGGCGTGCACGCCCGGCCGGTCGCCGAGCTGGTGCGGCTGGCACAGGCGCACGGGTCGCCGGTGCGGGTGACGACGGATGCCGGCGACAGCGCCGACCTCTCCAGCGTGCTGGCGGTCATGGACCTGGCGATCGAGTCGGGGCATTCGGTGACCGTCGAGGTCGCCGACGCTCCGGGTGCCGCGGCCCTGCTGGACGCGATCGCCGAGGTGCTCGCCCCGCTCAGCCGTCGATGACCGCGACCAGCTCGTCGAGGAACGCGTCGAAGCTCGTCGCCCGCCGCACGATCCGCTGAACGCTGTCGCGCTCGCTGAACACCTCCACGAGCTGCTCGAACACCGTCTGGAAGGCATCGCGGTCGCTCTCGCTGAACGCGGCGAGCGCCACGACCTGGACGCGTCCGCCGCCCCACGCCACCGACCCGTCGGCGATGCCGATCGCGATCGCCGTGCGGCGGGCGGTCATCTGCAGGGCGTGCGGCACCGCCAGCGCGTCCGTGAACGCGGTCGACGACATGCGTTCGCGCAGGATCGTGTTCTCGACGTAGTCCTCGCCGATGAGCCCGGATGCGGTGAGCAGCCCGCCCAGATGGCGGATGATCCGCTCCTCTCCCGCGTCGGGCAGCGGCACGAGGAACGCCTCGGGAGAGAAGTACCGGCGCAGCTCGTCTCGTAGCCGGCCGAGTCGGCGCGTGCGCCGGATGCGCGCGGCCGCCTGCTGCACCCGCTCGATGTCGGCCTCGCTGAGGAACGGCTGGATACGCACGATGCGCTCATCCGAGCCCGAGACCGGCACCGTGCTCAGCACCAGGTCTGTGTCGAGTGCGGCCCACTCCGGGTCGACGCTGGTGTCGACGCTGGTGACCTCGATGAGCCGGCCGAGCGAGCGGTCGACGCTCGACCGCAGCAGCTCCTGCAGCTCCTGGTAGCCCGGGCAGATGATCGTGGCGGTGAGGATGGCATCCGCCGCCCTGCTGCGCTCCAGCCGCCCTCCGACGTGCATCGCGATGTATGCGATCTCATCCTCCTGCAGCGGCACCCCGAGCCGCTCGTGCAGCCCGCTGGCTATCGACACCGCGACCTCGAAGATCATCGGATACGACGACTTCAGCGACCGGGTGAGCGGGTTGCGGGTCCACGCCTGCTCCTGCGAGCGGTGCAGCAGGTTCTGCACGTGCAGGCTGAGGCGCACGATGAACGCATCGTCGACGAGATCCACCTGGTAGTCGTGCGCGGCCTGCTCGATCTCGGCGCGCACCGCCCGCTCCACCTCGGCATCGGCGGCGCGGCGCGCGCGCGGCTGCGCGTGCTCTCCGGGGGTGACGACACGGGTGAGCACGAGATTGGCGAGGTGCTCTCGATCACCCTGGCCCAGCACCACGCCGAAATGCCTCTCGGCGAGGCGGGCGATCGCACTGCCCACCATCGCGACGGCGTCGTCGATCGGCTCGACGCGCGACGTCAGCGCACGCCCGCCTGCCACCCGCTCGGCGGCGATGGTGATGTGCAGCAGCACGTCACTGATCGCCAGCTCGTTCACGTAGTACCCGAGTGCGCCCAGCTCGCGCACGAGCGCTGTCTTGAACGGCCCGACCGCCCGCGCGGGCACCGCCTCGGGTTCGAGCGCTCGCTGCAGCGCATCCGGTCGCAGCGGGCCTGCATCCATCTCATCCTGCGCGAGCCTGCTCAGCAGCCGGCGCAGCGCCTGCTCATCGCCACGCAGCCGCACCCGGTCCCGGTCGCGCTCCAGGCGCACGCCGCCGCCCTCGAGCAGGGCACGCACGCGGCCGAGGTCGCTCTCGAGCGTGGTCTCGCTGATGTGCAGCGCGAGGGCGGTGTCATAGACGTCCACGCCGTCGACCTCGTCGATCAGGGTGCGGATCAGACGGTGCAGTCGCGCACGCGGCGTGCCGGGATCGGCCTCGCCGACCAGGTCGATCGCCCGGGTCGCGGCGCGGTACCCGGCCGGCCCTGATTCCACGGCGTCGGCGGAGCGCGCGTTCAACGCCGCGACGTAGGAGCGGATGCTGCGGGGCGTGACCCCGAGCTGATCGGCGAGGCTCGCCGCCGTCGCCCACCCGTCCTGTCTCAGGAGGATGCCGAGGAGCTGATTCTGGCGCTGACGCGACATCGCTCCGCCTTCCTCATCGATCACCCCGTGCGCTCCATGATGCCAGCCCCTCGCACGACGGGCGCGGAAGCCGATGTTCCGCCGGGGCGGAAGGAAGCCTGCTGGAGAGGCCCTGACCGGGCGAGCCACACTGAACGAGGAAAGGCGGATCGATGCGGATTCTCGTGGTGTGCGGCGCCGGAGCGTCGAGCACGTTCGTCGCCCAGCGGCTCGCCCGTGCCGCCGACGGCGCGGGCCTTCCCTGGACGGCTGAGGCCGGCACCGAACGCACGGCGCTCACGGCCGCAGGCGTCGACCTCGTACTGGTCGGCCCGCACCTCGCCGAGCACACGGAACGCATCCGCACCGCTCTCGCCGGCCGGTGCCGCGTGATCGCCCTGCCACCCGACGCATTCACCGATTTCGACGGCAGCCGCACGCTGCGTCTCGTCCGCGACGCGATGACCGCGCCGCACGACCGGAAGGAACACCCATGACCGTCTCCTCGCGCACCGTCCGCATCGGCTCCTCCCACGGCCTGCACGCCCGCCCCGCCAAGCTGTTCGCTCAGGCCGCCAAAGAGGCGGGCATCCCGGTAACCGTCGCGAAGGACTCCGGAAAGGCCGTCAACGCCGCGAGCATCCTCTCGGTCATCGCGCTCGGCATCGACTTCGGCGACCACGTGGTGCTCACCGCCGAAGGCGAGAACGCCGAGGCGGTTCTCGACCACCTCACCGAGCTGCTCACCACCGATCACGATGGGGCGTCATGAGCCTGCTGCGCGGGGTGGGCATCGGACAGGGCGTCGCGGCCGGTCCCGTCGTGCGCATGGCCGAGGCGCTGCCGGCACCTGAGAAGCAGAGCAGCGCGCGGGGGATCGACGAAGAGCGCGCTCGTGCCCGCGAGGCCGTGGCTCACGTCGCCGCAGAACTGCAGCAGCGGGCGGATGCCGCGGGCGGAGCCGCCCGGGATGTGCTCGAGGCCCAGGCGATGATCGCGGAGGATCCGAGCCTCGAAGAGGAGGTCGACGCCCGCCTCGACGAAGGCAGCACCGCCGAGTGGGCGGTGCACGACGCATTCGCCGGGTTCCGTGCGACCCTCGAGGCGGTCGGCGGCTACCTCGGCGAACGGGCCGCCGATCTCGACGACATCGCGCAGCGTGTGCTCGCCCGTCTGCAGGGGGTCACGGCTCCCGGTGTGCCCGATCCCGGGCATCCGTTCGTGCTCGTCGCCCGAGACCTCGCGCCCGCCGACACCGCGCTGCTCGAGCTCGACCGGGTGCTCGCCCTCGTGACCAGTGACGGCGGCCCCACCTCGCACACCGCGATCCTCGCCCGCGAGAAGGGCATCGTCGCGGTCGTCGGAGCGAGCGGCGCCACAGCACTCGGCGACGGGCAGACGGTGATCGTCGACGCCGCCGCCGGCACGATCGACGACGCGCCGGGAGCGGCTGAGCTCGCCGCCGTCGACGAGCGCCTCGCCGCGCGCGCCGCGGAGGACGCCGCCCCTGCGTCGCCGGGCATGCTGGCCGACGGGACCCCGATCAGCCTGCTCGCCAACCTCGGCCGGCCCGCCGACGCGGCCGACGCCGTGGCACGCGGCGCCGAGGGTGTGGGACTGTTCCGCACCGAGTTCCTGTTCCTGTCGGCCTTGCAGGCTCCCACCATCGAACAGCAGCGTGCCGCGTACATCGAGCTGCTGCAGGCGTTCGAGGGGAAGAAGGTGGTGGTGCGGATGCTGGATGCCGGCGCCGACAAGCCACTCGCGTTCTTGAACGACGCGCACGAGGAGAACCCCGCTCTGGGCCTGCGCGGCCTGCGCGCGCTGCGCGCGAGCGAAGACATCCTGCGCGAGCAGCTCACCGCGCTCGCCGAGGCGGATGCCGCGACCGCGGCCGACCTGTGGGTGATGGCGCCGATGGTGACCACCGTCGAGGAGACCCGGTACTTCACCGCGCTGGCGCGGGAGTTCGGGCTGAAGACCGCGGGGGTCATGGTCGAGGTGCCCGCCAGCGCACTGCTCGCCGACCGCGTGCTCGCGCACGCCGACTTCGCCTCGATCGGCACGAACGACCTCACCCAGTACACGATGGCCGCCGACCGCCTGCTCGGCTCGGTCGCGTCGTTCCAGGACCCCTGGCATCCGGCGGTGCTGCGTCTCGTGCGCGAGGTCGGCGACGCCGGCGCGCGCACGGGCAAGCCCGTCGGCATCTGCGGCGAGGCTGCGGCCGACCCGCTGCTGGCCGTCGTGCTCGTCGGCCTCGGCGCGTCGAGCCTGTCGATGGCGCCCGCGGCGCTCGCCGATGTGCGCGGATCTCTTGCACAGCACGCACTCGCCGATGCCAGACGCATCGCCGCGGCCGCGCTCACCGCGGACGATGCCGCCGGGGCCCGCGAGGCCGCGCGCGCCGCGGCCGTCCGGACCTGACACGCGACCCCTGCACGATACACCCGCACACGACACAGCATGCGCTCACCGCATCAGAACAGAGAGAGGACATCATGACGACGACGTCACCGACAAAGACCGGAGGAGCACGCGTCGCCGTGCAGCGCTTCGGCACGTTCCTGTCCGGCATGATCATGCCGAACATCGCGGCGTTCATCGCCTGGGGCTTCATCACGATGCTCTTCATCCCCGCCGGATTCTTCGGCGCCAAGAGCCCGTTCGGCTGGCACTGGTTCCCCGTCGCCGAGATCATCGGCGGTGGTGGTGGGGCCGATGCCATCGGATGGCGCGGTGCCATGACGGCTCTCAGCGAGGGCGATGCCGGCAACTTCGCCGCATACGTCGGTCTCGTCGGCCCGATGATCACCTACCTGCTGCCGCTGCTGATCGCCAACACCGGCGGTCGCATCGTCTACGGCGAGCGCGGCGGCGTCGTCGCCACGATCGCCACCATGGGCGTCATCGTCGGCACCGACATCCCGATGTTCCTCGGCGCGATGATCATGGGCCCGATCGCCGGCTGGGTCACCAAGCAGATGGACAAGCTGTGGGACGGCAAGATCAAGCCCGGCTTCGAGATGCTGGTGAACAACTTCTCGGCCGGCATCCTCGGCATGATCCTCGCGATCGTCGGGTTCTTCGCCTTCGGTCCGATCATGCTCGGCATCAGCGCCGTGTTGGGCGGCGCCGTCGGCTGGCTGGTGTCGATGCAGCTGCTGCCCGTCGTGTCGATCATCGTCGAGCCGGCGAAGGTGCTGTTCCTGAACAACGCCATCAACCACGGAGTGTTCACACCGCTTGGCATCGAACAGGCCAGCGAAGTGGGCAAGTCGATCCTGTTCCTCATCGAGGCCAACCCCGGCCCCGGACTCGGCCTGCTGCTGGGCTTCACCTTCTTCGGCATCGGCGCGGCGAAAGCCTCAGCCCCCGGAGCGATCATCATCCAGTTCTTCGGCGGCATCCACGAGATCTACTTCCCGTACGCGCTGAGCAAGCCGATGACGATCCTCGCCCTGATCGCCGGCGGAGCCGCGGGCGTCACGACCAACATGATCCTCGGCGGAGGACTGGGCTTCCCCGCCGCACCCGGCAGCATCATCGCCGTGACCGCTGCCGCCATCGGTTCGGGCGTCGGCAACCTGATGGTCGTCTACCTGTCGGTGATCATCGCCGCGACCGTGACGTTCCTGATCACCGGGGTGATCCTGCGGGCCTCCCGCAAACGCGACCTGCTCGCCGAGGCGGACGCCTTCGGCGCGGCGATCGCGCAGACCGAGGCCAACAAGGGCAAGAAGTCGGCCGCCATGGATACCCTGCGCGTCAGCAGCGACAGCGTCACCGTCGCCCAGACCGAAGAGCTGGCCGACAAACACGAGACCCAGGCGGAGACGGCCGGACTCGCCGACGGCGGCATCGTCAGCACGAAGCCGATCCAGTCGATCGTGTTCGCCTGCGACGCCGGCATGGGCTCGTCGGCGATGGGCGCGAGCGTGCTGCGCAACAAGATCAAGAAGGCGGGCCTCGAGGGCATCACTGTCACCAATGCGGCGATCGCGAATCTCGACGGCACCGCCGACCTGATCATCACCCAGCAGCAGCTGACGGACCGTGCACGGGCGAAGTCGCCGGATTCGATCCACGTTTCGGTCGACAACTTCATGAACTCGCCGAAGTACGACGAGGTCGTCGAGATGGTCCGCAACCAGGAGGAAGAATGAGCGTTCTCACACCCGACCGCGTGCGCATCCATCCCGGAGGGGCCACCCGCGACGAGGCCATGAAGGAGGCGGCCGACGTGCTCGTCGCCGCCGGCGCCGTCACCGCCGACTATCTGCAGGCGATGCACGAGCGCGAGAAGGCGGTGTCGACGTTCATGGGCAACGGCCTGGCGATCCCGCACGGCACGAACCATGCGAAGGACGCCGTGCTCGGCTCGGCGCTCAGCGTCGTGCGCTACGACGGGGGCGTCGACTGGGACGGCGAACGCGCCACCTTCGTGATCGGCATCGCCGGGAAGGACGGCGAGCATCTCGACATCCTGTCTCAGATCGCGATCCTGTTCTCGGAGGAGGACGACGTGGCCCGACTCAACGCGGCAGCCGATCCCGACGAACTGTACGCGCTGCTCGCGGCGGTGAACGAGGCATGAAGGCCGTCCACTTCGGCGCCGGCAACATCGGCCGCGGGTTCGTCGGTCTGCTGCTGCATCAGGGCTGCTACGACCTGGTGTTCTCCGACGTCGCCGCACCGCTCGTCGACGCGATCAACGCCGTCGACAGCTACACGGTGCACGAAGTGGGCGAGGGAGGTGCCGACACTGTCGTGACCGGTTTCCGGGCGATCGACAGCGCCGCCGATCCCGAGGGCCTGGTGGCGGAGATCGCCGACGCCGCTGTGGTGACCACCGCGGTCGGCCCGAGCATCCTGAAGTTCGTCGCGACGCCGATCCTGGAGGCGCTGCGGCGGCGGAGTCCCGCCGCAGCGCCGCTGCAGGTGATGGCGTGCGAGAACGCGATCGGCGCCACCGATCTGCTCCGCGACGAGATCGTCGAGCGGGCGGGTGCGGAGTGGGAGGTGCTCGCCGGTCGCGCGGTGTTCGCCAACACCGCCGTCGACCGGATCGTTCCTGGGCAGCCTGCCGGCGGCGGGGTGGACGTCACCGTGGAGCCGTTCTACGAGTGGGCGATCGAGCGCGGCCCGTTCGGCGAGAACCCGCCGCACATCCCCGGCGCGCACTTCGTCGACGACCTCGCCCCGTACATCGAGCGCAAGCTGTTCACGGTGAACACCGGTCATGCTGCGACGGCCTACCTGGGAGCGCAGGCGGGCATCGAGCGCATCTCCGACGCTCTGGCCGACCCGGACATCGCCGCGAAGGTGGCGGCGGCGCTCGAGGAGACCTCGGCGATGCTGTCGGCCAAGCACGGTCTCGACCCGCGCGACCTGGCCGAGTACCGGGCGACGATCCTGCGCCGCTTCGCGAACCCGGCTCTGCCGGACACGGTGTGGCGGGTGGGGCGCCAGCCGCTGCGCAAGCTGTCGCGGCATGAGCGCTTCATCGGCCCCGCTGCCGAGGCCGCCGAGGCCGGGCTCAGCACCGACGCGCTGCTCGTGGCGGTCGCTGCGGCGCTGGAGTTCGACGACCCGGCAGACGAGCAGTCGGTGCAGCTGCAGCGTCGGCTGCGCACCGACGACCCCGCGGTCCTGGCAGCGGACGTGACCGGGCTCGAGGCGTCGCATCCGCTGCTTCCCGCGGTCCGGGATGTGTTCGCCAGGCGGGCCGCCGGCATCGAGCGCACCGGCGGCTAGTCTCGGATCATGCCCGTCACGCGCCGCAGGCGCATCCTCGTCCGAGTCCTGTGGTCGCTGGCGGCCGTGGTCGTGCTGCTCGTCGCGGGCACCCTGATCTGGACCCAGGTCGGGGTGATGGCCGCCGAGCCCGATCCGCTCGCGCAGGCGGAGGCGAACCCCGCGTTCACGATCGAGTCTGCGCCCGAGGGCATCGTGCTCTCCCCCGCCGACGGCGACTCGGACGTCGGCCTCGTGTTCATTCCGGGGGCGAAGGTGCAGCCGGAGGGCTACATCGCGACGCTGCAGGATCTCGCCGCCGAAGACGGCATCACGGTCGTCATCACCCGCCCCTGGCTGAACCTCGCGTTCTTCGATCCGCGTGGGGTCGACGCGTTCACCTCCGCGGCGCCCGACGTGGATTCGTGGATGGTGGGCGGGCACTCCCTGGGCGGTGTGCGCGCCTGCCAGCTGGCACCGGACGCCGATGCCCTGGTGCTGTTCGCCTCGTACTGCGCGAGCGACCTGTCGGACTCCCGGATGCCCGTGCTGAGCGTGTCGGGAAGCGAGGACGGCCTGTCGACACCGCAGAAGGTCGCGGATGCCCGGGATCTGCTTCCGGCCGACGCGCGGCTCGTCGAGATCGACGGCGCCTCGCACGCGTCGTTCGGCGCCTACGGCCCGCAGGCCGGCGACGGTGAACCCACGGTCTCCGACCAGGCCGTGCGTGCCCGGCTCACCGAGCTGATCGGGACTCTGGCGGCAGAGGTGCGCTGACCGGATCGGATGCGGTTCGCCCGCGGTGCTCCCCGCGGCGCAGCAGGAGCGCACAGGTGTCGGCGGTGACGAACGGCTCGAGTCGCTCGACCTCGAGCGGACCGTCGACCTGGGCGAGCGTATCGCGCACCAGGCGCGCGTGGGCGCCGCAGACCGTCGCCTGATCCTGCGCGATCATCCCCCGGTAGCGGCACGGCATCATCTCGAAGCGCAGTGCCGACTCGTCGAGGACGGGACTGAGGCCGGCATCATCGAGGTGCTCGTACAGCACGTCCAGCTGCGTTTCAGCCTCGGTGTCGCCCCTCAGGGCGGCATCCGCGGGCGGCGGCATCACCGCACGCAGCAGCGCACCGCGCCGCCGGGCACCGTCGACCCGACGCCGCGCCGCGGGATTCGAATCCGCCTCGCGCACCGGGTGGTACGCGATCGGCGGTCGGCCCCTGCTGCCCACGTGCAGTCGCTCCTCGCGCACGAGGCCCTCCTGCACCAGCACCCGCAGGTGGTCCCGCGCCGTGTTGAGCGGCATCCCGCATCGTTCGGCGAGTTCCGTCACGCGCATGCCGGGATGGCTCTGCACGGCGCGCAGCAGCTGCAGCCGACTCGGCTGCGTCAGACCGCGGTAATCGTCGACCCGGCGTGGCACCCCTTCACGCTACGCCGGCTGGGGCCGCGGCGCACCGAATAGAACCGGTGAAAACCCCCTCCCTCCCGCCGCACCCGCACGCAGACTCGAGGGGACGCAGACCCACGAAAGGAACGTCATGAAGCTCTCGCCCGAGTCCGAAGCAGTCGTCGCGGCCACCGCCGGCGTCGTCGCCGAGCACGCCGAGCAGATCACGAAGGTGTTCTACCCCGCCATGTTCGCCGCGCACCCCGAACTGCTGCGGGTGTTCAACCGCGCCAACCAGGCGATCGGCGAGCAGCCGAAGGCGCTCGCCGCCTCGGTGGTCGCCTTCGCCGTGCAGCTGATCGATCCGCACGCCCCCGACTTCACTCCGGTGATGCGCCGGATCGCCCACAAGCACGTCTCGCTGGGGATCCGCGCCGGCGAATACACCATCGTCGGCCGTCATCTGCTCGACGCCGTGGGCACCGTGCTCGGCGACGCGGTCACCCCCGCGGTGCGGTCGGCGTGGGACGAGGTGTACTGGCTGTTCGCCACCGCGCTGATCGCCGAAGAGGCGCGCCTCTACGCCGAATCGGGCACCGACCCCGAGAACCCGTGGCGCGACTACCGGGTAGTGGAGCGCTTCGAGGAGTCGGACGACATCTTCTCCCTGCTGCTCGCACCGGTCGACGGGCTCATCCCCTCGCACCGCACCGGGCAGTACGTGGCCATCGCCGTTGATCTGCCCGACGGCAGCCGGCAGCCGCGTCAGTACACGATCTCGTCCGGCCCGCGCGGCGACTCCATCCGGGTGACCATCAAGCGAGTGCACGGAGTGGGCGGGGCGCCCGACGGGCAGGTCTCGACGTGGCTGTGGCAGCACGCGCAGCCCGGCACCATGCTCGACGTCTCGCAGCCCGCCGGCGACGTCGTGCTCGACGACGAGGATCACCCTCTCGTGCTCGTCTCGGCGGGCATCGGCATCACGCCGGTCGCCGCCATCATGGAAGACCTCTCCCGCCGCCAGCCTGCGCGCACCGTGCGGCTGTTCCACGCCGATCGCGCACACGACACGCATGCGCTGTACTCGTCGCTGCGCCGCCAGGTGCTGGCGATGCCGGATGCCAGGGCGCAGAACTGGTACGAGCAGGATGCCGTCGGCGCGCCGACCCTGCACCCGGCGCGCGAGGGATTCATGGACCTCAGCGAGGTCGACCTGCCCGAGCACACGTCGGTGTTCATGTGCGGACCGCTGCCGTTCATGCAGGCCATGCGCCGCACCCTGATCGGGCGCGGCGTGCCGGCCGACCGCATCCATTACGAGGTGTTCGGCCCCGACCTGTGGGCGCAGAACCCCGAAGCCGCCTGAGCGTCAGGGTGCCGGCGCGTCACCGAGGGTGACGGTGGTTCGCCGGGGGCTTCAGCGCTCGAAGCCCTCGGCGATCATCTCGACGAGCTCCTCGCGCTCTTCGACCGGCAGGAACGCGGCGGACGCCGCGTTGAACTGGAACGCCTCGAGGTCGTCGAGGTCGTACCCGAAGGCGTCGACCAGCAGCGAGAGCTCGCGCGTCAGCGACGTGCCGCTCATGGTGCGGTTGTCGACGTTCACGGTGACCGAGAAGCCGAGCTGGTACAGCAGGTCGAACGGGTGATCGGCGAGCTCGTCTCCCCACTGCGCGATCGCGCCCGTCTGCAGGTTCGACGACGGCGAGAGCTCGAGCGGGATCTCGCGGTCGCGCACCCACCGTGCCAGGTCACCGAACTGCACCTGCACCTCGTCGCCTTCGCGTTCGATGATCTGCAGGTCCTCGGCGATGCGCACGCCGTGTCCGAGACGCAGCGCGCGTCCGTCGATCAGAGCGGAGCGGATGGATGCAGGTCCCGCAGCCTCTCCGGCGTGCACCGTGACGGGCAGGAACTCCGCGGCGAGGTAGTCGAAGGCGGCGCGGTGCTCCGACGCGGGGAAGCCGTCCTCCGGCCCGGCGATGTCGAAGCCGACGACGCCGTTCTCGCGATGGCGCACCGCGAGTTCGGCGATCTCCCGCACACGCGAGCCCTGACGCATGGCCGAGACGATCTGCCCGACCCGGATGCTGTGGCCGGCGGCATCCGCCTCGTCCTCGCCCTCCTCGATGCCTCGCTGCACGGCGCGCACCGCGTCGTCGAGGCTGAGCCCGCCCGCGAGGTGCTGCTCGGGCGCCCAGCGCACCTCGCCGTAGACGACGCCGTCAGCCGCCAGGTCGGCGACGAACTCACGGGCGATGCGCGTGAGCGCCCGTTCGGACTGCATGACCGAGGTCACCAGGTCGAACGTCTTCAGGTACTCCACCAGGGAGCCGGCATCACTCTGCTGCGCGATCCAGCGGCTCAGCCCCTTCGGGTCCTGCGCCGGAGCCTGGATGCCGCTTGCATCGGCGAGCTCGAGGATCGTCGCGGGGCGTACGCCGCCGTCGAGGTGGTCGTGCAGCGAGATCTTGGGCAGGGCGCGCAGCTCGTCGATCTTCATGGTGGTCCTCCGGTTCTCAGGCGGTGATGCGCTCGCGCACGATGGGCTGTGCGGCTGGGGCCGCCGCCGGGTCGCCGATCTCGTACGCGCCGTCCAGGGCGTCGAGGGCGCGGGCGAAGCGCCCCTCGTCCTCGGCCGACAGCGTGAACAGCGGCTGCCCCGCGGTGACCTTCTCGCCGGGCTTGACGGCGAGATCGATGCCGGCGGCGAAGATCACCGGGTCCTCGGCGCGCGCGCGGCCGGCGCCGAGGCGCCACGCCGCGATGCCGAACGGCAGCGCGTCCATCCGGGTGACGACGCCGTCGCGATCGGCGGTGACGACGTGCGTCTCGCGCGCGGTCGGCAGCGGGGCATCCGGATCACCGTCCTGGGCGCGGATCATCGCCTTCCAGCTGTCCATCGCGCGGCCGTCGTCGAGGGCGGCAGCGACATCGGCATCCGGCTGCCCGGCCAGCGAGAGCATCTCGCGGGCCAGGGCGAGGGTCAGCTCGCGCACGTCGGCAGGGCCGCCGCCGGCGAGGATCTCGACCGACTCGCGCACCTCGTTCGCGTTGCCGATCGCGAGCCCGAGCGGAACGTTCATGTCGGTCAGCAGCGCCGTAGTCGCCACGCCCGAGTCGGTGCCGAGCTCGACCATCGTGCGGGCCAGCTCACGCGCACGATCGATGTCCTGCATGAAGGCGCCGTTGCCGAACTTCACGTCGAGCACCAGAGCGTCGGTGCCCTCGGCGATCTTCTTCGACATGATGCTCGAGGCGATCAGCGGGATCGCCTCGACCGTGCCGGTGACATCGCGCAGGGCGTAGAGCTTCTTGTCGGCGGGCGCGAGACCCGAGCCGGCGGCGCAGATCACGGCTCCGACATCGCTCTGCATCTGCGCGAACATCTCGTCGTTGCTGAGCGCTGCCCGCCACCCCGGGATGGATTCGAGCTTGTCGAGCGTGCCGCCGGTGTGGCCGAGGCCGCGGCCGCTGAGCTGCGGAACGGCGACACCGAACACGGCCACGAGCGGAGCCAGCGGCAGAGTGATCTTGTCGCCCACGCCACCGGTCGAGTGCTTGTCGACCGTGCGCTTGCCGAGGCTGGCGAAGCTCATCCGCTCCCCCGACGCGATCATCGCGTCGGTCAGCACCCGGATCTCGTCGCGCTGCATGCCGCGCTGGAAGATCGCCATCGCGAACGACGCCATCTGCGCGTCGGAGACGTAGCCGCGGGTGTACGCGTCGACCATCCAGCGCAGCGCATTCTCGGTCACCGAGCCGCCGTCGCGCTTGGCGCGGATGACGTCGATCGCGTCGAACGCTTCGCCGGCGCCGCCAGTGGGTCCCTGAGCCTGCCGAAGGGTCATCGGGCATCCTCCAAGTCGCGCGGGCCGAAGGCGTCGGGCAGCACCTCGTCGATGGTGCGGATGCCCGAGACCGTCTCGAGCAGCATCTCCGGGCTGGAGTGCTCGAAGAGCAGCTGACGGCAGCGGCCGCACGGCATGATCGTCTGCCCGTCGTTGTTCACGCACACGAAGGCGACCAGCCGACCGCCGCCGGACATGTGCAGGTCGCCGACGAGCGCGCACTCCGCGCACAGGCCGACGCCGTACGACGCGTTCTCGACGTTGCATCCCGCGACGATGCGTCCGTCGTCGACGAGGGCGGCCGCCCCCACCCTGTACCGCGAGTACGGTGCGTAGGCTTTCTGCATCGCCTCGGTGGCGACCTGTCTCAGCTCGTCCCAATCGATGTCGGTCACGTGTTCTCCTAAGACTTGATGTACGGCTCGCCGTCGGCGGCCGGCGGGCGGGAGCGCCCGACGAGGCCGGCCACGGCGAAGATCGTCACGATGTACGGAAGCATGAGCATGAACTGGCTGGGCACCGGCGAGCCGATGACGCTGAGCACGCCCTGCAGGTTGGTGGCGAAGCCGAACAGCAGCGCGGCGAGCGTCGCGCGAATCGGATCCCACTTTCCGAAGATCACCGCGGCGAGGGCGATGAAGCCCGCGCCCGCCGTCATCTCCTGGTTGAACCGCGGCACCGACACCAGCGTGTAGAAGGCGCCGCCGAGGCCGGCGACGGCACCGCCGAGCAGCACGGCGCGGTAGCGGGTCGCGGCCACCTTGATGCCGACCGTGTCGGCCGCCTGCGGGTGCTCGCCCACGGCGCGCAGGCGCAGGCCCCAGCGGGTGCGGTACAGCCCGAACCAGACCAGCGCGACGACCGCATACATCAGGTACACGATGAAGGACTGCTGGAACAGGATCGGTCCGATCAGCGGGATCTCGCTGAGCAGCGGGATGGGAACGACCGAGAAGGTGTCGGGGCTGTTCATGGTCTCGGTGTTCGGGGCGAGCACCTGGCGGAACAGGAAGGTCGTGATGCCGATCACGAGCACGTTCAGCACCACACCGACGATGACCTGGTCGACGTAGTAGGTGATCGTGAACACGCCGAGCACGAGCGCGACGAGCACGCCGGCGAGCATGGCCGCGATGAGGCCGGCCCACGGGGTGCCGGCGAGCGACCCGGCGACGGCCGCGGTGAAAGCGCCGGCGAGCATCTGCGCTTCGATCGCGATGTTCACCACACCCGCCCGCTCTCCGATCACGCCGCCGAGGGCACCGAAGATCAGCGGGGTGGCCAGGGCGAGCGCACCGGCCAGCAGGCCGATCATCGGCAGCGTCGCGCCGGCGCCGGCCCAGGCGAGGAATCCGATCAGCAGCACGGCGACGTACACGACGATGAGCCAGAGCGGCAAGCGACGGTGCGCCATCACGGTCATCGCCGCGTAGCCGGTGCACAGCGCCAGCAGCACCACCGCGATCCACGCCGTGGGCGTCGCCGGCAGCAGCACGTCGGGCACGGCGATCGCGGCGTTCTGCTCGGCGAGCCGGAAGGTCGTCATGCCCTCGCGTGGCACCAGCAGCGGCAGCAGGGCGAAGAGCACGGTGAAGATGCCGAAGATGATCGGCGCCTTCCACGACACGACGGCGACGACGCGCGGCTGGTCGATGTCGCCCTGCGGCGCATCGTTCACGGGGGTGGTGAGGCTCATGCCGACACCTTCTTTCCTTCAGCCGATTCGGCGCGGCGGGCGCGTGCCGCCTTCTTGGCGCGGCGCGAAGGCCGGCCGGGCTGCGGCAGCCCGAAGATCGCGCGCACCAGCGGGGGCGCGGCGATGAAGAGCACGATCAGCGACTGCACGACGAGGATGATCTCGACCGGGATGCCCTGCGAGGACTGCATCGTGAAACCGCCGGTCTTGAACGCGCCGAACAGCAGACCGGCGAACAGGATGCCGATCGGCGACGAGCGCCCGAGCAGCGCCACCGTGATCGCGTCGAAGCCGATGCCCGCGTCGATGCCGCCGCTGAAGCCGCGCACCTCGGTGCCCAGCACCTGGCTCACACCGGCGATGCCGACGAGCGCGCCGGCGATGAGCATCACGACGAAGTACATCCGGCCCACGTCGATGCCGGCGACCCGCGCGGCGGACGGGTTCTCACCCACGGCGCGGAAGCGGAAGCCGAGCGCGGAGCGCTCGAGCAGCCACCAGGTGAACGCGACGGCGACCAGCGCGAGCAGGAAGCCGGCGTGCAGCTTGTACGAGGGCCCGAGCAGCTGCGGCAGCAACGCTGTCTCGGCCATCGGCGCGGTCTTCGGGTTGCTCGATCCCGGCGCCTGGAGAAGACCCTGCGTCGCCAGCATCCAGGCGAGCAGGTAGAACGCGATGTGGTTGAGCATGATCGTGGTGATCACCTCGTGCGCTCCGGTGCGTGCCTTCAGCAGGCCCGCGATACCCGCCCAGAGAGCGGCGGCGACCAGACCGGCGACGATCGCGACGAACAGGTGCAGTCCCATCGGCAGGTCCATCGCGGTGGCGACGTACCCGGCGGCGGCCGCGGCGAGCAGCATCTGACCCTGACCGCCGATGTTGAACAGGCCGGCGCGGAACGCGAGTCCCACACCGAGACCGGCCGCGATCAGCGGGGTCGCGAACTTCAGCGTCTCGGTGAGCGGACGGATGCCCTTCTCGAACGTGTCGGCGTTGAAGTTGTAGATCGCGCCGCGGAACAGCGCCGCGTACGCGCCGGTCACGGCCTCCCAGATCGCGGCGAAGGTGTCGCCGGGCTGCGCGAAGAAGTATCCCGACGCGGCCTGCACCTCCTCGTTCGTGGCGGCGATCATGATCGAGCCGACGATCACCGCGAGCAGCACGGCCAGCAGCGAGATGATGCCGTTGCCGGTGACGATCGCCTGCAGGGTGGTCTGCCAGCGCGACGGGGCGATCTTCGTCTCGGGCTCGGCGAGCGGTGCTGACCGCTGCGGCGCCGGTGCCTGGGTGTCGCTCACTTCGTCTCTCCGTTCGTGGCGGGGATCGGGCTCGCCGTCGTCGCGGCCTCTGTCTCGGACATGCCTGCCATCATCAGACCGAGCTTCTCGCGCGACGTGCTGCCGGGCACGATGCCCATGATGCGACCGCGGTACATCACCAGGATGCGATCGGCGAGGGCTGCGACCTCGTCGAGCTCGGTGGAGATGACGATCACCGGCACGCCCGCATCGCGCGTCTCGATGACCCGCTTGTGGATGAACTCGATCGACCCGACGTCGACGCCGCGGGTCGGCTGGGCTGCCAGGAACAGCGCGAGGTCTCGGCTCAGCTCACGCGCGAGCACGACCTTCTGCTGGTTTCCGCCAGACAGCCTTCCCGCCGCCTGCTGCGGGCCCTGGGTGCGGATGTCGAACTCGGCGATGCGATCGTGCGCGAAGTCGTGCAGCAGCGAGCGCTGCACGGTGCCGGCCTTCACGAACGGCGACCCGTGGGAGCGATCGAGCATGAGGTTCTCGGCGATCGAGAACTCCTTCACCAGTCCGTCGACGCTGCGGTCCTCGGGGACGAAGCCGACACCGGCATCCAGGATCTGCCGCACCGAGCGGCCGACCAGCTCCTGACCGTCGAGACGGATGCTGCCGCTGACGTTGTCCTGCAGGCCGATGATCGCCTCGGTGAGCTCGGTCTGACCGTTGCCCTGCACGCCGGCGATCGCGAGCACCTCGCCGCCGCGCACCTCGAAGGACGCGCCGTCCACGACGACGGTGCCGGCCGGGTCGGTGACGGTGAGGTCGGTCACGGTGAGACCGTTGTCGCGTACGGCCGGTGCGCCCTTGTGCACGGTGAGTTCGACGGCGCGGCCGACCATGAGCGAGGCGAGCTCTTCGTTAGACGCGGTCGGCGACGCCTCGCCGACGACCTTGCCGAGGCGGATGACGGTGATGCGGTCGGCGACCTCGCGCACCTCGCGCAGTTTGTGCGTGATGAAGACGATCGAGGTGCCCTGGGCCTTGAGCTGACGCATCGTCGCCATCAGCTCGTCGGTCTCCTGCGGGGTGAGCACCGCCGTCGGCTCGTCGAACACCAGCACGCGCGCTTCGCGCGCGAGCGCCTTGATGATCTCGACGCGCTGCTGCACGCCGACCGGAAGGTCCTCGACGATCGCATCGGGGTCGACGTCGAAGCCGAAGCGATCGGAGATCTCGCGCACGCGGGCGCGCGCCGCGTTCAGGTCGAGCCGTCCGCCGAAGGTGGTCTGCTCGTGACCGAGCATGACGTTCTCGGCGACGGTGAAGACCGGGATCAGCATGAAGTGCTGATGCACCATGCCGATGCCTGCGGCCATCGCGTCACCGGGTCCGGCGAAGTGCTGCACGGCGTCGTCCAGCAGGATGTCGCCCTCGTCGGCCTGGTAGAGGCCGTAGAGCACGTTCATCAGGGTCGACTTGCCGGCGCCGTTCTCGCCGAGGAGACAGTGGATCTCACCGGCCTCGACGGTGAGATCGATGTGGTCGTTGGCTGTCAGCGCGCCGAATCTCTTGGTGATGCCGCGCAGTTCAAGCTTCATGTTCTGATCCTATTCAGGCAGAAACAGGGAAGCCGGCATTCGCCGACTCCTGTTCAGGCAGAAACGGGGAGGCCGGCTTCCGCCGACCTCCCCGATCCAGGAGCCTTACTTGCTCAGGTACGAGGTGACCTCGACCTTGCCGTCGATGATGTCCTGCTGCAGCTGCTTGACTTCGTCCTGCAGCGCCGAGTCCACCTTGTCGGCGAAGTTGTGCAGATCGGCGATGCCGACGCCCTTGTTCTCGAGCGTGCCGATGTACGCCTCGGCGTCGAACTCGCCCTCACCGCTGGAGAGCACGGCCTCGTAGGTCGAGAGGTCCATGGCCTTCAGCACCGAGGTGAGCACCACATCGGCGGTGGACGGGTCGGTCTCGAACAGGTCGGCGTCCGCGCCGATCAGGGCGATGTCCTTGCCGGACTCCTTGATCGCCTGCTGCGCCGACTGGTAGATCGGGCCGCCGACGGGGAGGATCACGTCGACACCCTGGTTGAGGATGTTCACCGCGACCTGCTTGGCGTCGGGGTTCGCCTCGAAGCCACCCGTGAACGAGCCGGTCTTGCCGTCCCAGCCGACGACCTGGACGTCCTTGCCCTTGACCTCGTTGTAGTGGTCGACGCCCTGCTTGAAGCCGTCCATGAAGATGGTGACGGTCGGGAACTCCATGCCACCGAAGGTGCCGACCTTGCCGGTCTTCGAGTAGCCGGCCGACAGGTAGCCCGCGAGGAATGCGGCCTCAGCGGTGTCGTACAGCAGCGGCTTGACGTTGTCGGCGTCCTTCTTGCCGTCGAAGTCGTTGTCGGCGGCGTCGTCGACGAGGATGAAGTCGATGTCCTCGTTCGCGGTGGCGGCCTCGACGGTCGCCTGCGACAGCGCGAAGCCGACGGCGACGATCACGTTGCAGCCCTCGTCGACGAGGTTGGTGATGTTCGGGCCGTACTCGGTCTCGGCGTTCGACTGAACATCCTTGAGCTTGACGCCCAGCTCGTCAGCGGCCTTCTTGGCGCCCTCGAACGAGAGCTGGTTGAACGACTTGTCGTCGAAGCCGCCCATGTCGGAGACGATGCACGGCAGGAAGTCGGACTCGGTCTTGCCCCCGCTGGCGCCTGGCTTGTCTGTGGGTGCCTGGCCGCACGCGGCGAGACTCAGGACGACGCCGGCGGCAACGGTGACGCCGAGCAGCTTCTTGGTGATGGAGATGGACACTCATGCCTCCCGGGTGATCTCCGCGGACATCGCGGATCGCTCGAGGTTACCCAGTGTTACGCGCGTGACGCACGTCATGCTCAGAAGTGCTGGCGAAAGGTTACAAACCTGCAATGATGACCGCCCTGCAGCATGGCCATCTGCGACAGCGCTGTCAGAGCACGTCGCCCCGGCCGGTGAGCTTCAGCGACTCGACCACACCCTTGACCCGCTGCGCGTGCTCGACCGTGGTCACCAGCAGCGCGTCGTCGGTGTCGACCACGACGATGTCCTGCACCCCGACCAGGCTGATCACGCGCGAGGTCTGCGACACGAGGATGCCGCTGGCGGCATCCGACAGCACGCGCGCCCTCGGGCCGAGCACCGCGAGGTCGTTCTTGCGGCCGTTGGTGATGAGCTTCGTGAGCGACGCGAAGTCGCCGACGTCGTCCCAGTCGAAGTGCCCCGGCACCACGGCCAGACGTCCGCGCTCGGCGGCAGGCTCCGCCACGGCGTAGTCGATGGCGATCTTCTTCAGCTTCGGCCAGATGCGGTCGACCGCAGGGCCCCGCCGGTCGCGGTCGTCCCAGGCCTCGGCGAGCTCCATGAGCCCCGCGTGCAGTTCGGGTTCGTTGATCCGCAGCTCGTCGAGCAGCACGCTCGCCTTGGCGATGAACATGCCGGCGTTCCAGAGGTGCTCGCGGTCGGCGACATACGCCTTCGCCGTCTCGAGGTCGGGCTTCTCGACGAAGCGCTCCACGAGAGCCGCCTCGCGGGCCCCGTCGACGACGAGCTCCTCCCCCTTCTTGATGTAGCCGAAGCCGATGGCGGGCTCGGTCGGGCTGATCCCGATCGTGCAGATGTAGCCCTCCCGCGCGACCTCGACGGCGTCGCGGACGGCGAACTCGAAGACGCGCGTGCCGCGGATCACGTGGTCGGCGCTGAACGATCCGATGATGACGTCGGGGTCGCGACGATGCAGGATCGCGGCGGCCAGCCCGATCGCCGCCGCCGACTCGCGCGGCTCCGATTCGAGGAAGACGTTGGCGTCCGGGATGCCGGGCAGCTGAGCCTCCACGGCGGCGCGATGCGCCCGCCCCGTGACCACGGCGATGCGGTCCGCTCCGGCGAGGGGCTCCAGGCGATCCCACGTGTCGCGCAGCAGCGAGTGCCCCGAGCCGGTGAGGTCGTGAAGGAACTTCGGGGCATCCGCCCGCGACAGCGGCCACAGCCGGCTGCCGATGCCACCAGCCGGGATGACCGCGTAGAAGTCGTCGATTCGCGCCATGCGTCACACCTTAGCCGGGGTGTCTCCCACCGAGCCCGGCCGATAAGGGTGCCCTTCGTCGCCTTCAGCCTTCTGACAGGAATAGGCGACCCGGGCGCTAAGGGTGCCCTTCGTCGCCTTCAGCCTTCTGACAGGAATAGGATGAGTGAGGTCGGGCGTGCCCGGATGCATGCACGACGTCTCATCGATCAGGGAGGACGACGTGTCCACGAGCACACGCTTGACACCGTCGGTTTCGGAGACCACATCGAGGTCTCCACGCGGCACACTGTATCGGGGCCGTGAAGGCATGTGGTCGTGGGTGCTGCACCGCATCACGGGCGTCGCGATCTTCTTCTTCCTGCTGGTGCACGTCCTCGACACGGCGCTCATCCGCGTGTCGCCCGCGGCCTACGACGTCGTCATCGGCGCGTACAAGAACCCGATCATGGCGTTCGGCGAGGTGGTGCTGGTCGCCGGCATCGCGTTCCACGCGATGAACGGACTGCGCATCATCGTCGTCGACTTCTGGTCGAAGGGCGCGCAGTACCAGCGTCACCTGTTCTGGATCGTCCTCGGCGTCTGGGCCGTGATCATGGCGGGCTTCGTGCCGCGTCATCTCATGCTCGCGTTCGCCGGATTCGGAGGGGGCAACTGATGTCCGCCCAGACCATCGCACCCGCCCGTCGCCAGCGCGGCGTCAACCTCGAGAAGTGGGGCTGGCTGTTCATGCGCGGCTCCGGCGTGCTGCTCGTCGTGCTCATCTTCGGCCATCTGTTCGTCAACCTCATGGTCGGCGAGGGCATCCACGCGGTCGACTTCGCCTTCGTCGCGGGCAAGTACGCCACGCCGTTCTGGCAGTGGTGGGACGTGCTGATGCTGTGGCTCGCGCTCATCCACGGCTCCAACGGCATGCGCACGATCGTCAACGACTACGTCACCCACGAGAAGGTCCGCACGGCTCTCGTCTGGGCGCTGGGCCTGGCGGCGGCGCTCCTCATCATCCTCGGCACCCTCGTGGTGTTCACGTTCGATCCCTGCGCGGGCGTCTTCGAAGACGGCGCGATGTGGGAGACCTGCCAGGCACTGGGCAAGTAAGCGAAGAAGGCAGATCATTGACTACGCAGACCTCTGACTCCGTCGTGCGCGACGGCGTGCACTACCACCAGTTCGACATCGTCATCGTGGGCGCCGGCGGCGCCGGCATGCGGGCGGCCATCGAGGCCGGTCCCGGCGCGAAGACCGCCGTGATCACGAAGCTGTACCCCACGCGTTCGCACACCGGTGCGGCGCAGGGCGGCATGGCTGCGGCCCTCGCGAACGTCGAGGACGACAACTGGGAGTGGCACACCTACGACACGGTCAAGGGCGGTGACTACCTCGTCGATCAGGATGCGGCGGAGATCCTCGCCAAGGAGGCCATCGACGCGGTCATCGACCTCGAGAACATGGGTCTGCCGTTCAACCGCACGCCCGACGGCAAGATCGATCAGCGTCGCTTCGGCGGTCACACCGCCGAGCACGGCAAGACTCCCGTCCGCCGCGCCTGCTACGCGGCGGACCGCACCGGTCACATGATCCTGCAGACGCTGTTCCAGAACTGCGTCAAGCTCGGCATCAACTTCTTCAACGAGTTCTACGTGCTCGACCTGATCACCGTGAAGGACGCCGCGGGCGCCACGCAGGTCGCGGGCGTCGTCGCATACGACCTCGCCACCGGCGAACTGCACGTGTTCCAGTCGAAGGCCGTGATCTTCGCGACCGGCGGCTTCGGCAAGATCTTCAAGACCACGTCGAACGCGCACACCCTCACGGGTGACGGCGTCGGCATCATCTGGCGCAAGGGGCTGCCGCTCGAGGACCTCGAGTTCTTCCAGTTCCACCCGACGGGCCTGGCCGGCCTCGGCATCCTCCTCACCGAGGGCGCGCGCGGCGAGGGAGCCATCCTGCGTAACGCCTCGGGTGAGCGCTTCATGGAGCGCTACGCGCCCACCATCAAGGACCTCGCACCGCGCGACATCGTCGCACGCAGCATGGTGCAGGAGGTGCTCGACGGTCGCGGCGCCGGCCCGCACAAGGACTACGTGCTGCTGGACTGCACGCACCTGGGCGCCGAGGTGCTCGAGACCAAGCTGCCCGACATCACCGAGTTCGCCCGCACCTACCTGGGCGTCGACCCGGTCGTCGAGCCCGTGCCGGTGATGCCGACCGCGCACTACGCGATGGGCGGCATCCCGACCAACAACGATGCCGAGGTGCTCTCCGACAACTCGACCGTGGTGCCCGGCCTGTACGCCGCCGGCGAATGCGCGTGCGTGTCGGTGCACGGCTCGAACCGCCTGGGCACCAACTCGCTGCTCGACATCAACGTGTTCGGCAAGCGCGCCGGACGCAACGCCGTCGAATACGTCAAGACCGCCGACTTCGTGCCGCTGCCGGAGAACCCCGCCGCGTTCGTGAAGGACATGGTGGAGGGTCTGCGCAACAACCAGGGCACCGAGCGCATCGCCGTGCTGCGCAAGACACTGCAGGACGAGATGGACAAGGGCGCCCAGGTGTTCCGCACCGAGGAGTCGCTGACTCACGTGCTCGGCGTCATCGAGGAGCTGCGCGAGCGCTACAAGAACATCCACGTCGACGACAAGGGCAAGCGGTTCAACACCGACCTGCTCGAGGCCGTCGAGCTGGGCTTCCTGCTCGACATCGCAGAGGTCGTCGTCTACGCCGCGCGCAACCGCAAGGAGAGCCGCGGCGGTCACATGCGCGACGACTTCCCGAAGCGCGACGACGAGAACTACATGAAGCACACGATGGCCTACCTCGTGGGCGACGCGCACTCGTCCGACGCCACCGACCACATCAAACTGGACTGGAAGCCCGTGGTCATCACGAACTATCAGCCCATGGAGAGGAAGTACTGATCATGACCGATGTCGTAGAGGCACACGCTGACGCCGCGAACGACTCGGGAGTGCAGTCCTTCCTGGTCACCTTCAACATCCGCCGCTTCGACCCCGAGGTCGACGAGGAGCCGCGCTGGGTCGACTACGACGTCGAGCTGTACGCGACCGACCGCGTGCTCGACGCGCTGCACAAGATCAAGTGGGAGGTCGACGGCTCGCTGTCGTTCCGCCGCTCGTGTGCGCACGGCATCTGCGGTTCGGATGCCATGCGCATCAACGGCCGCAACCGCCTGGCCTGCAAGACGCTGATCAAGGACCTCGACATCTCGAAGCCGATCTACGTCGAGGCCATCAAGGGCCTTCCGCTCGAGAAGGACCTCATCGTCGACATGGAGCCGTTCTTCGCGTCCTACCGCGAGGTGCAGCCGTTCCTCATCGCGAACTCCGCGCCCGAGAAGGGCAAGGAGCGCGTGCAGTCGATCACCGACCGGGCGATCTTCGACGACACCACGAAGTGCATCCTGTGCGCCGCGTGCACCTCGTCGTGCCCGATCTTCTGGACCGACGGGCAGTACTTCGGTCCTGCGGCGATCGTGAACGCGCACCGCTTCATCTTCGACTCGCGCGACGACGCGGGCGACGTGCGCCTCGACATCCTGAACGACAAGGAGGGCGTGTGGCGCTGCCGCACGACCTTCAACTGCACCGAGGCGTGCCCGCGCGGCATCGAGGTCACCAAGGCGATCGCCGAGGTCAAGCAGGCCGTCCTGCGCGGCGGCTCCCGCTGAGCGCAACCAGAGCCATGCGCGCCCGACTGACTCGTTCAGCCGGGCGCGCTGCTGTGTGGGGGAGGCGGATCGCCGCCCTGTTCCCGGTGCGGGTGTGGCGGCACTTCCTGCGCCGCAACGGCTTCCTGCTGTCGGCCGGCATGGCGTATCAGGCACTGTTCGCGCTGTTCGCGCTGCTCTACGTCGCCTTCGCGGGCGCCGGGCTCTGGGTCGGCGGCAGCGACGCGGCGGTCGACACGATGATCCGGATCGTGAACAGCTACATCCCCGGTTTCATCGGCGCCGACGGGATCGTGGAGCCGGATGCCGTGCGGGGGGTGGCGAGCTCCGCGACCGGCGCGTTCACCCTCACCGGAGTCATCGCCGCGGTCGTCGTGGTGTGGACGGGGATCGGCGCGGTCACGTTCACCCGTCGCGCGGTGCGCGGCATCTTCGGCCTGCCCTTCGACACCCGCAGCTACGTGCTGCTGAAGCTGCGCGACGCGGCGGCCGCACTCGTGTTCGGGGTGAGCCTGCTGCTCGGCGCGGCGATCAGCGTCGGCGGCGTGTGGGCCCTGCGCGCGCTGCTCGAGCTGCTCGGGCAGGAGGTGCCCGGCACCACGACCCGCACCCTCGTCTCGATCTCGTCGGCGCTGGTCGTGGTCGTCATCGACGTCGCGGCCATCGCCGCCCTGGTGCGGTTCCTGACCGGCACGGAGATCCGGTGGCGGCGGATCCTGCCCGGAGCCGTGCTGGGCGGCGTCGCCGTGGCCGTGCTGCAGCTCGGCGCCGGTCTGCTGGCGGCGCACACCCCGGGGAACCCGCTGCTGGCGACCTTCGCGGTGATGGTCGGGCTTCTGCTGTGGTGCCGCGTGATCGCCGCGGTGATCCTGCTGGCGGCATCCTGGATCGCCCTGAGCGCCGACGACCGCAACGAGCCGCTGCGCGACAGCGGAGCGCTGCCGCTGCTGCGAGCAACTGCCGTGCGACGGTCGCGTCGGGATGTCCGATCCCGTCGTTAGGCTGGATGCCATGCCCCACCTGCGTATCGCCTCTGTCAACGTCAACGGCGTCCGCGCCGCCGTCCGCAACGGGATGCACGCGTGGCTCGAGCAGGCCGACGTCGACATCCTCACCCTGCAGGAGGTGCGCGCCGACGACGAGCACCTCGAAGCGGCCTTCCCCGACTGGCAGATCGTGCACGACAAGGCCACCGCGAAAGGTCGAGCCGGCGTCGCGGTGCTCAGCCGCACCCCCGCTCTCGCCAGCCGCACCGCGCTCGGCGCCGACGACTTCGATTCCGCGGGCCGCTGGATCGAAGCCGACTTCGAGATCGGCGGGGCACCACTCACCGTCGTCAGCGCGTACGTGCACTCCGGCGAGGCCGACACCCCGAAGCAGGACGAGAAGTGGAAGTTCCTCGACGCGATGAGCGTGCGCATGGCGCAGCTCGGCGCCGGTGACGCGCATGCGCTCGTCACCGGCGACCTCAACGTCGGCCACCGCCCGTTCGACATCCTGAACTGGAAGGGCAACGTGAAGAAGTCCGGCTTCCTCGCGCGCGAGCGGGCCTATTTCGACCGCTTCCTCGGCGCCGCAGGCGAGAGCGTGGTCGGCCAGGAGGGCGTCGGCCGGGGGATGGTCGGCCAGCTCAGCGACACCCGCTCGTTCGCGTCGGAGGGCGGTGGGCTCGGGCTCGGCTGGATCGATGTGGGCCGCGCACACCACGGCGAGGTTCCCGGGCCGTACACCTGGTGGTCGATGCGGGGCAAGGCGTTCGACAACGACAGCGGCTGGCGGATCGACTACCACCTCGCGACCCCGCCCCTGGCTGCCCGCGCCACCGGGTACTCGGTCGCCCGCGCCGCGACGTACGCGGAGCGCTGGAGCGATCACGCACCTGTGATCGTCGACTACACGTACTGACCCTTCGGCAGGCTCAGGGACCTTCGGCAGGCTCAGGGGCCCAGAACGAGCGCAGAGACGCGAGCCGCATAGGATTGCTTCGTGACCAAACCACGCCTCTACTCCGGAATGCAGCCCTCCGCCGACTCCCTCCAGGCCGGCAACTACATCGGGGCGCTCCTGCAGTGGCGTGACATGCAGAGCTCGTACGACGCGTTCTTCTCGGTAGTCGATCTGCACGCGATCACCGTGCCGCAGGACCCCAGCGAACTGCGCGAGAAGACCCGTCGCACGGCGGCGCAGTACATCGCCGCCGGCATCGAGCCGTCGAAGTCGACGCTGTACGTGCAGTCGCACGTGCGCGCGCACGCTGAACTCGCCTGGATCCTCAGCACCATCACCGGCTTCGGTGAGGCGGGTCGGATGACCCAGTTCAAGGACAAGTCCCAGCGCTACGGCCAGGACTCCGCCTCCGTCGGCCTGTTCACCTATCCGGTGCTGATGGCCGCCGACATCCTGCTCTACCAGAGCGAGCTGGTGCCGGTGGGCGACGACCAGAAGCAGCATGTCGAGCTGACGCGCGATCTGGCCGAGCGGTTCAACAGCCGATTCGGCACGACCTTCACGGTGCCCACCCCGGTGATCCAGAAGGGCACCGCGCGCATCTACGATCTGCAGAACCCGACGTCGAAGATGTCGAAGTCGGCCGAGAGCGACGCCGGGGTGCTGTGGCTGCTCGACGATCCGGCGAAGTCGGCGAAGAAGATCATGCGCGCCGTGACCGACAACGAGGGCTCGGTGCGCTTCGACCGCGAGAACAAGCCCGGGGTGTCGAACCTGCTGACGATCTACGCCGCGCTCACCGGGCGTCAGGTGGGCTCGATCGAAGACGAATACGCCGGACGCGGGTACGGCGATTTCAAGAAGGGGCTGGCCGAGGTCGTCGTCGACGAGTTCGGTTCCGTGCGAGAGCGCGCCATCGCCCTGCTCGATGACCCGGCCGAACTCGACAGGCTGCTGGCGGTGAACGCGGCCAAGGCCGATGAGGTCGCCGACGCCACCCTCGCCGACGTCTACGACCGCGTCGGACTGCTGCGCCGCGTCTGAGGAGCGAGATGACCGATCCCTTCGTCCCCCCCGGGCTGCCTCCCCAGGGTGTCCCGGCTCCCCAGGGTGTCCCGGCTCCCCAGGGTGTCCCGGTTCCCCAGGGTGTCCCGGTTCCCCAGGGTGTCCCGGTTCCCCAGGGTGTCCCGGTTCCCCAGGCGCCACCGCCCGGTGCGTACCGCGTGCCGGTGGGTGGATACCAGGCGCCGGTCGGCGGCTACTCGGCACCTCCCGCTCCGGCACCGTCGCGGGCCCTGGGTGCGATGTCGCTCGCGGCCGCGCTGATCGCCGCCCTCGTCACCCCCGTCGTGGCGGGTGTGCTCGCTCTGCAGATCGGGCTCGCCGTCCCGGTCGACGATCTCGTCAACGGCAGCGGTGACTTCGTGATCGCAGCCCTCTCCCCCGTCCGCATCGAGACGCTGTGGGCGGAGATCATGTTCTGGCTGGGCACCGCGCTCGGGCTGTTCGGGGTGATCGGCGGAATCGTCGCCGTAGCCCGCCGACGTGGACGAGGGATGGGCATCGCCGCGATCGTGATCGCCGCGCTGGGCCCCGGGATCTTCTTCCTCGCCGTGACGCTCATGTACGGCATCGGCAACGGCATCGCCACCGATCCGCTGTTCTGACGCTTCGCGCCCGTCTGCGTCGACCGGATGCGCGGGTCAGCGCGAGTGGTGCCGCTGCTGCGCGGCCAGCAGCCCCTCGTCGACGAGCTGCTCCACAGCATCCGCCGCGTCCGAGATGAAGACGGGCAGCGTCTTCTGCTCGACCGAACCGAACGGCGCGAGCACCCAGTCGGCCGGATCCTGTCGTCCTGGCGGACGCCCGATGCCCGCACGCACGCGCAGGAAGTCGGGGGTCGTGAGGGTTCGCGCGATGTCGCGGACGCCGTTGTGCCCGCCGTGCCCTCCCCCGACCTTCATGCGGATGCTGTCGAACGGGATATCGAGTTCGTCGTGCACGACGATCACGTTCTCGGGCGCCACCGAGTAGAACCGCGCCAGGGCGGCGACGGGGGTGCCGGAGACGTTCATGAACGAGTTGGGCTTGGCCAGTACGAGGCGATCTCCGCCGGGACGCACCCGCGTCTCGACGACGCGCGCACCTGCCTTGTGCTCGCGGAACCGCTCGCCACGACGGTCGGCGAGCTCGTCGACGACCATCTGCCCGATGTTGTGGCGGGTCGCCGCGTAGCGAGGGCCGGGGTTGCCCAGGCCGACGATCAGCCAGGTGGTGGTCATTCGTGTCCCTTTCCAGCGGAAATGACGGAGGGGACGCGATCAGCTCGCGCCCCCTCCGTCGACATCTCAGCGGATCACTCCGCAGCGGCCTCCGCGGCGGGAGCCGAGGCGGCGGCCTCTTCAGCGCCCTCCTCGGCGACCTCAGCGGCAGGGAGGGAGACGGCGACGAGCAGCACATCGGGCTCGTCGAGCAGCGCCGCGCCCTTGGGCAGCGTCACGTCGCCGGCGGTGATGTGCGAGCCCTCTTCCAGACCCTCGACACTGACCTCGAGGTGCTGGGGGATGTGGGTGGCCTCGACCTCGAGCTTGATCGTGGCGAGGTCGACGGTCACGATGGTGCCGCTGAACGACTCGCCGGTGACGATGATCGGCACCTCGACGACGACCTTCTCGCCCTTCTTCACGACCAGCAGGTCGATGTGCTCGATGATCTGGCGCACCGGGTCCTTCTGCACGTCCTTGACGAGCGCGAGCTGCGAGGTGCCGTCGATCTCGAGGTTGAGCAGCGCGTTGGCGCGGCGGATGATGAGCGACACCTGGTGGCCGGGCAGCGCGAGGTGCACGGGGTCGGTGCCGTGGCCGTAGATCACGGCGGGGATCTTGCCGGCGGCGCGCAGGCGGCGGGCGAAGCCCTTGCCGAAGTTCGTGCGGGTCTCGGCGACGACCTTGTTCTCGTCAGACATGTTGTTCTCCTTCAGGCACGCGGGACGGGGCCGCGCGATGGTCATGGTCTCGGAAGCCTCGGTGCGGACACGAAGAGGCGAGACGCTGCGCGGCTGAGGGATTCAGCCGACCACCGGGCTCACGTCACCGCGTCGATCACGGATGCGCGCATGCACGCGCTCCCTCGCCGAGGAACTCCTCCATCGTACCCGAAAGCTCGATAGGCTGTGGGCATGTTCGATGCCGCCTTCCTGTCGCACGTCACCCTCTGGATCATCGGCGCGATCGCCGTCGGCGGCGTCGTGTCGTCGTTCGCCGCGATGTACGCGATGGGACGCTCGGGCTACCGCGAGGACTGACTCGGGCATCCGATCGGGTGAAACGAAGGGATGCCCGAGGGTCGCGCACCGATACCCTGGGATCACGCCCTTCACCACCGAGGAGATCCCTGTGCCCACAGCAGCAGCAGCCAACATCGGAGTCGTCGGACTCGCCGTCATGGGGTCAAACCTGGCCCGCAACCTCGCCAGCCGCGAGGGCAACACGGTGGCCGTGCTGAACCGCTCGCGGGCGAAGACCGACGACCTGGTCGCGCTGCACGCCGACGCCGGTTTCGTGCCCACCTTCTCGTACGAGGAGTTCGCGGCATCGCTGCAGAAGCCGCGCACGGCGATCATCATGGTCAAGGCCGGGCTGGGCACCGACGCGGTGATCGACGAGCTCGTGCGCGTCTTCGAGCCGGGCGACATCATCGTCGACGGCGGCAACGCCTACTTCCCCGACACCATCCGCCGCGAGAAGGCGGTGCGCGAGACGGGCATCAACTTCGTCGGCGCGGGCATCTCGGGCGGCGAAGAGGGTGCCCTGCTCGGCCCGAGCATCATGCCCGGTGGTTCGGCCGAGTCGTGGGTGACCCTCGGCCCGATCCTCGAGTCGATCGCCGCGGTCGCCGAAGGCGAGCCCTGCGTCACGCATGTCGGCACCGGCGGCGCGGGCCACTTCGTGAAGATGGTGCACAACGGCATCGAGTACGCCGACATGCAGCTGATCGCGGAGGCCTACGACCTGATCCGCCGTGGCACGGGCAAGTCGCCGGCCGAGATCGCCGACATCTTCGCCGAGTGGAACACCGGCGAGCTCGAGTCGTACCTGATCGAGATCACCGCCGAGGTGCTGCGCCAGATCGACGCGGAGACCGGCCTGCCCCTCGTCGATGTCATCGTCGACCAGGCGGGTGCCAAGGGCACCGGAGCGTGGACCGTGCAGACCGCGCTCGCGCTCGGCGTCCCCGTCTCGGGCATCGCCGAGGCGACCTTCGCCCGCTCGCTCTCGTCGCACCCCGAGCAGCGCGCGGTCGCCGCGCACCTGCCCGGTCCTTCGACAGGCTCAGGAACCCAGGAGACAGGCTCAGGAACCGACGAGTTCGTCGTCGACGACGTGGACGCCTTCATCGAGGACGTGCGCCTCGCCCTGTACGCATCGAAGATCGTCGCGTACTCCCAGGGCTTCGACGAGATCCGCGCCGGCGCTGCCGAGTACGGCTGGAGCATCGACCTCGGCGCGGTGGCGAAGATCTGGCGCGCCGGGTGCATCATCCGCGCCCAGTTCCTCAACCGCATCGCCGAGGCGTACGCGGGCGAACCCGACCTGCCCGCGCTCCTCACCGCCCCCTACTTCGCCGAGGCGCTCTCGCGCGGTCAGGCCGCGTGGCGTCGGGTCGTCATCGCCGCCGCGCAGGCGGGCATCCCGGCTCCGGCGTTCTCGTCGTCGCTGTCGTACTACGACGGGATCCGCGCCGAGCGCCTGCCCGCCGCCCTCATCCAGGGTCAGCGCGACTTCTTCGGTGCGCACACGTACCGGCGCATCGACAAGGAAGGCACCTTCCACACGCTGTGGTCGGGCGACCGCAGCGAGATCCCCGCGGTCGACACGCACTGATCCCGCCGCGCGATCGGGGCGGCGCTCCTGCGTCGTCCCGATGAGCGCGCGCCCGACAGCGACCGATGAGCCTGCACAGGTGACGCATAGGAGATCCAAGGGAATCTCGATGTCGATGCGCGCACAATGGAGCGATGAGCACCGAGCATCCCGACCTGCGTCGTCCTGACGGAACCCCGCTGCGCATCCTCGCCGTCGACGACGAGCCGATGCTCACCGACCTGCTCGCCATGGCGCTGCGCATGGAGGGCTGGGAGGTGCGCACCGCGGCCTCGGGCCTGGAGGCCCTGCAGGTGGCGCGCGACTTCGAACCGGATGCCCTGGTGCTCGACGTCATGATGCCCGACCTCGACGGCATGAGCGTGCTGCGCCGGCTGCGGGAATCCGGCAATCTCGTGCCGGTCGTCTTCCTGACGGCGAAGGACGCCGTCGCCGACCGTATCGCCGGGCTGACCGCCGGCGGCGACGACTACGTCACCAAGCCGTTCAGCCTCGAAGAGGTCATCGCGCGCCTGCGGGCCGTCATCCGCCGCTCGGGTCAGGGGCAGACCGAGGACGAGCAGTCGATCCTGCGGGTCGCCGACCTCTCTCTCAACGAGGACAGCCACGAGGTGATGCGCGGCGACGACGAGATCGAGCTCACCGCGACGGAGTTCGAGCTGCTGCGCTTCCTCATGCGCAACGAGCGGCGCGTGCTGTCGAAGGCGCAGATCCTCGACCGGGTGTGGAGCTACGACTTCGGCGGCAAGTCGTCGGTGGTCGAGCTGTACATCTCGTACCTGCGCAAGAAGATCGACGCCGGACGCACCCCGCTGCTGCACACCGTGCGCGGCGTCGGCTACATGATCAAGTCACCGCAGTAGCCCATGCTCCCCCACCCGTTGAGCCTTCAGGCGCGGCTGATGGCCGCGGTGATCGGGTTCGTCTCGCTCATCCTCGTGATCGTCGCGATCATCACCAGCGCGACACTGGGCAAGACCCTCGAAGACGATCTGCAGAGGAAGCTCGAGGCCACGTCGAACGTGACGACGGCGCTGGTCACCAGCCGCGCCGATGCGGCGGCGAGCCGCGGCGCACCGCTCACCGCCGCGGATGCGGTCAGCGGCGGCATCGTCCAGACCGGGAGTCTGCTGCTCGCGGTGCTGCCCCCGAACACACCCGCGTCCGGGGTGATCGTCACCCCCGAGTCGCGGCGTGATCTGCCGGCCCGCGATCTGCTGACGCTCACCTCCGCGCTGCAGGCGTCCGAGTCGGCGACCGTCACCCTGCACGACGCCGGCTCGTTCCGGGTGACCGTCGACCGCACCGACAACGGCGTGGTCGTGATCACCGGCCTGCCCCGCGCCGAGGTGCAGCACACGATGACGTCGCTGTTCACCGTGATCGCCCTCGCGACCCTCGGCGGGCTGATCCTGCTCGCGCTCACCACCGCACTCACGATCAGCATGGGCCTGCGTCCGCTGCGCGCGGTCGCGGCGACCGCGTCGCGAGTCGCCGGCCAGCCGCTCGATCGCGGAGAGGTGCGCATCACCGAACGCGTGCCCGACTACGAGGCCGATCCGCGCACCGAGGTCGGCCGGGTGGGGGTCGCGCTGAACACCCTCCTCGACCACGTCGACTCCTCGCTCTCGGCACGCCAGCGCAACGAGGAGCGCATGCGGCGGTTCGTGGCGGATGCCAGCCACGAGCTGCGCACGCCGCTCGCGTCGATCCGCGGGTACTCCGAGCTGTCGCTGCGGGCGCTGCGTCAGTCGCACGACGACTCCACCGTCGAGAACACCACCTCGGCGCTGGAGCGCATCCAGGCGCAGTCGCTGCGCATGACGCGACTCGTCGAGGATCTGCTGCTGCTCGCCCGGCTCGATGAGGGCGCCGAGCTCGTGCACGGTGAGGTCGACCTGTCGCAGCTCGCCGTCGAGGCCCTCGCCGACGCGCAGCCCACAGCCCCGGGCCACCACTGGCAGCTCGAGACCCCCGGCGAGCCGGTGATCGTGGCGGGCGACGTCGGACGCCTGCACCAGGTGGTCGGCAATCTGCTCGCGAACGCCCGCACGCACACGCCGGAGGGAACGACCATCACGCTGTCGCTGACGGCCACCCCCGCGGGCGCCGAGCTTCGGGTGCACGACGACGGGCCCGGCATCGATCCCGCCGTGCGCGAAGAGCTGTTCGCCCGCTTCGCCCGCGGCGACGTGTCGCGAGCACGGCAGACCGGCGGCACCGGGCTCGGTCTCGCGATCGCCAAGGCGATCGTCGAGGGCCATGGCGGCACCGTCACGGTCGAGAGCGCGCCGGGCGACACGTCCTTCACCGTGCGTCTGCCGCGCGGCGAGCGGCCGACGCCACCACCGGCACCGTCAGCACCGGAGCGGTCGACGCCAGGGCATCCGGACCGGCCAGGGCATCCGGACCAGCCCGGGCATCCGGCTCAGTAGCCGGCGAACGCGTCGGTCGTGACCCCACGTGCCTTCTGCAGCGCCGGTGCGAGATCGGCGATGAGGCGCGGCGGCCCCGAGATGTACGCGTGCCGGGCGGCGAGGTCGGGCACCATGCGATGCAGGCCGTCGGCGTCGAGGCGGATGCCCTGCGCCCACGTCCAATGCGGCGGGAGGTCTGCCGGCTCGTCGCGCGTGAACACGATCGTCCGGGCGCCGGTCTCGGCGAGCTCGTCACGGAACGCGAGCTCGGCCGCCTCGGCCGCCACGTAGACGAGCACGACGTCGCGCTCGGCACCCGTCGCCTGCAGCTGACGCAGCTGCGACACGAACGGGGTCACGCCGATGCCTGCCGCGACCATCAGCACCGGGGTGCGCCCGCGAGGCAGCACGAAGTCGCCCCAGGTTCCGGTGACGGCGAGCATCGCGCCCGGCTCGGCCGCCTTGAGCGCCCGCTTGTAGCTCGAGGGATGCTTCTGGTCGCCGTCCTTGTAGGCGATGCGCAGGGTGGGCAGGTCGGCGGGCGCGGATACGATGCTGAACTCGCGGCGGGTGCCCCTGGCATCCGGATTGCGGTGGGGCACCTCGAGCTCGAGGTACTGCCCGGCGATGAAGCGCAGCCGGCCCTTCGTTCGGAACGTGAGCTCCTGCGCGGTCGGGGTGACGAAGGTGCGCCCGGTGAGCACGAGCCGCACCGAGCTGCGCAGCGCGAAGGCGAACGCGAGCAGGTTGCCGATCAGCAGGGCGCGCTCCTGACCGAGCGTGAACAGCGAGCCGATCGCGATCGGCCAGCCGGCGAGCACGCCCACGAGCGCGGCGACGCTGTACTGCTGCCAGCGTCGGGGCGGAAGCGTGAGCGGCTCGGAGAGCATGAACGCGCCGAGGAAGAGGTACGGCGTCTGCGTGAGCGCCGCCAGCAGCGCGTCACCGGCGCTGAACGGGATGCCGAAGCTCTGCGACTGCACCACCTGGCGCACGACCGACACCGCGACGACCACCACGAGGAAGAGCAGCACCAGGCGCACCTTCTCGGTGCGCCACAGCACGATCAGACCGCTCAGGGCGACGAACAGCGTCAGCCACGGCGTGCCGACCCACCACGCCGAGAACGTGCCGAGGCCGAGGATCGTCACGACGGCGGCTCCGAACGCCGCGGGATTGAAGATGTGCCGCCCGCGCCACGCGATCAGGTACTTCGACAGGCTCGCCAGCACACCTGCGATCGCCGTCCCCGCCAGGCCCGCCGGGGTGAGCGAGGGCTGCAGCACGAACAGCAGGATGAGCGCGGTGACCAGCGACGACTCGACGCGCCACGGCAGGCGCAGCACACGCTGCGCGACCGCGTCGACCGCGGAGATCGACACGGCCAGCGCGGCGAAGGACGCCACGATCTCGCCGGCTGCCGGTCCCACGAGACCTGCGAGCGACAGCCCGAGTGCGATGACCGCGAGTCCCGCGAGGGCGAAGAGCACGAGCCGGTACATCGAGAGGGCGCCGAGCACGGCCAGCACACGCTGCCGCATGGCGAGGAACGCAGTGATCACCGTTCTACTCTTCCGTATCCCGGCCCGCCGGGCTCGATGAGCGCACCGGCAAGCCGTTCCTCCGCATCCTCAGCGTTCGGGCTCCGTGAACAGCGCACCGGGGAAGCCGCTCGAGTGCTCCACCCGCCCGTCGCTCGACATCCGCACCCAGTGGGCGCCCCAGCGGTCGGCGAGCTCATCGCCGCCGTCGAAGAACAGCCCCGTCGCCGCGGCGTCGGCGTGCAGTGCGTCGTGGGCGAGGGCCCAGGTCGCGACCCAGGTGGTCACCGGCAGCCCGGTGCGTCCGTCGAGCACGTGATGCAGTCCGCTCCCCCAGGCGCGGCGCGTCACCGCAGACGCGCACAGCGCGGCATCCGTCACCTCCACCACGCCGACCGCGGAGGTGGGATCGTACGGGTGCTCGAGCGCGATTCGGGCCATGCCGCCGCGTACGCGCAGATCACCGCTGCCGTCGACGGTCACCCGTCCCGGCAGGTGCGCCAGCGCGTCGCTGACCAGGTCGACCAGCCGGCCCTTGCCCACGGCGCCGACATCGATGACCGCCGGCTCACCGAGGGTCAGCCCCCGCCCGTTGCAGTGCAGCATCCGCTCCCACTCGGCGGGAGCCGTCTGCGGTGTTCCCGGGCGCAGCGTGAGAGCCGCGTCGTAGCCGAGAGCGTCGAGCGCCGATCCGATCAGCGGGGTGACCCCGCCGTCGGTCGCCTGCGCGAGGGCGCGATAGACCTCGAGCATCGCCGCGGCGTCTCCGGCGGCGCTCGGAGTCAGCTCTGCCGTGCCGCCGTGCGCGCGCAGCGAGGAGACGACGGAGTCGTCACGGAAGCGCGACCAGACCGCGTCGAACGCCTCGATGATCTCGCCGACGCGCGCGCGAGCCGATCCGTCCAGCGGCTCGGCGGTCTCGATCTCCCAGCGCGTGCCGATGGCGTCGAACCGCCACGAGTGCATCCCGGATCACTCGGCCGCGGCTGCGGCTGCGGCCTCGTCCTTGATCCTGACCACGGCCTGATCGAACCCGCCGCTGGTGAGCGACGATCCGGCGACGCGGTCGACCTGCAGCTCATCGAGCTTCTTGCCGACCACGACATCCGAGATGCCCGCGATGAACTGGCCCTGGAAGTTCTTCGACTCCGCCGCCAGCGGGTCGCCGACCACCTCGACGTCGGTGACCGTGTCGTCGGCGATCGTGAGGGTCACCGCGATCGTCTCGACCGTCTCGGGCGTGCGGTACGATCCCTCCGCCGTGTAGGTGCCGTCGGCATACGGTGCGCTCGCGTCGGTGCTCAGCGGAGACGGGTCGGGCTTCGTCGTGTCCGCATCTGCGGTGCCCGAGCATCCGGTGAGCATGAGCGCGCCGGCAAGGCCGAGCAGAGCGGTTCCGGTGCGGGCAGCGGGGTGCACGTTCATGCCTCCAGCTTCGGGCATCCGGCTATGAGGAATCCGGATGCCCTCGTCGCTGCGTGCCGAGGATCAGGCGTCTCCGCCGAACATGCTCGTCACCGAGCCGTCTTCGAACACCTGCTTGATCGCGGTGGCGAGCAGCGGCGCGATCGGCAGGATCGTGAGCCCGTCCCACTGTCGCGACTCGGTGAGCGGGATCGTGTCGGTGATGACGACCTGGTCGATCGAGTCGTCCTGCAGTCGCTCGGATGCCGGGTCGCTGAACACGGCGTGCGTGGCCGCGACGATCACCTTGCGGGCGCCGTTCGACTTGAGTGCCTGCGCGGCCTTGACGATCGTGCCGCCGGTGTCGATCATGTCGTCGACGAGCAGGCAGGTGCGGCCGTCGACGGCTCCGACGATCTCGTGCACCGAGACCTGGTTGGCGACCTTCGGGTCGCGACGCTTGTGGATGATCGCGAGCGGCGCGCCCAGGCTGTCGGACCACGTGTCGGCCACGCGCACGCGCCCCATGTCGGGGGACACGATCGTGAGGGTCTCGCGGTCTTCGGCGGTGAGCGTTCCCTCGAAGTGCTCGAGCAGCACCGGCTTGGCGAACAGGTGGTCGACGGGGCCGTCGAAGAAGCCCTGGATCTGCGCCGCGTGCAGGTCGACGCTCATCACGCGGTCGGCGCCGGCGGTCTTGAGCATGTCGGCCACGAGGCGGGCCGAGATCGGCTCGCGGCCGCGACCCTTCTTGTCCTGACGGGAGTACGGGTAGTAAGGGGCGACGACCGTGATGCGCTTGGCCGACGCACGCTTGGCGGCGTCGAGCATGATCAGCGTCTCCATGAGCCACTCGTTCACCGGCTCGCCAAACGACTGCACGATGAACAGGTCGCAGCCGCGGATCGACACCTCGAAGCGGGCGTAGATCTCACCCGAGGCGAAGGTGCGGTGCTCGACGGGAGCCGCCTCCTGGCCGAGGGCCGCGGCGACGGCGGCGGTCAGCTCGGGATGCGAGCGTCCGCCGGCGACGACGAGACGCTTCTTCGTCTTCGAGATCAGACCGGGAGCGACCCCGTTCTCACGATCGAGTGCGACCTTCTTCTTCTTGTTGCCCATGCGACTTATTCCGCCGATCGTTCGCGGGCCGCCGCATCTGCTGCGCCCGTGCCTGCTCTGTTCTTCTCGACCCACCCGTCGATGTTGCGCTGGGGGGCGACGCTCATGGCCAGGGCACCGGCGGGCACATCCTTGCGGACGACAGCGCCGGCACCGGTCTTCGCACCGGCTCCCAGCCTAACGGGCGCGACGAGCACGGTGTGCGAGCCGGTATGCACCTCGTCGCCGACCACCGTGCGGTGCTTGTTCACATCGTCGTAGTTCGCGGTGATCGTGCTGGCGCCGAGGTTCACGCCGCGGCCGATGGTGGCATCGCCGATGTACGACAGGTGCGGCACCTTGCTGTTCTCGCCGATCTCGGCGTTCTTCGTCTCGACGTACGCGCCGATCTTGCCGCCGGCGCCCAGCACGGTGCCGGGACGGAGGAACGAGAACGGGCCGACGGTGGCCTTCGCACCGATCACCGAGAGGTTCGCGTCGGTGCGCTTGACCACCGCATCCTCGCCGACCTCGCAGTCCACCAGCGTGGTGTCGGGCCCGACGGTGGCGCCTTCCGCGATGACCGTGGCGCCCAGGATCTGGGTGTTCGGCAGGATCGTCACATCGGGCGACAGCTTGGCGTCGTCGTCGATCCACGTGGTGTCGGGGTCGACGATGGTGACGCCCTCGCGCTGCCAGCGACGCACGATGCGCTGGTTGAGCAGGCGCCCGACGAGCGCGAGCTGCGCGCGGTCGTTGACGCCGTATGTCACGGTGACATCGGAGACGACCGATGCCGCCACGCGGTCGCCGTCGCGGCGCAGCAGCCCGGGCACGTCGGTCAGGTACATCTCGCCCTGCGCGTTGTCGAGCCCGATCTCGGGCAGGTAGCGGCGCAGCGTCTCGGAGCGGAACGCGTACATCCCGGCGTTGATCTCGCGGACCGATGCCTCATCGTCACTGGCATCCTTCTGCTCGACGATGCGGTCGACGCCTCCGTCGGCATCGCGGATCACCCGCCCGTAGCCGGTCGGATCGTCGACGACAGCGGTCATCAGCGTCGCCGGAGCGCCCGACGCGCGGTGCTCGTCGAGGAAGGACGCGAGGGTGTCCGCGTCGGCGAGCGGGCAGTCGCCCGAGAGCACGAGCACGTCGCCGTCGAAATCGGCGGGCAGGGCGTCGACCGCCACCTGCACGGCACGGCCGGTGCCCGGCACGTCGTCCTGGTCGACGAAGACCGCGTCGGGGTAGTCGCCGGCGAGAGCGGTGACGACCTGCTCGCGCTCGTGCCGCACCACGACCTCGATGTGCGACGCGCCCAGCGAACGAGCGGTCGTCAGCACGTGACCGACCAGCGGTCGCCCGGCGATCTCGTGCAGCACCTTCGGTCGACGGGACTTCATGCGGGTGCCCTGGCCCGCGGCGAGCACGATGATGGCGAGATTGTTCTGCGTCATGCTCCGCCGCCAGGATTCGAACCTGAACCTCACAGCTCCAAAGGCTGTCGTGCTGCCGTTACACCACGGCGGACCGCGGCCCTCCGCCTCGCGAGCGGCGACCGCGGGTCAATTCTGCCACGGCCGACCCCGCCCTCCCGTCCGGAGGGTGGCCGCGGGCAGGCGATAATGAGCCTATGAACGAGGCGGATGAGGTCGACAGGATCGTCGGCGCCTGGAACACCCAGCGCCCCGACCTGGACTTCTCGCCTCTCGAGGTGCTCTCGCGCATGGATCGCCTCTCGCGTCATCTCGACCGGGCACGGCGCGATGTGTTCCGCCGCAGCGACATCGAGCCGTGGGAGTGGGATGTGCTGTCGGCGCTGCGCCGCGCCGGCGCGCCGTTCCAGCTCTCGCCCAAGCAGCTGCTGCAGCAGACCCTGGTCTCGAGCGGCACGATGACCAACCGCATCGACCGTCTGGTGGGGCGTCGGTTCGTGCGTCGCGAGTCGGATCCGCAGGACGGGCGCAGCGTGCTGGTCACCCTGACCGACGAGGGACGGGTGCGGGTGGATGCCGCGATCACCCGCCTCGTCGACGCCGAGGCCGTGCTGCTGCGCGCGCTCCCGCGCACCGACCGCGAGCGGCTCGCGGGGCTGCTGCGCAAGCTCAGCCTGAGTTTCGACTCGTGAGCATCCCGGGTCTGGGCCGAGGCCGCTGATGGCCATGCTCTCCCCCCTTCCCGTGCGCGACGGCGTCGGCGCCACGCGGCTGCATCTGCCGCTGACCGGGCCGTGGCCGACGATCGGCGCGTACATGGCCGAGCGCTTCTTCCACCTCGAGCCTGAGCGGCTGCTGTCGCGCTTCGATCGCGGTGAGATCGTCGCCCGCGACGGCTCGTCGCTCAGTCGCGAGACTCCGCTGGGCGCGCACGAGTTCGTCTGGTACTACCGCGAGCCGCCGGTCGAGCGCGAGATCCCGTTCGAGATCGACGTGCTGCATCAGGACCGCGATCTGGTCGTGGCCGACAAGCCGCACTTCCTGCCGACGACCCCGGGCGGCAAGTACCTGCAGAACTCCGCCCTGGTGCGGCTGCGCAACCTGCTCGGCATCCCGGAGCTCACCCCGATCCACCGCCTCGATCGGGCGACCGCCGGTCTGCTGATGTTCTCCGTCCGCCCCGAGACCCGCGGCGCCTACCAGCTGCTGTTCGAGCGGCGGCAGGTCGAGAAGGTGTACGAGGCGGTGTCCGCCCGCCCGGCGGGATGGGATCCGGCATCCCCCGCTCTGGCCGGACGGCCCTTCCCGATCGTGTACCGCAACCACATCGAGAAGCTGCGCGCGAACGTGTGCGTGCGGGTCGACGACGCGCGCGAGCCGAACTCCGAGACGCGCGTCGAGCTGCTCGGCTTCGACGAGCGGGTCGTGCACACCCTGCTGCGCCCGCACTCCGGACGCATGCACCAGCTGCGCGTGCATCTGGCCTCGCTCGGCGCGGGCATCCTGAACGACGGCTTCTACCCCGTGCTGCTGCCCGAGGCGCCCGACGACTTCACCCGGCCGCTGCAGCTGCTCGCCCGCGAGCTGCGCTTCGACGATCCGCTCAGCGGGGCGCCCCGCGAGTTCGTCACCCGACGGACCCTGCAGGATGCCCCGGCCGGCGTCAGGCGGGAACCGCGCCCCTCGCCGCCCACGCGACCGCAGTGAGGGTGAACGGACGATCCGGGTCGTCCAGGTCGTCACGGACGGCGGCACGCACGGCGTCCAGCTGGTCGGGTGCCAGCGTCTGCACGTACTGTCCGATCGGCCCGATCTTCGCGGTGTACCCGGCCCACAGATCGTCGGCGTCGGCGTAGCGGGCTGTCGCGACGATCTCGGTCGCGCGGATGCCGACGAGTCCGGCGCCGTCGAGCAGCGCTGCCAGCTCGCCTTCCCGCCGTCCGACCAGCCGTTCGTCCACCGCAGCCACCCCGAGCACCCGGTGCGCGGCGTTCCAGAAGTGCGCGATGCCCTGCATGCGGAGCTGATCCCAGAAGCACAGCGCCACCACGCCGTCGGCGCGGGTGACCCGGGCCATCTCCCGCACCCCCTGCTGCGGGTCGGACATGAACCCGACCGCGAGCGACGACAGCGCGGCGTCGAAGCCGCCGTCGGGGTAGGGCAGCTCCTCCGCCACACCCTCGACGACCTCGGCTCCCGCCACCCGCTCGCGGCAGGCGGCGACGAACGGAGGCGAGGGATCGATCGCAGACACGTTCGCGGCTCCGACCCGGCGGGCCAGCTCGATCGTCAGCCCGCCCGGTCCGCATCCGACGTCGAGCGCGCTGCCCGCTCTCACCCCGGCGAATTCCGCGAAAGCCGGCGCCAGCGAGGGCAGGTAGCGACCGATGAGAAGGTCGTAGCCGTCTGCAGCGTGGAACATCTCGGTACCCATGACATGCCTTTCCACCTGCTGCGAGGATGGCACGCGGTTCGTCGTCGCGAAAGGGCTATCGGCGCATGATCCGGCGCGCGAGCCAGGTGCCCAGCGTCTGCGCGAAGTGCACGAACACGACGATCAGCAGCACGGCGGCCCACATCACGACCGGCTCGAACTGGCGACGCCCGTAGGTGAGGGCGAAATTGCCGAGACCGCCGGCGCCGATGTACCCGGCCATCGCCGTCATGTCGATGAGCGCCACGATGACGAACGTGTAGCCCAGCACGAGCGGGCCCAGCGCCTCCGGGATGACCACGGTGAACAGGGTGCGCCACGGACCTGCTCCCATCGCGCGCGCGGCCTCGATGACCCCGGGCGAGACGCCGACCAGGTGCTGCTCGACGATGCGCCCGATGGCGAACATCGACGCGACCACGAGCGCGACGATCGCCGCGTTGGTGCCGATGCCGCTGCCCACGACGAAGCGCGAGAACGGGATCAGCACGGTGATGAGGATCACGAACGGGATCGGCCGGAAGAAGTTGATGAACAAATTCAGCACGAACGACACCGTGCGGTTCTGCAGCATGCCGCCCGGCCTGGTGAGGTACAGACCCATGCCGATCAGGCCACCGAGGATCCCGCCGAAGAGCAGGGTCAGCGACACCATGTACAGAGTCTCGACAGCTGCCTGCCAGAACTCCGGGGCGAGTTCGACGAGACGATCCATCAGCGCTCCTCCTCCCGCTCGATGTCGGTCACCTCGACCTGGCGGCCGATGCGGGCGAGTGCCTCGTCGATGCGCGTCTCGTCGCCGCGGATGGCGAGGGTCAGATGGCCGAACGCCCGACCGCGGATGTCGTTGATGCCGCCGAACACGAGCTCGAACTCCAGCCCGGCCTCGGCCAGGTCGACGAAGAGCTGCGCCTGGGACGGCCCGCCGTCGCGGAACGAGAACGTCACGAGGCGCCCGCTGTGCCGCTCGCGCAGCACGGCCCGCTCGGCCGGAGAGGGGACGCCCTTGACCACCGTCCCCACGAAGCGCTGCGAGGCCGGATGCCGGGGAGCCGAGAAGACCTCGAACACGTCGCCCTGCTCGATCACGCGACCGCGATCCATCACGGCGACCTTCGTCGCGATCGTCTGGATCACGTCCATCTCGTGCGTGATCACCACGATGGTGACCCCCTGCTCCTCGTTGACCCGCTTGAGCAGGGCGAGCACCTCATGCGTGGTCTCCGGGTCGAGCGCGCTGGTGGCCTCGTCGGCGAGCAGGATCGCGGGGCGGGTCGCGAGCGCACGGGCGATCCCGACGCGCTGCTTCTGACCGCCGGAGAGCTGCTCGGGGTACGAGCGCGCCTTGTCGCTGAGACCGACGAACGACAGCAGCTCGGTGACGCGCGCGTCGATGTCGGTTTTCGACCAGCCGGCGAGCTTGAGCGGGTACGCGATGTTGGCCCGCACGGTCTTCGCCGAGAACAGGTTGAACTGCTGGAAGATCATGCCGATGCCGGTGCGCACGGCTCGCAGCTCGCGCTCCGAGAGCGCGGTGACCTCGACGTCGTCGACGGTGATCCGCCCCTCGGAGGCGGGCTCCAGGGCGTTGATGAGACGCACGAGGGTGGACTTGCCGGCTCCCGAGTAGCCGATGATGCCGTAGACGTCCCCCTTCTCGATGTGGAGGGTGACGTCGTCGACCGCGGTGACCTGCTCCCCTGCGCGCTGAGGGGACGGGTATCGCTTCGACACGTTCTCGAGCGAGACGATGGGCATGGGTTCACTCCGGTTTCGGGTGGGTGGGGGTGTCGGGCGTCGGCCACCCGGACACGGAGAATCGGGCGACGCACACCGCGCCGCCCGATTCTCTCAGATCCGTGCGGATCAGCTGTTGCCGGCGACGTCCTTCTGCACGGTCTTCAGCGTCTTCGCCAGGTCCTCCTGCGAGAGCTGCACCGTCACGCCGGTTCCGCCGGACGACTCGGCGAGGCCCTTCTGCACGGCCGCGTCGGTCTGGAAGATCTCGATGAGCTTCAGGTAGGTCTCGTTGTCGGCGTCGTCTGCGCGCGAGGCGAAGATGTTCACGTAGGGAGCCGCGGCCGGGTCTGACGCGTCGTCGGTGAACAGCGCGTCGTCGAACTTCAGACCCGCCCCTTCGACGAAGTCGTTGTTGATGATGGCCGCCGCGACGTCGGGCAGTGCCTCGGGGGTCAGCGCAGCCTCGAGAGCGGTCACCTTGACCTTGGACTTCGCCTCGTCGACGTCGGAGAGATCGGAGAACGGAGAGCCGCCGTCCTTGAGCTCGATGAGGCCGGCCGACTGCAGCACGAGCAGTCCACGCGCCTGGTTCGACGCGTCGTCGGGGACGGCGACCGTCTCGCCCTCGGCGATGTCCTTCACGTCGTCGTACTTCGACGAGTACAGGCCGAGCGGATAGGTCTGCGTCGAGCCGATGGCCACCAGATCCTCACCGGCCGCCTCGTTGTACTGGGCGAGGTAGATCACGTGCTGGAACTGGTTGAGGTCGATCTCGCCCTCGGTCAGTGCCGGGTTGGGCAGCTCGTACGACCCGAAGTCGACCAGGTCGATCTCGATTCCCGCGGCCTTCGCCGCCTTCTCGAAAGCGGCCCACTGCGGGTCGCTCTTGCCGACCACGCCGATCTTGACGACGTCTGCGGCGCCGTCGGATCCGGCGCCGGCGGATGCGCAGCCGGTGAGACCGGTGACGAGGGCGACCGCTGCGGCTGCAGCGGTGAGGGTGGTGAAACGGCGGGACATTCTCGGGTTCTTCCTCTCGTGGGGGACTCCGAAAACGTATGCGGGATCGTGCGCCACCTCAGAATCGGCTCGTCACACGGCGTCACGCTGGGCGGTGGCCGCCATCGCGTCGAAGAAGTCGGCGACGGTGCGGCGCTGCTCGCGGCTGAGCTCGGCGATGACGTCGAAGCGGCGGGCGTGCTCGCGACCGACCGTCGCGCGCGCGGCGTGGCGGGTCTCGTCGGTCACCTCGATGACCAGGCTGCGCCGGTCGTCCGGGTGGGCGCGCCGCACGACGTGACCGCCGCGCTCGAGGCGGTCGAGCAGCTTGGTCGTCGAGGCGGTGGAGATGCCGAGCTGGCCGGCCATCGCGCTGGGGGTCATCGGGAGCCTCTGGTTTCCCGCGGCGATGAGCAGGCGCAGCGCCCTCATGTCGCTCTCGCTCAGGCGCATGTACCGCTGCGATGCCTCGCTGTGCTCGCGTTCGGCCTCGCGCCAGCGGCGCATGGCCTCGAGCACCTCGAGCACGCTCTCCAGCTCGCCCGGCGTGAGGTCGCCGGTGCGCACGAGCTCCTGTTCCGGATCGTTCAGGCGCGGGTCGTGCATGACCGGGCCCGGCGCACCGGACGGGATGATCTTGGGCATGCGGTTGATTTTACGTCAGATGTGGATATATCCCGAGTTGAAAGCTAGCCTGTCTAGCGAATACACAGGAGGCCGAAGTGACCCACTCCCCCGAGCGCGTGATCCTTCTCGACGACGACGGAAACCCGAGCGGTGTCGCCCCGAAGGACGAAGTGCACCACGACGAGACCCCCCTGCACCTCGCCTTCTCGTGCCACGTGCGCGACGACGAGGGCCGGCTGCTGCTGACCCGGCGGGCGCTGACCAAGCGCGCCTGGCCCGGCACCTGGACGAATGCGTTCTGCGGTCACCCCGCGCCGTTCGAGGCGATTCCGGATGCCGTGCACCGCCGAGCACAGGACGAGCTCGGTCTCGAGATCGCGGATCTGCAGCTCGAGCTGCCCGACTTCCGATACCGGGCCGTGGATGCCTCGGGAGTGGTCGAGAACGAGATCTGCCCCGTCTACACCGCCCGCGCGGTGGGCGAGCCGACGCTCAACCCGGACGAGGCGATGGATGCCCGCTGGGTGAGCCCGGAGGATCTCGCCGCCGCGCTCACCGCGGCACCGTGGGCGTTCAGCCCCTGGCTCGTGCTGCAGGCGCAGCAGCTCTCGGCGCCCGCCGGATCCATACACGCCACCGCATGGCGGAGGGTCGCATGAGGCTGGAGACAGCGGTCGACCCGCGCCTGGACGAGATCATCGATCGGTTCTTCGCCGACCGGATCGAACGAGCGGATGCGATGGGCGGCCGCTACGGCGATCTGTGGCGCAGGGCGGCTGACGCCACGCAGGGCGGGAAGCGTCTGCGGCCCCGGCTGCTGCTGCTCGCGCACGAGAGCCTGGGCGGTGTCGAGGAGCACTCGGCGCTGTGCGCGGCGGCGGCCTTCGAGGTGCTGCACACCGCCCTTCTCCTGCACGACGACGTGCTCGACCGCGATCTGGTGCGCCGCGGCAAGCCGAACCTCGCCGGCCGGTTCGCCGCCGCCGCGCTCGACGACGGGCACGCTCCGCACACCGCCACGGCGTGGGGTGAGGCGTCGGCTCTGCTCGCCGGCGACCTGCTGATCAGCGGCACGCACGTGCTGGTCGCCGAGGTCGGGCATCCGGTCGCCGCGACCCTGCACCGCGTGATCGATGACGCGCTGATCCTCACCGCCGCGGGAGAGCACGCCGACGTGGGGTACGCGAAGGGTGTCATGCACGCCGAGCAGGAGGACATCCTGCGGATGATCGAGCAGAAGACCGCCGCGTACTCGTTCGCCGCACCGCTGCGGGTGGGGGCGCTGCTCGCCGGCGCCACCGACCAGGTCGTGGAGGCGCTGGAGTGGATCGGATCGCGACTGGGGCTGCTGTACCAGCTGCGCGACGACGCCCTGGGGGTGTTCGGCGCCGAGAGCAGCACCGGCAAGAGCGTCATCGGCGACCTGCGTGAGGGCAAGCGCACGCTGCTCGTCGCGTTCGCCGAGGGCACCCCGGAGTGGGAAGCCGTGCGTCCCCTGTTCGGGCGCGCCCCGCTCGAGACGTCCGACGCCGACCGGCTGCGCGCCGCGCTGGTGCACTGCGGGGCGGTCGAGCGGATGCAGCGGGTCATCGACGGGGTGCTGCACGACGTGCTGCACGCGATCGCCATCGCTCCCCTGCCCACCGGGCTGCGCACCGAACTCGCGCAGATCGCCGAACGCTGCGCGGAGCGGCAGTCGTGAGGGCCGAACCCGCGCTCGACTTGTACACCCGCACGGCGCATGCGGCTTCGGCGCACGTGATCAGCGGATACTCGACGTCGTTCGGCTACGCGAGCCGGCTGCTGCCGCGCGAGGTGCGCGGCGGGATCGCCGATGTGTACGCCCTCGTGCGCGTCGCCGACGAGATCGTCGACGGCCCGGCGTCGGAGGCGGGGCTGCAGCAGACCGAGGTGCTGGCCATCCTCGACGCGCTCGAGCAGGACACCCTGCACGCGATCGACTGCGGGTTCAGCGCGAACCTCGTCGTGCACGCCTTCGCCGCCACGGCGCGGCGCACCGGCATCGGCGCCGAGCTCGTGCAGCCGTTCTTCGGGTCGATGCGGATGGATGCCACCGCGCACCCGCGCTTCGATCTCGAGCAGTACCGCCGCTACATCCACGGCTCCGCCGAGGTGGTGGGCTCGATGTGCCTGCGGGTGTTCGCGCTCGAGCATCCGGGATTCACGCTCGACGATCAGCTCGAAGAGGGCGCACGTCGCCTGGGCGCGGCGTTCCAGAAGGTGAACTTCCTGCGCGATCTGGCGGATGACGCCGGGCGGCTGGGCCGCTCGTACATCCCAGGCCTCGACCCGCAGACCTTCACCGACCACGAGAAGGAGGCGGTGGTCGACGAGATCGCCGAGGACCTCGCCGTCGCCCGCGAGGCGATCGCGCGGCTGCCGCGCGGCTCCCGCCGGGCGACGACGGCCGCCGCGGCGCTCTTCGGCCGACTCAACGAGCAGCTGCGCGCGACGCCGGCCGTCGAGCTGCGATCCACCCGCGTCTCGGTGCCGCTCGGGCACAAGCTGCGCATCCTGGCGAACGCCGCCGCAGGAAGGAAGACCGCATGACGCGCGTCGTCGTCATCGGCGGGGGCATCTCCGGCCTCGCCACCGCCGCTCTGCTCGCCCGGGACGGCGCATCCGTCACCCTCGTCGAGGCGCGAGACGAGCTGGGCGGCCGAGCCGGCAGCTGGGAGTCGGGCGGCTTCCGCTTCGACACCGGCCCCTCTTGGTACCTGATGCCCGAGGTGTTCGATCACTTCTTCCGCCTGCTCGGCACGTCGTCTGCCGAGCAGCTCGACCTCGTGCGACTCGACCCGGCCTACCGGGTCTACTTCGAAGACGACGCGGAGCCGTTCGACCTGCCGGCCGACGATGCCAGGGACGCGCTCGTCGCCCTGGATCCGGATGCCGAGCAGCAGCTCGACCGCTACCTCGCATCGGCCGCTGACACCTACGATCTCGCCACGTCGATGTTCCTGTACAGCACCTACGAGTCGCTGCGCCCGCTGCTCACGCCGCGCACCCTGCGCGGGCTGCCGACGCTCACGCGCCTGCTCGCCGAGCCGCTCGACCGGCGCATCCGCCGGCACAGCCGCGAGCCGCGTGTGCAGCAGATTCTCGGGTACCCGGCCGTGTTCCTCGGCACCTCGCCCGCAAAGGCCCCGGGCATGTACCACCTGATGAGTCATCTCGACATCGGGCAGGGCGTGCTGTACCCGCGCGGCGGGTTCACCGCCGTGATCGCGGCCATCGCCCGCGTGGCGAGAGCGGAGGGGGTCGACATCCGCACCGGATGCCGCGCCACGCGCATCACGGTCGACGGCGGCGCCGCGACGGGGGTCGAGGTCGAACTCGCCGACGGCACGCGCGAGCAGCTGCCCGCAGATGTGGTGGTGTCGACGGCCGATCTGCACGTCACCGAGCAGCAGCTGCTGGATCCCGAGCACCGCACGAGATCGGATGCCTGGTGGGACGGGCGCGACCCGGGACCCGGCGCCGTGCTCGCCCTGCTCGGCGTGCGCGGCGAGCTGCCACAGCTCGCGCACCACACGCTGCTGTTCACGAAGCAGTGGGAGGAGGGGTTCGACGCGATCTACGGCAGAGGGCGTCGTGGTGAGGGCAGGCGGATCCCCGATCCGGCGTCGCTGTACGTCTGCCGGCCCAGTGCGACCGACGACGTCGCCCCCGAAGGGCACGAGAACCTGTTCGTGCTCATCCCGGTCCCGGCCGACACGTCGATCGGCGCCGGAGGCGTCGACGGCACCGGAGATGACCGGGTCGAACGCGCGGCTGACGCGGCGATCGAGCAGATCGCGGCGTGGTGCGGTGTGCCCGACCTGCGCGAGCGCATCGTCGTGCGCCGCACGATCGGTCCAGCCGACTTCGAACGCGACTTCGGCGCGTGGCGCGGCGGTGCCCTCGGCCCCGCGCACACCCTGCGGCAGAGCGCGTTCCTGCGCGGGGCGAACATGTCGTCGAAGGTCGACGGCCTGCTGTACGCCGGCGCCACGACCATCCCGGGCATCGGGCTGCCGATGTGCCTGATCAGCGCAGAGCTGGTCGTCAAGCGTCTGCGCGGTGACGTCTCGGCGGGCCCGCTTCCGGAGCCACTGGCGGCGACGCTGTGAGCGCCGCCTACCTGATCGCGCTGCTCGTGTCGCTCGCGGGCATGGTGCTGCTGGATGTGCGTCACCGGCTGTTCCTCGGCCGTGATCCGGCACGAGCGGTGATCGTGCTGCTGCTGGGCACCGCGTTCTTCCTGCTCTGGGATCTCGCCGGGATCGGCCTGGGCATCTTCTTCCGCGATGACGGCGCGTTCGCCACCGGCATCCTGCTCGCCCCCGAGCTGCCGATCGAGGAGCCGATCTTCTTGCTGTTCCTGTGCGAGCTGACCATGGTGCTCGTGTGCGGCGCCGAGAAGGTGCTCGCCGCACGACGGAAGGCGAGGGCATGAGCTACGTGCTGCTGTGCGCAGGGTTCCTCCTCGCGGCCGTCGTCGTCGCGCTCGTCGTCCGACGCCGCGACCGGATGCCGTCTGCGACCTCGCTGGTGGTGGCGGCGGCCGCGCTCGTGCTGCTCACCGCCGTGTTCGACAACGTGATGATCGCCGTGGGCCTGTTCGACTACTCGAGCGCGCACATCTCGGGCATCCGGATCGGCGAAGCCCCGCTCGAAGACTTCGCCTACCCGCTCGCGGCGGTCATCCTGCTGCCGGCGCTGTGGTCGCGGCTGAGGAGGGAGCGTGCCGATGATCGGTGATCTGCTGGCCGCATCGCGGCCGCTCAGCTGGATCAACACCGCCTACCCGTTCGCGGCCGCGTATCTGCTCGTGGCGGGCGCCGTCGACGCCCGCTGGGTGATCGGCACCCTGTTCTTCCTCGTGCCCTACAACCTGGCTATGTACGGCATCAACGACGTGTTCGACTACGCCTCCGACCTCGCGAATCCGCGCAAGGGCGGTGTCGAGGGGGCGCTGCTGTCGCCGCAGCGGCACCGCACCGTGCTCGTGACGTCGATCGCGCTGAGTGCGCCGTTCGTCGTCGCGCTGATCGTGCTCGGCTCGCCGCTGTCATGGTTGATCCTGGCGATCAGCCTGTTCGCGGTCGTCGCATACTCGGCGCCGCCGTTCCGCTTCAAAGAGGTGCCGGTGCTGGACTCGGTGACCTCGAGCATCCACTTCGTGAGCCCTGCGGTGTACGGTTTCGCCCTCGCCGGCGGTACCGTCACGCCCGGGCTCGTCGCTCTGCTGAGCGCGTTCTTCCTGTGGGGGGTCGCGAGCCACGCGTTCGGCGCCGTGCAGGACGTGGTGCCCGACCGTGAGGGCGGCATCTCGTCGATCGCCACCGCGCTGGGTGCGGCGCGCACGGTGCGTCTCGCGCTCGCCTGCTGGTCGGCAGCCGGAGTGCTCATGCTTTTCGCTGGATTCCCCGGCGCGCTGGCAGCCGTGCTCGCCCTGCCGTACCTGTGGGCGGCAGCGCCCTACCGCTCGGTGTCGGATGCCGACTCGGGTGCGGCGAATCGCGGCTGGCGGCACTTCCTGTGGATCAACTACGCGTGCGGCTTCGTCGTCACGATGCTGCTCATCGTGTACGCGCTCGGCAGGTGACCGCAGCCAGAAGATCGTTCCGGATGCCGCACAGCCGAACTCTTCGGTTCAGCCGAGCTCTTCGGTGAGCTCGAACCAGCGCAGCTCGAGCTCATCGACCTCGTCCTGCTGAGACTGGATCTGCTGCATCCGCTCGCCGAGGCCGGTGTAGTCCGACTGGTCGTGGTCGGCGAGGTCGTGCTTGGCCCGGTCGATCTGATCGTTCAGCTTCTGCATGCGCCGCTCGAGAGCCGCGAGTTCCTTCTCCGCCGCGCGCCGCGCGGCGCCGTCCAGACCGGATGCCTTCGCCGGTGCCGGCTGAGCGCCGGCCGGCGACTCGACCCGGTCCCGCCTCTCGAGATCGCGCAGCCGCAGGTACTCGTCGACACCGCCCGGGAGGTGCCGCAGATGCCCCCGCAGCACGGCGTACTGCTGGTCGGTGACCCGCTCGAGGAAGTACCGGTCGTGACTGACGACCAGCAGGGTGCCCGGCCACGAGTCGAGGAGGTCCTCGATGGCGGCGAGCATGTCGGTGTCCATGTCGTTGGTGGGCTCATCGAGGATGAGCACGTTCGGCTGGTCGAGCAGCACGAGCAGCAGCTGCAGTCGGCGCTGCTGACCGCCGGAGAGGTCTTTCACCGGGGTCGACAGCTGCGCCGAGGTGAAGCCGAGCCGCTCGAGAAGCTGCCCCGGGGTGAGCTCTGCCGTCCGCGACTGGGGGCCGGAGCCTGTCGAAGGGCCGAACGTGTACGAGGTGCGCAGGCCGTCGATGACGGTGCGCACCGGGTCGTTCCAGTGCTGCTCGAGCTCATCGACCTGCTGGGTGAGGGTGCGCACCTGCACGGTCTTGCCGCGCTTCACCCGCCCGCTGGTGGGGTCGACGGTGCCGGCGACCAGCCCGAGCAGGGTGGACTTGCCGGCGCCGTTCACCCCGAGGATGCCGGTGCGCTCGCCGGGCGCGATGCGCCACTCGACGTCTTTCAGCACGGTCTTCTCGCCGTAGCTCACCCCGGCATCCAGCAGGTCCACCACGTCCTTGCCCAGGCGCGAGACCGCCAGCGACTGCAGCGAGACGGTGTCGCGGATCGGCGGCACGTCGGCGATCAGGGCGTTCGCGGCGTCGATGCGGAACTTCGGCTTGCTCGTGCGGGCGGGCGCTCCGCGGCGCAGCCAGGCGAGCTCCTTGCGGGCGAGGTTCTGCCGTTTCGCCTCCGACGAGGCGGCCATGCGGTCGCGCTCGACGCGCTGCAGGATGTAGGCGGCGTACCCGCCCTCGAACGGCTCGACGATGCGATCGTGCACCTCCCACGTCGCGGTGCAGATCTCATCGAGGAACCAGCGGTCGTGCGTGACGACCAGCAGCGCGCCGGCGTTCTTCGGCCAGCGGCCCTTGAGGTGCGCCGCGAGCCAGGTGACGGCTTCGACGTCGAGGTGGTTGGTGGGCTCGTCGAGCGCGATGATGTCCCAGTCGCCGACGAGCAGCCGGGCCAGCGACACCCGGCGGCGCTGCCCGCCGCTGAGCGATGTGACCGGTGCGTCCAAGCCGAGATCGGCGACGAGACCGGCGATGACGTCGCGCACCTTCGCATCCCCCGCCCACTCGTGCTCGGGTGTGTCTCCCACCACGGCACGGCCGACGGTGAGGTCGTCATCGAGGGTGTCGGCCTGGTCGAGCACGCCGATGCTCGTGCCGCCGCGCACGGTCACCCGTCCGGCATCCGGCTCCCGCCGCCCCGCGAGCATCGCGAGCAGGCTCGACTTGCCGTCGCCGTTGCGGCCGACGATGCCGATGCGGTCGCCCTCGTCGACTCCGATCGTGACCGAATCGAAGACGACCTTGGTCGGATACTCCAGGTGCAGGGCCTCGGCCCCCAGTAGATGTGCCATCACCTCAAGGCTAGGCGGTGCCTGCTCCGCGTTCGCCCATCGTCGGCGCGAGATCGCCGTCTAGATCGGCGCAGGCGGCTGCGGCGGCACCGCCGGTGCGCTCAGACGATCGACGAGCGGCATGTGCGCGGCAGGGCAGCTCGCCGTGCGGTGCAGCCAGACGAAGAGCGTGAGGGCGATGAAGCCGGTCAGCACCTTGTCGATGACGGATGTGAGGATGTTGGCCGAGAGCGCAGCGGCGAGCAGCGGCAGCCCCAGAGTCACGATCGATGCCGTGACCGAATCGGAGCCGTGCCCGCTGAGGCCGCCGAACAGGATCACGTTGAGAGACGAGCCGACCACGGAGCACGCCGTCGCGGCCAGCAGATTCAGGACGAAGTACCGTCCGATGTCGTCACCCATCCGCAACCGCCTGACGCCGTATCCCCAGACGAGGGCGCCGGTGACACTCACCAGCGCGTAGGGGGCTGCTCCGGGAGCGCCGACGGTGAAGCCGAGGAGGTTGCCCGCCGTCGCGACGAACGCGCCGTGCCACGGGCCGAGGATGATCGAGGCGGCCGCTGTCCCGACCATGTCGAGGTAGATCGGCAGATGAAGCGCCTGCACGACGATGATCCCGAGCAGATTCAGTCCGGTGCAGCACAGCATGAGAAGCCACGCGCTCCCCCACCGCGGACTGCTCGCGCTCGCGACACGACGCATCCCCGTCGGAACGGGAACGGTGATCGACGGCGGGGTGAGCACCACACGCGCCCGAGGTGCCCGCTCGGTGGTGCGCCGCAGCCGTCGGGCACGCTCCACCCACCGCCGCGCCTCGTCGTCCCCCGCGCCGAGGGCGGTGACGATGTCGTGCAGCAGCACGGGATCCATGCGGGTTCGACCGGCGCGGAACGCGTCGTAGACGGTGCTGCGCGGCGGGAAGGCGGCCGCGTCGGCGACCCCGCGGTCTATCCGCTGCTCGCCGATCCGCCGTCCGATCTCGGCGTACGAGATCGGTGTGGCCTCTTTGAGCGCGAGGAGGTCGGCAGCGATGCGGTCGAAGGAGTCAGGGGCGTCGTCGGACGCGGTCACCTCGCTCACTGATCCCTCCTCGGCGCCGCAGAGTCTGCGGCACTCAGCATATCCGCGCCGCGACGGCGACCGCGGCTCAGCGGATGCGGCCGCGACGACGCACGACGCTCTGCAGCGTGTCACGCACCGGTGCGCCGAGGACGAGACCGAGGGATGCGCCGGATGCCAGCGCCAGGCCCACCGCGCCCGCCTGCATCAGGTCGGCGAATGCGATGATGAGCAGGATCGGGTCGTCCTGCGCCTCGACGATCCCCAGCAGACCGCGGTACACGACCGACCCGGGCACCATCGGGACGATCGCGGCGGTCGTCACCGCGATCGACGGGACGTGCAGGCGGTGGGCGATGAGCGTGCCCACGAAACTCGCGATCAGCGCGCCCGCCGCGCTGGCGATCGGCACGCCGAACCCTCCGGCCGTGCCGGCGCTGAACCCGCCCCACGCGATCGCGCCGAGCACGGCCGAGACGAGGATGGTGCGCGACGTCGCGCCGTTCCACACCGCGACGGTGACCGCGATCAGCACGACTCCCACCACCTGCATCGAACCGGGGCCGAGCGACGGCGGGTCGGTCGAGAGCGTGAAGCCGATCCCCAGTCGCTGCGCGAGCGACACGCCGCCCACGATGCCGACGACGACGCCGAGGGTGAGCAGCGCCAGATCGAGGATGCGGCCGCCCGCGGTGAGCGCGAAGCCGTCGATCGCGTCCTGCGCGGCTGCCACCACAGACATCCCGGCGAGCATGAGCACGATCCCGGCCGCCACGATCACGGCGATGCCGACCTGGTCGAAGGGCGCCACGCCCTGACTGCGCAGCGTGTTCGCAGCGGCGGCGAACGCCGTGACCACGAGCGCGCCCGCCGCCTGCGAGAAGAAGAAGGGCACGTGCATCCGCGCCATCCAGCGCTGGGTCAGCGCCGCACCGCACGCGGCGAGGAACGCGATGAGCGTCGTGATCCACGAGGCGCCGTAGAGCAGGCAGACGCCGACGGCAAGCAGCCCCTGCGCGAGCACGATCACGGTCGGCCGATAGCGGAACGGCAGGCGCCGGATGGCGTGGAACCGCACCCGCGCCTCCGGCAAGGCCAGCCCCGCCTCGATGTCGGACACGAGGGCCTGCAGCTGCTGCAGCTTCGCGTGGTCGGGAACGGGTGCGCGCACCACGCGGATCGCCGTGAAGGGCGGGTCGGACTCGCCGCCCTGATACGACACGGCGATGGAGTTGAAGGTGATGTCGACGTGCACGGGGCGGATACCGAGCGCCGCAGACACACGCGTTGCCGAGAGCACCACCTCGTTCGCGGACGCGCCCACGGCGATGAGGGCTTCGGCGATGCGCATCGCGAGCTCGATCACGCGCCGGGCGTACATCTCGTCGACGGAGAGGATCGCCTGGGTCTCGGGGCGGGATGCGGCGTCGACGCGGATCGCGTCGACCAGACGCACACGCCAGTTCTTCTGTGCAGCCATCGCTCCATCCTCACAGAGGCGGCGTGCTCGGCGCACACGGACGGGCCGCACGGGGAATATCCCGTGGGCGACCCAGGCACCTCAGGAGACGACGACGCGGGTGCCGGGCACCGGCCCGTGCACGTGCAGTGCCCGACGGCCGGAGCTGCGCAGCTGATCCTGCACCGAGCGGGCGTGCTCGGGGCTCTCGCACAGCAGCGCGATCGTCGGTCCGGAGCCGGAGACGAGGCCGCCGAGGGCGCCGAAGCGGATGCCGTCGATCAGCGTCGCGCCGAGATCGGGACGGTCGATCACCGCGGCCGCCTCGAGGTCGTTCATCATGGCCGCGGCCAGGTCGTGGGCATCCCCTGCCCGCAGTGCCTGCAGCACGGGAAACGGCACGTCGAGCGACATCGGCGGGTCGTCGGCCACGGCTCCCTCCTGGGCGCGCAGCAGGTCGAGCCGGCCGTACACCTCCGGGGTCGACAGGCCCTGCGCGCTCAGCACGAGCACCCAGTCGAAGCGTCCGCGGGCGAGCGCGGGTGTCAGCTCGTCGCCGCGCCCCGCGCCGACCGCGGTGCCCCCGTGCAGCGCGAACGGCACATCGGCGCCGAGACGCGCCGCCAGGTCGTGCAGGCGGTGCGCGCCCACCTCGGTGCCCCACAACACGTCGCACGCGACGAGCGCGGCGGCCGCGTCGGCGGAGCCACCGCCCATCCCGCCGGCCACGGGAACGCCCTTGCGGATGCGCAGGTGCACCCCGGCATCCACCCCCGCCGTCTGCGCGAGCAGCTTGGCGGCCCGCATCGCCAGATTGCGGTCGTCGAGGGGCACGCCCGAGACGTCGACCTCCCCCTCCACCTCGAGACTGAACCCGTCGGAGGGAGACGCGTAGACGTCCTCGTACAGCGACACGGCCTGGAAGACGGTGGCCAGGGAGTGATAGCCGTCGTCGTGGCGCGGACCGACGCCCAGGTAGACGTTGATCTTGCCGGGAGCCCTGACGTGCACGGCATCCGGTCTGGGCGCCATCACAGCTCCGACGACACGGACCAGAGGTTCACGTCGATGCCGTGCGCGAGCGCGTCGATCGCCGTGAGCTCGTCGTCGGTGAACGCCGGCCCGTCGACCGCCGCGATGTTCTCGTCGATCTGCTCGGGCCGGGAGGCGCCGATCAGCGCCGAGACGACGACGGGGTCGCGCAGGGTCCACTGCAGCGCCATCTGCGCGAGCGTCTGCCCGCGATCGGCGGCGATGTCGTTGAGTCCGCGCAGCACGGCGAGTCCCTCGTCGGAGACGGGCCGGTCGGGCAGCGAGCCGCGCTTCTGGGCGCGGTCGGCCGTGCCGTCGCCGAGGTACTTGCCGGTGAGCAGTCCCTGAGCCAGCGGTGTGAAGGCGATCGCGCCCATGCCGGCCGCTCGCAGGGTGTCGGTCAGGCCGTCTTCGACCCAGCGGTTGAGCATCGAGTACGACGGCTGGTGGATCACCAGCGGGGTGCCGAGGTCGCGCGCCACGGCGAGCGCGGCCTCGGTGCGCTCGGCGCTGTACGACGAGATGCCGACGTAGAGGGCCTTGCCGTGGCGCACCAGCGTGTCGAGCGCGCCGATCGTCTCCTCCACCGGGGTGACCGGGTCGACGCGGTGCGAGTAGAAGATGTCGACGTAGTCGAGGCGCATGCTGGCGAGCGATCGCTCGGCGCTGGCGAGGATGTACTTGCGGCTGCCCAGATCGCCGTACGGGCCCGGCCACATGTCCCAGCCCGCCTTCGACGAGACGATCAGCTCGTCGCGGTACGGGGCGAGATCCTCGGTCATGATGCGGCCGAAGTTCTTCTCGGCCGAGCCGTACGGGGGTCCGTAGTTGTTCGCCAGGTCGAAGTGCGTGATCCCGCTGTCGAACGCGTGGCGCAGGAGTGCCCGCTGGTTGTCGAGGGGGATGTTGTCGCCGAAGTTCCACCACAGCCCGAGCGAGATCGGCGGCAGGTAGAGGCCGCTCGTGCCGACCTGACGGTAGGCGAAGCGCTGATAGCGCTCGGCGGCCGCGACATACGGCCGGTGGATCTCTGGGACGTCCGGGGTGAAGCGCTTCTCGGTCACGGTGTCAGGCTATCGGCACCGGTGTCGCTTCGGGCTGCACCCGCGCGATGCGGTGGTAGTCGTCGACGGTGAGGTCTTCGCCGCGTGCGGTGGGCGCGACACCGGCGGCCTCCAGGACGGCGGATGCCGCGGCCGAGCCGCCGTAGAGCCCCGACAGGGCCTGACGCAGCATCTTCCGGCGCTGGTTGAACGCGGCGTCGACGATCTGGAAGGTGCGCCGACGCTCGTCGTCCGCACCGCGCGGGGTCTTGTCGCGCTCGAAGCCGACGAGCAGGCTGTCGACGTTCGGCACCGGCCAGAACACCTGCCGCGACACGGTGCCGCACAGCCGCCACGGCCCGTACCAGGCGGCCTTCACACTCGGTGCGCCGTAGATCTTCGACCCCGGCTTCGCGGCGAGCCGCTCGGCGACCTCCGCCTGCACCATCACGACACCGCGCGTCAGATACCCGAACGTCTCGAGGAAGTGCAGCAGCACCGGCACCGAGACGTTGTACGGCAGGTTGGCGACGAGCACCGTGGGCTCGCCGTGCAGCTCGGTGACGCGCATGGCATCGGCATCCACCACCGTCAGCGCGCCGTCCGCCACGCCCCGCTCGCGCGCGGTCTGCGGCAGCCGCTCGGCGAGGCGGTGGTCGATCTCGACCGCGGTGACCGCAGCGCCCGCCTCGAGGATCGCGAGGGTCAGCGACCCCAGCCCGGGCCCGATCTCGACGACCCGCTCCCCCGGCTGCACGCCCGCCGCGTGCACGATCTTGCGGACGGTGTTGGCGTCGACGACGAAGTTCTGCCCGAGCTTCTTCGTGGGGGTGACGTCGAGCTCGGCGGCGAGTCGGCGGATCTCGGTGGCGCCGAGCAGGGAGACGGTCATGGGTCCATTCTCACGTATGTCGGTGGCTGACCCTAAGATCAGGCGGGTGACCGCACTCGGAGAGCTGATCGCCCCGCGCCGGCTCGGCCGCGATTTCCGGTGGCTGATGTCGGCCGCGTGGACGAGCAACATCGGCGACGGCATCGCCCTCGCCGCCTCTCCGCTGCTGATCGCCTCAATGACGTCATCGCCCATGCTCGTCGCCTCGGGCGCCATGCTGCAGTTCCTGCCGTGGCTGCTGTTCGGGCTGCACGCGGGAGCAATCGCGGACCGCGTCGAGCGGCGGATGCTCGTGATGCTCGCGCACGGCATCCGGGCGGTCATCGTCACCGCTCTCGTGGTGCTGCTCGTGACCGGCACCGCGAACATCGCGATCGTGCTGGTCGTGTCGTTCCTGTACGGCACGGCCGAGGTGTTCGCCGACACGAGCACGAGCACGCTGCTGCCGATGATGGTGAAGCCCGCCGATCTCGGCGTCGGCAACGCACGGCTGCAGGCCGGCTTCCTCATCGCGAACCAGCTCGCCGGCCCGCCGCTGGGGGCGTTCCTGTTCGCCGTCGGGTCGTTCTGGCCGTTCCTCGCCCAAGTGCTCGCCGTCACTCTCGGGCTGATCCTCGTGTCGCGGATCGCCCGCCAGCCCGTGCCGCCGCGGGCGGAACCCACGAGGGTGCGCCACGACATCGGTCAGGGGCTGCGCTGGGCGTGGCGCAACAAGCCGGTGCGCACGCTGATCGTGATCATCCTCGCGTTCAACGTCACCTGGGCTGCGCCTTGGGGCATCCTCGTGCTGTATGCGACCGAGCACCTCGGGATGGGCCCGGTCGGTTTCGGCGCGCTGACAACCGCATCGGCGGTCGGCGGCCTGCTGGGCACGCTGAGCTTCGGATGGCTGGAGCGGCACGTCTCGTTCGCCACGATCATGAAGGTGTGCCTGACGCTCGAGGTGGTCATGCACCTCGCCTTCGCGCTCACGACGAACGGCGTCGTCGCGCTGGTGATCATGTTCGGCTTCGGCGCGTATGCGTTCGTGTGGGGCACGATCTCGACGACGGTGCGCCAGCGTCTCGTGCCGCACGAGCTGCAGGGCCGGGTGGCGTCGGTCAACATGGTCGGCGTCTTCGGCGGCATGGTGCTCGGTCAGGCGCTCGGTGGGCTCATCGCGCAGGCGTGGGGGCTGACGGCGCCGTGGTGGTTCGCGTTCGCCGGATCCGCGCTGACGCTCGCGCTGATGTGGCGGCAGATCTCGAACATCGCCGCCGCGAAGCCCGCGCTCGGCGAGGTGGAGGCGGCGTAGGCCAGCAGCGTCAGGCGAACGGCGTCAGGCGAACGGCGTCAGGCGAACGCGCCGTACACCGCGAGCGTGTTCGCCGCGAGCTGCGCGCACAGCTCGTCGACCTCGAGGCCGAGCTCGGCGGCCATGAACCGCACCGTGATCGGCACGAGGTAGGGCGCGTTGGGGCGTCCGCGCAGCGGCACCGGGGTGAGGAACGGCGCATCGGTCTCGACGAGGATGCGGTCCAGCGGCGTGACGGCGAGCGCGTCGCGCAGGTTCTGCGCGTTCTTGAACGTGAGGTTGCCGGCGAACGACAGCCAGTACCCGGCATCCGCAGCGATGCGCGCCATCGCCTCGTCGCCAGAGAAGCAGTGGAACACCGTCTTTTCGGGGGCGCCGACGCGGGTCAGCGTCTCGAGGACGTCGTCGTGCGCGTCGCGATCGTGGATCTGCATGGCGATGCCATGCTTCTTGGCCAACGCGATGTGCGCGTCGAACGACTCGTGCTGGGCGGCGTGCCCGTCGGGCCCGGTGCGGAAGTAGTCGAGCCCGGTCTCGCCGATGGCTCGCGTGCGCGGGTGCGCCGCGAGCTCGTCGATCACCGCGATCGCCTCGTCGAGGCGCCCGTCGGCGGCGTAGACGGGCGCGTCGTTCGGGTGGATGGCGACGGCGGCGAGCACGCGGGGGTCGGATGCCGCGGCATCCACCGCCCAGCGCGACGACTCGATGTCGCCGGACGCCTGCACGACCCCGGCGACGCCGACCGCCGCAGCGCGATCGAGCTGTTGCGTCAGGCTCAGCGGCTCGACGCCGTCGGTGATCTCCAGGTGCGCGTGGTTGTCGTACACCGGCACCGTCAGCGGCTCGGGAGCCGCCGGGTACCGCAGGTCCCTGCGGCCCTCTGCCGAGCGCTCGCGCACGTAGGTGTCAGCCATGGCGACTAGGCGGTCTGCTCCACGCGCGGGAACAGCGGTGCGAGGGTCGACACGGTGGTGCCGGCCTGCAGCGCGCCCCATACGCCGGCCTCACGGATGGGCTGCGCGGTGAGCGCGCCGAGCGAGCCCTCCACGCCCAGGGCATCCCACAGCTTCGCCGTCGACTGCGGCATCACCGGCGACAGCAGCACGGCGAGCGCGCGCAGGCCCTCGGCGCAGGTGTACAGGACGGTGCCGAGGCGCTCGCGCTGCTCGTCATCGCGAGCGAGCGCCCACGGCTCGTTCTCGGTGATGTAGAGGTTCAGGTCGTCGACGATCGTCCAGATCGCGTCGATGGCCTCATCGATGCGGAAGTGCTCGATCGCCGCATCCGCCGCGGCAGCGGCATCCGCCACCTTCTTCTGCACCACCAGGTCGCGCTCGGTGTACTCCGCCGGCGCCGGCACGACGCCGTCGAAGTACTTCTGGATCATCGCGACCGTGCGCGAGGCCAGGTTGCCGAAGCCGTTGGCGAGCTCGGCCTGATAGCGGGCCGAGAGGTCCTCCCACGAGAACGAGCCGTCCTGGCCGAACGCGATCGCGGAGAGGAAGTAGTAGCGGTAGGCGTCCGAGCCGAACACGTCGGTGATCTCGGTGGGGGCGATGCCGGTGAGCTTCGACTTCGACATCTTCTCGCCGCCGACCAGCAGCCAGCCGTGCGCGAAGACGCCCTTGGGCACGTCGAGCCCGGCGGCCATCAGCAGCGCGGGCCAGATCACGGCGTGGAAGCGCAGGATGTCCTTGCCGACGACGTGGTAGCCGGGCCAGCGGCGGGCGAAGGTCGCGTCGTCCTCGCCGTAGCCGACCGCCGTGACGTAGTTCAGCAGCGCGTCGACCCACACGTAGATGACGTGCGACTCGTCCCACGGCAGCGGGATGCCCCAGTCGAACGTCGACCGCGAGATCGACAGGTCCTTGAGCCCCTGGCTGACGAACGAGATGACCTCGTTGCGTGCCGAGTCGGGGCGCACGAAGTCGGGCTCTGTCTTGTACAGCTCGAGCAGGCGGTCCTGGAACTCGCTGAGCTTGAAGAAGTAGTTCTTCTCCTGCAGCAGCTCGAGCGGCTTGGAGTGGATCGCGCAGACCTTGAGTCCTTCGAAGGGGCCGGTACCGTCGACGATCTCGGACTCGGGCTTGAACTCCTCACAGCCCACGCAGTACAGCGCCTCGTACTCGCCGGCGTAGATGTAGCCCGCGTCGTACAGCTTCTGGAAGAACACCTGCACGTTCTTCTCGTGCCGCTCCTGCGTGGTGCGGATGAAGTCGTCGTTCGCGACGTCGAGGGTGGTCAGCAGCGGGAACCAGCTCTCGCCGACCAGCTTGTCGACCCACTCCTGCGGGGTGACGTCGTTCGCCGCGGCGGCGCGCAGCATCTTCTGGCCGTGCTCGTCGGTGCCGGTGAGCATCCAGGTGTCGTCACCCGCCTGGCGGTGCCAGCGCGACAGCGTGTCGACGGCCACCGTCGTGTACCCGTGTCCGATGTGCGGCACGTCGGACGGGTAGTAGATGGGCGTGGTGATGTAGAAGGACTCGCCTGCGGGCATGCTCCCGATTCTAGGCGGGAACGGTGCGCCGTTCTGATTCGTGACCTGGTTCTCGTTCTTGTGCTGGGCGGCGGGCGGGAGGACGTTCCCTTCGCTCGCAGAACGGGTGCCCCTCCCGCTTCGCGGGTCCCTCCCCGATGCTCACTCCGGGAACGTCCTCCCGCCCACTCAGGTGAAACGCGATGTCAGCGGTGATGTCCTCGGCGGTGGGGTCGTGTACGGGACCTGCGGGCTGGTCTCAGACGCGGACGGCGGTGAGCGAGGCGTGTGGACGCGAGCTGACCTCGCCGGGGGTGCGCTGGATGCCGCCGAGCGAGGCGTCCGGCAGCGGAAGTGCAGCGAACGAGCCCTGCCTGAACTCGAGGCGCGGATGCGCGCGGCAGGCGTGCGCGATGAATTGCTCGGAGAGGTCGATGCCGAGCACGTCGCGATCGCCATCATGCAGAAAGCGCGTCCACAGGCCCGGCTCGCATCCGGCATCCAGCAGCAGCCCCGGCGTCTCGTCGCGCCACGTGGCGATGTGCGCCCGGTCTCGGGCATCCGTCTGCGCGATGTCGCCGATCAGCGCGACGTATTCCGCCGCCCGCGCGTCATATGCCGCACCGATCGCCTCGGTCATGCGACCGCCCTCCGTCGAGAGCACGGGACGTCGGGGGACGGACGGGTCGTTCGCGTGAACGAGCCGTTCACTCGCCGAGATGCCGTGCTCTCGACGAGGGGCAGCACCGAGAGGGCGGCGGGCATCAGGCCCGCTTCGCGGCGAGCGCGGCCTGGTACAGGTCGCGGGAGCTGAGGCCGGTCGCCGCGGCGACCTCGGCGCACGCGTCCTTCAGGCGGGTTCCGGATGCCACGAGCGCCTGCACCTGTGCGAGCGCGTCGTCAGCGGAGACGGAGACCGCGGCTGCTCCTTCGACGACCACGACGATCTCGCCCTTCACACCCTGCTCGGCCCATGCAGTGAGGTCTACGGCGGTGCCGCGGCGCACCTCCTCGTAGAGCTTGGTGAGCTCGCGGCACACCGCGATCCGCCGCTCGGCGCCGAAGGCCGCACCCATGTCGGCGAGCGACGACGCGAGCCGGGACGGCGACTCGAAGAACACCATCGTCCGCGGCTCAGCGGCAAGCCCCGTCAGCGCCGAACGCCGCTCCCCCGGCTTGCGCGGCAGGAAGCCCTCGAAGGTGAACCGGTCGGTGGGCAGGCCCGAGATCGCGAGAGCCATGAGCACGGCGCTCGGACCGGGGATGGCCGTGACGGTCACGCCGCGGTCGACGGCGGCGGCGACCAGACCGTAGCCGGGGTCGCTCACGGCGGGCATGCCGGCGTCGCTGACGACCACGATGTCGTGCTGTTCGGCCAGCTCGGCGAGCTCGGCCGCCTTGTGCTTCTCGTTGTGGTCGTGCAGAGCGATCAGACGCGGACGGTTCTCGATCTTCAGCGCCTGCAGCAGCCGCTGGGTGGTGCGGGTGTCTTCGGCGGCGACGATCTCGGCGTTCTCGAGCACCTCGATCAGGCGGCGCGATGCGTCACCGAGATTGCCGATCGGAGTCGCGGCGAGGATGATCACCCGACCAGCTTAGGCGGGCGGCGTCAGCCGTTCCGATGCCGATTGCCTAGGCTGAGCAGGTGACCCTGCCCGCGCCCCCGACGCCGCGTTCCGCGACGCGATGGGAGCGATTCGCTGCGTGGGCACTCGCAGATCCCACGCGCGCGCGAGCGCTGGGCTGGCTCGCTCCGCTCGTCGTCATGCTGCTCGCCGCTGCGCTCAGGCTGATCAACCTCGGGCATCCCCACGAGATCATGTTCGACGAGACGTACTACGTCAAGGACGCCTGGTCGCTGTGGAACCTCGGCTACGAGGCCACGTGGGGCGACGGCGCGGATCAGCAGCTGGCGCGCGGCGATGACTCGGCGATGCAGACGACGGGGTCGTACGTCGTGCATCCGCCGCTCGGGAAGTGGATCATCGCGCTCGGCATGGCGCTGATGGGGCCGGGCTCCAGCACGGGCTGGCGGCTGACGACCGCGATCCTCGGGTCTCTGACGGTGCTCGTGCTCTATCTCATCGCGCTGCACCTGACCCGCTCGCGGGTGTTCGCGACGATCGCCGGCGGCCTGCTCGCGGTCGACGGCCTGGGCATCGTGATGAGCCGGATCGCCCTGCTCGACGGCGCCCTCACCTTCTTCATCCTGCTCGGATTCCTGTTCGTGCTGCTCGACCGGGATCGCTCGCTGCCGCTGCTCGACGCCCGGATCGTCGCGGCGCGCCGCTTCGCCGGCGACGACGCTCCGGTGCGGCTGGTCGGGCCCGTCCTGTGGTCACGGCCCTGGCTGATCGCCGCCGGGGCGACGCTCGGTGCGGCGTCGGCGGTGAAGTGGTCGGGACTGTACGCCCTGGCAGTCTTCGGCCTGTACACGGTGTTCACCGACGCGCTCGCACGCCGCCGCGCGGGGATCCCGCTGTGGCCGAGCGATGCCGCGCTGCGGCAGGGGCCGGTCTCGTTCGTGCTGATGGTGGGCCCGGCGATGATCGCGTATCTCGTGTCGTGGGCGGGCTGGCTGGTCACGTCCGGCGGCTACGACCGCGGGGCGGATGCCAATCCCCTGGTCGCGCTGTGGAAGTACCACGAGTCGATGTACGGGTTCCACATCGGGCTGTCCAGCCCGCACGCCTACGCGAGTCCCGCGTGGCAGTGGCCGCTGCTGCTGCGGCCCACCGCGATCTGGGTGGGCTCGGATCCCACCGGCTGCGGCACGGATCACTGCATCGCCGTGATCTCGTCGGTGCCGAATCCGCTGATCTGGTACGGCGGGGTGGCGGCCGCACTGTACCTGCTGTATCGCTTCGTGCGAGGGCTCATCGAGCGCCGGCCGGTCGGCCCGATGCATACGATCGCGCTGGTCGGGCTCCTGGCGACCTACGTGCCGTGGCTGCTCGTGCCGAGCCGCACGATCTTCCAGTTCTACACGATCGTCATGATGCCGGTCCTGGTCCTCGCGCTCACGGTCGCGCTGCGTGAGCTCGCCGGCCGCCGCTCCGCTCCCCTGCACCGGCGGAGGGCCGGTCAGCGCACCGTCGCCGTGTACCTCGTCGCGGTGGCTCTCGTCTCGGCGTTCTTCTACCCGGTATGGACCGGCATGAGCGTGCCCTACCCGTTCTGGCTCAGCCACAACTGGCTCCCGGGCTGGATCTGACCCGAACGCGCCGTCGCCCGGCCGGTGTTCTTCACCGCGCAGGCGACGAAGAACACCGGCGAGGCCGGTGCCCTACTCGTTACAGTTCAGGCGCTCGCCGATGCTGCGACGCGCGCTCGTATCCCGCGGCCCAGCGGAACAGATCCGCCTCACGATGGGGACGGCCGACCAGTTCGATGCCGACGGGGACCTCATCCGCAGTGAAGCCCGCAGGAACGGTGACCGAGGGCAGCAGAGCCTGTGAGGCGATGAGGGTGTTGGTGGGGAAGGTCAGCACAGTCCACTCCTGACGCTCATCATTCGACGGAGCGGGGACGCGAGTGGTCGGGTAGGTCAGCGCGTCGAGATCGTGGCGATCCATGACGTTCAGGATGGTGCGGGTGAACTTGTCGCGTGCGACGTACCTTCCCGTGTAGTCGGGGTCGGATTCGGGGTCTTCCGGACCTGCGCTCACGGCCTCCAGCAGATCGAGTTCGGGGTGATACCTGCCGCTCTCCACGATGTCGGCGACACGGAGGTGGCTCAGCGTCGGCCGCTGGGTGAGGTAGAGGTCGATGTCGTGTCGTGAGCACGCGACGTACTGGCTGGTGTCCGCCAGATGCGTGTCGAGGTCGGGGATCTCGACCTCGACGACTTCGGCACCTGCCGCGCGCATGTCCGCTGCGGACTGTCGGGCCAGCGCGTTGACCTCTCGGCATCGTGCGTCGCTGTCGTCGCCGAGCGCGTTGATCACCAGCCCGATTCGCGTGCCGGCGATGCTGCGGTCACCGAGCGAGTTCTGGTAGCCGTGAGCAGGTCGAGCCATCGTGGCCGACACCGAGAAGGCATCGCCTTCGTCGTAACCGGCGATGACGTCGAAGACCGCCACGGCGTCTTCCACAGTGCGCGCCAGCGGGCCGACGGTGTCCTGGAACTCGACGAGGAAGCCCGTGCCGGTACGGGGCACCACACCGGGGGTCGAACGAACCCCGACGAGATTGCAGAACGAAGCGGGAAGGCGAACCGATCCGCCGCAGTCCGTGCCCAACGCGACGGTGGCGAGGTTCGCCGCGACGGCCGCGGCAGAGCCCGAGCTCGAGCCACCCGGGTCATGGCTGAGCCGGTGCGGGTTGAGCGTCTCTCCGCTGACCGAGGAGTAGGAGAACCACGAGGACGCGAAATCCGGCAACGTCGTCTTCGCGATGATGACGGCGCCTGCGTCCCTGAGCCGGGTGACGGCGACCGCGTCCTTCTCGGGACGGTGGCCCTCGAGCGCCTCGCTGCCGCAGGTGGTGTCCATGTCGACGGTGTCGATGTTGTCCTTCACCGCGACGACCACGCCGTGCAGGGGCCCGGCCAGGGAGCCCGATTCCGCCAGCTGGCGGTCGAGCTCGTCAGCGCGCGCCAGCGCGCTATCACTGACAGCCACGATCGAGTTGAGTCTCGGACCGGAGCGGTCCAGCATCTCGATACGCCGCAGGTACTCCTCCACGACCGCCCGGACGGTGGTTGCTCGCGTCTGGTAGGCGTCGAGAAGCTCTCGGATCGTGATCTCTTCAAGGGATGGGGATTCGGACATCATCGGCCCTTTCATGTTCTCTCGTGTTCGATTAAGCGAAGGTGCGCACATCGACGCCGGCGCGGTCGAGTGCGGCGCGCACGGCAGTGGTCAGCGCGACGGCGCCGGGGGTGTCGCTGTGTATGCAGATCGAGTCGAAGACGATCGGCACGCTGGCGCCGGAAGTGGTCTGTACCGTACCCTCCGCGCACGCCTGCTCGATCTTTGCGACGACGGCTTCGGGCCGCAGCGATCCGACATCTCTTGTGAAGACGATCTGTCCGTCATCGCCGTAGAGGCGGTCTGCGTACAGCTCGCGGATCACCGGATGCTCATGATCAGACGCGACCCGGTCGAGCACGCTGCCTGCCATGGTCAAGATGGGCAGGTCGGCGTCTGCCTCGTCGAGCCCTTCGACGAGCGCGCGCGCGAACGCCTCGTCGCGAGCCGCGTGCATGTAGAGAGCTCCGTGCAGCTTGATGTGCTGCAGGCGTGCGCCTCGTCGCTCGACCAGAGCGCGAACGGCGCCCAGCTGATAGAGCACGTCGCACACCAGCTCGTCAGCTGAAGCGTCGATGTGGCGACGGCCGAAGCCGACGAGATCTCGAAAACCCGGGTGCACCCCGATTCCCACGTCGTGCTCTTGCGCGAGCAGGGTCACCCGGTCGATCGTGTTCGGGTCACCCGCGTGGAAGCCGGCGGCGAGATTGATCGAGGACACCAGCGGCATGAGACGGGCATCCACGTCGCCCTCGAACGCCCACGCCCCGAACCCCTCACCCATGTCGCTGTTGACATCGACAGTCCGCTTCATGCGCCGCCTCACTCCAGCTGTCCGCGCCACCGGTCGGTGGCGCCTCTCCTGACTCTAAGGAGCGGACGTCTACACGAAAAGAACCGGTATCGAATGCCTCTCCATCGAGATAACCGATACTCTCTCCGCAAGAGGAGAGGACGGCGATGGGTTTCACACTGCGTCAACTTCGGTATTTCGTCGCGGTCGCGGAGGCGGGAGCGGTCAGCGCGGCGGCGCGTGAGCTGTATGTGGCGCAGAGCACGATCACCACTGCTGTGCAGGAGATCGAAAGCCGTCTGGGGCACGCGGTGTTCGCGCGGAGCGTGCGTGGCGTCGAATTGACCGACGCCGGACGCTCTCTGCTTCCCCGCGCACGCCAGATCCTCGAGCTCGTCAGCGAGGCCGAGACCTACATCGAGAGCGATGCCGAGCTGAGCGGCACCGTACGCATCGGTGCCAGCTACACCGTGATGGGCTACTTCCTGCCTCAGCACATCCAGAAGATCACGGCTCGCTTCCCTCGCGTCAACTTCGAGTGGTACGAGCGGGACCGCGCGGCGATCGAAGCGGGGCTGCTCGAGGGCCGTCTGGAACTCGGCCTGATGCTCACGTCCAACCTCCGCAGCGACGACCTCGACGCTGAACCCCTCGCCCGATCGGCGCGGCGCCTCTGGGTCGCTCCGACGCACCCGCTCGCCGACCGCAGCGATCTTCGCCTGTCCGATCTGCGCCCCTACCCGTATGCCCTGCTCACGGTCGACGAAGCCGACCTGACCACCCGGTCGTACTGGCCGGAGCTGGGCCGCGAGGTCTTTCTCGCGACCTCGTCTCTCGAAGCCATCCGCAGCCTGGTGGGCAGCGGGTCCGCGGTCACCATCCTGTCGGATATGGTCTATCGTCCGTGGTCGCTCGAGGGCCATCGGATCAGATCGGTCACGCTGGCCGATCCGCTGCCCGACATGCAGGTCGGGATCGCGTGGGCGCGAGCACAGCCCATGACGGCGCCGATGGCGGCCGTGCGTCAGTACTTCGCAACGGCTGGATGACAGGTCTAGACCGCACGTCACAAGTCGTCTGGCTTCGGGTCGCCAACCCGAGGGCGAGCCCACTTTCCGGCAGACTGATCGGCATGCCTGCACCGCACGGATTCGAGCACGTCGTCCGAGGTGACGAGGTCGTGATCCTGCATCACGGCATCCGGGCGGCGACCCTGCGCGGTGCGAAGGCGCACGACTTCCTCGGCCGGATCGGCACCGAGGATCCGCAGCTGCTGATGGCCCGCCTCACGGGAGACTATCGCCGCGGTAACGAGCGGGCCGCTCGGCGGCATCCTCGCAACGCGGGCTGAGCGCCCGGCGGTCCCGAACGATCAGTCGACGAGCTGCCGTGTCGCGTGCGCGTCAGGGTGACCGCGCCGCGCTTCGTCGAAGGTCGGGCGCGTGCCCAGCATCCGCCCGACGAGCAGAACGACCCCCACGACGACCAGACCGATCAGCATGCCCGCGACGGCCGACATGGCCGTGTTGCCCAGCCAGACGACGAAACCGCCGAACGAGGCGAGCAGCTCGTCGACCCCGTGCAGCAGGTCGGCCGGTGCGTGCAGGCCCACCTCACCCAGGTTGACGACGACGAGGTGACCACCCACCCACAGCATCGCCACGGTGCCGACCACGCTGATCGCACGGAACACGTGCGGCATCGACCGCACGATGCGGGTGCCCGTGTGGCGCACCCTGCGCACCGGGTTCTTGGCCATCTTCAGCCCGACGTCGTCGAGCTTGACCAGCAGCGCCACCGCGCCGTACACCAGAGCGGTCATGGCGAGCGCGATGACCGCGAGCACGCCCAGCGTCTGCCAGGTGCCGAGGTTCGGGTCGAGGCTCGCCAGCGAGATGAGCATGATCTCGGTCGACAGGATCAGGTCGGTGCGGATCGCGCCCCACACCAGCCGCTTCTCGTCGCGCGTGCCCTCATCGCCGTGGCCGTGGCCGAAGCCGAACCACTCGAGCACCTTCTCGGCCCCCTCGAAGCACAGGTAGGTGCCGCCGATCACCAGCAGGTACGGCAGCACCCACGGCGCGAACGCGGTCAGCAGCAGCGCGATGGGGATGATGATGAGGAACTTGTTGGCGATCGAGCCGAGCGCGATCTTGCCCACCACGGGCAGCTCACGCGCGGGCGTGAGCCCCTGCACATACTGCGGGGTGACGGCCGCGTCGTCGATCACGACGCCCGCAGCCTTCGCGGATGCCTTCATCGCCGCACTCAGGATGTCGTCGACGACCGCCAGCAGACCAACCGACATGGGCGTCCTCCCTCGCGCGCGAGGTGCGCGCTCCGGCCTGCAAGACTACTGTGCTCGCCTATCGCGCGTCAGACGGGCGAGGCCGAGCAGGGCCGCGGTGAGCGCCAGCGTGAGCAGCAGCTGGGTGCGCGCCGTCGGATCGATCATCGCCAGGGCGATGATCACCGCGAGCAGCGCGAGGGTCACCCACGACAGCCAGGGGAACCCCCACATGCGCATCGGCAGCTCGTCGCCGTCGCGCTCGGCGCGTCGGCGCAGGATGATCTGCGAGATCACCGTCGCCGTCCAGATCACGAGCACGGTCGAGCCCACGATGTTCAGCAGCAGTCCGAGCACCGTCTCGGGGAACGCCCAGTTGAGCACGACCGTCACGAAGCCGAACGCGACCGACGCGAGCACGGCGACGTAGGGAACGCCCTTGTCGCTCGTGCGGGTGGATGCCAGCGGGGCGAGCCCGCGCTCGCCGAGCGAGTACGCCATGCGGGATGCGCCGTAGATGTTGGCGTTCATCGCCGACAGCAGCGCCATCACGACGATGAGCGACATAACCAGATCGAGGCCGGGCACGCGCAGCGTCGCGAGCACGGCCGAGAACGGTCCGTCGAGGACGTCCGGCGAGTTCCACGGCAGCACGGCGACGATCACGAAGATCGAGCCGAGGTAGAACACGAGGATGCGCACCATGACCTCGCGCACGATGCGCGCGATGTTGCGGGCCGGATCGTCCGACTCGGCGGCGGCGATCGCGACGACCTCGGTGCCTCCGAACGCGAACACGACGATCAGCAGAGCCGCGGCGATGCCGGGGATGCCGTACGGGGCGAACCCGTCGTGCGCGACGAGGTTGCCGAGGCCGGTCGCCGGCACTCCGGGGATGAATCCGAGGATCGCGCAGGTCCCGACCACGAGGAACGCGATGATGGCGAACACCTTGATCGCGGCGAACCAGAACTCGAAGCGTCCGTAGTTGCGCACGCCGAAGAGGTTCACGGCGGTCAGCGCGGCGACGAAGATCAGCACCCACAGCCAGGCGGGGATGCCGGGCACCCACCCCTCGATGATCCCGGCGGCGCCGGTGGCCTCGGCGGCGATCACCACGACGAGCTGGATCCAGTACAGCCAGCCGACCGCGCTTCCGGCGCTGCGACCCATCGCACGCTGCGCGAACGAGCTGAACGCACCCGAACTGGGCCGCGCGGCGACCATCTCGGCGAGCATCGCCATGACGAGGATGACGACCGTGCCGGCGATGAGGTACGACACGAGCACGGCGGGGCCGGCGATGCCGATCGCCTGACCCGAGCCGACGAACAGACCCGCCCCGATCGCGCCGCCGAGCCCCATCATCGAGATCTGCCGACGGGTGAGCCCGTGCTGCAGACCTTTCGTGGTCGTCGTCGTCAGCGGCACCTCGGTCATCGTGAGACCTCCTCGTCCAGGCCGGGTACGGCCCGTGCCATCATACGGACAGCGCGGACGGGTCCCTCGTCGGCAGCCGGCACACGAAGTCTCGGCAGTCGTACGCCACGCCCTCGGCTGCGTCCTTGCCCGCGAAGAGCGAGAAGCCGGCATCCGCGAGGGCGCGAGCCTGGGACGGCGTGACGACGGCGACGACGTCGGCGTCGGCTCTGCGGGCGGCGTCCGTGAGCGCCCCGCCGCTGTCGGCGACCACGACGACCTGTCGCGACGGTCCGGCGAGTACGGCGGCCAGACGCAGCAGGGCGCCGTACGCGAGCGGATGCTGCAGCGCCCGCTCGACGAGCGGTGCGCACAGCGCGACCGCCTGCTCGCGGTGCTCCTCACCCGCGCCCAGCAGCCAGGCGGTGAGGTGCGCGGATGCCCGGGCAGCCGGCCCCGATGGCAGGTCGCCGTCATTGTCGTCGCCCACGGCCGTGAGACCGCGTGCGGCCATCACCGGGTCGTCGGCGAGCGGCTGAGCGAGCACGGCCAGCGCTCGCGTCGCCCATTCCAACTCTCCGGTGGCGAGTGCCAGCGCGAGCAGTCCGTCGGCGAGCAGACCGATGTCGGCGGCAGTCGCGACGGCGCTCGCGGGTGTCCCGTCGAGAGACGACCGCACCAGCTCGCCGGTCGCACCCCGGTTGACGTGCAGCACATGCTCGGCCGCCGCGGCCGCCGCATCCACCCACGCCCGCTCACCCAGCCGCGCCCCGGCCCTGGCGAGCGCCCCGATCGCGAGACCGTTCCAGCCGGTGAGCACCTTGCCGTCGACCGCGGGTGGCTCGAGGGATGCCCGCGCCTCGGCGTCCGCGCGGTAGTAGCCGCCCTCGTTGCGCCGCCCGTCGATCCACGACTCGGAGTCCTGGGCCGCGCCGAACGCCCCGCCCTCGCGGCGCAGCACGCCGAGCAGGAACCCAGCGATGCCGCGGACGACGTCGTCGCGCCCCGCGGCGAGCGCGACGTCCATCAGCTGCGCGTTGTCGATGAGCATCCGCTCGTAATGCGGCACCGTCCAGTCGGCCTGGGTCGCGTAGCGGAAGAAGCCGCCGTCGACGGCATCGCGCAGCTGCGACGCCGCCATGGCGTCGAGTGCGCGGCGGGCAGCATCCGCGCCGCCTGCGATCGGATGCTGCAGGAAGCGCAACGTCGTCGCCATCGGGAACTTCGGCGCCCCGCCGAAGCCCCCGTGCCGGTGATCCTCCCGCTGCAGGATCGCGGCGGAGGCTGCGGCGATCGCGCCGGCATCGGGCATCCCTCCGGCGTCGGCGGCAGCCGCCTCACGCAGCGCGTCGGCGACGGCGTCCCCCGACTGGATCACCTCGGTTCGCCGGTCGGTCCACGCCTCGCGCACCGCGGTGAGCACGTCGCGGAACGACGGGATGCCCCCGCGCGCCTCGGGTGGGAAGTACGTGCCCGCGTAGAAGGTGCGCCCCGCGGGCGTGGCGAACACGGTCAGCGGCCACCCCAGGCTGCGGGTGAACGCCGAGGCTGCGGCCATGAAGGCGGCATCGACCTCGGGATGCTCTTCGCGGTCGATCTTGACCGGCACGAAGTGCGCGTTGATCTGCGCCGCGGTCGCCTCGTCGGCGAACGACTCCCGTGCCATGACGTGGCACCAGTGGCAGGTCGAGTAGCCGATGGAGATGAGCAGCGGCACGTCGCGGCGGCGCGCCTCGGTGAACGCCTCCTCGCCCCACGGATGCCAGTCGACGGGGTTGTCGGCGTGCGCTCGCAGGTAGGGGCTGAGGGTGTCGGCGAGCCGGTTGGTCATGCCCCCACGGTACGCCGAGACCCCCTGCCGCGGCCGGTGGTCGGTCGGGCAGGGGGTCTCGGCGGTGGGTCAGTTCAGGTCGTTCGGGTGGGTGCCCACGCGACCCGAGCCGTCGAGCGGGTCGAGAGAGTCGATCGCGGCCATCTGCGCATCGTCGAGCTCGAAGCCGAACACGTCGAGGTTCTCGCGCATGCGCTCGGGACGCACCGACTTCGGGAACACGATGAAGCCCTTCTGCAGGTGCCAGCGCAGCACCACCTGAGCCGGGGTGCGGCCGGTCGCCGACGCGGCGTCGGCGACGGCGGGTGTTCCGAACAGGTCGTACTTGCCCTGACCCAGCGGTCCCCACGACTCGATGCGCACGCCGTGCGCGGCGGCCCAGTCGGTGATCTCGCGCTGCTGGTAGGCCGGGTGCAGCTCGATCTGGTTGACGGCGGGCGTCACGCCCGTCTCGGCGACGATGCGGTCGAGGTGCGGCACGAGATGATTCGAGACGCCGATCGAACGGGCGAGGCCGCGCTCGCGGATGCCGATCATCTTCTCCCACGCGTGCACGTAGTTGTCGTTCGCGGGCGTGGGCCAGTGCACGAGGTACAGGTCGACGGCGTCGAGGCCGAGCTTCTCGAGGCTCTCGTCGATCGCCCGGTCGGGCTCATCGCCGTCGTGGCGGTCGTTCCACAGCTTCGTCGTGATGAAGAGCTCGTCGCGCGGGATGCCGCTCTTCGCGACGGCCGCGCCGACGCCCTCCTCGTTGCGGTAGATCGCCGCCGTGTCGATGTGTCGGTACCCGGCCTCGAGCGCCTCGGTGACCGCACGCTCCGCGTCGTCGGCGGGCACGAGGAAGACACCGTAGCCGAGCTGAGGGATCGTGTTTCCGTCGTTCAGTTCGAGAGTGGGGATCGTCATCCCTCCAGCGTAGGGGCGCTCAGCGCGACGAGGGCGGGACGGAGGCTGCGGCCGACAAACGCGACAGCAGCGACTCGAGGGGTCCTCGCCCGCGCAGGATCGACCACAGGGTCGACGCGACGAGCAGCACCACCGCCGACCACAGCCACACGTCGAACGAGTCGAGGAAGACGCCCGGTCCGGCGATCAGCGCGTACGAGAGCACGTGCGCGCTGTATGCCGAGAGCGGCATCGACCCGAGCGCGGCGACCGGCAGCAGCACCCAGCGCAGCGGTGTGCTGAGCAGAAGGCACAGGGCGATCACCGCGACAGCGAATCCGCCCGATCCGATGATCTCAGCCGTGCCCCCGGAGTGCGGTTCTACGGCGATCAGCGCGAGCAGCGCGCTGCCCAGCGGATCCTGATCGGCGAGTTCGGCGAAGTACGACTCCCACCCGGAGGTGTCGACCTGGGCGTCCGGCTCAGCGTTCTGCAGGCCGGCATCGAGCGGATAGCAGCTGATGTAGGCGTCGCCGTCTTCGTCGCAGACCGTGCCCGTGAAGTCGATCTCGTCAGGGGCGACGCCCAGCAGCGGCTCGGGGCCGGTGTCGCTCCCGCTCGCGCTGAGCCACACCGAGTCGTCGCTCAGCGACGACGCCGAATCCGGATATGTCGATCCGGCGGCCGTACCGGCGACAGCACCCAGGGCGCCGACGCCGTATCCCACGACCGCGAGCAGCACCCCGATCGCGAGCAGCCGCAGGCGATCAGCGGTGCGGTCGAGTCGTGTGCGCCCGATCGCCATCCCCACCAGCAGCAGCGCTAGCCAGACGATCAGCGGATAGGTGCCGAACAGCACGAGCGCCGCGCCGGGACCGTCGGAGTGGAAGGTCAGGGCCTGCAGCAGAGCGAGCAGGGGCGGCCCCGCGATCGCGAGCACGACGGCTGCCACGAGCAGGCGCGAGACGCGCCAGCGCACGAACGCGGCGGCGATGATGTAGAGCGCTCCGTAGAAGGTGAGGATGACCGCGATGGGCGTGCCGAGCAGTTCGAGCACGAGTCCGATGGCGAAGATCACCGCGCCGCGGACGACGAGGGCGAGTCTGATCGCGGGCAGCTCCGACACGTCGGGCAGACGGGTGCGTCCGGTCATCAGCGCGACCGATATGCCCGCCAGCACGGCGAAGAGGATCGCCGAGCGGCCGTGCACGAGATCACCCCACGTCGACGGATCCAGCAGCGACAGCTCGGGCGTGGTGAGCAGATGAGCAGCCATCATGCCCAGCACAGCCACCGCACGCGCGACGTCGAGCCCCATCAGACGCGGAGGTCGCCCGAAGCCGGTGCACCAGGCGCGCAGCGTCGAGACCGGGCGCGGCGGGGCGATGTCGCCCTGGATCGTCGTCACCCGCTGAGTCTATGCACGCGCGCGCGACGCGCGTGCACCCGCGGCGATACGATGGAGGGCTATGTCTTCGCCCGTGATCTCCTACCCGCCCGAGCTGCCGGTCAGCGCCGCGCGCGATGAGATCGCCGCGGCGATCCGCGACCACCAGGTGGTGATCGTCGCGGGCGCCACCGGATCGGGCAAGACCACCCAGCTGCCGAAGATCTGCCTCGAGCTCGGTCGCGAGCGCATCGCGCACACGCAGCCGCGTCGACTGGCCGCGCGCACCATCGCCGAGCGCGTGGCCGAGGAGCTTCGGGTCGAGCTCGGCGGCCTGGTCGGCTACAAGGTGCGCTTCACCGACCAGGTGTCGGATGCCACGCGCATCGCACTGATGACCGACGGCATCCTGCTGAACGAGATACACCGCGATCGACTGCTGCGCCGCTACGACACGATCATCATCGACGAGGCGCACGAGCGCTCGCTCAACGTCGACTTCCTGCTCGGCTACCTGCGGCGGATCCTTCCCGAGCGCCCCGATCTGAAGGTCATCATCACGTCGGCGACCATCGACCCCGAGAGCTTCGCCGCGCACTTCGCGTCTCCGGCTGAGAATCCGGATGCCGAGGGCGACCCGGCGCCCATCGTCGAGGTCTCGGGACGCACCTATCCCGTCGAGGTCCGCTACCGGCCGCTCGTCGACGAGAGCGCCACTGCAGAGGAATCGGGCGCCGAACGGCCCACGCGGGGCGGTTCGCCGAGGAATCTCCGCGGGTCCGACCGCGCCGGTGCGGAGCCCGACGACGAGGTGACCGCGATCGTCGCCGCCCTGCGCGAGCTCGAACGCGAGGCGCCCGGTGACGTTCTGGTGTTCCTTCCGGGCGAGGCCGAGATCCGCGACGCGGCGGATGCCGTGCGGGGCGCGTACCGCTCGACGACCGCCCCCGTCGAGGTGCTGCCGCTGTACGGCCGGCTGTCGGCCGCCGAGCAGCACCGCGTCTTCGAACCGTCGAAGGTCGCCGGGGTGCGCCGACGGGTGGTGCTCGCCACGAACGTCGCCGAGACGAGCCTCACCGTCCCCGGCATCAAGTACGTGATCGACACCGGCACCGCGCGCATCTCGCGCTACAGCGCCCGTTCGAAGGTGCAGCGGCTGCCCATCGAGGCCGTGTCGCAGGCATCCGCCAACCAGCGCTCCGGACGCGCCGGCCGCACCAGCGACGGCATCGCGATCCGCCTCTACAGCGAAGAGGACTTCGACCGGCGCCCCGAGTTCACCGAGCCCGAGATCCTGCGCACCTCGCTCGCGTCGGTGGTGCTGCAGATGCTGTCGCTGGGCTTCGGCGACATCACCGAGTTCCCGTTCCTGACTCCGCCGGATTCCCGCGGAGTGAAGGCCGCCCTTGACCTGCTGGCCGAGATCGGTGCCGTGAACGTCGTCCGGGGCGAGCAGCCGCGCCTGACGAGGATCGGACGGGAGATCTCGCGGATGCCGATGGATCCGCGGTTCGCCCGGATGCTGGTCGCCGCGGCGTCCGGCACAGCGGGTGTGCTGGCCGATGTCATGGCGATCGTCGCCGGGCTGTCGATCCAGGATGTGCGCGAGCGGCCCAGCGCCGACGCGCCGCAGTCGGTGCGCGACGAGGCCGACCGGATGCATGCGCGTTTCGTCGACCCGACCAGCGACTTCCTCACCCTGCTGAACCTGTGGAACCACCTGCGCGAGCAGCAGAAGGAGCTCGGCTCCAGCGCCTTCCGGCGGATGTGCCGCAGCGAGCACCTCAACTATGTGCGCGTGCGGGAGTGGTTCGACGTGCACCGGCAGCTGCGCACCCTCGTGAAGACGCCGAAGAACCCTTCGACAGGCCCTTCGACAGGCTCAGGACAGGCCGCAGGGCAGGCCGCAGGGACCCAGGTCGCGTCGGATCCGGATGCCGTGCACCGGGCGATCCTGTCCGGCCTGCTCTCGCAGATCGGCATCCTCGACGAGCGCACGAAACCCCCTGGCTCCCCGAGCCCGTCGAAGGGATCCAAGGCGGCCGGTGAGAAGGGACGCCGCATCGCCGAGTACCGCGGCGCGCGCGGCATCCGGTTCTCGATCTTCCCCGGATCGGGTCTGCGCAAGAAATCCCCGCAGGCGGTGATGGCCGCCGAGATCGTCGAGACCTCGCGCACCTTCGCCCGCACGGTCGCCGCGATCGACCCGGCGTGGGCCGAGGCGCTCGCCGGCGACCTCGCCAAGCGACAGGTCACCGAGCCGCACTGGTCGAAGGATGCCGGTGCCGCCGTCGCCTACGAGAAGGTGACCCTGTTCGGCGTCGAGATCATCCCGAAACGACGCGTGCAGTTCGCGCGCATCGACCGGGCCGGGGCACGCGAGCTCTTCCTTCGACACGCGCTGGTCGAGGGCGAGTGGGACCCGCACCGCTCCGACAAGCGGGTCAGCGCGTTCTGGCGCGCCAACGCCGAGCTGCGTCGCCGGATCGAGAAGCTCGAGGAGCGCGAGCGCCGTCGCGACATCCTCGCCGGCGACGAGGCCGTGTTCGCGTTCTACGACGAGCGCATCCCCCGCGAGGTGTTCGACGTGCGCTCGTTCGAGAAGTGGTGGCGCGACGCGCTGCAGACCTCGCCGAAGCTGCTCGTCATGCGCGAGAGCGACCTGATCGACGACGACGATGGGTCCCTGAGCCTGTCGAAGGGCGATCAGAGCGAGTTCCCCAGCCGCTGGCAGCAGGACGACCAGGTGCTCGGGCTCGCGTACCGCTTCGAGCCCGGCGCCGACGACGACGGCGTGAGCGTCGTCATGCCGCTCGCCCTGCTGCAGCAGATCCGCGACACGGGTTTCGACTGGCAGGTGCCCGGGCTGCGTGCCGAGCTGATCACGGCACTGCTGCGCGCCCTGCCGAAGGCGATCCGCCGGCACGTCGTGCCCGCTGCCGACTGGGCCGAGAAGTTCGGCGAGCAGGTGAGCGGCGATGGGCCTGAGCATCACTCCGGGGTGCCGGAGCGATCGCTCAAGGAGGCGTTGGCGAGGCTCATCCAGCCGCTCGCCAATCAGCCGGTCTCCGCCGCAGACTTCGACGATGCCCGCGTGCCCGGGCACCTGCTGATGAACTTCAGGGCCGTCGATGAGAGGGGCCGCGTCGTCGGATCCGACCGTCACCTCACCGCCCTGCAGCAGCGGCTGTCCGACCGGTCGCGACAGAGCGTGACCCTGAGCCTGTCGAAGGGCTCCACAACTGGGCCCCTGAGCCTGTCGAAGGGCCCGTCGAAGGGCCCGTCGAAGGGCCCGTCGAAGGGCCCCACAACTGGGTCCCTGAGCCTGTCGAAGGGCCTGCCGAAGGGCCCGATCGAACGCGACGACCTCACCGACTGGACCTTCGGCGACCTGCCCGAGCTGCTCGACACGAAGGTCGCCGGCGGCACCGTGCGCGGGTATCCGGCGATCGTCGACCGCGGCAAGTCAGTCTCGATCCGGGTCGAGGCGACGGCGGATGCCGCGGCCGCGGCGACCCGCGACGGCGTGCTGCGCCTCGTACTGCTGAACGTGCCCTCCCCCGCGTCGTACGTGCAGAACCACCTGACGGCGCCCGAGAAGCTCGCGCTCGCGGCCTCGCCGTACCCGAATGTCGCGAACCTCATCGAAGATGCCCGCACGGCGGTCGTGCGCGGCCTCATCGATGAGCGCGTGCCGGGCGGGGTGTTCCGCACCGAGGCGGAGTTCCGGCGCGTGCGCGACGAGGTGAACGCGCAGCTCGTCGACCGTCTGTTCGCGTGCGTCTCGTTGGTGGCCAAGATCCTGACGAAGAGCCGCGACGTCGAACGCGGCATCAAGTCGCAGAACTCGCTCGCACTGCTCGGGCCGCTGAACGACATACGCTCGCAGCTCAGCGCGCTGATCCACCCCGGCTTCATCTCCGCCACCGGCGTCGAGCGGCTCGCGCACCTCCCCCGCTACCTCGACGGGATGCTCGAGCGGTTGAAGACCCTCGCGAACGAGCCGGGCAGGGATCGCACGCGCATGACCGAGTACGAGCGCGTCGCGAAGGCGTTCGACGACGCGGGCGGCGCCATCCCGCTCGCCCCCGACGCCCCGACACACCTCGTCGAGGTGCGCTGGCTGCTCGAGGAGTACCGGATCAGCGTCTTCGCGCAGCGCCTGGGCACCGCGCAGCCGGTCTCGCCCCAGCGCATCATGAAGGCTCTCGCCGGCTCGAGCATCTCCTGACGAGTCCAGGTAGCGTGGGCCGCATGGCTCACGCAATCGTCTACACCGAGATCGGCACCCCTGACGTCCTGCGGCTGACCGAGATCCCGGATCCGGTCGCCGGGCCCGGCGAAGTCGTGGTGCGCATCGAGGCAGCCGGGGTGAACCCGCTGGATGCCAAGCTGCGCCGCGGCGCACGCCCATCGGCGCCCATCACCGAGCCTCGCCGCGTGGGCTTGGACGGCGCGGGCGTCGTGGCGAGCCTCGGTGAGGGCGTCACCGGTTTCGAGATCGGCGACCGTGTCGTCATCGTCAACGTGCCGGGAACCTATGCGAGCGCTCTCGCCGTGCCCGTGTCGAAGCTGTTCCGCCTCTCCGACGGCGTCACGATGGCCGAGGGCGCGAGCCTCGGCATCCCGGTCGGAACCGCGTACCAGTGCCTGCGCTCGCTCGGGGTCCAGAAGGGCGACACCCTGCTCGTGCACGCGGGGTCGGGCGCGGTCGGCCAGGCCGCCGTGCAGTTCGCCGTGCTGTGGGGCGCACGGGTCATCGCGACGGCCAGCCCCGAGCGCTTCGATCAGCTGCGCTCTCTCGGCGCGGAGCCGGTCGCGTACGGCGACGGGCTCACCGAGCGGGTGCGCGATCTCGCTCCCGAGGGTGTCACGGTCGCGCTCGACTGCGCCGGCACCGACGAGGCGATCCAGACCTCCCTCGCGCTGGTCGAGGACCGCGAGCGCATCGCGACGATCGTCCGCGGTCCGGATGCCGCCGATTTCGGCATCCGCGCCTTCTCGGGCGGCAGTCCCGTCCCGCTCACCGAGGAGGAGCAGGGGTGGCGACAGGAGGCCATCCCGCTGACGATCAACCTCATCGAGGCGGGCGATTTCCAGGTCGAGCTCGGGCCCGAGCTCCCCCTCGCCGATGCGGCGAGGGCGCATGAGCTGATCGAGCGGCACGCGGCGAACGGCAAGATCATCCTCGTCCCCTGACCGGGGCCGTAGCCGCGAGACGCGTGCCGACGCGTGCCGACGCGTGCCGACGCGTGCCGCAACAGTTCGACATACGACGGGCGTCCGCGCCGTGCATCAGAGCATCATGAGCACATGACTTCCCCGTGTACCGCGACGCCCCCGGGCTTCGCGACCGCCCAGGTGCAGGCCGGTTACCGGTCCACCGGCGTGATCAGCGCCGTGCCGCCGATCCACCAGACCGCGGCGTACGAGTTCGCGTCGCTCGCCGAGGCCGCCGACCTGTTCGCGCTGCGGCGCCCGGGCATCATCTACGGGCGCAACGCCAACCCCACCCAGCAGATCCTCGAAGAGCGCGTCGCGCTGCTCGAGGGCGGGGTGAGCGCGGTGGCCGTCGCCTCCGGGCAGGCCGCCGTCGCGGTGACGATCCTCGCGCTCGTGCACCGCGGCGGTCACGTCGTCGCCGCCGACCAGCTCTACGGCGGCACCATCGACCTGCTGCAGGAGACGCTCGACGACTTCGGCATCTCGGTCACCTTCGTCGATCAGGACGATCTCGATGCCTGGCGGGATGCCGTCACCCCGCGCACGCGGCTGCTGTTCGCCGAATCGGTGGCGAACCCGATCGCGCAGGTGCTCGACATCCGCGCGGTCGCCGACGTCGCCCACGCCGCGGGAGTGCCGCTCGTCATCGACAACACCGTCGGCACCCCGCACCTCGTGCGGCCGGGCGAGCACGGCGCGGACTTCGTCGTGCACTCGGCCACGAAGTTCCTCTCCGGTCACGGCAGCTCGCTGGGCGGTGTGGTCGTCGATCAGGGCAGCTTCGACTTCGGTGCCGAGCCGGCACGGTGGCCGCAGTTCACCGCGCCGTACACACGCTTCGGCGATCTCGTGCTGTGGGAGCGGTTCGGTGCAGGTCATGCCTTCGCCGCGCTGGTGAAGTCCAAGTACGTGCACGACCTCGGCCCGTCCCTGTCTCCGTTCAACGCGTGGCAGATCCTGCAGGGCATCGAGACGCTCGACCTGCGGGTGTCGCGGCAGTCGGCGACGGCACGTCTGATCGCCGAGCATCTGACCGGGCATCCGGCCGTCGCCCGCGTGCACCACCCGTCGCTCGACGACAACCCGTGGCGCGCCGCCGCCGCGCGCTACCTGCCCAAAGGCGCCCCCTCGGTGTTCTCGTTCGACATCGTCGGCGCAGAGGACGACGGGGCGTTCGACCGGGTCGCCTCGCTCGTCGACGGGCTGCGGGTGCTCCGCCTCGTCGCCAACATCGGCGACGCCCGCAGCATGGTCGCGCATCCCGCCTCGATGACGCACTCTCACCTGACCGCCGAGCAGCGTGCCGCGGCCGGGATCTCACTGAACACCGTGCGGGTCTCGGCGGGGCTCGAAGACCCGGCCGATCTCATCGCCGACCTCGACCGCGCGCTCGCGCCGCTGCTCGAGGATGCCCTGGTCGGTGCCCGCTGAGCTGAGCGTCCCCTGGTGGTCGATGTCGGTCGCCCCGATACGCTGATGCCATGACCGGACTTCGATGGGGCATCCTCGCCACCGGCGGCATCGCGACCGCCTTCGCATCCGACCTGCGCACTGCGGGCCTCGACGTCGTCGCGGTGGGTTCGCGCTCGCAGGAGTCCGCCGACGAGTTCGCTGCGCGCTTCGACATCCCACGTGCGCACGGGTCGTACATCGACCTCGCCGAAGATCCCGAGGTCGACATCATCTACGTCGCGACCCCGCATCCGATGCATCACGAAGATGCGCGCCTCGCGCTGCAGAACGGCAAGCACGTGCTCGTCGAGAAAGCGTTCACGCTCAATCGAGCCGAGGCGGAGGACCTGCGATCGCTCGCCGCCGAGAAGGGCCTGCTCGCCATGGAGGCGATGTGGACCAGGTATCTGCCGCACATGGTGCGGCTGCGCGAGATCATCGCCGAGGGGACCCTCGGCGAGATCCGCTCGGTGTCGGCCGATCACATTCAGAGCCTGCCGACCGACCCCGAGCACCGCATCAACGCCCTGTCGCTCGGCGGCGGTGCGCTGCTCGATCTCGGGATCTACCCGATCTCGTTCATCTGGGATGTGCTGGGCGCTCCCGATGAGATCTCGGCGACCGCGCGTCTGCTCGAGACGGGGGCGGATGCCGAGGTCGCCACCATCATGACCCACGCGGGCGGGGCGATCTCGACCTCGCTCTCCTCCTCGCGCACGGTGGGCCCGAACACCGCCGTCGTGCTCGGCACCGACGCCCGGATCGAGATCGACCGCATCTGGTACACCCCGACGTCCTTCCGCGTGATCGCCGCCGACGGAACCGTGCTCGAGGAGTACGATTCCGAGGTCGAGGGCCGTGGCATGCAGTACCAGGCGTTCGCCGCGGAAGGAGCCGTCGCCGCAGGTGACATCGCCGGCGAGTTGCTTGCCCTCCCGATCGCGGAATCGGTCGAGATCATGGGCACCCTGGATGAGATCCGACGCCAGATCGGCGTCGTCTACCCGAGCGAGAGCTGACATGGCAGAGACAACGGGCCGCGTGGCCGTCTACCTCGACTTCGACAACATCGTCATCTCCTGGTACGACCGGGTGCACGGGCGCAACGCGTACGGCAAGGATCGCCAGCGGATCACCGACGACCCGAACGACGCCGAGGTCGCCGAGCGGCTCAAGCAGGCGACGATCGAGGTGGGGGCGATCATCGACTACGCCTCGTCGTTCGGCACGCTCGTGCTCACCCGCGCGTACGCCGACTGGTCGTCCCCGGTGAACGCCGAGTACCGGTCGCAGCTCGTCGCCCGCGCGGTCGACCTCGTGCAGCTGTTCCCCGCGGCGGCGTACGCGAAGAACGGCGCCGACATCCGGCTCGCCGTCGATGCCGTCGAGGACATGTTCCGGCTGCCCGACCTCACGCACGTCGTCATCGTCGCGGGCGACAGCGACTACGTGCCCCTCGCGCAGCGCTGCAAGCGGCTCGGCCGGTACGTGATCGGGGTGGGAGTCGCCGGGTCCACCGCGAAATCGCTCGCCGCCGCATGCGACGAGTTCGAGTCGTACGATTCGCTGCCCGGCGTGGTCCGCCCCACGGTAGACGCCCCAGCCGCCGCGTCCGCGAAGGACAAGCCCGAGCCGAAGAACACCGCGAGAAGCCGCCGCGCGCGAACCTCCGCCCCCAAGCAGGACGACCAGTCCGAGGCGACCGCGCTGCTCGTGCGGGCCCTGCGACTCGGACACGACAAGGCTGACGCCGACGAGTGGCTGCACGCGTCTGCGGTGAAGACGCAGATGCGCAGGATGGATCCGTCGTTCAGCGAGAAGGCGCTCGGGTACCGGTCGTTCAACGACTTCCTGCGCTCGCGAGACGACGTCGCCGCGCTCGAGGAGAGCGGGCACGAGCGTCTGGTGCGCCTGCAGGAGGGCTGACCGGCACCGGGTGCGCAGGCGCGCACCGACTACGCTCGAAGCATGGATCACGTCCCCCAGTCGCCGTATCTCCGGGCTCTGGGCGAGCAGCGGCCGGGGCTGCATCCGGCGCTGAAGGCGTACTTCTCGGCGGTGCCGCGCGGCAGCATCGGCATCGGAGAGGGCGTGTTCGAGCGCGTTGGCACACCCCGGCGCTGGCTGTGGCCGATTCTGCGGAGGTTCCAGGCCAGCGGCGCCGTGCTGCCGGGGTGGCACGAAGACGTTCCGTTCACCATCCGCAACCGCACGATCGCCTCTCGCGCGGTCAGTGTGCGCACCCTGCACCTTCCCCACGGCGACTGGGTCATGAAGGACGCCGTGTCGGCGCGCCCCGGGGGCCGGGTGGTCGACCAGATCGGCGAGCCGACGGCCCTCGCCGTGGCCTTCGACGTCGGAGTCGACGAGCACGCCCTCACGCTGCGCAGCACGGCGATCGGCGTGCGTCTCGCAGGCATCCGGGTGCGCATCCCGCGGATCATCGCACCGGTGGTGCGTCTGCGCGAGAGCGCCGAGAAGCAGGCGGGCGTGCAGCGCATCGAGCTCACCGTCGACGCTCCCCTGATCGGGCGGCTCTACGAGTACGCCGGCACGTTCACCTTCCGCGTCGAGCAGGAGCAGGCATGACGCGGGTCGTGATCGGCGGCTCGACGGGTTTCATCGGAAGGCACCTGCGGCGCAGGTACCGCGCCGAGGGTCGCGAGGTCGTCACGATCTCCCGCTCGGGCGCCGATCTGAGCTGGGGTGACCAGTCGGGCATCGACGCCGCGGTCGACGGTGCCGCGCTGGTCGTGGGGCTGGCGGGCAAGAGCGTGAGCTGTCGGTACACCCCCGCCAACCGAGCCGAGATCGTCCGCTCGCGGCTCGAGACCACGGCAGCGCTGAGCACGGCGATCAGGAGAGCGAGCGCACCGCCGGCGCTGTGGGTGAACTCGTCGACCGCGACGATCTACCGGCACGCCGAGGACCGTGCGATGACCGAGACGACCGGCGAGCTCGGCACCGGATTCTCGGTCGAGGTCGCGGCGGCGTGGGAGCGCGAGCTGATGGCGGATGCCCTGCCCGCCACGCGCCGCGTGGCGCTGCGCACCGCCATCGTGCTCGGGGACGGCGGAGTGCTCGGGCCGCTGCAGACGCTGGCGCGCATCGGGCTCGGTGGCACGCAGCTCGACGGGTGGTGGCCGGTGAGCGCTGCGCGCCGGGCGGCGGGCACCGCCCACCTGCCGGGCGCACGCGGCGGCAGGCAGCGGTTCAGCTGGATCCACATCGACGACGTGCTCGGGATCATCGACTTCGTCGAGAGGCATCCGGAGCTCGACGGGGCGGTCAACGCCTGCACTCCGAATCCGGTCGACAACCGCACGTTCATGGCCGCGGTGCGCCGGGCCGTCGGTGCGCGCATCGGTCCGCCGATCCCGCGATGGATGCTCGAGCTGGGCGCCCTGGGCATCCGGACTGAGACCGAGCTGATCCTGAAGAGCCGGTGGGTGCTGCCCGAGAAGCTGGTCGCCGCGGGGTACCGGTTCCGGCATCCCGATCTCGACGAGGCGCTGCGCGCGTCGCTCGCCGCCTGACGGTCCTGCGGGCTCAGCCCGCGGAGCGGCGCTGCTGCCGCAGCGCGGGCAGGTAGCCGAGCGCGCCGAGCATGCTGAACGCGCCCGCGGCGACGACGGCGACGACAGTGCTCGTCGCCTGGGCGAGCGGCATGAGCACGAGCAGGCCCAGGCTGTACGCTCCCCCGGCGATCATCGAGTTGATCGAGAGCACCATGGCGCGCGTGTCGGACCCGCTCTGCCTGTGCAGCAGGGCGCTGTGCAGGGGTCCCGCCGCACCGTGCGTGAGGTAGGCGAACCCGTAGCCGATGAGCAGGCCCACAGGTCCCGCGGCGACACCCATCAGCATCACGACAGCACCGTTGACGATGCGCATCACCATGGCGGCGCCCGCTGGTCCCAGCCGGCGGCGCACGACCACGACCGATGACGAGCCGATCGCGAACAGTCCCCAGGCGACCGCCGACGCGGGTCCGAAGACCGCAGCGGCCGCGCTCTCGGAGCCCAGCTGCTCGGTCAGCCGCACGGGCGCGAGTGACTCGAACCCGATCATCGCCATGCTCCAGAACACCTCGACGAGCACGAGACCACGCAGCACCCCCGAGCGGCGCAGCAGCCGCAGGCCGCCGCGCATGGCGAGCGGCGTCTCGCGCAGCGCGAACGCGAGCGACGCCCGCTCGCGGTGCGGTTCGCGCACGAGAACCGCGACGAGCACCCCGAAGAGTGCGTAGACGACCGTCGAGACGATGTACGGCAGCACGAGTGCCGACTGCCCCGGCACCGGATGCCAGGCGACGAGCGCACCGCCGAGGGCCGCGCCCACAGCGATGGTCGTGCCCAGCACTGCGGCCGCACGGCCGAGCGGCGCGTCGAGTTCAGCGTGCGGATCGTCGGCGAGCGCCGCGTCGACGAACCACGCCTCGAGGGGGCCGGAGTCCAGCGCGCGGAACACACCCTGCAGCACGAGCGCGACGGCGAACACGGCGAACGACTCGGCCAGCAGGAACACCCCGGTCGACGCGACCGCGAGGGTCGCTCCGGCGAGCAGCAGCGGGCGCCGACCGATGGCGTCGGCGAGGCCGCCGGTGGGCAGCTCGAGACCGAGCACGACGAAGCCCTGCAACGACATCAGCACGCCGATCTCGGCGAGGCTGAGTCCCCTCTCGAGCGGCAGCAGCACGATCATCCCGAAGGTGACGCCGGCGGGCAGCCAGCGCAGAGCGGTGAGGAGCACGAACCGCCGCTCGGCCTGCCGGCGCGTCAGGGCGCTCATCCCCGCCTCCGCTCCGCACTCCGATCTCGGCGCCTCGAGAGCTCGAGGGGCGCGGCGTGCACGGCGACATGCAGACGGCGGGCTTCGGGGTCACCGGCGCCGATCGAGCGATAGCGTTCGAACACCTCGGCCAGTTCGGCATGCATCGCACTCGCCTGCTCAGGCGTCACCTCGATGACCGTGTCACTGAGCCCGAGCCGATCGCGCCACTGCGGCGACCACGCCGGGGCGGCATCCTCCCACCGCTCGGCACGCTCGACGAAGTCGCGCAGGTACGCGCGCTGCAGCCAGTCCGCAGCCGCTGCTGCATCCGGTCGGTCATCGAAGTCGGACGGAGCCCACGAGTGGAAGTCGCTCGTCGCGCGCCACTCGCGACGGCGCCCGGCCCCCTGTCCCGTGTCGGTCACGAGTCCGACGGCCGCGAGCTGTCGCAGGTGGTAGCTCGTCGCCCCGGAGTTCGTGTCGAGCATCCGGGCGAGGTCGGTCGCCGTCGCCGGGCCGTGCATCCGCAGCAGACCCGGGATGCGTGCGCGCAGCGGATGCGCGAGCACGCGGATCTGCCGCTCGTCGAGGCGGACACTGCGCACGTCATCGTCGCTCATGCGACCAGCCTGGCACCGACCACGCTTATGCACAAGTTCTTTGCATACTTTCTTTGCATCACGTGCACAAGGAGACGAACCGGCATCCGGATCGCGGGAAGCGGCCCGTCAGTCCTCGCTGACGCTGTCGCCGCGGTCCTTCTTGCGCTTCTCGATCTCCTGACGCAGCCGCCACTCCTCGATCTCGCGGTCGAGATCGGCGATCTGCTGCTCGGTCGAGCGCGTGTCCGGCGGCGGTGCGGTCGCGACGGGTGATCCGGACGTCGTCTCGCGACGCGCAGGACGCCCGAGCTGGATGCCGCCTTCGGAGTATTCCCGGCCGAGGGCGAACCAGAGCACGCTGCCCAGGAAGGGGATCAGCACGACGAGCAGCAGCCAGACGAACTTCGGCATGAACCGCACCTGGCTGTCGTCGCGACGGATGATGTCGACGAGCGCGAACACCATCAGCGCGATGGTGATCAGGGTGAACAGGAACGGCATGATCTCAGAGTAGACGACCCGTCAGACCGCGGCGCGCTCACTCGGCGCCGGTGGCTACCGGCCGTCCCGGCGTGTTCGACCACGCGCTCCACGAGCCGGGATACACGCTCACCTCGCGGCCTGCGATGGCGCCCGCGAGCGCGAGCTGCGCGGCGGTGATACCCGACCCGCAGTAGGCGGCGATCGGCGTGCCCGGCTCGGCACCCACGGCGTCGAAGGTGGCGGCGATCTCGGATTCCGATCGGAACCTGCCGTCGTCCGTGAGCACGCTCGCGATCGGCAGGCTCTTCGCGCCCGGAATGTGACCCGCGACCGGATCGATCGGCTCGGTCTCGCCCCGGTAGCGCTCGGCGGCGCGTGCATCGAGCAGCACCCCGGCATCCGGCCAGCTCGCCGCGGAGCTCGTGTCGATGGTGCCGGCATCGCCGGGCGAATCCAGTACGACGTCGCCCTCCGGCGGGATCACCTCACCCGGGTGCACTTCGCCGCCCGCAGCGAGCCACGCCTGCCAGCCGCCGTCGAGCACGCGCACGTCGAGCCCGGCTCGTCGCAGCGCCCACCAGGCGCGTGACGCCGGCAGCATCCGGTCGTCGTCGTAGACCACCACCGGCACGCCTCGGCGGAGTCCCCACCGGCGTGCGGCCGCGGCCAGCGCCGCGTCGTCGGGCAGCGGGTGCCTGCCCTCGTGCGGTTCGCCGTGTCGGGTCAGGTCGCGTTCGACGTCGACGAACACCGCACCGGGGATGTGGCCGGCGAGGTACTGCTCGTGCCCGTCGGAGCGGCTGAGCGACCAGCGCACGTCGAGCACGTGCGTCCCGGCGAGCTGGTCGCGCAGCTCGGTGGCGGAGATGAGCGGATGCATGGCGTGCTCCTCCTGTCAGGGGACGATGTGCCCGCCGACGCGGAACAGCTCGTACCACTCGGCGCGGGTCAGTTCGATATCGGTGCCGGCGGCGGCATCCGCGACCCGCTGCGGGGTGGTCGTGCCGAGCACGACCTGCATGTGCGCCGGGTGGCGGGTGATCCACGCCGTGGCGATCGCGGTCGGGGTGACGTCGTAGGTCGCTGCGAGCCGGTCGATGACCGCGTTTAGCTCGGCGTATCGCGGATCGCCGAGGAAGACGCCGTCGAAGAACCCGGCTTGGTAGGGCGACCAGGCCTGCACGGTGATGCCGTTGATCCGGCAGTAGTCGACGATGCCGCCGCCGTCGAGGACGACACTCTGCTGCTCCCCCGTCATGTTCGCCGCGATCCCCTGCGCGATGATCGGCGAGTGCGTGATCGACAGCTGCAGCTGGTTCGCGACGAGCGGCTGGGTCACCGCGGTGCGCAGCAGATCGATCTGGCGGGGCGTGTGGTTCGAGACGCCGAACGCGCGCACCTTCCCGGCTGCTTCCAGCTCGTCGAACGCTCGGGCCACCTCGTCGGGCTCGACCAGCGCATCCGGGCGGTGCAGCAGCAGCACGTCGATGTACGAGGTTCGCAGCGCCTTCAGCGACCCCTCGACCTGGGTGATGATGTGCTCGTACGAGAAATCGAACATCTGCTGCGACGGCACGATGCCGCACTTGGTCTGCAGCACGATCTCCTCGCGCTCGGCCGACGAGAGCTGCAGAGCGGCCGCGAAGCGGTCTTCGCAGACGTGCATCGCGCCGCCGTAGATATCGGCGTGGTCGAAGAAGTCGATCCCCGCCCCGCGGGCGGTGTCGTACAGCTCGCGCACCTCGGCATCCGTCTTGTCGGTGATGCGCATCATTCCCGCGATCACGGCGGGTGCGGTGCGGGTTCCGAACGGAATCGTCTTCATCGTTCCTCCTGAGGTCGCTGACCACGCTACCGGCCTGCGGCAGCGGCGTCATCGGCCGCGCCGAGATGCGGTCGCGGCGCTAACGTTGCTTGCATGAGCGCACCGATCGACCCCACCTCCACGTCCGCCTGGGCCGAGCTGTCGACCATCCGGGACTCGTTCTCGCCCGACCTGCGCGGCTGGTTCGCCGGCGACGCGACGCGGGTCGAGCGCCTGTCGCTGCCGCTCGCAGACCTGCACGTCGACCTGTCGAAGAACCTCGTGACCGACGAGATCGTCGCCGCGCTGGTGCGCCTGGCCGAGCAGACCGGGGTCACCGAGCGCTACGCCGCGATGCTCGAGGGTCAGCACATCAACACCACCGAGGACCGCGCCGTGCTGCACACGGCCCTGCGCCGGCCCGAGGGCGCGTCCCCCCAGCTGGTCGTCGACGGGCAGGACGTGGATGCCGATGTGCAGGGCGTGCTGGCATCGCTGTCGGCCTTCGCCGACCGGGTGCGCTCGGGCGACTGGCTCGGCGTCACCGGCAAGAAGGTCACGCACGTGGTCAACATCGGCATCGGCGGGTCGGATCTCGGGCCGGTGATGGTCTACGAGGCGCTCAAGCCCTACGCGGATGCGGGAATCGAGGCGCGCTTCGTATCGAACATCGACCCGACCGACATCGCGCAGAAGACCGCCGACCTCGACCCCGAGACGACGCTGTTCATCGTCGCGTCGAAGACGTTCACGACCCTGGAGACGCTCACGAACGCGCGCCTCGCGCGCGACTGGCTGTGGGCCGGGCTCTCGGCATCCGGCGCGATGGAAGACGACGACGCGAGCCGCAAGGGCGCTGTGGCGCACCACTTCGTCGCGGTCTCGACCGCACTCGACAAGGTCGAGGCGTTCGGCATCGATCCGAAGAACGCGTTCGGTTTCTGGGACTGGGTGGGCGGTCGCTACTCGGTCGACTCGGCGATCGGGCTGTCGCTCGCGGTCGTCTTCGGCCCGGCGGTGTTCCGCGAGCTGCTCGACGGCTTCCACGCAGTCGACGAGCACGTGCGCACCACCCCGCTCGCACAGAACGTGCCGGTGCTGATGGGACTGCTCAACGTCTGGTACACCAACTTCCTCGACGCGCAGACGCACGCCGTGCTGCCGTACGCGCAGCAGCTGAGCCGCTTCCCCGCGTACCTGCAGCAGCTGACCATGGAGTCGAACGGGAAGTCGGTGCGCTGGGACGGCACGCCCGTCACGACCGATACCGGCGAGGTCTTCTGGGGCGAGCCGGGCACCAACGGCCAGCACGCCTTCTACCAGCTGATCCACCAGGGCACCCGTCTGATCCCCGCCGACCTCATCGCCTTCGTCAACCCCGCGTATCCGCTCACCGACGACGGTCGCGACGTGCACGGGCTGTTCCTCGCGAACTTCCTCGCGCAGACCAAGGCGCTCGCATTCGGCAAGACCGCCGAAGAGGTCGAGGACGAGGGCACGACCGGCGCCCTCGTCGCCGCGCGCACGTTCCCCGGCAACCGGCCGACGACGTCGATCTTCGCGCCGTCACTGACGCCCGCCGTGCTCGGTCAGCTCATCGCGCTGTACGAGCACATCACCTTCACGCAGGGCGTGATCTGGGGCATCAACTCCTTCGACCAGTGGGGCGTCGAGCTGGGCAAGCAGCTCGCCCTGCAGATCGCTCCCGCGCTCGAGGGCGATGCGGATGCCCTCGCCGCGCAGGATCCGTCGACGAAGGCGCTGCTCGCGTACTACGAGGCCACCCGGACGTACTGAGCCTCAGCCGCCCTCGGCGGGTCCCCGAGCGAGTCGCTCGAGGAAGCGGGCCACGACCTCGCGCTCCTGCGGCGTCAGCGCGGCGATCGCAGCGAAGCGATCGGCGTGCACCCGGCCGACGCTGTCACGCACCTGCTCGTGCGTGCGGGGCGTGATGCTCACCATCACCGCGCGGCGATCCGTCGGGTGCGGGGTGCGGGAGATGTGCCCGGCCTTGGCGAGGCGGTCGAGCATCTTCGTCGTCGAGCTCGTCGAGATGCCGAGGTGATCGGCGAGCATGCCGGCGGTGACGACGACGCCGTTGCCCAGCGACGCGACGAGGAAGCGCAGCGCCTCCATGTCGGTCTCGTTGAGCTTCATCTCGATGCGTGACTGCCAGCTGATGCGCTGCTCGGTCTCACGCCAAGCGCGCAGGGCGCCCAGCACGCGCACGACCTGGTCGATCTCGGCATCGGCCATGCCGTCGAGGCTGACCAGCTGCTGGCCGGGGTCGATCACGCGCGGATCGATCATGGCGCGGCCGCGGGCGGCAGCGCCTTCTCTACGCGTGGTCATAGCGCACAGCATATCCCCGCGCTTTTAAGCGAGCCAGGCTCTTTACTTGCCTGGCGAGCTATATCGTGCGATTCTTGATCAGTGAACATCTCACCGACGAGAAGACGGTGGCTCAGCCTCGTCTTCATCAGCGTCGCCGTGTCACTCATCATCGTGGATTCCACGATCGTCAACGTGGCCATCCCCTCGATCGTCGGCGACCTCGGCATCAGCTCGACGCAGGTGCAGTGGGTGCAGGAGAGCTACACCCTCGTCTTCGCCGCGCTGCTGCTGGTCTTCGGCACGCTGTCCGACCGCTACGGTCGGCGCCTCATGCTCGTGGCGGGCATCGCCGTCTTCGTGGTCGCCTCGGTGCTCGTCGCGCTGGCACCCACGGGTGACCTGCTCATCGGTGCGAGGGTGATCCAGGGTGTCGGCGGCGCGATGGTGCTGCCGACGACGCTGTCGCTCATCAACGCCGGCTTTCGCGGGCGCGAACGCGGCATCGCCTTCGCGGTGTGGGGTTCGACGATCGGCGGCATGGTCGCCCTCGGTCCACTGCTGGGCGGTTGGCTGACCACCTACTTCTCGTGGCGGTGGGCGTTCGGGATCAACATCCCGCTCGGACTGGTCGTCGCGATCGGCGTGCTCGCCACCGTCACGGAATCTCGTGATGCTCCCGACGGCCGCCGCATCGACGTGCTCGGCGCCGTGCTGTCGGTGCTCGCCAGCGCCGGGCTGGTGTTCGGCCTCATCGAAGGTCGCACCTACGGCTGGTGGCTGAGCGACGGCGCACGCCGGCTGACGATCGGAGAGTGGACCTGGCCGTTCGACCTCTCCCCCGTCCCCGTGTCGTTCGCCGTCGCCGCGATCTCGACCGCGCTGTTCGTCTGGTGGGGCATCCGGCGCACCCGGCGCGGGCAGTCGACGCTGCTGGCGCTGTCGCTGTTCTCGATCCCGTCGTTCCGCAACGGCAACATCGCGGCGCTCATCGTCTCGCTCGGAGAGTTCGGCATCGTGCTGTCGCTGCCGCTGTGGCTGCAGAACGTCGTGGGCTACGACGCCCTGCAGACCGGTTTCGTGCTGCTCGCGCTCGCCGGCGGCTCGTTCGCGGCGAGCGGCTTCTCGGGAGCGATGGGCTCTCGTGTCACGCCGATCACTCTGGTGCGGGCCGGTATCGCCGCCGAGATCATCGGCGTCGCAGGGCTGGGCTGGGCGATCAGCGCCACGGCGTCGTGGCTGCAGGTGGTGCCGTTCCTGTTCTTCTACGGCATCGGGCTGGGCCTTGCCACTGCGCAGCTGACCGGAGTCGTGCTGAAGGATGTGCCGGTCCGGCTCAGTGGTCAGGGGTCGGGGACACAGAGCACCGCCAGGCAGATCGGCTCGGCGCTCGGCATCGCGGTGCTCGGAACCGTGCTGTTCACCGCGACCGGAGCCGCGCTCGACGCCCGCCTCGCCGACATGCCGGCCGTCCCGCCCGCAGCCCGGACACAGATCGTCGACGCCGTGGTGGTCAGTGCCGGCGGCGCGATCCCCGCTCTCGCTGACCGGGACGCCGCCGTGGGTGCGGCCGCTCGTGAGGCGTTCAGCGACGGCACCCGGGCGTCGGCGTTCGCAGCGGCGGGCTTCCTCGCCCTGGGCCTCATCGCGACGCTGCGCCTGGGATCCGGCTCGCGGCGCGACGATGACGACTCCGATGCCGAGGCGGACCTCGCCGGAACACGGGACGTGTAGCCCATAGCCGTACGGCATGAAAGGCCCTCCCGCCCCCTGCGGATGCGTGGTTTGGTGCCGCTCATGGACCAACAGCTCAACGCTCTTCTCATCAACTGCACCCTCAAGCCCTCCCCCGCCGAGTCGAGCACCGACGTGCTCGGCGCACAGGTGCTCGACGCCCTGGCCGAACACGGAGTCTCGGGCGACAGCATCCGCGCCGTCGATCACGACATCCGCCCCGGTGTGCAGACCGACATGGGCGACGGCGACGAGTGGCCGTCGCTGCGCGAGCGGGTGCTCGCGGCCGACATCCTCGTGTTCGCCACGCCGACCTGGATGGGTCAGCACTCAAGCGTCGCGCAGCGGGTGCTCGAGCGGCTGGATGCCGAGCTGAGCGAGACGGATGACCAGGGCCGGCCGATCCTGTTCGACAAGGTCGCTCTCGCGGTCGTGGTCGGCAACGAAGACGGAGCGCACCACATCGCTGCGATCGTCTTCCAGTCGCTCGACGATGTCGGGTACACGATCCCCGCACAGGGCTCGATCTACTGGAACGGCGAGGCCATGGGTTCGACCGACTACAAGGACCTTCCCGAGACGCCCGAGAAGGTCGCGCAGACGATCACGACGGCCGCGGCGAACGCCGCCCACCTCGCGCGCGCCCTGAAGGCGTCGGCGTACCCGAAGGCCTGAGCCCGGACTGCGTCGGCGATATCGAACGTTACGTTCCGGGGGCCGACACGCCAGATGTCGGACCATTTAAAACAAAGCGTAGAAAAAATGGGTTTAGGGCCCCCGTTTCTGGCACAG
>NZ_JBSHMU010000003.1:536422-565335 GCF_053645675.1 Microbacterium sp. NPDC055312 | reverse complement strand
CTCCACCCCAAGACGAAACACGCCAATCCCCCCAATACCCCCTCTTCGTGTCAAAACTGCACGCGGGGCGGTTCGGAGACCGCGCCGTCGTCGTTGACCTCGAAGAATTCGCGCTCGGTGAAACCGAGGCCGCGAGCGAAGAGATTGTTCGGGAAGACTTTGATCTTGGTGTTCAGCTCGCGCACGCCCCCGTTGTAGAAGCGGCGCGCCGCCTGCACCTTGTCTTCGGTGTCGACGAGCGAATGCTGCAGCTGCAGGTAGTTCTGGCTGGCCTGCAGCTGCGGGTAGGCCTCGGCGACCGCGAACAGGCTGCGCAGCGCCTGTTGCAGATGACCTTCCGCCACGCCGGCCTCGGCGGGTCCGGACGCCGCGAGCGTCTCGGCACGCGCCCGGGTCACTCCCTCGAAGACCTCTTTCTCATGCGCGGCGTAGCCGCGCACCGTCTCGATGAGATTGGGGATGAGATCCGCGCGTCGCTTGAGCTGCACGGCGATCCCGCTCCATGCCTCGTCGACGCGCACCTTGAGCTGCACCAGCGAGTTGTACGTCGACCACAGATAGATGCCGACGAGCAGCAGCACTCCGACGACGATCAGTACCGGCCACAGCCATTCCATGCACAGCCCCCCTCTTGAACCGACATCCATCCTATGCGCGGATCACTGCGCGTCGGCTGGACGACAGGCCGGGCTCAGGCTCCGAGGATGCGCTCGAGGTGCCGGTTGCCGAACACCCGGTCGGGGTCGAGGCGGTCGCGCAGCCCGACGAAGTCTTCGAATCTGGGGTAGCGCTCGCGCAGCTGCTCGGCGTTCAGGCTGTGCAGCTTGCCCCAGTGCGGGCGGCCCCCGTGGGCGAGCATGATCTGCTCGACGGCGTCGAAGTACTCCCGCGGGTCGACCCGCCAGTAGCGATGCACGGCGATGTACGCGCTGTCGCGGCCGAACGCGGTCGACAGCCACAGGTCGTCGGCTGCGGCGAAGCGCACCTCGACGGGGAACTCGATGCGCCACCCGCGGTCGGCGATGAGCCCGCGCAGCTCTTCGAACGCCGAGGTGACGTTCTCGGCCGGCAAGGCGTACTCCATCTCGCGGAAGCGCACGTTGCGGTGGTGGATGAGCACCCGATGCGATCGATCCGAGTACTCCCCGTTCCCGGTCAGCGTCACCGCCAGCCGGTTGAACGGGGGGATCACGGCGGGCACGACCCGGCTCGCGGCGCAGAACGCCCCGAACACGCCGTTGGTGAGCACACTCTCGTCGATCCAGCGCCGCACGGGCGGGACGGAACGCCGTGGGGCCGACTCGGGCAGGCGGGTGTGCGTCTTGGTCAGCGCGACGTCGGTGTGCGGGTGCCAGTAGAACTCGAAATGATCGGCATCCGCCACCCGCTCGCGCAGCGAGCCGAGGGTCTCGTCGAGCGGCAGGGGCGCGTCCTGCGCGTGCATGACGAACGCCGGCACGCACTGCAGGGTCACCTCGACGACGATCCCGAGAGCCCCGAGACCCACCACCGCTCCCGCGAGCAGGTCACTGTCGTGCTCCTCATCGATGCGCAGGAACTCACCGGCCGCGGTGACCAGGGTGAGCCCCCGCACCTGCGTGGCGATGCCGCCGAACCGGGCGCCGGTGCCGTGCGTGCCCGTCGAGATCGCGCCGCTGATCGACTGCCGGTCGATGTCGCCGAGGTTCTGCATCGCCAGTCCGTACGGCTTCAGCAGAGCGGGGATGCGGTGCAGACGAGTGCCCGCGAGCAGGGTCACGCGCCCGGTCTGCGGATCGGCCGAGACCAGACCCTGCAGGTCGTCGAGCTCGAGCAGCACGCCGGGGGCCGCGGCGATCCCGGTGAAGCTGTGGCCCGCGCCGACGGCCTTGACGGTGAGCCCCTGCTTCACCGCGGCCACGACCGACCGCTGCACGCCTTCGGGCGAGCGCGGACGCTCGACCCGGAGCGGACGCACCTGCGCGGTGCGTCCCCAGTTCTGCCAGGTTCCGCCCGGTCGGGTCATAGAAAGGCCTTCCCCTCGCCACGGTAGGTGGGCAGCTCGCCGATCACCGCGCCATTCGAGACGAGATGGTACCGGTCGATGCGCTCGGCCGGCTCGCCGCTCTTCGCGTGCCGGAACCAGACGCGGTCGCCGACCCGCAGCTCGCGTGCGGCCGCACCGCGCAGCGGCGTCTGCACCTCGCCCGCCGCTTCTCGCCCGAGGGTGTGCAGTCCTGCCGGCCACACCGGCAGGGGCTGCCGGGATGCCACGGAAGGGCCCGACGCGATCCAGCCGCCGCCCAGCACCGTCGCGATGGCCTGCGTGGGCTTTCGGACCACGTCGAACGCGAACGCCGCCGCGGGCGCGGGCCGGAACGAGCGGTACCCGTCGAAGAGGTGCCCGGCGAGCAGTCCGCTGCCCGCGGTCGCCTCGGTGAGCGACTCATCGCTTCCGGTGAACTCCAGCGATCCCGTCCCTCCCCCGTTCAGGAACTCCAGCGGAGCGATCTGGGTCATCGCGTCGGCGATCTCGGCCCGTCGCCGGCGCAGCTCGTCGCGCGAGCGCGCCTGCACCATGCGGATCACCGGGGCGTCGGGGCCTGCCGCATCCCCTTGACCGGCGATCTGCGCGTCGTACATCTGCAGTCCCACGAGCCGGAATCCGGGGCGGCGCACGACCTCCCGGGCGAAGGCGGCGACCTCGGCCGCCGAGTGCAGCGGCGATCTGCGCACGCCGACGTGGCCGAGCGATGACGAGCGCAGTGAGGCGTCGACGTCGATGGCGACTCGCACCTCGGGTCGCGATCCGGGGCCGGCGATCGAGTCGATCAGATCGAGGTGCGCGGTCTCGTCGACCATCAGCGTGACGCGCGACGCCGCCTGCTCGTCGGCGAGCAGGCGGCTCAGGCCGGCCCGGTCGACGGTGGGGTAGCCGAGCATGATGTCGTCGTGCTGCTCGGCCAGCCAGAGCGCCTCGGCGAGGGTGAAGGCGAGGATCCCGCGGTATCCGGGGATCTCGAGCACCGCATCGAGCACGGCGCGCACCCGCACCGATTTCGTCGCGACCCGGATCGGGATGCCTCCGGCGCGCACGAGCAGGTCCATCGCGTTGTGCCGCAGCGCGTCGCGGTCGATCACCGCCACCGGCGCGGGCAGGTGCGCGGTCGCGTCGGTGAGCGCCGGCCAGTAGCGGTCGGGGGAACGCCATGTCGCATCGGAGGCGGATGCCGGGCTGTGGCCTGCAGTGAGATCGAGCACTCCCCCACCCTACGACCCGTGCGAGGCGTCGATAGGCTGAACGCGGGCCCCCATAGCCCAACGGCAGAGGCAGGCGTCTTAAACACGCTTCAGTGTCGGTTCGAATCCGACTGGGGGCACAGGGCGGCCGCGCCGTGGCAGGTGGGCTGAGTTCGAATCCCAGTGGGGGCACAGGGCGGCCGAGGATGCAGGAAGGGCCCGTCCGATGGACGGGCCCTTCACTCTGCTCGGGTCAGGCGCTGACGTCGACGCTCTCGGACGCCTTCTTGGCCGCCGGCTTCTTGGCGGCAGGGCGCTTGGCGGCCGGCTTGGCCGCGTCGACCTTGGCTGCGGGCTTCACGGCATCCGCCTTCGCCGGCTTGCCGGCATCGGTCTTCGCTGCGTCCTTCTGCGCGGCCGGCGCGGCGGGCTCTGCGACCGCCGGACGCGGACGTGCGGCGAACTCCTCGAACGCCGCACGCGGGTGCTGCACTGCGGCGAGGTTGGCGAAGTCGCGGCCGAGCCACAGGTTGTTCCACCAGCCCCACAGCACACGCCACTTGCGCTCCCAGGTGGGCATCGCGAGGCCGTGGTAGCCGCGGTGCGCGACCCAGGCGATGAAGCCCTTCAGGGCGATGTTGCCCGACTGGAACACACCGTTGTAGAGGCCGAGACCGGCCACGGCGCCGAGGTTCTTGTGGTAGTAGTCCGTGGTGCCCTCGCCGCGCAGCACCGCGACGAGGTTCTTCGCGAGCAGCTTCGCCTGGCGCACGGCGTGCTGCGCGTTGGGCACGCAGGTGCCGTCGGGAAGCCCGCCGGTCTTGTCGGGCACGGCGGAGATGTCGCCGGCTGCCCAGGCACCCTCGACGGGGTTGCCGTCGGCGTCGACGACGCGCAGGTCGGCCTGCGCGGTGATGCGGCCGCGCTGCTCGGTGGGCAGGTCGCCGCCGCGGACCACGGTCGGGTTCGCCATGACACCGGCGGTCCAGACGATGAGGTCGGAGGGGATGACGTCGCCCGTCGACAGCTCGACGTTGCCGCCGACAGCGCTGGCGACCTGGGTGTCGAGGTGGATGTACGCGCCGCGCTTGCCGAGGTCCTTCATGACCCACTTGCTGGTCTCGAGCGAGACCTCGGGCATGATGCGGCCCATCGCCTCGATGAGGTGGAAGTGCGTGTCGTCGAACGACAGCTGCGGGTACTTCGAGATCAGCGACGAGGCGAACGAGCGCAGCTCGGCGAACGCTTCGATGCCGGCGAAGCCGCCGCCGACGACCACGACGGTCAGCAGCCGGTCGCGCTCGGGGCCGGCCGCGATCGACGCGGCCTTGTCGAAGTTCGACAGCAGGCGATCACGCACGGCGACGGCCTCTTCGATGGTCTTCATGCCGATCGCGTTGTCGGCGATGCCCGGGATCGGGAACGTGCGCGACACCGCGCCGGCGGTGACGACGATCTGGTCGTACGCGAACTCGTACGGCTCGCCGATCGGCGGGGTGATCGTGGCGACCTTGTTGGCGTGGTCGATGCCGGTGACCTTGGCGGTGATCACGTTGGTCGTCTTGAGGTGACGACGGTGCGTGACGACGGCGTGACGCGGCTCGATCGACCCGGCTGCGACCTCGGGCAGGAACGGCTGGTAAGTCATGTACGGCAGCGGGTCCACCATCGTCACGTCGGCCTCGCCCTTGCGAAGGTGCTTCTCGAGCTTCCAGGCTGTGTAGAAACCTGCGTAGCCTCCACCGACAATCAGAATGCGGGGTGCAGTGCTGTTCTGAGGCACAGGGGGACAACTCCTCGTCGTCAGGGTGTGGGAGTGCGTCTACCGCGCTCCGATCGGATGCGCCGGGCAGCTGCGGTGACGCCAAGCGCTATCAGGATACCAGGCACCGTGAGTGCCAGCAGAGGCAGGGTACCGTACCGCAGCGACTCCTCGGTCGGCAGCAGCGGGGACGCCGCGCCGACGGGCTGCTCGACGGGCGGAAGGGGCGGCACGGCGACCGGCGTCGCGGACTGCTCGGGTGTCGGCTGCTCGGGAGCGTCGGCACGGCGGTAGACGCGGATCCACTCCTTGAGATCGCCCATCGGGTTGGTCGAGACACGGGGAATGGATGCCGTGACCGCGGCCTCGGCGTCGAGCAGGCCGAAACCGTAGAGCGGGTCGGGTGTGCGGGTCATGTCGGGCACCGGCACCGCCGTTCTGATCAGGCGGTTGATCACGTTGGCGGCATCCAGCTCGGGGTGCGCGGCCCGCACCAGAGCGGCGGCGCCGGCGACGATCGGCGCGGCACCGCTCGTGCCGTCCCACGAGCGCAGGGTGCCGTCGGCCGAGACGCCGAGCAGCGATTCGCTCGGCGCCGAGATGCCGATCGTGATGCCCTGAGTGGATGCCCCCTGGCTGGCGACCCCGGTCTGGTCGACGCCGCCGACGGTCAGCACACCCGGGATCGTGGCGGGCGCGCCGATCATCGACGTGCCGCTGCCGCGGTTGCCGGCCGCGACGATCACGACCACGTCGTGCTCGAAGGCGTACAGGAACGCCTCGTCCCAGCTGCGGTCCCAGTCGAGGGTGTTGGTGGTGAACGAGAGGTTGATGACGTCGGCGCCATGATCGACCGCCCACTTCATGGCCTCGACCACCTGGTCGACGAACGGTTTCGTCGACGCGGAGCCGGGGAAGCCGAGCGAGACCGACAGCAGCTGCGCCTCCGGCGCGACGCCGATCATCCCGGTGCCGTCCGGATTTCCGCGCCCCGCGGCGAGCGAGGCCACCCAGGAGCCGTGATTCGGGTCGCGCACGCCGACGGGAGTGCGACCGTCCGCGCTGCCGACGCCCGACACGTCGGTGCCGTCGGCCACCGCGCCGTCGAAGATCACCGGGGGCTTGCCGATGCCGGTGTCGATGACCGCGATCTTCACTCCCTTGCCCCGGGTCACGCTCCAGGCCTGCCGGATGCCGGCTCCGTCGAGCCAGTACTCCATCGCCCGCGCGGGGTCGTTCGGGTCGTCCGGGATGGGCGGCGCCGCCGGCGTCGCCGTCTCGGTCGACACCTGCAGCACCGACGTCGCCGGTGCGTCCGAGCCGGATGCCGGGACGGCGACGAACACCGCGGATGCCACGAGTGCCGCCGTCACGGCGGCACCACGCAGCATCCGGGCGGAGATCATGACGCGCTGTCCGCCAGCGCCGCACCCGGATCGATGCATGCGCACCGCTCGGGCGACCAGGAGGAGCGCTCGAGCGCGGCATCCCCCACCGGGTTCACGCCCGGTCCCGCGGCGAGCGCGTGACCGGCGAGGGCGTGCAGGCACTTCACGCGTGTCGGCATACCACCCGCCGAGATGCCGTCGATCTCGGGCACGTCGCCGAACTGCGCCCGGTCGGCGAGATACGCCTCGTGCGCGCGGGCGTAGGCCGCGGCGATGCCGTCGTCGTCTTCGAGCATCCGGGCCAGCTCCGGCATCACCTGTGTCGCCTCGAGGGTCGACATCGCGGCGGTCGCCGCCGGGTGCGTCAGGTAGTAGAAGGTCGGGAAGGGCGTGCCGTCGTCGAGACGGGGCGCTGTGGCCACCACGGTCGGATTGCCGCAGACGCAGCGCGCGGCGATGCCGATGACGCCGCGGGCGGCACGGCCCAGCTGGCTCGAGACCACCGCGATCTCTGCAGCGGTGGGCGTCGGGAAGGGAGGTGTCGTCACCCCACCAGGGTACGGGAGGGTCACTGTGCCGGCCCTCAGCGCTACGGGGTCGGCGCTTCGACCGCGGTCTTGGCGAGCCCCGCGGTCGTCAGCCCGCGCAGCAGCTGCGGCATCCAGTCCGACGGGCGCTCCTTCAGCCGGTCGCTGACCTCCTGCTGCTCGGGCGGCAGGTCGGCAGGGTCGAGATCGAAGTCGATGAGGAAGGGGACCTCACCGGGCTTCACGTAGTACAGCCGCTCGCGCGCCTGGGTGGTGATGTAGGCGGGGTCGTCCCAGCGATCGCGCTCGCGCTCGAGCGCGGCGATCTGCTCCTCGGTCACCTGCACCGAGTGCTCGAGGGCGGCGATCTTCTGCTTCTGGCCGAGGTAGGTGCCGATGGTCGGCACGAGCACCCAGGTGCCCAGCACGACGAGCGAGAGCATGATCACGGCGAAGCCCGACAGGCGGATGCCGCTCGCCCACTCCCGCACATCGACCGTGCGGCCGGCAGACGTGCGGCGCGCGGCGGGCGCCGAGGGCCGGGACACCGAAGGAGGAGGAGCGGGGCGTCTGGCCATGCTCCTCCTCCTTCGTTCGTTCAGATCAGCGCGTGCGCTCCGGCTCAGGCCTGGAAGCGCGGGAACGCGGATGCACCGGCGAAGACCGCGGCGTCACCCAGCTCCTCTTCGATGCGCAGAAGCTGATTGTACTTCGCGACGCGCTCGCTGCGTGCGGGCGCACCGGTCTTGATCTGACCCGCGTTCGTGGCGACCGCGAGGTCGGCGATCGTGGTGTCTTCGGTCTCGCCGGAACGGTGCGAGAGCATGGCCGTGTAGCCCGAGCGCTGCGCGAGGCTGACCGCGTCGAAGGTCTCGGTGAGGGTGCCGATCTGGTTGACCTTCACCAGCAGCGAGTTGGCGACGCCGCGCGCGATGCCGTCGCCGAGGCGCTGCGGGTTGGTGACGAACAGGTCGTCGCCGACGAGCTGCACCGTGCTGCCGAGCGCGTCGGTGAGCAGCTTCCAGTTGTCCCAGTCGTCTTCGGCGAGAGCATCCTCGATCGTGACGATCGGGAAGTCGGCGACGAGACCCTGGTAGTACTCGATCAGCTCGGGGCCGGTCCAGTCCTTGTTGTCGAGGCGGTACACCCCGTCGGTGAAGAACTCGGTCGCGGCGACGTCGAGGCCGAGCGCGATGTCCTTGCCGGGGGTGAAGCCGGCCTTCTCGATCGCCTTGATGAGGAACTCGAGGCCTTCACGGTTGCTGGGCAGGTCGGGGGCGAAGCCGCCCTCGTCGCCGAGGCCGGTCGCGTAGCCGGCGGCCTTCAGCTCGCTGCGCAGCACGTGGTAGGTCTCGACGCCCCAGCGCAGCGACTCGGAGTAGGTGTCGGCGCCGATCGGCGCGAGGAAGAACTCCTGCATGTCGATGCCGTTGTCGGCGTGCTCTCCGCCGTTGATGACGTTGAACAGCGGGACGGGCAGCAGGTGCGCGTTGGGTCCGCCCAGGTAGCGGAACAGCGGCAGGTCCGCCGAGTCGGCCGCGGCCTTGGCGACGGCGAGGCTGACGCCGAGGATGGCGTTGGCGCCGACGCGCTTCTTGTTGTCGGTGCCGTCGACCTCGTTCAGGATCTCGTCGACGATGCGCTGCTCGCTCGCCTCGACGCCCTCGATCGCAGGGCCGAGCTCGTCGATCACGGACTCGACGGCCTTCAGCACGCCCTTTCCGCCGTAGCGGCCCTTGTCTCCGTCGCGCAGCTCGTACGCCTCGAAGGCTCCGGTGGATGCACCGGAGGGGACGGCGGCGCGCTGCACGACCCCGTCATCGAGGAGCACCTCCACCTCGACGGTCGGGTTTCCGCGCGAGTCGAGAATCTCGCGTGCGCCTACAGCCTCGATCAGTGCCACAGAAGTGCTCCTTCGAAAGGGAGGGGAGGGTGGTGGTGGAGCGACGTCGATCCGGGTCACAGTCTAGCCGTGCCGGTTCTCACCACTCGTGTGCGTGTCAGACGACGACGGCCAGCGCGAAGCCGTCCCAGCCCTTCATGCCCACCGTCTGCAGGGCGGTCGCATCGAAGCGGGGGTCCTCGCCCAGCATCCGGAGCCCGTCGCGTGTGCCGACCACCATCGGGTCGGTGCTCTCGGCGTCGGCGATGTCGCCGCTGCGCCCGATGTTGTCGACGACGACGACGGTGCCGGGATGCCCGAGCCGGGCCGCCCAGTCGAGGTAGATCGTGTTGGATTCCTTGTCTGCGTCGATGAAGACGAGGTCGAACCCGCCGACCAGGGTGGGCAGCACGTCGGCCGCCCGGCCGATGCGGATGTCGACCCGCTCCCCCACCCCGGCCGCGTCGATGTTCGCGCGCGCCACCGCGGCATTGGCGGCCTCGGCCTCGATCGTCGTGACTCGGCCGGCCTCGCCGACGGCGCGGGCCATCCAGATCGTGGAGTACCCGCCGAGGGTTCCGATCTCGAGCACGCGCTGTGCGCCGCTGATGCGCACCAGCAGGTTCAGCAGCTTGCCCGCCACGGGCGCGACTTCGATCTCGGGCATCCCGGCGGCCCGTTGCGCCTGCAGTGCCGCCTCGAGCGCCGCATCGGGCCCGACGAGTGTCTCGGCCAGGTAGTCGTCGGCCCTGCGCCAGTTCTGCGGAGTGGATTCGGTCATGTGCCCAGCCAAACCGTCGGGTCGCGCTCGGTCAAGGGGTGGGGCCGTGTCGAGCCGCCGTCCGGGTCACGCGGGGGGCTGGACCGGCGGCAGGGTGGATGCCGGATACTTCGGCGGCCTGCGCTCTGCGAGCGCCGGCTGCCGGCGGAACTGACCGGTCACCAGCAGCACGACGATCACGACGGCGCCGGCGATCCAGCCCGAGACGCCGAGCGCCGTCGACAGCGCGGGATCGTACTCGGCGCCCGCCGCCAGGAACAGCACGGGCAGCCCCGCGCTGGCGTTCAGCGCACCGTGGGCGAACACGGCCGGCCACATCGTGGCGCTGCGCAGGCGCAGCCAGCCCAGCAGAACGCCCCACACCGTGCATCCGGCGGTCATCAGCAGCACCCCCGTGAGGTCGGTGCGGCCGAAGTTGTAGCCGAGCAGGATCAGGGGCGAGTGCCACAGCCCCCAGGCGACGCCGCTGATCAGCAGCGCGGGCCAGGTGCCGTACCGGCGCAGCGCCGGCAGGAGGAATCCTCGCCAGCCGACCTCTTCGCCGAAGGCCGCGAGGGCGTTGACCGTCGCGGCGGCGAACGGGATGGAGGCGAGCTGCACGGCGAGCAGCAGCCATGGTGAGGGGAGTTCGACTCCGGCGGGCAGACTCTGCGCCAGCATCTGCGAGAAGCCGGAGAGCCCGGCGAAGTCGGCCTGCAGCCAGCCGAACGCCACCGCGAGCAGCATGGCCGCGATCACGATGACGACCGGGCCGAACAGTCCGAGCACGCTCATCCAGATCACGCGCTTCGCCGGCCGCAACGGCCACATGCCGAGGAAGCGCAGTCGCTGTCCCGTCGGGATCGGCCGCATCGTCACCAGGACGATCAGCAGCGCGAGAGCCGGCGTGTACATCGTCACGACCAGCAGCACCCCCGCGAACGGCTCGGCGAGACCGTCGCCGAGCCACAGCGGCAGCGCGACCAGCCAGGCCAGGCCGACCGCCAGCACGATGAAGGCGACGATCACCCGGAGGGGGATGCGCGGCATCCGCTCGTCCACGCCGTGGAAGTCCGGTGTCTCACTCATCTCGGTCTCCGCCTCTGTCGTCGTGCACGCCGGAGGCGCGGCGGTCGATGTGCGCCTGCAGCGTGGCCGCCCCCACCTCGGCCCCGTCCACCGTCACCACGACCGCGCCCTTGCCGCGGCGGGCGATCTCGATCGCAGGGCCCGTGCGAAGCACGATACCGGTGCGGCCGTCCAGGCCGACGCGCCAGCCCACTCCGCCGAACTCGGCGAAGGGGTGGCACTCGATCGCACGCACCGACGTGATCTCATCGAGCGGCACGTGCAGACGCGGGAATCCGAGCTGGGAGCGCACGACCAGCCCGACGGCGCCCGCGCGCACGCGGAAGGATGCCGTCGCCGCGAGCGCGAGAGCGACCACGACGAGCACGAGCAGCGGGATCCACGCCCGTTCGGCCGCCTGCAGCAGCATGACCGCGGTCACTCCGACCAGCACGACGCAGGTGATTCCGATGATCAGGACACCCGCGCGCGCGATGTTCGCCGTTCCCATCCAGACGACCCGTTCCCCCGGCGAGATGGACGGCAGCCGCGTGCTCTTCAGCGTCACCGGCCCGGTGGCCTCGACGTCGGGCTGCAGCACCCATCCGGCAGCCGAGAGCAGCAGCAGAGCGCAGAACGCGCTGACGAGCACGGGCAGCACGTCCGCCGCGTCGGCGGCGTCGGACAGCCCGCGCTGCAGCCACGTCGAGCCTGCCGTGGTCACCGCGCTGAAGCCCGACAGTCCGAGGGCGAGCGCGCCGAGGAACCGCGCCGTCACACCCCACTGCTGCCGCGCCATGGTGAGCGTGACCGTGACCAGCAGCAGCGGAAGGCCGAACCCGGTGGCCACGGCGAGCCACAGGTAGGTGGCAGGTGGGCCGTATCCGTCCACGCCCCCGGCGCTCCAGTGCGTCGCCGCAGGGTCGGGCAGCTCGGGCATCCACACGGCGATGAGCGCAAGCGCGACCGCCGTCAGGACGGCGGGAATCACCAGGCCGACGACGATGAGCGAGCGTCGTGCTCGGCCGACGTCGGCGGAGAAGTCGGTCTGCGTGTCGGATTCGATCATGAGTCCATCTCCTTGATGAGGGCGGCGAGAGTCGCGGGGGTGACACCCAGCGCGGCACCGCGCCGCACGAGTGCGGTGATCTCGTCGGCAAGACCGGCGAGGGGCGCGGCGGATGTCGAGATCACGGCGCCGCGGCCGCGCCGCAGGTCGACCAGTCCTTCGTCACGCAGCTCCTGATAGGCACGCAGCGCGGTATGCACGTTCACCTCGGCCGCCGCAGCGAGTTCACGGGCCGCCGGCAGCCGGTCTCCGGGGTGCAGCCGTCCGGCCAGCACCTCACCGCGCACCGACGCCGCGATCTGCTCGAACAGCGGGCGTGCGCTCTCTGGGTCGATCCGGATGAGCATGACACCTCCAACGCGTTTATTCTAATACAACTAGAACAATTGTGGGTGGCATCCAGGCGATCTCACCTCGCGGCGACACGACCGGCAGACTGGCCCACATGCGCATCACCCCCCGACGTCTCGCCATCGGCATGAGCCTGTGGATCCCGAATCTGTTCAGCGGCATCCGCGTCCGCCGCTTCAGCGACGACTGGACGCACGCCACCGTCGAGCTGCACGTGAACGTCTTCACCCGCAACTACGTCAAGACGGCGTTCGGCGGATCGATGTCGGCGATGACCGACCCGTACTTCTTCATGCTCGTGATGCACCAGCTCGGGCGCGACTACGTGGTGTGGGACACCCGAGGCGAGATCGAGTTCGTCAAGCCGGGACGCGGTGTGCTGACCGCGCACTTCCACGTCTCGCCCGAGAAGGCGCAGGAGCTGCGCGAGCGCGCCCGCGGTGGTGCCAAGGTGCTCGAATGGTTCGAGACCGAGATCAGAGATGGCGACGGCGACGTGGTCGCACGGGTGCGGCGCGAGGTGTATGTGCGCGAGAAGAGGCGCGTCACGGCGTCGATGACGGGCTCGACCGCGTGACGTGACACCCGCTGTTCACCATCCGGTGGCACGATGAGCGGATGCCCCTCGCCCGCCGCCTGACTCTCACCGACGCCGTCGCGATCGGCCTCGGCTCGATGATCGGCGCGGGCGTGTTCGCCGTGTGGGCGCCGGCGCTCGGGGTCGCCGGCTCGGGCATCCTCATCGCCCTGGGGATCGCGGCGGTGGTGGCGTTCTGCAACGCCACCGCGTCGGCACAGCTGGCGGCGGTGCACCCGGTCGCGGGCGGAACCTACGCGTACGCGCGCGCCGAGATCGGCCCGTGGTCGGGATTCATCGCCGGCTGGTGCTTCGTCATCGGCAAGATCGCCAGCTGCGCCGCGATGGCGATGACCTTCGCCGCGTACGCCGCCCCCGAGGCCTGGCGCACACCGGTGGCCGTCATCGCCGTCGCGGCACTCGCGGTCGTGAACTGCTTCGGCATCACCCGCACCGCACTGCTCACGCGGATCCTCGTGGTGATCACGCTGATCGGCCTGGCGGTCGTCGTCGCGGCGGGCTTCGCCACGGCATCCGAGGCAGCGCCCGCTCCCCTGCCTGACGCCACCGCCTACGGCATCCTGCAGGGCGCAGGACTGCTCTTCTTCGCCTTCGCCGGGTACGCACGCATCGCGACCATGGGCGAAGAGGTCGCCGACCCCGCGCGGAACATCCCGCGCGCGATCGTGCTCGCGCTCGGCGGTGCCGTCGTCGTCTACGTCCTGATCGCACTCGCGGTGATGCGCACGCTGGGAGCGCATGCCATCGGCAGCGCGCACCCGATCGCCGACGTCGTGGCAGCCTCCGGCTGGACGGGACTCGAGCCGGTCGTGCGCGTCGCCGCGGCCACGGCATCGCTGGGCGCCCTGCTGGCCCTGCTGACCGGCATCGGCCGCACCACCCTCGCGATGGGCCGCGAAGCCGACCTGCCCCGCTTTCTGGCACACATCGACAGCCGCTGGCAGGTGCCGCAGCGCGCCGAGATCACGATCGCGCTGATCGTCATCGGCATCGTGCTCATCGCCGACCTGCGCGGCGCGATCGGCTTCTCGTCGTTCGGCGTGCTGCTGTACTACCTGATCGCGAACGCCGCGGCGTTCCGCCAGAGGGGATCCGCCCGCCGCTACCCGCGCCTGCTTCAGGTGGTCGGCGCGATCGGATGCCTGCTGCTCGTCTCTACGCTGCCCGCGGTCGCCTCGCTGATCGGCACCGGTGTCGTGCTCGCCGGCGTCGGCTACCGGATGCTGCGGCTGAGCCTCGCCGCGCGCTGAGCGCCGCGGGGAAGCAGCGTCGATCGAAACGCGCGCCACGCGGGTGCAGATTTCCCGGGCGGTGCGGCGCCGGGGCGTACGCCACGTGAGTGCAGGCGAACACGCGAGCGCAGGCCGATCTCCGGGGAATCCACCTGCGCCGGTGTGTTCGCCTTCCTCGGCGACGGCTGATTCAGATCCGCTCGCGGTACGAGCTCGGGGGCATGCCGAGCACGGTGCGGAAATCCATCGTCAGGTGGGCATGATCGGCGTAGCCGAGATCGGCGGCGAGGGCACTCAGATCGGCTGCAGGGTCGTTCCGCAGTCGCTGAGCGGCCTCCTGCAGTCGGCGGCGACGAATCATCGCGAGCGGCGGCATCCCCACGTACCGATGCGCCATGCGCTGCAGCGTGCGCAGCGACACGGCCAGCCGTGCCGCTGCCTGTTCCGCGGTGCGGATGCCCGAATCGGTCATCAGAAGCCGAGACATCGCATTCGCCTGGAGGTCGGCATCCGTCACCGCGCCCTTCTGCTGGGCGAGCCACCGCGAGACGACCTCGGCGGCACGGGCGTGCCGGTCATCGCCCGCCATCGCCGCTGAGACCTCGTCGACCAGCGCCGGCGCATCGATCATCAGGTCGGCGTCACGCAGCGCGGCGGGTTCTGCGGTGAGCGCGGCTGCACCGGCCGGCCACAGCAGCGCGCCCACTGCCCAGCCTCTTCCGCGCAGGTCGCGGTGAGTGGCACGTGTCGTCGCTCCCGCCAGCTGAACTCCCTCGGACGAGATCACGAGGTTCAGCGCCGGATACGCCACGACCTCCTGGCGCGAGGTCTCGCCCCGCGGAAGATCCCACTCGGGAATCCAGAACCAGGCCACCAGCTCAGCGGCGTCGGGCGATGGCGGGACCCGGAGGAACCGCGGCATCCGGTCGGGGAAGAGCACCCCGCGTCGTGCATCGATCACGCATCGAACACTACGCACGCCGTGCCGGATTGTCGCGAATCTTCAAGTGCGGCCGGCGGTGCCCTGCCTACCGTCGAGTCATGACCACTTCAGACATGACCGGCACGGCCGGCCTCACCGGCACGCACACCACCGACGGACGCCCCAACGGGTCGACGTCGCTCACGCCTTTCCTCGCGATCCCGAACGCCGTCGCCGCCATCGCGTTCTACCGCGACGTCTTCGGCGCGCGCGTCGTCGACGTCACCGAATTCGACGGCGTCGTCGTGCACGCCGACCTCGACTTCGGTGCGGGGATGCTGCAGCTCGGAGAGCCGAATCCGACGTATCACCTGGTCGCGCCGCCGCAGGGTGACGACGACTGCTACTCGATGGGCCTCTATGTGCCCGATGTGGATGCCGTCGTCGCCCGCGCCGTCGAGGCCGGGGCGACCGTGCGCGAAGCGCCGTCGGACTTCGTCTCGGGTGACCGGTTCGCCAGCATCCGAGACCCGTTCGGCGTGCGCTGGTCGGTGATGACCCGCATCGAGGATCTGTCGGAAGAGGAGTCCGCGGCACGCGTCGCGGAATGGGCCGCACAGCAGGGCTGATCCGCCCCGCCGAAGGCCTGGACTCAGGACAGCGGCTTGACCTCGAGCGAGCCGACGGTGTCGCCGGAGCGCAGTGCCGCGAATCCGGTATAGCCGTCGGCCGCCGCGCGCTCCAGCAGCGCCTTCATGTTCTTGGGCCGGCGCTCGAGGCGAACGCGTGCGACGCCGTCGCGCAGCAGCGCCGACTTGTGCGCCAGCAGCTCGGCCACCGGCACGTCGGCGTCGTGCACGAGCACGACGGCCTGCGCCGTCTCGGCCTCGAGCTCGGCGACCAGATCGACGATGCGCTCGAAGCCGATCGAGAAGCCCACGGCCGGCACCTGCTGGCCGAGGAAGCGGCCGATCATGCCGTCGTAGCGACCGCCGCCGCCCAGCGAGTAGTCCACCGACGGGTGGGCGAGCTCGAAGATCGTGCCGGTGTAGTAGCCCATGCCGCGCACGAGGAACGGGTCGTAGACCAGGGGCGGCTCCCCGGCATCCGGCCGCGCGGCGGTGACTGCTTCTCCGAGCGAGACGAGGTGCGCGACGATCTCGTCGGGGGCACCCTCGGGCAGGGCCTTGCGGATCTGCCGCTCGCCGTACGGGTTGTACTCCAGGGTCTGCGGACGACTCAGGAACGCCTCGAACCGATCGACCGCTTCGAAGTTGGGTCCCTGCGGCCTGTCCTGAGCTGGTCGAAGGGCCTGTCGAAGGGCCCGCTCGCGCAGCTCGGCGGCGACACCCGAGGGTCCGATCTTGTCGAGCTTGTCGATCGTGATGAGCACGCCGGGGCGCTCGTCCTCGGTGAAGCCGAAGCTGTCGAGCATCCAATCCAGGGCGCGGCGGTCGTTCACGCGCACGATGCCGCCCTCCAGACCGAGTGCGTCGACGGTGTCGATCGACGCCACGATCAGCTCGGCCTCGGCGCGCGCGGAGTCGTCGCCGATGATGTCGATGTCGCACTGCACGAACTGGCGGTAGCGGCCCTTCTGCGGGCGCTCGGCCCGCCAGACCGGTCCGATCTGGATCGCGCGGAAGACCGTCGGCAGCTGGCCGCGGTTGGTCGCGTAGAAGCGTGCGAGCGGCACGGTGAGGTCGTAGCGCAGACCGAGATCGCTGAGTGCGGCGGGGTCGTCGGCCGCGGCGCGGATGCCGTCGGCGTCGAGGCCGCGGCGCAGGATGCTGTACGAGAGCTTCTCGTTGTCGCCGCCGATCCCGGCGTGCAGGCGCGCGTGCTCTTCGACGACGGGCGTCTCGATCTCGTCGAAGCCGTGCGCGCGATAGCGCTCGCGGATGACGGCGAGCACGCGCTCGCGACGGGCCTTGTCAGCGGGGAGGAAGTCGCGCATTCCGCGCGGCGGGTTCACGGTTGCCACCTGTCCATCTTTCCAGGTCTGAGGAGTATGCAACGCGGTATACTCTCGGTATGACTGTGACGACCATCAAGGTCTCCACCGAGTTGCGGGACCGGCTCAAAGAACAGGCTCGCGCCGAGAACAGCACCATCGGTGCGTATCTGGAGAAGCTGTTGGAGCGGGAGCTGCGGGCTCACCGCTTCGAGCAGCTGCGGGAGGCCATGTCCAAGACCACTCCGGAGGAATGGCAGAGCTACCGCGAGGAGACCGAGTGGTGGGATCGTGCCGCTGAAGCATGAACTCGCACCGCGCGACATCGTCTGGATGAACCCCGACCCGACGGTGGGCCGCGTGCAGGCCGGCCGTCGCCCTGCGGTGGTCGTCGCCGGCGTTGGCTACCTTCAGGTGGTCGACACGCTCGCCATCATCGTGCCGATCACATCTGTGCACCGTCGCTGGCCGAATCATGTTCCGATCAGCGGCCTTCCGGTGCCGTCGTGGGCGATGACGGAGCAGGTGCGCGTCGTCTCACGCGACCGACTGCACGGTGACCTCGGTCGGGTAGACGACGCGACATTCCTGCAGATCCGGAGTTGGCTCAGGGATCACCTGGATCTGTGAGCACGTCGCGGGCTGAGCGCGCAGCGAGGAGCCGGATGCCGGTCATCCCGGCCTCGAAACCGACACCCAGCTCCCGGACAGCACCGGCTCGCGCCATGCACAGCCCGGCGAGGAGCCAAACGCCGGTCATTCGCCGTCCGGAACCGGCTTCTGGCTCCCCGTCAGGCTCGACGCGAGGCGCGCGGCATGCGGCACGCGGCACGCGGCACGCGGCACGCGGCACGCGGCCGACGTGGGGCAGTCGACGTCAGTCGCCGGGCTCGGCGGCGCGGACCTCGGACTCCAGCAGGCGGAGGCGCTCGCGCAGCGCGCGCTCGGCATCCCAGCCATGTTCACGCGCGACCGCCACGAGAGCGAGCAGAGCGTCACCCAGCTCGGCTTCGGATGCCGGCCCTTCGGCAGGCCCTTCGACAGGCCCTTCGACAGGCCCAGGGACCCAAGATGGCGCGGGCCCTTCGGCAGGCTCAGGGACCCAAGGTGGGACAGACCCTTCGGCAGGCTCAGGGCCCCAGGGTTCGGCAGGTCCTTCGGCAGGCTCAGGGACCCAAGATGGGGCGGGCCCTTCGACAGGCTCAGGGACCCAAGATGGGGCAGGCCCTTCGGCAGGCTCAGGGCCCCAGGGTTCGGCAGGTCCTTCGGCAGGCTCAGGGACCCAAGATGGGGCGGGCCCTTCGACAGGCTCAGGGACCCAAGATGGGGCAGGCCCTTCGGCAGGCTCAGGGACCCAAGATGTGGCAGGCCCTTCGACAGGCTCAGGACAGGCCGCAGGGGCCCAGCAGGGCGCAGGGGTCAGGCCAGCTGCGCGCCCGAGCACCTTCTGGGCGCGGGCGAGTGCGGGCATCCCGGCCGGCACGCCGTCGAGGACGCTGCGACGCTCGCGCTTCTCCGCCGCCTTGGCTGCGTTCCAGTGCACGAGCACCTCCTCCGGCGTAGTCGCGACGGCGTCGCCGAAGACGTGCGGATGCCGGCGCACCATCTTCTCGGTCAGCCCGCGCGCCACGTCGTCGATGTCGAACGGCTCCGACGCGCTCTGCGCGGCGATCGCCGCGTGGAACAGCACCTGCCACAGCAGGTCGCCGAGCTCTTCGCGCATCTCGACGCGGTCGTCGCGCTCGACGGCGTCGATCAGCTCGTGAGCCTCTTCGATGAGGTACGGCACGAGGTCGCGGTGGGTGATCCGCTGCGACCAGACGCACCGCTCACGAACCTGACGCATCGTCTCGGCGGCGGCGCGGAGGGCATCGGGCTCGGCGAGCGGATCGGTCATCTGATCACTCCACTGCGGCCGCGAGTCGGCGGTACGAGCGCGCCCGCGCGGTGACGACGACGGCCGAGAGCACCAGGGCGATGAGCGAACCGCCCAGAACGCCCAGGATCGCCTGGTCGCGGATCTCGCCGTCTCCGGCGAACGCGAGGTTCGCGAGCAGCAGCGAGACCGTGAAGCCGATGCCGCCGAGGGTGCCCGCGGCGAGGATGTCGGGCAGCCGCAGCGCCGGCTCGGTGCCCTTCGGCCGCAGCTGCATGCTCAGCCACCCGAAGACGCCGATGCCGATGATCTTGCCGACCGGCAGGGCGACGAGGATGCCCCAGAACGCCGGCGACAGCTCGGTGGGCGCGACCTGCGGGATGACGACGAACGCGGCGACGAACGCGAAGATCGGCAGGATGACACCGTTCACGGTCGGCTCGAGCGCGTGCCTGGTCTTCTCGGCCGGCGCGGGCGACATCGCCAGGCCCAGCATCACTCCGGCGATCGTCGCATGGATGCCGGAGAGCGCCATGAAGCCCCACGCGAGCACCCCGAGCACCCCCATGAGCACGGCGATGCCCGACGAGCCGTTCTTCGCGACGACCCTGCTGAGCACGGCGAACGCGGCGACGCTCGCGACCGCGAGCAGGAACATCAGCCAGTCCACGTCGTGCGCGAACAGCACGGCGATGAAGATGATGCCGATGATGTCGTCGAGGATGGCGAGGGCGAGCAGGAAGACACGCACCGCCGCCGGCAGGCCCTTGCCGAACATGGCGAGCACACCGAGCGCGAACGCGATGTCGGTCGCCGTCGGGATCGGCCAGCCGACCGCCGTTCCCTCGCCGGTCGCGGGCCCGGCGATCAGCAGATACACCGCGATCGGCACGATCACGCCGCCGGTCGCGGCGATCGCCGGCTGCACGGCCTTGCGCGGCGAGTCGAGCTCACCGTGGGTGAGTTCGTAGCGCAGCTCGATCGCGACGACGAGGAAGAAGATCGCGAGCAGCCCGTCGGCCACCCACTCCTCGATCGACAGGTCGAGTCCGGTGCCCGGGATGGCGATGTGGGCGTGCAGCACGTCGGCGATGCCGTCGTGGGTGGCCAGGTTCGCCAGCAGCAGGCCGAGAGCCGCAGCGGCGAGCAGAAGCGCCGCCGGGAACTGCTGGCCGCGAAGAGGATTGTCCGAGATTCGCATCCCCACCACTCTGTCACAGGGGACGGATGCCCTGTTCGGGCGGTTTACGCTCGAAACATGTCGCTCGAGCCCACGAACACCGAAGCCATCCGCGTCATCACCCGATTCGAGGCCTCTCACGGCATTCCCGACGCGATGCGCGCGGATGTCCGGATGCTCGGCGGCCTGCTCGGGCAGGTGCTGCGCGAGTCCGGCAGCGCCGGGCTCTTCGAGGACGTCGAGCGGCTGCGCCTGGCCACGATCCAGGCATCCGAGATCGACAGCGACGCGGCGGCGTTCACCCGCGCCGCCGAGATCGCCGACTCGTTCACGATCGAGCGGGCCGACGAGGTCGCCCGGGCGTTCACCTGCTACTTCCACCTGGTCAATCTCGCCGAGGAGCACCAGCGCGTGCGCATCCTGCGTGAGCGGTCGGGCCAGGCTCGCGAGGGGGCGACCGATACGGTCGCGACCGCGTTCGCCCAGCTCACGAAGGAGATCGGGGAGGACGCCGCTCGCGAGCGTCTCGCCGAGCTGCGCTTCCACCCGGTGTTCACCGCGCACCCGACCGAGGCACGCCGCCGCGCGGTGTCGGGCAGCATCCGCCGCCTCTCCGACCTGCTGACCGAGCACGATGCCGCGAGCGAGGGCGGCGCCGACGCGCGTCGGGCCCGGCGGCGGATGCTCGAGGAGATCGACACACTGTGGCGCACCGCTCCGCTGCGCGCGCAGAAGCCCACGCCCACCGACGAGGTGCGCACGGTGATGGGCGTGTTCGACGAGACGCTGTTCAGCACCGTGCCGCACGTGTACCGGCGCATCGACGATGCGCTGCGCGGCGACGAGTCCGGCGCGAGCGCACCCGTCGTCCCCGCCTTCGTGCGCGTCGGCTCGTGGGTGGGCGGCGACCGCGACGGGAACCCGTTCGTCACGGCGGCGGTGACGAGGGAGGCCGCTCAGATCGCGTCCGAGCACGTGCTGCGCGGGCTCGAGCGCGCCCTCGACCGGATCGGCCGCGCGCTCACCCTCGACGCCGCCGACACCCCGCCGAGCGACGAGGTCAGCGCGATCTGGCAGCGCTTCGCCGACGAGCATCCCGAGCTCGCCGATGAGATCGCGACGCGCTCGCCGTCGGAGCCGCATCGCCGCGTGATGCTCGCCCTCGTGCACCGCGTGCACGCGACCCGCGCCGAGCAGGTCGGCGCCTACGGCGCGCCCGAAGAGCTGCTCGCCGACCTGCGTGCGGTGCAGTCGTCGCTGGCGGATGCCGGTGCGCGCCGCCACGCGTTCGGCGGCCTGCAGCACCTCATCTGGCAGGTGGAGACGTACGGCTTCCACCTCACCGAGCTCGAGGTGCGCCAGCACTCGAAGGTGCACCGTCAGGCGCTCGAAGAGCTCGACGCCGGTGCAGAGCTCAGCGCGCAGACCGAAGAGGTGCTCGACGTGTTCCGCGCGGTCGCCGACATCCAGCGCCGCTACGGCCTGCGCGCCGCCGGCCGCTACGTCGTCTCGTTCACGCAGTCCGCGCAGGACCTCGCCAACGTGCACCGCCTCGCCGCCTACGCCCTGGGCGATGACGCGCCGGTGCTCGACGTCGTCCCGCTGTTCGAGACCTTCGCCGACCTGCAGGCGGCCCCCGCGATCCTCGCCGAGGTCGTGCAGTTCCCCGAGTTCCGCGCCCGCCTCGACGCCACCGGCGACCGGCTCGAGGTCATGCTCGGCTACTCCGACTCGTCGAAGGACGTCGGGCCCGTGGCCGCGAACCTCGCCCTCTACGAGGCGCAGCGTCAGATCGCCCTGTGGGCCAAGGAATCCGGCATCCGGCTCACCCTGTTCCACGGCCGCGGCGGCGCGCTCGGCCGCGGCGGCGGCCCTGCCAACTCGGCGATCCTCGCGCAGCCGCCGCACTCGGTCGACGGCCGCTTCAAGCTCACCGAGCAGGGCGAGGTGATCTTCGCCCGCTACGGCGAGCCGGCGATCGCGATGCGCCACATCGACCAGGTGGCCGCGGCCACCCTCCTCGCCTCCTCCCCCACCGTCGAGCAGCGCACCAGCGGGGCTGCCGAGCGGTTCGCCGACGTCGCCGCGACGATGGACGCCGCGTCGCGCGAGCGGTTCTTCTCGCTCGTCGCCGCCGACGGATTCGCGCCGTGGTTCGCGACCGTCACGCCGATGGAGGAGATCGGGCTGCTCGCCCTCGGCTCGCGCCCGGCGCGTCGCGGCCTCTCGGTCGAATCGCTCGAAGACCTGCGGGCGATCCCGTGGGTGTTCGCGTGGACCCAGGCGCGGATCAACCTCGCCGGCTGGTTCGGTCTGGGCACGGCTCTGGATGCCGTCGGCGACGAGGCACGGCTGATCGAGGCGTACCGGGACTGGCCGCTGCTGCGCACCATGATCGACAACGTCGCGATGAGCCTGGCGAAGACCGACGAGCGCATCGCTCGCGAGTACCTCTCGCTCGGCGACCGCGACGACCTCGCGAAGATCGTGCTCGACGAACTCGCGCTCACCCGCGACTGGGTGATCCGGCTCACCGGCGGCGACCAGCTGCTCGGCAACAAGCCGGTGCTGCAGCGCGCCGTGCAGCTGCGCACCCCGTACGTCGACGCGCTGTCACTGCTGCAGCTGCGTGCCCTGCGCGCGCTGCGCTCCGAGATCCAGGGCGAGACCGACCCCGACCTGCAGCGCCTGCTGCTGCTTTCGGTCAGCGGAGTCGCCGCGGGGCTGCAGAACACCGGCTGATAGCATCCCGACCGACTCATCGTCGGAGCAGGCTCGGCTCGCACGCTACAGTGAGACCCTGCCTGATCCGGTGAAGCATCACGCGACACGATCGCGCCCCTGATCCCCCAGCAGAAAGCTTCCCGCGTGACAGACACCACCGACTTCCACCCGCTCAGCGCCGCCGCGCAGCCCGTGTTCGACACGGTGCGGGCTCTCAACCCGAACGAGCCGGAGTTCCACCAGGCGGTGCACGAGGTGCTGCACTCCATCGGCCCCGTCCTCGAGCGCCACCCGAAGTACCTCGACCAGGGCGTGCTCGAGCGGCTCGTCGAGCCCGAGCGGCAGGTGATCTTCCGGGTGCCGTGGACGGACGACTCGGGCAGGCTGCAGGTCAACCGCGGCTACCGGGTGCAGTACAACTCGGCGCTCGGCCCGTACAAGGGCGGCCTGCGCTTCCACCCGTCGGTGAACATCTCGATCATCAAGTTCCTCGGCTTCGAGCAGATCTTCAAGAACGCCCTCACCGGGCAGGGCATCGGCGGCGGCAAGGGCGGCTCGAACTTCGACCCGCACGGCAAGAGCGAGGCCGAGGTCATGCGCTTCTGCCAGTCGTTCATGAGCGAGCTGTTCCGGCACATCGGCGAGCACACCGACGTCCCCGCCGGCGACATCGGCGTCGGCGGGCGCGAGATCGGCTACATGTTCGGCATGTACCGCAAGATCACGAACCGTCACGAGTCGGGCATCCTCACCGGCAAGGGCATCGGCTGGGGCGGCGCTCAGGTGCGCACCGAGGCGACCGGCTACGGCGCAGTGTTCTTCGTGCAGGAGATGCTCGCGGTGCACGGCGAGAGCCTCGAGGGCAAGCGCGTGGCGGTCTCGGGCTCCGGCAACGTCGCGATCTACGCGATCGAGAAGGCCACCCAGCTCGGGGCGCGCGCGGTCACGGCATCCGACTCCTCCGGCTACATCGTCGACGACGCCGGCATCGATCTCGCGCTGCTGCGTCAGATCAAGGAGGTCGAGCGCGGTCGCATCGTCGAGTACGCGAACCGTCGCCCCGGCGCCCGGTTCGTCGAGGGCGGCAACGTGTGGGAGACCCCGGTCGACATCGCCGTGCCGTCGGCAACGCAGAACGAGCTGAACGAGGACTCGGCACGCATGCTCATCGCCAACGGCGTGCGCGCGGTCGCCGAGGGCGCCAACATGCCCTCGACCCCCGAGGCCGTCGGCGCGTTCCAGGACTCCGAGGTGCTGTTCGCACCGGGGAAGGCGGCGAACGCCGGCGGCGTGGCGACATCCGCTCTCGAGATGAGCCAGAACGCGTCGCGCCAGCGCTGGAACTTCGCGAACAGCGAGCAGAAGCTGCGCGACATCATGGCCGACATCCACGACGCGTCGTTCCGTGCCGCCGAGCGCTACGGCGCCCCCGGCGACTACGTCGCGGGCGCCAACATCGCCGGCTTCGAGCGGGTTGCGGATGCCATGCTCGCGCAGGGCGTCATCTGACCCGACGCATCGCTGTCCCTCGCTGAGAAACCACTTCCTGCACGAGAAACCACGCCTGAGCGGGTTTCTCACGCGGGAAGTGGTTTCTCGCCTTCCGGGGGCTGGATGCGGCGGTCGGCCGCGTGGCGGGCGAGCGAGCTCGCGTAGCGCTCGGTGAGCTGCACCATCAGGTCGGGGGTGTCGCGGTCGACGCCGAAGACGTGGCCCGGGAAGTCGAGGGCGGGCATCGCGGCGGCGATCTCGTCGGCACGGTCGGGCGAGAACAGCTGCACGGGGTAGCCGACCGCCACCCAGCCGATCGGAACGACGCTGCCCTCGGGCAGCACCGCTCGGCGCTGGACGATCGCGTTGACGCGCACCTCGCAGCGCGGGCCGACGATCGCGCCGTTGAAGATGCGGGCTCCGGATGCCAGGAACACCTCCTCACCGACCGTCGCCCCCGCGATGCTGGCCAGCGTTCCCACCAGGGTGTGATCGCCGATGTGCACCGCGTCGGCAGCCGTCGCGCGGATGAGGGCGTTCTCCATCACGATCACGTGCTCGCCGAGGGTGATCGGCCCGCCCTCGGCGGTGATCACCGCGCCGTGCAGCACCTGACAGTTCGGACCGATATCGACGTCGCCCGAGATCACGGCTGTCGGCGCCACGACGGCGGTGTCGTGGATGCGGGGCCGAGCCCCGAGGTGCTCGTACATCATGCGGCCAGACTAGCCCTGCGCGTCACCGGGCGCGCAGCACCGCCGGCAGCACGATGTGCACCTCGGGGATCATCCCGGGGGTCACCCTCTTGCGGAAGATCCAGTAGCTCCACGCCTGGTAGAGCAGGATCACCGGCAGCGACACCGCGGCGACCACGGTCATCACGCCGAGCGTGTACGGTCCGTTGGCGGCGTTCCACACGGTGAGGTCGAACGCGGCATCCACCGTCGACGGCAGCAGCAGCGGGAACATGCCGGCGAAGATCGCCCCGGCGCCGAACAGACCGAACCCGGCGAAGCCGATGAACGCACGGCCCTCGAAGCGCCGCAGTGCGGCACGCCATCCGTAGACCGCGGCGAGCACGGCGAAGACGATCAGCGTCCAGGCGAACACCGTGCCGCCGTGCACGAGCTGCACCCATATGGCCCACACCGCGGCGGGAGCGATGCACAGCGGCGCCCAGCGGGCGGCGAACCGCCCCGCCCGCTCGCGCACCGGCCCGTCGGCCTTGAGGCCGAGGAAGGTCGCCGAGTGCAGCAGGGCGAAGCCGACCACCGCGAGCCCGCCGAGCACGGCGGGAAGCGTCAGCCACACGAACGGACCGCCGACCCGGTCGCCGTTCGCGTCGATGGGCAGGCCGGTCGAGGTCAGCGCCAGGGCCGCGCCGATGCAGAACGCGACGATGAGCGAGCCGATCCCGATCATCCAGGTCCAGGCGATGCGCCAGCGTTCGGTGTGCACCTTGCCGCGGTACTCGATGCCGACGGCGCGCACGATCAGCCCGACCAGGGTGATCGTCAGCGGCACGTACAGGGTCGAGAACAGCGATGCGTACCAGGCGGGGAACGCGGCGAACATCGCCGCCCCCGCGGTGATCAGCCACACCTCGTTGCCGTCCCAGACCGGGCCGATGGTGTTGAGCATGACGCGGCGATCGCGCTCGGATCGGGTGGAGAAGACCATGTGCATCCCCACCCCGAGGTCGAAGCCCTCGAGCAGCAGGTAGCCGATCCACAGCACGGCGATCGCGATGAACCAGACGACGGGAAGCGGTTCCATTTCCTCAGTTCCTCTCGGGCCGGGTCAGTATGCGAAGGCGAGCACGTCGTCGCGTCGGTCGGGGTCGGGTCGGGTGTCGTCGCCGTCGTCCGGATGCCCGGATGCGGCGAGTTCGGGCATCGAGGCGGCCACGCCGCCGCGCACGTACTTCACCATCAGGTAGAGCTCGATCACGAGCATCACGCCGTACACCGCGGTGAGGGTGATGACCGAGAACAGCATCTCGGCGGCGGTGACGCCGGGTGAGACGGCTGCCGCGGTGAACATGAAGACCCCGTCGATGCCGGTCGCGTCGGGGTTCGGCGCGACGACGAAGGGCTGGCGGCCCAGCTCGGTGAAGATCCAGCCGGCGATGTTCGCGGCGAACGGCGCCACGATGCCCAGCAGCGCGAGGCGCATGATCCACGGCGAGCTCGGCACGGTGCCCTTGCGGGTCAGCCACAGCGCGACCGCCCCGCCGAAGGCGACCACGCCGCCGAGGCCGATCATCAGCCGGAAGCCCCAGTAGGTGACCCACATCACGGGCACGTAGTGCACCTCGGTGCCTGCCATGTCGCCGTAGAGAGCGTCGTCGGGGATCGTCTTGCCGTACTGGTCGACGTACTGCGGCTCGAGGTCCTCGATGCCGGGCATGTCGGCGCCCCACTCCCCCGTGCCGAGGAACCCGAGCACGCCGGGGATCTCGATGAGGGTGACCACGTCGGCGCAGTCCTTCGATCCCGGGTCGCCGAGGGAGAGCACCGAGAACGATGAGCCGGTGTGGCAGGCGGCTTCCGCAGCCGCCATCTTCATCGGCTGCTGCTCGTACATCAGCTTGCCCTGGATGTCGCCGGATGCCACGGTGCCGAGGAACCCGGCGATGGCCACGATCGCGCCGAAGCGGAGCGACCAGATCCAGACGCCGTGGTCCTTCTTGTCGCGCCCGGGCACGGCATCCGCCTGTCCCACGATCACGCGACCGGTCGCGTCGACCGAGTCGATGCCGTCGTGGCGGCGCCGCCACAGGTGGTACCAGGAGATGCCGAGCAGGAACATGCCCGCGACGACCAGGGCGCCGAAGATCGTGTGGGTGTAGGCGGCGATCGCGGTGTTGTTGGTGAGCACGGCCCACACGTCGGTCATCACGGGGCGGCCGTCGGCACCGAGCTCGACACCGACCGGGTGCTGCATCCACGAGTTCGCGACGATGATGAAGAACGCCGAGATCCACGATCCGATCACCGCACACCAGAGCGCCGCGAGGTGCAGGCCCTTGCGCAGGCGCCCCCAGCCGAAGATCCAGATGCCGAGGAAGGTCGACTCCACGAAGAACGCGAGCAGCCCCTCCATGGCCAGCGGTGCGCCGAACACGTCGCCGACGAAGCGGGAGTACTCGCTCCACGCCATGCCGAACTGGAACTCCTGCACGAGCCCGGTGGCGACTCCGACGATGAAGTTGATCAGGTAGACCTTGCCCCAGAACTTCGTCATCCGCAGGAACTTCTCGTCTCCGGTGCGCACCCACCGGGTCTGCATGATGGCGACCATCATGCCGAGGCCGAGAGTGAGCGGCACCATCAGGAAGTGGTAGACGGTGGTGATGCCGAACTGCCAGCGGGCGATGTCGAGAACGTCCACTCGGTTTCTCCGTTCGCGAAGGGGGCGGCGGTCGTCCGCCACAGCTATTCTACGCTTCGTAGAACTTCTTCGACACACGATAGAACAAATTCGACAGGGAGTAGAATCGAAGGGCCGGACAAAATGCGTGAAGGAGGGATGCGCTCATGGGAACGCTCGGAGAACTCGAACGCGCCGTGATGGATGCCATCTGGGATGCCGATGGGGCGCTCAGTGCATACGACGTGCAGAGCCAGCTCGAGACCGATGGACGAGCGCTGGCCGTCACCACCCTGCTGACCGTGCTGTCGCGCCTGGAGAAGAAGGGCTTCGTCGCTTCCGACCGCTCGGCCCGCCCGCACCGGTACACCGCCGTCGCCTCTCGCACCGACCACGTGGCCGAGCTCATGCACTCGGTGCTCGGCGACGCGGGAGACCGCGCCGCCGTGCTCAAGCGCTTCGTCGGCGGGGTGTCGCCCGAAGATGCTGCCGTGCTGCGTCAGCTGCTCGGCCGCTCGGGCTGACGCGTCGCCATGCTGACGGTCGCGACCGACGCCGCGCAGAGCGGCGCCCTGGTCATCCCGCACGGGGTCGTCATCTTCGGCGCGATCGCGCTGGGCCTGGTCTCGATCGCGCTCGCGTGGCCGGTTCCGGTCGCCCTGTCTCGCGCGGCCTGGCCGATGCGCGCACCCGTGATGGCGCTGCTGCTGTGGCAGGCGATCGGCCTGGCCGGCGGGCTGTCGATGATCGCGGCGCTCGCGCTGACCGGTTACGCCGCACTGCCCCGGCATCCGTGGCTCGCGCCGATGCCCGCCGCCCTGTTCACCGTCTATCTGCTCGCCCATCTCGGCGCGACCATCGTGCAGGTGACGAAACAGCGCCATCGCCACCTCGCGCTGCTCGAGATGCTGACCTCGCCGCATCCCACCCGCGCGCGCACGCGGGTGATCGACGAGGCGGTGCCCATGGCGTACTGCCTGCCGAACGGGCCGCGGTCGGTGACCGTGCTCTCACAGGGACTGCTCGACCGCCTGGATCCCGACGAGCTGGTCGCCGTGATCGCCCACGAGCGCGCGCACGTCGAGCAGCGGCACGACCTGCTGCTGCTCGCGTTCCGGGCCTGGCGGTCGGCGCTGCCGTGGTTCCCGATCGCGGCACGCGCGGAGGTCGAGGTCGCCGCTCTCGTGGAGATGCTGGCCGACGACCACGCGCGCCGCGAGGTGCGTGACGAGGTGCTGGCCCGGGCGATCCTGCAGGTGGGCGCGAGCGGAGTGCCCGGCGCCGATCAGCCCGTGTCGGGGTCGATGCGGGTGAGCGACAGGTTCCGCCGGCTCGCAGACTGACGCACGACTCGGGCGGCCGCGGGGGCGCCCCGCCCCCCCCCCCCCCCCCCCCCCCACCCCCCCCCCCCCCCCCCCCCCCCCGCCCCCCCCCCCCCCCCCCCCCCCCCCACCCCCCCCCCCCCCCCCCCAGCCCCGCCGACACGCCATCGCCCACCGACGCACAGTCACCGAGCGGGTGAAACTCCTGCCCGACAC
>NZ_JBSHMU010000003.1:329083-536412 GCF_053645675.1 Microbacterium sp. NPDC055312 | reverse complement strand
TCTGCGGGGGTGCGCAACTGGTCCCGCGGCCCCCCCGACTGCCCCCCCCGGGGGGCGGCCGCGCGGCCGCTCGGCCGCTCGCCCGCACGGCCGCCAAGCCTCTCGCCGCGCCTCGCCTCGCGAGCGCAGGCGAACACCCGAGCACAGGAGAAATCCGCCGAATCGAGCCTGCCTCCGCGTGTTCTCCTGCACCCGACGAGTGCGCGCGGCCAGCGCAAGGGCGAGCAGGGCGAGCGACGCACGGTGCACGGGCGCCCCCTCATCCGGTGCGGCGGCGGCTCACCCGACGGGCACGGCGTGGGTCCCGAGTCGCACGACCGCGTCACCCTCATGGCGGTCAGCGCTCCGGTGCGAGACGAGCATGACGATCCGGTCGTCGGTGGCGCGGCGCACATCAGCCATCATCGCCGCGGCGGTCGGCCGATCGAGATGCGCGGTCGGCTCGTCGAGCAGGAGGATCTCGGCGCGAGTGAGCAGGGCCCGCGCGACGGCGAGCCGCTGACGCTCTCCTCCCGACAGGGCTGAACCGCCCGGGCCCACACGCGCGTCGAGATCGCCGTCGAGCGCGTCGAGCAGGCCGGCGAGACCCGCCTGCCCGAGCACGTCACGCAGCGCCTCGTCATCGGGTGCGTCGTCGCGATCGCGCGCGAGAAGCAGGTTGCCGCGCAGCGTCGAATCGAAGACGTACGCATCCTGCGGGCACCAGGCGACCCGGTCGCGCCAGGAGCGCTCGTCGAAAGCGGTGATCGGTCGCCCGTCGGCGGTGATCGCTCCGGATGCCACGGGCAGAGCACCCATCACCGCCGAAAGCAGCGTCGACTTGCCCGAACCGGACGGCCCGTCCAGCACGAGCCAGCCACCGCGAGCGACATCGGCGGAGACGTCCGACACGGCGGGAGCAGCTGCGCCCGGGTAGCGGACCGTCACCGCCTCGAGGGCGAGGCGAGTGACGGCATCCGGCACGGTCGTCCCCCACTGCGGCGTGGTCGCGGGCCGCAGCACCACGTCGAGGCGGCGCAGCACGCTCTGCAGCACCGGAAGGCGGTGCATCGCGACGACGAAGGCGGCGAGCGGCTCGAACAGGGCGAGCGACAGCAGGGCGACGACCGAGGCCGACTCGGCGGGCAGCTCGGACGAGAGCACCGGCACGAGAACGGCGAGCATCGTGGTCGCGATGGTGACGACGGCAGCGCCGAGCCCTGCCGACCATGCGGCGCGTCTCTCGGCCGACGCGAGCCGCCGAGCGTGTGCGTCGAGCTGCCGAAGAGCGCCGTCGGCCACTCCGTTGCCGCGCAGATCGTCGGCGGCGGAGGCGAGGACGGCGGTGGAGCGCACGATGTCCGAGCGTGCTGCGACGCGATCGGCGGAGGCGCCTCGTTCGCTGAGCAGGGCGAGCGACGAGGCGAGGACGACGGCGACGATCAGCACCGCGGCGACCAGCACGGTGAGGTGCGGGGTGACGAACGCGGCCGTGACGACGGTGCCCGCGAGCACGAGCAGGCCGGCGCCGAGGGGCGGGACGACGCGCGGCAGCTGATCGCGCAGGTCGTCGGTGAGCGTGACGAGGTAGTCGAGCGGCGCGCCGCCCTCGAGCAGGCGGCGGGATCCGGCGCCTCGGGCCGCGATCGCGCGCCAGAGCCGCAGGCGCAGCGCGTCGACCACGAGGAACGTGGCGCGGTGCGTGACCAGTCGATCGGCGTATCGCCCGACCGCGCGGCCGATGCCGAACGCGCGCACGCCGACGATGGCCACGAGCAGGTACATGATGTACTCCTCGACGCTGGCGCGCACGATCAGCCACCCCGAGACGGCGGTGAGCGCGACGGCGAGCCCGGCAGCGAGCGCGGAGAGCGCCATCGACGCCGCCCACAGCCAGGCGTGCGGGCGCAGCAGAGAGGCGAGGGTGAGGGTTCGCTGCCCGGTCGGCGGCTCAGCACCTGAGGGGGAAGGCGATTCAGACGGCTGCCGCGGCTCGAGCCGTTCGTCAGATGCCGGATGCTCGTGTGCACGGGCGCCGCCGCCGGCGTCCTCAGCCGCCTGTTCGGCCACGGACACGAAACGGTCGGCCAGCGCCAGGGTCTCGGGCTCGTGACTGGCGAGCACGACCGTGCACTGCCCGGCGCGGCGTCGCACGGCCGCGCGCACGAGCTCAGCCGCGACGGGGTCGAGGTGCGCGGTCGGCTCGTCGAGAATGAGGAGGCGGGCGCCGGCATCCACTCGCGCGAGAGCCCGCGCGACCGCCAGCCGGCGCTGCTCGCCCGGGCTGAGCTCGGCGACCGCCGCGTCGGCCAGGCGCTCCAGTCCCAGCTCGTCGAGCGCGGCGGGCCCGGCGCCGTACAGCGCGAGCTCCTCCCGCGGTGTCGCGGCGAAAGCCGGAGCCTGTGGCGCCCAGGCCACGGCATCCGGATCCACTCCGCGCACCGCACCCGAGACCGCCGCCTCGGCGGGAAGCACACCCGCGAGCGCACCGAGCAGCGTCGACTTGCCCGCGCCGCTCGGGCCGGTGATCGCCGTCACTCCCGAGATCTCGGCCGTCACCGCGCACAGCGCGGGTGCCTGCCGACCGGGATAGGTGACCGTCAGCGCGTCGACGCGAACCGGACCGGCCGGGTCGAGGCGCGGGTCGCGGCGGGACGGCGCGCCGAGCATCGCCTTCGCCCGCTCGAGCGCGGAGAGTCCGTCCTGCGAGGCGTGGAAAGCCGTGCCGACATCGCGCAGAGCGGTGAAGCACTCCGGTGCGAGGATCAGCGCGATGAGGGCGGGCTCGAGCGCCATGGTGCCGTTCAGCAGTCGCAGACCGAGGAACACGGCGACGACCGCGACCGAGATGGTGGCGATGAGCTCGAGGGCCAGGGCCGACAGGAAGGCCCAGCGCAACGTCTCCTCGGTGCGCTGGCGGTAGCGGCGCTGGATGCCGTCGAGCGCCCGTGTCTGCTCGTCGACCCGGCCGAGACCCACGAGCACGGGCAGGCCGCGCGCGAGCTCGGTGAGGTGGTCGGCAAGGCGGGTGAGCGCGCTGAGCGCCGCGTCTGTGCGCTGCTGGGTGTGCTTGCCGATCAGGATCATGAACAGCGGCACGAGCGGGACGGTGATCACGATGATGAGGGCGCTGAGCCAGTCGGCGCCGAGGATGCGCAGCCCGACCAGCAGCGGGATGATCGCCGCACCGATGAGGGAGGGCAGCGATTGGATGAAGTAGTCGTCGAGGTCGTCGAGTCCGTCGGCGGCGAGCACGGCGGTGCCGCCACCGGCACGATCGCCGTCGGCGATGCGCTGCCACAGCCGCGTGCGCAGGTCGCGTTTGACGTCGGTGGCGACGCGTCGCGAGACGACGGAGGTGCCCCATTCCGCTCCGGCCCGCAGCAGCGCTCCCGCCACACCGAGGATGAGGATGGCGCGGGTGGCCTCGGGTGTGAGACCGGATGCCGCCAGCCCGGCGATTCCGCGCGCGACCGCCTCGGCGATGAGCACGAGGCCGAGTGCGCGCCCGGCTGCGAGCAGCCCGAGCGCATACAGCGCCCGCTTCGGCACCGACGACAGGTCGGGGCGTCGCGACGGCTGCTGCGGGCGCGACACCTCCAGCACCCAGGGGTCTCGGTCTGCGCTCACCCCAAGATTCTACAAGAGGTAGAAGTGGGCGCGCAGCCTCCGCCCTGCAGACCGGAGCGCGCGTACGCTTCGCGCGCACCGGAGCCGAGTAATCCTCCGCACCGAGTGCGCATAGCCGCGCGAAGCGCACCGGGGGTCAGCGCCGCATGCCCTCGAGCACCGCGAGCAGCGCATCGCTCGTCGACTGAGGGGCATCGAGCATCACCACATGCCCGGCCCCGCGGATGGCATGCTCCTGCACGCCCTCGTGCGCGGCCCAGCGCGGCATCGCCGTGGCGATGTTGCCCGTGCGATCGGCTGCACCGCGGATGAGGCCCAGCGGCACAGGGGTGCGGTATCCGGAATCCGGATCCACGAACGAGACGGTGGCTCGCCAGACATCGATGAACATCGGCTTCGGCATCCGCGCGAAGACCCGCTCGATCCCGTCGACCACCTCCGCATGCACGGCCGAAACCTGCGCCATCATGCGCGGCAGCCGAGAGGCCGGGATCACGGCCAGCGTCGGCGCCGCGAGGCGTAGCCCGAACCGCTCCATGGCGCTCAGCGGTCCGGCGTTCCACGTGGAGCCGATGACGACGAGACCCGCGACCCGATCCGGATGCCGCTTCGCGAACTCTTGAGCGAGATTTCCGCCCAGTGAGTGCCCGATCAGGATCGCCCGGTCGACGCCGCAGGCGTCGAGCAGCGCCGCGAGGTCGTCGAGCGCGTCGGTCGCGCTGAACCGTGTGCCGGGCGCGAGGGCTGACTCGCCGTGGCCGCGCATGTCCCACAGGATCACCCGGTCACCGGCATTCCGGATCGCCTCGGCCTGCGGCAGGAACGATGTGTGATCCATGCCGGCGCCGTGGGTGAGCACCACCGGCACGCCCGTCCCGCCCGTATCGTGGAACCGCAGTCGCGCCCCTGGCTGTTCGAGTGTCCGATCGAGTGCCGCCATGCCTCGAACCTACCCGCGGATCAGACGCCCGCAGCCTCGGTCTCGGCCTTCGCCGGCTCGGGGAACATCGCGGTGAAGAGGTTGCCGACCCATTCGATCAGGTCGGAATCCGTCGGCATCGGCACGACCAGCGCCTCTCCCCCGCCGACCAGCTTCGCCTTCGGGTACAGCCGCTGCAGGCGCACCTTCATCGAATCCTCGAAGCGAGCCGGGGCGATGCGCAGGTTCGAGCCCATGGCGACGACGTCCGACAGCCCGGCCCGTGCGGCGCGCCGGCGCAGCCGCGCGACCTTCACCAGCGTGATGACCTCGTCGGGGAACGCCCCGTACCGGTCGACGAGCTCTTCGACGACGAGGTCGATCGCATCGTCTGCGGCCGACACCGTGGCCGCCGACGACAGCTTCTGATACGCCTCGAGGCGCAGCCGCTCGCTGTCGATGTAGTGCTCGGGGATGCGGGCATCGACCGGCAGCTCGAGACGCAGCTCGATCTCGGAGTCGGTGTCCTCGCCGCGGAACGTCGCCACCGCCTCGCCGATCATGCGCAGATAGAGGTCGAACCCGACGCCGGCGATGTGGCCGGCCTGCTCGGCGCCGAGCAGGTTGCCCGCGCCGCGCAGCTCGAGGTCCTTCAAGGCGACCTGCATGCCCGATCCGAGGTCGTTGTTTACGGCGATGGTCTGCAGCCGGTCGGCGGCGGTCTCGCTCAGCGGCTTCATCTCGTCGTAGAAGAAGTACGCGTATGCCCGCTCACGAGCGCGGCCGACCCGCCCGCGCAGCTGGTGCAGCTGCGACAGTCCGTACTTGTCGGCGCGGTCGATGATGATCGTGTTGGCGTTCGCGATGTCGAGGCCGGTCTCGATGATGGTGGTCGAGACGAGCACGTCGTACTTGCGCTCCCAGAAGTCGTCGACCACCTGCTCGAGCTGATGCTCGCCCATCCGCCCGTGCGCCACGGCGATCCGCGCCTCGGGCACCAGCTCGGCGAGTTCCGAGGCGACCCGCTGGATCGACTGCACCCGGTTGTGCACGAAGAACACCTGACCCTCGCGCAGGATCTCGCGGCGGATCGCCGCGGCGATCTGCTTGTCGCTGCGCGGGCCGACGAACGAGAGGATCGGATGCCTGTCCTCCGGCGGCGTCTGCAGCGTCGACATCTCGCGGATGCCCGTGACCGCCATCTCGAGCGTGCGCGGGATGGGCGTGGCGCTCATCGCGAGGATGTCGACGTTCGTCTTCATCTTCTTCAGCGCGTCCTTGTGCTCGACGCCGAAGCGCTGCTCCTCGTCGATGATCATCAGCCCGAGGTCCTTGAAAATGACCTGGTCGGTGAGGATGCGGTGCGTGCCGATGACCATGTCGACCGACCCGTCGAGGAGTCCCTGCAGGGTGAGCCGCGCCTCTTTGTCGGTCTGGAACCGCGACAGCGCGCGCACCTGCACCGGGAACCCGGCGAAGCGCTCGGTGAACGTCTCGAAGTGCTGCTTGACGAGCAAGGTCGTCGGAACGAGCATCGCGACCTGCTTGCCCTCTTGGATCGCCTTGAATGCGGCGCGCACGGCCACCTCGGTCTTGCCGAAGCCGACGTCGCCCGAGAGCAGGCGGTCCATCGGGATGGGCCGCTCCATGTCGGCCTTGATCTCTTCGATGGTCTGCAGCTGGTCCTGGGTCTCGGCGAACGGGAACGCCTCCTCCAACTCGCGCTGCCAGGGTGTGTCGGGCCCGAACGCGTGCCCTTTCGAGCTCATCCGCGCCGAGTACAGCTTGACCAGCTCGACGGCGATGTCGCGCACGGCCCGCCGCGCCTTGCCCTTGGCGGCCGCCCAGTCGCTGCCGCCCATCTTCGACAGGGTGGGCGCCTCACCGCCGACGTACTTCGAGAGCAGGTCGAGCTGATCGGTGGGCACGAACAGCTTGTCGCCCGGGTAGCCGCGCTTCGCGGGCGCGTACTCGAGCACGAGATACTCGCGGGTGGTCTTGACGGCATGGCGCCCGCCCGACGACACCTCCCGCTTGGTCATCTCGACGAAGCGCCCGATGCCGTGGGTGGAATGCACGACGAAATCGCCCGGCTTCAGCTGCAGCGGATCGACGACGTTGCGTCGCCGCGAGGCCAGCTTCTTGACCATGCGCTGGTCGCCGCCGATCGTGCGGCCGTAGAACTCGTTGTCGGTGAGCACGGCGATCCGGGCATCCGGCACCTGGAAACCCGACTCGACCGAGCCTGCGACCAGAGTCGCCACCCCGCCCTCCGGCTCGTCGACGAGGTCGCCGACGATGCGCGCGGCGAGGCCGCGGTCGCTGAGCACGTCGCGCGCCCGCTCGACCAGGCCCTGCCCCGACGAGATGATGACGACGCGCCATCCCTCACCGAGCCGCGCCTCGACGAACGAGATCGCACCGTCGACGTTGCCGTGGAACGACGGGATGACCGACGAGTCCAGATGCTCGGCGGCGTCGTCGTCGGTGGCGAACGGCGTCACCCGCCACCACACGCCGTCGCGCTCGTGGACGATCTCGCGCATGCGCGCGAGGCTGATGAAGTCGCCCGCGCCGAGGCCTGTGCTGAGCCCTGTCGAAGTATCTATGGGGGCCGATGCACCCGACGTGGCCGCGCTCCACGCCGCCTCGAGGAACTCACGATTCGTCTCGCCGAGGTTGTGCGCGCGAGAGCTGGCACGCTCGGGGTCGACGACCGCGATGGCCGACCTCTCGGGCAGGTACTCGGCGAGTGTCACGAGGGGACCCGCGACGACGGGCAGCAGCGATTCCATGCCCTCGACCGGGATGCCCTGCGACATCTTCTCGAGCATCGCCGACATCGCCGGGAACCGGGCGATCAGCTCGCCCGCGCGCTCGCGCACGTCGGCGGTGAGCAGCAGCTCACGGCTCGCGGCGAGGGAGACAGCGTCGACATCGCCGGGCAGAGAGCGCTGGTCGGCGACCGAGAAGGCACGGATCTGGTCGACCTCGTCACCGAAGAACTCCACGCGCAGCGGGTGATCGGCGGTGGGTGGGAAGACATCGAGGATGCCGCCGCGCACCGCGAACTCGCCGCGGCGGGAGACCATATCGACTCTCGAGTACGCGCGCTCGACGAGCTGCTCGACGGCATGCTCCAGCTCGATGCCGCGCCCGCCGACGCGCAGCTCGAGCGGAGCCGCGTCGCCGAGGTTCGCGGCGAGCGGCTGCAGGGCGGCGCGCACCGAGGCGACGACGACGAGCGGCTTCTCGCCCGTCCAGGTGACGACGCGGCGCAGGGTGTCGAGCCGCTTGCCGACTGTGTCGGGGCTGGGGCTCAGCCGCTCGTGCGGCAGCGTCTCCCACGCCGGGAAGGTGAGGATCTCGGTGTCGCCCAGGTAGGCGGCGAGCGCCGCGGCGACCGATTCGGCGCGGCGGCCGGTTGGGGTGACGACGAGGGCGGATGCCGGCTTGCCCGACGATGCGCGCTTGCGCAGCAGCCCTGCGATGATCGGGGCGTCGAGCCCGTCGACCGCCGAGATCTCGGCATCGGTCTGCGCCCAGGTGAGGGCGTCACGGTACAGGTTCGCCTCTTCCAAGGCGCGCAGAATCCCCGGAACAGTCACCGGACGATTCTAGTCGCGACGGTCGGCGTCGGGCTCGCCGACTCCCGGCGCACCGGGATCGCTCGGCAGCGGCAGGTCGCCGCGCCCCCGGCGACTGCGCCGCGACCCGCGGAAGCCCTCCACCGCCAGCACAGCGAGGGCGACGGCGAGGATGACGTAGACGAGGCCGTCCGCCCCCTGCATCCGCTCGCCCAGCAGCAGCGCGACGCCGACGAGCAGCACGGGCTCGACGTAGCTGAGCAGCCCGAACACCGGCAGCGGCAGCAGGGTCGCCGCCGCGAGGTACAGCGACATCGCCGCCGCGCTGGCCAGTCCGATGCCGACCAGGCCCGACAGCTCGGCGGCCGAGATCACGCCGGGCGCCGCGGTGGCGAGGAAGAGCACCGCGAGCGGCACCATGAGCAGCGATTCGGCGCCGAACACGATCGGGCCGTCGAGCCCGAAGCGCTGGCGCACCACGAAGTAGACGGTGTACGGCAGGCAGATCGCGAGCGTCACCCACGACAGCTGCGGGGTGGCGGCGATCTTCACCGCAACGGCGACGGCGGCGAGAGAGACGACCAGCCACTGCATCCGGCTCACCGGGGCGCCCAGCAGGAAGCGCCCGCCGAGCACGAGGCAGATCGGCAGCAGCAGGTAGCCGAGCGAGGTGTCGAGGGCGTGCCCGTGCATCGGCGCCCACATGAACAGCCACAGCTGGAAGCCGATGATCGCGGCGAGACACACCAGCAGCAGCGGCATCCACCACCGCGCACGCAGTCGCCGTCCGAGCAGGCGCAGCTGCTCGCGTGCGAGCGGATGCAGCAGCGCGAGCGCGTAGCAGGCGAAGGTCACGAGCACCCGCCAGGCGAAGACCACCTCGGCGGACGAGCTCAGCACGCCGGCGAGGAAGAAGATCCCGCCGAACAGCATCGAGGCGAGCACCGAGGCGAGTACGCCGCGCGGCGATGTGTGCTGCACCGCCACGTCCGCCTCCTTCTGCGCACCGCCGACCGCGGGCACCCCTCGTTCCAGGATATCGACGCCGACCGGCTGCGGATAACGTTGCCGGGTGGACCCTGTCATCATTCGCACCGAGCGGCTCGTGCTGAGCATTCCGACCGAAGCCGACGTCGACGCGATCACCGCCGCCTGTCAGGACCCGGAGGTGCCCCGCTGGACCACGGTGCCGACTCCGTACACCCGGCAGCACGCGGCCGATTTCGTCGAGCTCGTCGCGGCGTGGTGGGCGGACCGCGCGGAGACGGTGTGGGCGATCCGCAAGGACAGCGTGCTGGCCGGCATGATCGGCCTGCACCGGATCACCGATCACCCGCACGGCGGCGAGGCGGAGATCGGGTTCTGGGGCGTCGCGGCCTTCCGAGGTCAAGGCGTGATGGTCGAAGCCGCGCGCACCGTGATCGACTTCGCCTTCGACGAGCTGGGCCTCGTGCGGCTCAGCTGGCGCGCGGTGGCCGGCAACATTCCGTCTGCCCGCACGGCGCGCTCGCTCGGCTTCCGCTACGAGGGCCTGCTGCGCCAGGGACTCACCAGCCCACGGGGCCGAGACGACGGCTGGATCGCCGGTCTGCTCGCATCCGACGACCGCTCGCCGGTCGCGTGGCCGGTGCTGTGAGCTGAGAGCACCGGCATCCGGCCGGGTCACATCGGAGGTCTCAGACCGGATGCCGGGCGCACGGCGCGCCAGCGGCCGGCGCGCCGGCCGCGGCCCGGATCGTCTGAGATTTCCGACCTCGGCAGTCCGCGTGCGTGACAGGATGACGGCATGCCCGAGATGCCGGAGGTACAGGGACTGGTCGACTTCCTCGCCGCGCGCGCGGTGGGGCGCACCGTCACGCGCGTCAGCGTGGCGGCGATCGCGGCGCTGAAGACCTTCGATCCGCCGGTGACGGCGCTGCAGGATGCCCGGATCACGGCCGCTTCGCGGCACGGCAAGTTCATCGATCTGGCCCTGGGCGACGACCTGCACCTCATCTTCCATCTCGCGAAAGCGGGATGGCTGCGCTGGTACGACGAGCTGCCGACCACGCTCATCAAGCCGGGTCGCAGCCCGATCGCGGTGCGCGTCGCACTCGACGACGGCAGCGGATTCGACCTCACCGAGGCGGGCACGAAGAAGTCGCTCGCCGTCTACGTCGCGCGTCACCCGAACGACGTGCCCGGCATCGCCCGGCTCGGCCCCGACCCGCTCGATCCCGCCTTCACCCGCGACGCGTTGGCCGCCCTGCTCACCGGTCACCGCACACAGATCAAGGGGCTGCTGCGCGACCAGGGTCTGATCGCCGGCATCGGCAACGCGTACAGCGACGAGATCCTGCACGCGGCGAAGATGTCGCCCTACGCGCCGGCCGCGAACCTCGACGAGGCCGAGGTCGACCGGCTGTACGACGCGATGCAGCAGACGCTGCGCGAGGCGATCGCCGAGGCGGCCGGCAAGCCGCCCGCGGACCTGAAGGACGCCAAGCGGCGGGGCATGCAGGTGCACGCCCGTCGTGGCGAGACGTGTCCGGTGTGCGGCGACACCGTGCGCAGCGTGTTCTTCGCCGACCGGTCGATGGAGTACTGCCCCACCTGCCAGACCGGCGGCAAGGTGCTTGCCGACCGTCGACTGTCACGGCTGCTGAAGTGACGCCGGCTCATCACGGGGAATGAATCCCCCTGATGCACGTTGAGTAGACTCAGAGCATCAACGTGCTCCGGGGTCGGTGGGAATCCGAACCGGCGGTGACAGTCCGCGAACGCCTGGCGACAGGCGCCGATCCGGTGGAAATCCGGAACCGACGGTGATGCGAGCATCCGCTCGCTAGTCCGGAAGAGAGGCAGCACGTGGCGCACGCGTGCGCTGCAGACCCCGGGCACCCAGAGAAGGATGACCGATGGCAGTGACCGAGGCCGAACGCGATGCGATGCATCGCGCCCTCGCGCTCGCGGGCAGGGGTCCGCGCGGTCTGAATCCTCAGGTGGGCGCCGTCATCCTCTCCCCCGCAGGCGACGTGATCGCCGACGGCTGGCACCGCGGTGCGGGAACCCCGCATGCCGAGGTCGACGCGCTCTCACAGCTCACCCCGGAACAGGCATCCGGTGCCACCGCCGTCGTCACGCTCGAGCCGTGCAACCACACCGGACGCACGGGACCCTGCGCGCAGGCCCTGATCGACGCGGGCGTCGCGCGCGTCGTCTACGCGCTTGACGACCCGGGCGATGTCTCCAGCGGCGGCGCGGATCGACTCCGCGCGGCGGGTGTCGAGGTGGTCGGCGGCGAGCAGGCGGATGCCGCACGCCGCCTCATCGACGACTGGCTGACCGTGCAGCGGCTCGGCCGGCCGCACGTCACCGTGAAGTGGGCGCAGAGCCTGGACGGCAGGGCCGCGGCATCCGACGGCAGCAGCCAGTGGATCACCGGACCCGACGCGCGCGCCGACGTGCACCGACGCCGGTCGCGGGCCGACGCGATCGTCGTCGGCACCGGAACCCTGCTCGCCGACGATCCCGCGCTCACCGCGCGCGACGGCGATGCGCTTTATTCGCACCAGCCGATCCCCGTCGTGATCGGCTCACGAGCGACTCCCCCGCAGGCCGCCGTGCATCGGCATCCGCGCCCGCCGCTGTTCTACGACACCCGCGACCTGCCCGCCGTGCTCGCCGACCTGCGCGACCGCGGAGTGCAGCGCGTCTTCGTCGAAGGCGGACCGACGCTGGCGAGCGCGTTCATCAGCGCCGGATTCGCCGACACCGTGCTCGCGTACATCGCGCCCGTGCTGCTCGGCGGCGAGCGGCTCGCACTCACCGACATCGGCGTCGCCTCGATCGGCGACGCCCTGCGCCTGCAGGTAGAGCAGTGGATGCCGCTCGGCGCCGACCTGCTCGCCATCGCACACCCCGCCACGGGCCCCGTCGCGGGAGGGGACGACCTGCTCGCCATCGCACACCCCGCCACGGCCCACGTCGCGGGAGGGGCCGACCTGCTCGCCATCGCACACCCCGCCACGGACCACGCCGCGGGACAGGAAGGAAGCTGATGTTCACCGGAATCATCGAGGAGGTCGGCGAGATCGCCGCGATCTCGGCATCGGGCGACGGATGGCGGCTCACGGTGCTCGCACCGAAGGCGGCAGCGGATGCCGTGCACGGCGAGTCGATCGCCGTCAGCGGCGTGTGCCTGACCGTCGTGGCGTCGACCGAGACGACATTCGACGCCGACGTCATGAAGCAGACCCTCGACGTGTCGGCGCTGGGCGCCGTGCAGGTCGGCTCGCGGGTGAACATCGAGAAGGCCATGCCGGTCGGCGCACGTCTGGGCGGCCACATCGTGCAGGGGCACGTCGACGGCGTCGGCACCGTGCTCGATGTGCGCCCCGGCGCTCAGTGGAGCGTGCTGCGCATCAGCCTGCCCGCCGAGCTCGCACCGCTGGTCGTCGACAAGGGCTCGATCAGCGTCGACGGAACCTCGCTGACGGTGAGCGCGGTGAGCGCGGGCCCTTCGACAGGCTCAGGGGCCCACGACGGCTCAGGGACCCAGACCGGTGAGCACTGGTTCGAGGTGTCTCTCATCCCCGAGACGCTCGAAGCCACGACCCTCGGCGCCCTCGAGCCCAGCGACATCGTCAACCTCGAGACCGACATCCTCGCCCGTCATGTGCAGCGCCTGCTCGCGTTCCGCTCCGCCCCGGAAGGAGGCTCGCGATGAGCCTGTCCCCGCTCTCCGACGCCCTCGCCGCGCTGCGCGCCGGCAAGCCGATCATCGTCGCCGACGATGAGAACCGCGAGAACGAGGGTGACATCATCATCTCCGCCGAGCTCGCCACCGCCGAGACGATGGCCTGGATGGTGCGCTGGACCTCGGGCCTCATCTGCGCCCCGATGCCCGCAGATCTCGCTGACCACCTGAACCTGCCGCCCATGGTCGAGACCAACGAAGACGCCCGCACCACGGCGTACACCGTGAGCGTCGACGCCGCCGAGGGCATCACCACGGGCATCAGCGCCCACGACCGCGCGCTGACCCTAAATGTGCTGGCGAACCCGGCATCCGTTCCCACCAGCCTCATCCGACCCGGCCACATCCTGCCGTTGCGCGCCGTCGACGGCGGCGTGCGCGAACGCGGCGGGCACACCGAGGCGGCCGTCGAGCTGATGCGGCTCGCCGGCCTGCAGCCGGTGGGCGCGATCGCCGAGGTCGTCGCCGACGACGGCAGCATGATGCGCCTGCCGGCGCTGCTCGAGCTGGGCGCGCGCGAGGGGGTGCCCGTGATCACGATCGAGCAGCTCATCGCGCACCTGAACGAGGTCGACCCGCGCGACGAGGCCGACTGTCTCGCGCAGCGCACCGGCCGCCGGGTCAGCCTGCGCGCGGACGCCCATGTGCCGACGGAGCACGGCACCTTCCGCTTCCTGGCGTACAAAGACCGCATCAGCGGCACCGACCACATCGCCATCGTGTCGGGCACACCGGGCGAGACCGCGCTGGTGCGTGTGCACTCGGAGTGCCTCACCGGCGAGGCGTTCGGGTCGCAGAAGTGCGAGTGCGGCCCGCAGCTGCAGGCCGCCCTCGACCGCATCGACGAGGAGGGCGGCGTCGTCGTCTACATGCGCGGTCACGAGGGCCGGGGCATCGGGCTGATCAACAAGCTGCGCGCCTACGCGCTGCAGGAGGAGGGCCTCGACACGGTCGACGCCAACCTCGCCCTGGGCCTGCCCGCAGACGCGCGCGAGTACGCGGCGGCTGCCGGCATCCTCACCGACCTGGGTGTCTCGAAGGTGCGCCTGCTCACCAACAACACCGACAAGGTCGAGAAGCTGAAGGCCCTCGGCCTCGACGTCGTCGAGCAGGTGCCGCTGATCGTCGGCGTCGGCCCCAACAACCACCAGTATCTCGAGACCAAGCGCGATCGCATGGGTCACATCATCGGCGCGGACGAACTCGCCCACGCCCTCGGAAAGGACGACGCATGAGCGGCGCAGGAGCCCCCACCCCGACCACCCCGATCGACGGCAGCGGACTGCGTGTCGTCGTGATCGCCGGCACCTGGCACGAGACGATCTCGAACGGCCTCATCGCGGGCGCGCAGCGCGTGCTCGACGAGGCCGGCGCCGCGCACACCCTTGTGCGCGTGCCCGGGTCGTTCGAGCTGGCGGTCGCCGCCCAGGCGGCTTTCGCGGGCGGAGCGGATGCCGTGGTCGCGCTCGGCGTGATCATCCGCGGCGGAACGCCGCACTTCGAGTACGTGTCGTCGGCCACCACCGACGGGCTCAGCCGGGTCGCGCTGGATGCCGGCAAGCCGGTCGGCTTCGGGGTGCTCACCCTCGACGACGAGCAGCAGGGCCTCGATCGAGCGGGCCTCGAGGGTTCGAAGGAGGACAAGGGCGCCGAAGCTGCGGACGCCGCTCTGCGCACGGCGCTGGTGATCCGCGCGCTGCGAGGCTGACCGGCCGCGACATACCGGGTAGCCTGGGGCCATGGAGACCCTGCGCCACATCGTTCTGTTCGCCCACCTCATCGGCTTCGCCGTGCTCTTCGGCGCGTGGGCGGTGCAGGCGTTCGGCGGCAAGCGCGAGATCGTGAAGCTGATGCACATCGGCTTCACCATCGCCGCCGTCGCCGGGCTTGCCCTCGCAGCTCCGTGGGGCCTGCCCGACGGCGCGGAGATGAACTACGCCAAGATCGGCACCAAGCTCGTCATCCTGCTGATCATCGGCGCCTTCCTCGGCATCGGCCAGGCCCGCCAGCGCAAGAGCGGCCACGTGCCGTCGGCGATGTTCTGGGGCATCGGCGTGCTGACCCTGGTGAACGCGGGCATCGCCGTCATCTGGTGAGCCGGAAGCGGTGCGCGACCCGGCATATGATCGAGAGGTCGCCACAGCGCGCACCTCGAGGATGATGGTGCGCGCACCCGGTCGCACGAAGTCCGTGTCTCCGTCGGCGATCTGCAATCACCGCGCCCGTCGATTGGATTCCCATGCGTAACGCACTCCGCACAGCCGTCATCCTGTCCGCCTCCGCTCTGGTTCTCGCCGGGTGCAGCAGCACCGACGGCGGCGGCAGCGGCTCCGCCGAAGGTCAGAAGGGCTCGGGCAGCGGCGACTCCTGCGTCATCGAGGGCGCGGTTCCCGTGGGCGCCGCGCTCAGCCTCACGGGTGCCGCCGCGAGCTACGGGGAGTCGCAGCAGAAGGGCCTCGAGCTCGCTGTCGCAGACCTCAACAAGAAGGACGGCGTCGAGTACGAGCTCAAGGTCGAGGACGACGGCACCGATCCGCGTCAGGCGATCAGCGTGTTCGAGGGCTTCGTGTCGGGCGGTGAGAGCGTCGTCATCGGCCCCACGCTCTCGAACACCGCGTTCCAGGCGCAGCCCATCGCCCAGGAGGCCGGTATGCCGGTTCTCGCGATCTCGAACACCGCCACCGGCATCACCGAGCAGGGCGACTTCATCTTCCGCGACTCGCTCACCGAGGCGCAGGTCATTCCGCAGACCATCAAGGCCGCCAAAGAGAGCCTCGGCCTGAAGAAGGTCGTCGTCATGTACAGCAACGATGACGCGTTCACCGAGTCGGGCTTCAAGGTCATGGAATCGGCTCTGAAGGACGAGGGTGTCGACGTGATCGAGACGCTGAAGTTCTCGGTGAAGGACACGGATTTCCGCAGCCTCCTCACGGCCGCCAAGGAGAAGAAGCCGGATGCCATCGTCGTCTCAGCGCTGATCGAAGCGGCCATTCCGCTGGTCACCCAGGCGCGTGAACTCGGCATCGACCACCCGATCATCGGCGGCAACGGCTTCAACAACCCGGCTCTGATGAAGGACGCCGGCGACGCCGCCGAGGGTGTCATCGTGGGTGCCGCCTGGAACTCCGCGTCCGACAGCCCCGAGAACACCGCCTTCATGAAGGCTTTCGAGGAGAAGTACGGCGCGGGTCCCGACCAGTTCGCCGCTCAGGCCTACACCGGCATGCTGATCATCGACCACGCAGTCCGTGCCGGCTGCTCGGCGGAGCGCGCCGACGTGCAGAAGGGTCTGAGCGAGGTCAAGGACCTCGCCACCCCGCTCGGGGCGATCAGCATCAACAAGGACCGCGACGCTGAGCACCCTGCCGTCGTCCAGATCGTGAAGGACGGCAAGTTCGCCGTCCTGAACTGACCTGCGAAGCGAAGAACCGTCATGCAGCAGCAGTTGCTGAACGGCCTGTTCCTCGGATCGATCTATGCCCTGTTCGCCATCGGCTTCACGCTGGTGTTCGGCATCCTCGACCGACTGAACCTGGCCCATCCCGCCGCGTTCGCCGCCTCGGCATTCGTGGGAATCTGGCTCACCGAGTCGTTCGACCTGCCCTTCGGCGTGGTGCTCGTGATCGTGTTCGCGTTCGGCGCCATCATGGGTCTGCTCATCGAGCGGATCGCCTTCCGCCCGCTGAAGGACCGGCCCGACGCGCACTTCGCCGGGCTGATCTCGTCGATCGCGATGGGCGGGATGCTGATCGCCCTGCTCCAGGCGGTCTTCGGCCCGAACACCCGGCGCTTCCCGGCGGGCACCGTGCCGGATGACGCGATCGAGTTCGGCGGGGTCACCGCCAGCATGCTGCAGATCGTCATCGTCGCAGTGTCGCTCGGGCTCATGATCGCGCTGACCCTGCTGGTCAGCCGTTCATCGCTCGGCCGTTCGATGCGCGCCGTCGCCGAGAACCCGGGTGCGGCCCGGGTTCTCGGTGTCGACGTCGACCGGGTCACCGCGATCACGTTCGCGATCTCGACGGCGCTCGGCGCGGTCGCCGGCGTGCTCTTCGCCCTCAGCGTGAACAGCGCTCAGCTGGGCATGGGCAGCGCGATCGAGCTGAAGGGCCTCGCGGTGATCATCGTCGGCGGCATGGGCTCGCTGCCGGGAGCGCTGATCGGCGGTCTGGTGCTGGGCATCGCCGAGGTCTTCGCGATTCAGTACGTCGGCTCGAGCTGGCGCGACCTGATCGCGTTCGCTCTGCTCTTCGTCATCCTTCTCGTGCGTCCGCAGGGACTGTTCGGCAAGCGCAAGGTGCGTGAGGTCTGATGCTGTTCACCGAGTCGACCCTCGTCTTCATCGCCCTCAACGGCGTCTTCGCGTTCTCGTTCTACGCCGTGCTCGTGGCGGGCCAGCTGAGCCTCGCGCAGGCGGGCTTCGCCGGCCTGGCGGCCTTCACCGCGGCCACGATCACCCCTCCCCCCACGACGTGGGGACCGATTCCCACGCTGCTGTTCGCGATGGTCGTCGGCATGCTCGTCGGCGCCCTCGCCGCTGTCGTCCTGGGACTGCCGACGATGCGGCTGCGCGGGGTGTTCCTCGCGATCGCGACGCTCGGCTTCGCTGAGGCGATCCGCATCTTCATCCTGAACGCCGAGTGGACCGGCGGTGCTCAGGGCATGGCGGTGCCGAAGGTGATGACGCCGCTGATCGCCTGGATCGTGCTGCTGGTCGTGGCGTACTGGTTCTGGCGTCAGGCCCGCTCGCGCTACGGACGGGCACTCGAGGCCATTCGCGAGGACGAGCTCGCCGCCCGCTCCATCGGCATCAACGTCGGCGGGCACCGCCTGAGCGCGTTCGTCGCCGCCGGTGTGCTGGCAGGTCTGTACGGCGTGATGTGGGCGTACTACCTGCGCCTCATCGCGCCGGAGGACTTCGCGTTCGAGAAGGCCATCGACGGGCTGGTCACCGCCGTCGTCGGCGGCACCGCGAACTTCCTCGGTCCGATCCTGGGCAGCGGGTTCCAGACGCTGCTGCCCGAGCTGCAGCGCATGGTGGGCATCGACGCGGGGTGGATCCGTCCGTTCATCTCGGGCCTGCTGCTGCTTCTCGTGATCCTGTACCTGCCGGGCGGCATCGCCAGCCTCATCCCGCGTCGTCGCCAGCGCATCGATGTGTCGACTCTTGACACCGCCGAGCCGATGCCCGGCCGCACGCACCCCGCCAAGGGCGAGATCGTCGCGGAGCTGAAGGGGCTGTCGAAGGAGTACGGCGGCGTGCACGCCGTGCGCGGCGTCGACCTGACGGTGCGCAGCGGCGACGTGGTCGGTCTGATAGGACCGAACGGTGCCGGGAAGACGACGCTGGTCAACATGATCAGCGGCCTGATCCCGCCCTCGGCCGGCACGGCAACCGTGCTCGGCGTGCAGGTCGGGCGCACACCCGTGCACCGCATCGCCGCGGCCGGCGTCACCCGCACGTTCCAGCACTCCAAGCTGTTCAACCGGCTCACGGCCCTCGAGAACGTGCTGATCGGCGCGCACCTCGTCGCGAAGCCGACGTTCCTGCGGCGCCTGCTCTGGCTGCCTTCCGCCCGTCGCGACGAGCGGCTCGCTCTCACGCACGCCGCGCGCTGTCTGCAGCGCGTCGGCCTGCTCGACAAGGCGGACGACACGGCGAAGAGCCTGTCGTACGGTGATCAGCGCCGTCTCGAGATCGCCAGGGCCCTGGCCGCCGACCCGTCCCTGCTGATCCTCGACGAGCCGGCTGCCGGCATGAACCACGTCGAGGCCGAGGGACTGTCGACGCTGATCCGCTCGCTGACCGAGGACGGTCTGACGATCATCTTCATCGAGCACAACGTCGGCATGGTGCTCGACACCTGCGACCACATCGTCGTGCTCAACTTCGGCGAGGTGCTGGCCGACGGCACTCCGGCCGAGATCGCCGCCGACGAGCGGGTCATCGAGGCGTACCTCGGCGCCGCCGACGAAGACGCCGAGCATCCCGCGGCGACCCCGCCCACGCCGACCGCACCGGCCGCGCCGGCCTCCGAGGAGGAGAACCATGGCTGAGCCGCTGCTGAGCGTGAGGAACCTGTCTGTCTCGTACGGACGCGTGCACGCCGTGCGCGGCGTCACGTTCGATGTAGCCGCCGGGTCTCTGGTGACGCTGGTCGGCGCCAACGGCGCGGGCAAGTCGTCGATCATCAACGCCATCTCGGGACTCGTGCGCCCCTCAGGCGGGCAGATCCTGTTCGACGGCGCCGACATCACCAAGACCAAGTCGCACAAGCTGGTGCCGCGCGGTCTGGTGCAGGTGCCGGAGGGCCGTCAGATCCTCAGCACCATGACGATCGCCGAGAACCTGCAGATGGGCGCGAAGTTTTACGGTGCCGGTGCGAGCGCGGGCATCGACGACATGTACCAGCGCTTCCCCGTGCTGGGCGAGCGTCGCAAGCTGGCGGCCGGGTCGCTGTCGGGCGGCGAGCAGCAGATGCTGGCGATCGCCAGGGCCATGCTGGCGCGACCGAAGCTCATGCTCATGGATGAGCCATCGATGGGACTCGCGCCGAAGATCGTCAACGAGGTGTTCGCCGTCATCGACGAGGTGCTCGCCGGAGGCACGACCGTGCTGCTCGTCGAGCAGAACGCCCGCCGAGCCCTGCAGGCCGCCCAGGAGGGTCACATCCTGCAGAACGGTGAGATCGTGCGCTCCGGGACATCCGACGCACTGCTCGCCGATGACGACATCATCCAGGCGTACCTCGGCACGGGCCGGTCGACGCAGTGACACTCCCCGACCGGCGGATCGCACGCCGCATCCCCACCTGGGGTGCGGTCGCGCCGCTGCTCGGCTTCCGGCGTCCGGTGCGCAACCGTGTCGATCGGCGCTTGGCGCAGGCGCTGACGGTGAAGGATCTCGCGCGCATCGCCCGGCGCACCACGCCCCGCTCGGTGTTCGACTACGTGCACGGCGCCGCCGAGGACGAGGTGAGCATCGCTCGCGCACGCCGGGCGTTCGCGAGCGTCGAGTTCGAGCCGCGGGTGCTGCACGACGTCGCCGAGGTCGACACGTCGACGACGATCCTCGGCTCGCCGGCTTCGTTCCCGCTCATCATGGCCCCGACCGGTTTCACCCGCATGATGCAGCACGAGGGTGAGATCGCCGTCGCGCGGGCGGCGGCTCGGGCTGGTGTCCCCTACACGCTCTCGACCATGGGCACCACCTCGCCGGCCGAGCTGCAGCAGGCCGTGCCCGGCGGGCACAACTGGTTCCAGCTGTACCTCTGGAAGGACCGCGACAGCACACGTCGGCTGGTCGATGATGTGCGCCGCGCCGGTTACGACACCCTCGTGCTCACGGTCGACACCCCGGTCGCGGGCAACCGGCTTCGCGATGCGCGCAACGGTCTGACCATTCCGCCGACGCTGAACCTGAAGACCATGTGGGACATGGCGTGGCATCCCGAGTGGTGGTTCAACGTGCTCACCACCGACCCGATCGAGTTCGCCAGCCTGCGCTCGTTCGACGGCACGGTCGCCGAGCTCGTCGGCAGGATGTTCGACCCGTCGCTCAAGATCGACGACCTCGCCTGGCTGCGTGAGCAGTGGGCGGGCACGCTCGTGGTCAAGGGCATCCAGTCGGTCGCCGATGCGCAGCGGGTGGTGGATGCCGGCGCCGACGCGCTCGTCGTGTCGAACCACGGCGGTCGTCAGCTCGACCGCGCGCCCACTCCCCTCCGGCTGCTCCCCGACATCGCAGCCGCCGTCGGCGACCGCGCCGAGATCTTCCTCGACACCGGCATCCTCTCCGGTGCCGATGTGCTCGCCGCTGTCGCGCTCGGCGCGGACGCCTGCATGGTCGGTCGCGCCTACCTCTACGGCCTGATGGCCGGCGGCGAGCGCGGGGTGGACCGGATGCTGCAGATCATGCGCGCCGAGGCTGTGCGAACCATGCAGCTGACAGGAGTCTCGACCGTGCGCGAGCTGCGCGGACGCGTGACGCTGAGCTGAGCCTCAGAAGGCGGCGGTGATCGTCCGCCCGCCGCCGTCGAGGGTCATCTCCCCGCCGTAGGGCAGGATCCACTGCGGACGCGTGTGCCCGAAGGGCACGCCGACGCAGACCACGGCATCCGGGTTGTACCTGCCGACCAGCTCGAGCACGACGTCGCGCTGAGCGGCACGCAGGGCGGACTGCTCGGCGTGGGTCGGCTGCACGTCGAACGAGCTCACGGGCGGTCGGGCGAACAGCACGCCCGCGACCGCCCCCAGCAGTCCGCGCTCGCCGTAACCGCGCAGCTGCTCGGCGACGCGAGCGGGCGGGGTGAGCCGCTCGCTCGTCTCGAGCAGCAGGATCGTGCCGGTCAGCTCGTCGAGCGACGGCAGGCGGTCGGCGAGGGCCAGCTGATCGACCACCTCGAGGCACCCGCCCCACGTGCGGCCTGTCACGCTCGCCGCGGGGCCCGCCCACGTCCAGGGCTCGGTGGGTTCGCGGTCGCCGTACTCGGTCAGAGCCGCCGGGTCGTCCCAGTGGCGCCCGAAGTCCTCCGACTCCCCCGGCTCGGTGATCTCGATCTCACCGCTGTCGAGCAGCGCGGCGCGCAGGGAACGCAGATGCACCTCGTCGACCGCCGGCCCCGGCCCGAGGTGCACCTGCGTCGAGCCGCCGTAGAACCCGGCCACGCCGTGCCGCCACAGCCAGTTCAGGATGTTCGTGTTGTCGCTGTATCCGAGGAACGGCTTCGGGTCGGCTGCGACGAGCGCCGGGTCGAGGTACGGCGTCACGAGGATCTGGTCGCTGCCGCCGATCGTCGCGATGATCGCCCGGATGCCCGGGTCGGCGAACGCCGCATTCGCATCGGCGGCCCGCGCCTCCGGGCTCGCGTCGAGCTGCCTGGTCGTCGGGTACTCGACGGGAACGAGGCCGGTCAGCTCCCGCAGACGTCGCATCGCCTGCTCGTGCACCTCGGGTCCCGCCGCGGGGGCGGCGAACGCGGGCGAGAGGACGGCGATGCGGTCACCGGGGCGGGCTTTCGGAGCAAGCAGCATGCCTCCATCCTCCCCTGCCCCGCGAGCCACCAGGCCACACATAAGCCGCGCGGCCCACAATGGATCAGCCCCCACCCCGAAGAAGGTCCCCATGTCTCGCACGGCGCCCGCACGCCAACGCGGACGTCGTGCGCAGCAGGACGGCCCGCGCGCCACGTTCCGTCAGCTTCTCCCCTTCCTCCTCGAGCACAAGAAGGTGCTCGCCGTCGTCGCGGTGCTCAGCATCGTCGGCGCGGCCGCCTCGCTCGCACAGCCGCTGCTCGTCGGGCAGCTGATCGCCCGCGTGCAGCAGGCGCAGGCCCTCGGCGCGCTGGTCTGGCTGCTGATCGGCTTGGTGATCGCCGCATCGGTCATCTCGGGATACCAGCACTACCTGCTGCAGCGCACCGGCACCGCGGTGGTGTACTCCAGTCGCCGCAAGCTCATCTCACGCATCCTGCACCTGCCGATCAGCGAGTTCGACGCGCGGCGCACCGGCGATCTCGTCTCGCGCGTCGGGACCGACACGACGCTGCTCTACGCGGTGCTCACCCAGGGCCTCGCGGATGCCGTCGGCGGCGCGATCCTGTTCGTCGGCGCGCTCATCGCCATGCTCATCATCGACCCGCTCCTGCTGCTGCTCATCGTCGTCGTGATCGGCGTCTCGGTGGTCGTGGTCGTGCTGCTCTCCGGCCGCATCCGCACCGCGTCGGCCGCGCAGCAGCAGAAGGTCGGCGAACTGGCATCCGGAGTCGAGCGGGGCATCTCGTCGATCCGCACCGTGCGGGCGTCCGGCGCCACCGAGCGCGAGACCGCCTCCGTCGAGAACCTCGCTCACGAGGCGTACGGCCTCGGCGTGCGCATCGCGAGGGTCTCGTCGATGGTCGTGCCCGTCGCGGGCGTCGCCCTGCAGCTGTCGCTGCTGGTCGTGCTCGGCGTGGGCGGGCTGCGCGTGGCATCCGGCGCTCTCTCGATCGCGTCGCTGGTGACCTTCATCATGTTCCTGTTCATGCTGGTGATGCCGCTCGGGCAGGCGTTCGGGGCGATCACCTCGGTGAACCAGGCGCTCGGCGCCCTCGGCCGCATCCAGGAGGTGCTCGACCTGCCGACCGAGACGCAGCACGACGAGCCGGACCCCGCTGCCGCGTCCGCCGCGGTGGTCGGGGCCCCCGCGATCGAGTTCCGCGACGTGCGCTTCCGCTACCCCGACGCCGTCGTCGCCGCCCGGGAGGCGGCGGCCAGAGAGGCGCAGAATCTGCTCGTCGACGCGCACCTGGAGCGCCCCTCCGACAGCCCTTCGACAGGCTCAGGGACCCATACAGGCTCAGGGACCCATACAGGCTCAGCGACCCACGAAGGCTCAGCGACCCGTGATCCTGCTGACCGAGACGTGCTGAAGGGCGTCTCGTTCGCCGTGCCTCGCGGCGCGCGCGTCGCCCTGGTCGGGCCGAGCGGCGCGGGCAAGAGCACGATCCTCTCGCTCATCGAGCGCTTCTACGACCCGACGGGCGGATCGATCCGCCTGGCCGGGCACGACGTGCGCACGTACCCGCGCGAGCAGCTGCGGGCGCAGTTCGGGTACGTCGAGCAGGACGCCCCGACCCTCGCCGGCACGCTGGGCGAGAACCTGCGACTCGCCGCGCCGGATGCCTCGGATGCCGACTGCGAGCGCGTGCTGCGCTCGGTGAACCTCGGCGACGTGCTCGAGCGCAGCCCCCTGGGACTTGAGGCCCCGGTCGGCGAGGACGGCGTGATGCTCTCGGGCGGCGAGCGTCAGCGTCTCGCCATCGCACGCGCTCTGCTGACCGAGGCGCCGATCCTGCTGCTCGACGAATCGACCTCGTCACTCGACGGTGTCAACGAGCAGCGGATGCGCGAGGCCATCGACGCGGCCGCCGCCGACCGCACCCTGCTCGTGATCGCGCACCGCCTGTCGACCGTGGTCGACAGCGACCTGATCGTGGTGCTGCAGAACGGCGTGGTCGCCGGGCAGGGCACGCACGCCGAGCTGCTCGAGTCCACTCCGCTGTACCGCGACCTCGCCCGGCATCAGCTGCTGGTCTGATCGCACGGATGCCGGGCGGCATCCGCCGCGGCGACCACGTCCTCCACGGACGGGGCGACGGACCCCGGGGAAGATGCGCGAGCCCTCACCGAGCGGCGTTGAGCCGGTACCGCAGTGCTTCCAGCTCGCTGCGCAGCGCCGGCGGCAGCGCGTCGCCGAACATCGCGTAGAACTCCTCGGTGGAGTCCGCCTCGGCGAGCCAGGCGTCGATGTCGACGTCGAAGAGCTCGTCGAGATCGGCGTCGGTGATCTCGAGCCCCTCGAGGTTGAGGTCCTCACGCCGCGGCAGGCGACCGATCGGGCTCTCGACGGCGGTGACCTCGCCCGAGATGCGACGGATGATCCAGTCGATCACGCGCGAGTTGTCGCCGAAGCCCGGCCACAGGAACCGGCCGTCGTCACCGCGGCGGAACCAGTTCACCTGGAAGATGCGCGGTGCACGATCGAAGCGCAGCGACCGACCGACCTTCAGCCAGTGCGCGAAGTAGTCGCCCATGTTGTAACCGCAGAACGGCAGCATCGCGAACGGGTCGCGGCGCAGTTCGCCCACGGTGCCCTCGGCGGCCGCGGTGCGCTCCGACGAGATGGTCGAGCCGATGAAGACGCCGTGGCTCCAGTCGGTCGCCTCGACGACGAGCGGCACGTTGGTCGCACGGCGGCCGCCGAACAGGATCACGTCGAGCGGCACGCCGTCGGGGTTCTCCCAGTCCTCGGCGATCTGCGGGCACTGCGCGGCCGACACCGTGAAGCGCGAGTTGGGGTGCGCGGCGGGCCGGCCGGAGTCCGGTGTCCACGGGTTGCCCTGCCAGTCGGTGAGCCGCGCGGGCGGGGTATCGGTGAGACCCTCCCACCACACGTCGCCGTCGGGACGCAGCGCGACGTTGGTGAAGATCGTGTTGCCCCACAGCGTCTCGACGGCGGTGACGTTGGTCGACTCCCCCGTTCCGGGAGCGACGCCGAAGAATCCGGCCTCGGGGTTCATGGCGTACATGCGGCCGTCGTCGCCGGGGCGGATCCAGACGATGTCGTCGCCGAGCGTCTCGACCGACCACCCCGGGATGGTGGGACGCAGCATGGCGAGGTTCGTCTTGCCGCAGGCCGACGGGAATGCGGCGGCGATGTGATGCGCCTTGCCGTTCGGGTCGATCACGCGGATGAGCAGCATGTGCTCGGCGAGCCAGCCCTCGTCGCGGGCGATGACCGACGCGATGCGCAGTGCGAAGCACTTCTTCGCAAGGATCGCGTTGCCGCCGTAGCCCGAGCCGTACGAGTAGACCTCGAGCGTCTCGGGGAAGTGCACGATGTACTTCTCGTCGTTGCACGGCCATTCGACGTCGGCCTGACCGGGCTCGAGCGGGGCGCCGACGGAGTGCACCGTCTTGACCCACGGGGCGCCGTCGGCGATCTGGCGGGTGACCGCGTCGCCGACGCGGGTCATGATGCCGATGGATGCCACGGCGTAGGCGCTGTCGGTGATCTGCACGCCGATGTGCGAGAGCTTGCCGCCGACCGGCCCCATCGAGAACGGGATGACGTACATCGTGCGGCCGCGCATCGATCCGGCGAACAGGCCGTCGAGCTTCTCGCGCATCTCGACGGGGTCAGCCCAGTTGTTCGTCGGGCCGGCGTCGCGCTCGCGCTCGGAGGCGATGAAGGTGCGGCCCTCGGTGCGCGCCACGTCGCTGGGGTGCGAGCGGGCGAGGTACGACCCGGGCCTCCATTCGGGGTTGAGCTTGATGAGCTTGCCCTCGTCGACGAGCTCGTGCAGCAGCGCGTCGTTCTCGGCGCGGGATCCGTCGACCCAGTGCACCCGCTCGGGCTGGGTGAGTGCGGCGATCCCGTCGACCCACGCGCGCAGCTCGGCCATGGCGGGGGTGTCGTAGGTGGGCGCGGCGCCGGCGCCGCGCGTCGCTGCTCGGGAGTCGGCGCGAGAGGTGAACGTGTCGGCGAGTGCCATGAGAGCTCCTTCAAGCAAGTGCGTTGATTCCATGGTGCGCGAGGTTTCGACGTGTTTGCCGTGCTGGCGAGTTGAAAGAACGCCTCTTTTTTCGGATATGCTCAAGGAATGGCGACCAGCGGACTCGAACTCAGCACCCTCGGACATCGCATCCGGCACCACCGCACGGCGCGGAATCTCACCCTCGACGACCTGGGTGCGAAGGTCGGCATCGCGGGGTCGCAGCTGAGCCTCATCGAGAACGGCAAGCGCGAGCCGAAGCTGTCGCTGCTGCAGGCCATCGCCGAGGCGTGCGGCACCGATGTCGCCGATCTCATCTCCGGTGAGCCGCCGAACCGGCGGGCGGCGCTCGAGATCGAGCTCGAGCGGGCGCAGTCGAGCCCGATCTTCCGCCAGCTGGGCATCGCCGCGGTGCGCGTGTCGAAGACGATGAGCGACGAGACCATCGAAGCCATCCTGGGACTGCACCGCGAGCTGCACCGCCGCGAGACCGAGGCGATCGCCACTCCCGAGGAGGCGCGTCGCGCGAACACCGAGATGCGTCTGACGATGCGCGCGCGCGACAACTACCTGCCCGACATCGAGGCCCTCGCCGAGAAGCACCTGAAGGCCGCCGGTCACGTCTCGGGTGCGCTGACGCACCGCACCGTGACCTTGATGGCGGCGAAGCTGGGCTTCGAGCTCATCTACGCCGACGACCTGCCGCACTCCACCCGCTCGATCACCGACGTCGAGCACGGCCGCATCTACCTGCCGCCCGCGTCGATCCCCGGCGGGCACGGCCTGCGCTCGATGGCGCTGCAGGCGATGGCTCACCGCATCCTGGGCCACACTCCCCCGACCGACTATGCCGACTTCCTGCAGCAGCGACTCGAGATCAACTACTTCGCCGCGTGCTGCCTGATCCCCGAGACGGCGGGCGTCGCGTTCCTGCAGCAGGCGAAGAAGGACCGCAACCTCGCCGTCGAGGACTTCCGCGACGCGTTCGGCGTCACACACGAGGCGGCCGGCATGCGCATGACGAACCTCATGACGCACCACCTCGACATGCGCCTGCACTTCCTGCGCGTCGACGAGAACGGCGCGATCACCCGCGTCTACGAGAACGACGGTCTGCCGCTGCCGATGGATGTCACCGGCGCGGTGGAGGGCCAGCCGGCCTGCCGCCGGTTCGGGGCGCGCGCCGCGTTCGAGCAGCGCAACCGCACCACCGAGCACTACCAGTACACCGACACCCCGTCGGGCACGTTCTGGTGCGCCACGCAGACCGGCTCGTCTACCGACGGCGGGTTCTCGGTCACGGTCGGCGTGCCGTTCGACGACGCGCGGTGGTGGCGCGGCCGCGAGACGCAGCACCGTGCGCAGTCGACCTGCCCCGACGAGTCGTGCTGCCGCCGGGCAGCGCCCGCGGTGTCGCGGCGCTGGGAGGGCCGCGCGTGGCCGAGTGCGCGCGTGCACACCCACATGTTCCGTCCGCTGCCGCGCGGCGCCTTCCCCGGCGTCGATGACAGCGAGGTGTACGCGTTCCTCGACCGTCACGCCGGCGAGTGAGCTGAGCCCGGGGTCGTCGGCGTCGGAACTCTCAGACGATCCGGCCTGAGCGCCGCGTGTCACTCCCCACCACGCCGCGGCCACGGCATCCGGCCTGAGATTCCCGACCGGCCGACGAACCGACCGGCCGGGCGGGTCGCGGCTCAGTCGCCGACGAACCGCGCGAAGCGGGCGAGGGCGGATGCCGCGGCCGCGCCGTCCGCGCTGGGGTCGAACAGCCCGACCTGCGCGCTCCGCGTCGCGTCGGCGTGCGACCAGACGCCGACCACCCGTCCGTGCTCGACGACGGTGGGACGCACCATCCCGTTCTTCCCGGGACCGACGGCCTCGACCCGGACTGGATCGCACACGAGCGAGCGATCGGCGTACGAGATGTAGTACTCGTCGAACGCGGGCAGGGCGACGGCGATCGTGTCGTCGAGAGTCCGTCTCGGAGCGCGCAGAGCGACGAACATCCCGTCGTCGATCTCTCGCACGCGGGTGGCCGCCCGCTCGACGGCGTCTCGGGCCAGCCCGAGCGTCAGCCCCGACCACCACGCGAAGTCGCGCGCACCCGCCGGCCCGTGCCCGTCGATGTAGCGGACGAAGAGCTCGGCGAGCGGATCACCGGGCTGCGCCGACTCGCGGATCCACTCGGCCGTGGCGATGAAGCGCTGCTCGCGGGAGACCGCCCCGGCTCCGTCGATCGGGCCCTGGCAGATCAGGCCCGCGATGGTGAGCGCGAAGAGCACATGAATGCCACGCTGCCCGGTCGGGTCGATGCCGACGCTCTGCATCAGCGCGAAGGCGTCGGCTCTCGTGCATCCGCCGTCTCGCACCGACGGGCCCACGGCGCGCCATGCGGCATCCAGCATCCCGTCGTCGATGCCCAGCGCCCGCCGGCGTCCGGCGGCCTGCTGCCGCTGCCGGGCGGCCGTGACCGACAGCACCCAGGCCAGGTCACGCGCCGGGATGATGTGCAGCGTGCCGCGCATCGTCCAGGCGCGCACCAGCTCTCCACTCGCGAAGGCCGCGTCGACGGCATCCAGCGTCGGAGAGCCCGACGTGCGCACGCCGAGCGCCCACCGGCCCGCCAGCAAGTCCTGGCTCTGCACCGCGAGCATGTGCCGCGCCGCATCGGCGACGGTCGCTGCGGGCGCGGTCAGCCGGTGCGAGCGCAGGCGAGCAGCGCGAAGGCCGCGGGGATCCATGTCTCCATGATCCACGCGGCCTCCGACACCCGCCAGCGGCGATCAGGCGTGCAGCGTCACCTCGCGACGCGCGGGCAGCACCACGGGGTGCGTTCCGGCCATCACCTCGAGCACGCGCACGACCTGGCACGAGTAGCCGTACTCGTTGTCGTACCAGACGTACAGCACGACGTCGCGATCGTTCGCGATCGTCGCGAGGCCGTCGACGATGCCGGCGCGGTGCGAGCCGACGAAATCCGTCGAGACGACCTCGGGGCTCTCGACGTAGTCGATCTGCTGACGCAGCTTCGAGTGCAGCGATGCGCGGCGCAGGTAGTCGTTGAGCTCGTCCTTCGTGGCCGGGTTCTCAAGGGTCAGGTGCAGCACGGCGAGCGACACGTCGGGGGTGGGCACGCGGATCGCCGAGCCGGTGAGCTTGCCGGCCAGCTGCGGCAGGGCCCGGGAGACGGCCTTGGCCGCGCCGGTCTCGGTGATCACCATGTTCAGCACCGCAGAGCGGCCGCGGCGATCGCCCTTGTGGAAGTTGTCGATGAGGTTCTGGTCGTTCGTGAACGAGTGCACGGTCTCGACGTGTCCGCGGACGATGCCGTACGCCTCGTCGATCGCGGCGAGCACCGGGGTGATCGCGTTGGTCGTGCAGGATGCTGCGGACAGGATGCGGTCGCCCGCCTCGATCGTCGCGTCGTTGATGCCGTGCACGATGTTCTTCAGCTCGCCCTTGCCGGGGGCGGTGAGCAGCACGCGGGCGGCGCCCTTCGCCTGCAGGTGCCGGCTGAGGCCCTCCTCGTCGCGCCAGCGGCCGGTGTTGTCGACGATGATCGCGTCGTTGATGCCGTACGCGGTGTAGTCGACGGTGGCGGGGTCGTCGGAGTAGATCACCTGGATGCGGTTGCCGTTGGCGATGATCTGCGAGTTCTCCTCGTCGACCGTGACGGTGCCGGCGAAGCGGCCGTGCACCGAGTCGCGCAGCAGCAGCGAGGCGCGCTTGACGATGTCGTTGTCGGATCCGCGGCGCACGACGATCGCGCGCAGGCGCAGACCGCTGCCCCCGCCGGTGTGCGCGATGATGATGCGCGCCAGCAGTCGGCCGATCCGGCCGAAGCCGTAGAGCACCACGTCGACGGGATCGGAGAGCTCGGCACCGAGCGCGGGCGCGAGCGTGCTGCGCAGGAACTCGTCGAGGTCGCCGCCGGTCTCGGCGTGGTCCTCGATCAGACGCGCCACGTCCAGCGACGAGGCGCCGGGAGCCAGCTCGCGCAGCGCCTCGAGCACGGCGAGCGTGTCGGTGAGGGCGATCTGCCGGTGGCCGAGCTGCGCGACCCGCTCGTGCACCTCGAGGATGCCCGTCGTCGACAGCCCGAGCAGACGGTGCCCGTGCAGCGACGTCACGACATCGCGCTCCCTGTTGAGTCCGCCGATGAGCGGGATCATCCGCTCTGCCAGCTCTTCCTTGACCTTCCAGTCGTCGCGGTGTGTCACGACATCGTCCATGTGCGTCCTTGCGTGCTGCTCGAGCGCCACCGGGTCGGGCGCTGCGGTGAATGAGGGGGCGGATCCGCCTCATCCAGGCTAGAGCGCGGCATCCGGTGCGACAGGACGATTCCGGTGTGCAGAACCCGGCAGACTGCCGGGGAGTCATGAAACCGGATTCTTAACACGTGCGGCGGCATAGGCTCGGGGTCATGACCGAGCTGCATGATCTGACCGCGATCGAGCAGCTCGCCGGGCTGCGAGCCGGGACGTTCTCGCCGTCGGATCTCGTCGCCCACTACCTGGCGCGCATCGCGCGATACGACCCGCAGGTCGGCGCGTTCGTCGAGGTCACCGACGAGGCTGCCCGCGCCCGCGCCGCCGCGCTGACGGATGCCGAGCCGGCCGGCGCCCTGTGGGGGCTGCCCTTCGCCGACAAGGACCTCGTGGCGCGAGCCGGCGTGCCCACGCGGTTCGGCTCTCGGCTGCACCGCGATCACGTTCCGACCGAGACCGCGGATCAGGCGGCCGTGCTCGACGAGGCCGGCGGGATCAGCCTGGGCAAGACCAGCACGCCCGAATTCGGGCTGACCGGGTACACCGAGACGCTGATCGGCCCGCCCACGCGAGACCCGTGGAACACCGCGAACGGGGCGGGCGGCTCCAGCGGCGGTGCGGCCGCCGCGGTCGCCGCGGGTCTGCTGCCGCTCGCGCCGGGTTCTGACGGCGGCGGCTCGATCCGCATCCCCGCGGCGACGGTGGGCATCGTCGGCATCAAGCCGTCGCGCGGGCGCGTGCCGTTCGCCTCGGGGCTCGACAGCCCGGGCGGGCTTCCGGTCGCCGGTCCGCTCGCGCGTTCGGTGGCGGATGCCGCGCTGCTGCTCGACGTGCAGTGCGCCGGCCGGCCGCATCGCTTCGCGACGCGGGCCCCCGGCTCCGGGTCGTTTCTGGCCGCCGACGCGAGGCCGTCGTCTCCCGCCCGGATCGGCGTGACCACGGTCTCGCCGTGGGACGACGCCGACGACATCCGCCTCGATGCCGATGCCGCGCGCGCTGTCGAGGTCGCGTCGGCGCTGCTGGCGGATGCCGGGCACGGGGTCGACGGATTCGCCTGGCGTCCCCACGGTTACGCCGAGCTGTTCACGACGCTCTGGCGCACGAGTGCGGCCCGGATGGACCTCACCGATGCGGAGCTGCAGCTCGTCGAGCCGATCACCGCCTGGCTCGTGCGCGAGGGGCGCCGGCTGACCGGCTCCGAGGTGCTGCAGGCGCTCGCTGCGGCATCCGCCTTCGAGCAGCAGACGATCACCGCCTTCGATCCGTTCGACGCCGTGCTCACTCCCGCGCTGGCCCTGCCGCCGCAGCCCGTCGGCTGGTTCGACCGCGACGACCCGGCGCGCGGGTTCTCGCAGCAGGTCCGCTACGCGCCGTACAGCAGCTTCGTCAACGTGGCGGGCCTTCCCGCGATCGTCGTCCCGGTCACCACCGACGCGTTGGGGCATCCGGTCAGCGTGCAGCTGATCGGCCGGCCCGGCGGTGAGGCCGCGATCATCTCGCTCGCCGCGGAGCTGGAGCGTCTGGCCGGGCCGATGCCGCGACCGTCGATCTGGCATCGCTGACTCGGCCTACGCTGGGCACATGCCCACGATCCTGCACGCCCGCGCCGTCCTGCTCGACATGGACGGCACCCTCGTCGACTCGACCGCGGTCGTCGAGCGGCTGTGGCTGGAGTGGGCGGAACCGCACGGGATCGACCCGGATGTCGTGCTGCAGACCGTGCACGGCCGCCAGGGCCACCAGAGCATGGCCCTGCTGCTTCCCGAACGCGACCATGCCATCAACCTCGTCGAGAATCAGGAGATGCTCGCGCGCGAGAGCGCCGACGTCGACGGCGTGGTCGAGATCGCGGGCGCTGCGGCCTTCCTCGCCGCGCTGCGCGAGCTGCCGCACGCGATCGTCACCTCGGCGAACGTGCCGCTGATGACGGCCCGGATGCAGGCGGCCGGTCTCACCGTGCCCGCTCTCGCCATCACTGCCGAGAGCGTGACCGATTCGAAGCCGCACCCCGAGGGGTTTCTGGCCGCGGCCGCGCAGCTGGGCATCGACCCGGCGGACTGCGTCGTGTTCGAGGACTCCGAGGCCGGGGTGCAGGCCGGGTTGGCGGCGGGGATGCGGGTGATCGGTGTCGGCGCGCACGCCGCGGCGTTCGGGGCGACGCACGCCGTCGACGACCTGACCCGGGTGAGCGTGACCGCCGATGCGGACGGCCTGCGGCTCACGATCGGCTGAGCGATCACTCCCGGGTGAAGTCCTCGAAGATCAGCGTCGTGCGGGTCGAGCGGATCGACGGGATCGCCTGGATGTCTTCCAGCACGACGCGACGCAGGTCGCGGGCGTCGCTCGCTCGCACGAGCAGGATCACGTCGAAGTCGCCGCCCACGAGGGCCATGTGCTCGACCTCGGGGATCGCGCGCAGCCGCGCCTGCACCTCCTGCCAGCTCGCCTGCTCGATGGCGAGCATGACGTAGGCGGATGCATGGTGCCCGAGCTGCACGGGATCGGTGCGCACCGTGTAGCCGGCGATGACGCCCTGCTCGGTGAGCCGCTTGATGCGCGCGTGCACCCCGGCTCGGGAGATGTGCACGGTGTCGGCGATGTGCGTCATCGACGCCCGGGCGTCGCGGCGCAGCTCGGCGAGGATCGCGTGATCTGTGGCATCGAGCTCGGCCATTGAGCACCGTCCGTTCCGTCAGTGGATGCTGACAGTCTGACACCAGCATCCGGCATAAGTGACCAATCGTTCGGGAATCCGGCGAATAGGTTGGACGGCTGACGGGTCGCGGGCATCCTGAGGGCACCACGTTCGGCAAGGAAGGCGAACCGGATGATGCGAGACGACCTGCTCCCCCGCGACACCCCCGTGCGTCTGATCGATCCGCACGGCGACGGCGTCGACGATCCGCACTACACCGCGTGCGACACCGACCGGCTGCGCGACGCCTACCGCGCGCTCGTCGAGGGTCGCCGCATCAACGATCAGGCCAGCGCGCTGGTGCGCCAGGGCCGGCTGGCGGTGTACCCGTCGTCGCACGGGCAGGAGGCGTGCCAGGTCGCCGCCGCGCTCGTGCTCGACGAGCGCGACTGGCTCTTCCCCACCTACCGCGATGCCGTCGCGATCATCGGCCGGGGCGTGTCTCCCGCCGATGCGATGGTGCTGCTCGCCGGCGACTGGCACAGCGGATACGACCCCGCCGAGCACCACGTCGCCCCGCAGGCCACGCCGCTGGCCACGCAGCTGCTGCACGCGGTCGGCTTCGCGCAGGCGGCACGGCACCGCGGCGAGGACACCGTCGTGCTCGCCCTGTGCGGCGACGGCGCCACCAGCGAGGGCGACTTCCACGAGGCGATGAACTTCGCCGCCGTGTTCCACGCTCCCGTCGTCTTCTTCGTGCAGAACAACGAGTTCGCCATCTCGGTGCCGCTCGCACGCCAGAGCGCGGCACCCTCGCTCGCGCACAAGGCGATCGGCTACGGGATGCCCGGCGAGCGCGTCGACGGCAACGACGTCGCCGCCCTGCTCGCGGTGCTCGGCGAGGCTGTCGGGCGCGCCCGCAGCGGGGGCGGCCCCTCGCTGGTCGAGGCGCACACCTATCGCATGCAGGCGCATACCAATGCCGACGACGACACGCGCTACCGCGAGCGGGCAGAGGTGCAGGCGTGGATCGACCGCGACCCGCTGACCCGGCTGCGCGCGCACCTGGCCGCGCAGGGCGCGCTGTCGGACGATGACGAGCAGCGCATCGCGGCCGACGCAGAGAGCATCGCCGCAGAGCTGCGCACCGCGCTGAACGCCGACGCTGACCTCGACCCGGAGGATCTGTTCCGCTTCGTCACCGCCGAGCGGTCGCCCCAGCTCGCGGAGCAGTGGCGGATGCTGCAGAGCGAGATCGAACGGGATGCCCTGATTCAGACGGGAGTGCGGCCATGACCCTTCGCTCCCCACGCCCCGCTCCAGACGCCGCTTCGCGTCGCCCCGAGCCTCCGGGGCGTGTGGGCCCGGCTCAGGACACCGCCCTCGCATCCGACCTCCGCGCCGATCAGGCCACACCTCACGTCGTCGGCACGATGACCATGGCCGCCGCACTCAACCGAGCGCTGGCCGACGCCATCCAGGACGACCCGGCCGTCGTCGTGTACGGCGAGGACGTCGGTGCGCTCGGCGGCGTCTTCCGCATCACCGACGGGCTCGCGGAGCGCTTCGGCGACGACCGCTGCTTCGACACCCCGCTCGCCGAGGCGGGCATCGTGGGCACGGCGGTCGGCATGGCGATGAACGGCATGCGGCCGGTCGTCGAGATGCAGTTCGACGCGTTCGCGCTGCCGGCGTTCGAGCAGATCGTCAGTCAGGTCGCGAAGTTCGGCAACCGCACCCGCGGATCGATGCGGATGCCGCTCGTCATCCGCATCCCCTTCGGCGGCGGCATCGGCGGTGTCGAGCACCACTGCGACTCGTCGGAGGCCTACTACGCGCACACCCCGGGCCTCACGGTGATCGCACCGTCGACCCCGCAGGATGCCTATTCGCTGCTCCGCGCGGCGATCGCCTCGCCCGATCCGGTGATCTTCCTCGAGCCGAAGAAGCTGTACTGGACGAAGGGCGAGGTCGACACCTCGATCACCGCCGAGCTCGGCACCGCCCGCATCCTCAGGGAGGGCACCGACGTGACGGTGCTCGCCTACGCCGCGATGGTGCCGGTCGCGCTCGAGGCTGCCGAGATCGCCGCGGAAGAGGGCCGCAGCGTGCAGGTCATCGACGTGCGCTCGCTGTCGCCGTTCGACGATGCCACGGTGACGGCAGCCGTGCGCGCGACCGGGCGCGCGGTCGTCGTCGCCGAGGCGCCCGGCTACGCGAGCGTCGCGAGCGAGATCCAGGCGCGCGTCTTCGAGCGCTGCTTCGAGCACCTCGAGGCCCCGGTGCGGCGAGTGACCGGCTTCGACACCCCGTACGCCCCGCCGAAGCTCGAGCACTGGTACCTGCCCGACGCCGACCGGGTGCTGGATGCCATCGACTCGCTCTACCCCGACGATGAGGAGGCGGCACGATGACGACCGCGACAGCACGCGTGTTCCGCCTACCGGATCTCGGCGAGGGGCTCACCGAGGCGGGTCTCGTGCAGTGGCTGGTGAAGGTCGGCGACACGATCACCACCGACCAAGCGATCGCCGAGGTCGAGACGGCGAAGAGCATCGTCGAGCTGCCGTCGCCGTTCGCGGGCGTGATCACGGCGCTGCACGGCGAGGCCGGCGACGTGATCGCCGTGGGCGCGCCGGTGCTCGAGGTGGCAGACGGGGTTGGCGACGAATCGACTGCGGAGGCGGCAGCTTCGGATGCTGAGGGCGGCCAGCCTGCGACGACGGCAGCTCCGGATGTCGAGAAGGAGACCTATCGTTCCGAGGAGCGCGCAGGTTCGGGCAACGTCCTGATCGGCTACGGCACCACCGAACGCGTCTCGTCGGGCCGTCGCCGCGCGCGGGCATCCCGGCCGTCCGCAGCCGCCTCCCCTGCTGCTCCCGCCGCGTCGACGGGTCAGGCGGAGCCCGCGCCGCGCACGGTGGCGGTGCGCTCCCCCATCGTGCGGCGCCTGGCTCGCGATCTCGGCGTCGACGTGCGGCGAATCGAGCCGACGGGAGCCGACGGCGCGGTCACGCGCGCCGACGTGCTGCGAGCGGCGTCGATGCTCGACGGCGAGCAGAGCGTCGAAGCTCGCCGGCCGCACGCATCCGGAACCCGCTCGACGACGGCCGCCAGCGCGACCGTCGACGGCCTCGCCGTGGCATCGCGCGATCGGCTCTCGCCGATGCGCAAGGCGATCGGCGCGACGCTGAGCCGCAGCCGCGCCGAGATCCCCGAGGCCACCGTCTGGGTCGACGTCGACGCCACCGACCTGTGGCAGGCCCGCTCGCGCATGGCGCCGGAGGGCGAACGGGCCCCTTCGCTCACCGCCCTCGTGGCCCGGTTCACGTTGATGGCGCTCGCGGAGTACCCGTTGCTGGCCTCGCGTCTCAGCGACGACGCCGGCGAGATCGTGTCCTTCGAGGGTGTCAACCTCGGTGTCGCCGCCGACACCGAACGCGGCCTGATGGTGCCCGTGATCGCCCGCGCGCACGAGCTGAGCATCGACGAACTCGACGCGCAGCTGCGCGAGCTCGCAGCCACCGCACGGTCGGGCCGCATGCCGGCCGAGCGGCTGCGCGGGTCGACGTTCACCCTGAACAACTACGGCAGCCTCGGCGTCGACGGGTCGGCGGCGATCATCAACCACCCCGAGGTCGCGATCCTCGGGATCGGGCGCATGATCGAGCGGCCGTGGGTCGTCGACGGGCAGATCATCGCCCGGCGCATCACGCAGCTGTCGCTGGTCTTCGACCACCGGGTCTGCGACGGCGGCTATGCGGCCGGGTTCCTGCGCCGGCTGGTCGAGCTGATCGAGCATCCGCTGCGCGCATTCGGCCGGCTCTGAGCCGGTCAGCGCGCGCACCGGCGCGATAGTGCGCACCGGTGCCGGCGCGCCGGCGCGGTCAGCGCGCGAGAGCCGCGGCGGCCGCCGAACGGGCGTCGGCCGCGGTCGGCGCGGCCAGTGCCGCCTCGGCGGCGGCGCGGCACTGCTCCCGGGTCACGGCGGCGAGCGCGGCGGCGACCCGGCCGAGCGAGCGTGACGTCATCGACAGGCTGGTGACGCCGAGTCCGACGAGCACGGGGGCGAGTGCGGGATCCGCCCCCGCCTCGCCGCACACCCCGACCGCGCGCTGAGCCGTGCGGCCCGCTGCGCCGACGGCGCCGATCAGCCGCAGCACGGCCGGCTGCCACGGGTCGTTGAGGTCACCCAGCTCGCCCAGCAGCCGATCGGCCGCGAGCGTGTACTGCGCGAGGTCGTTCGTGCCGAGGCTGACGAAGTCGACGACCTCGAACAGCTCCGCAGCGAGCAGGGCGGCCGACGGCGTCTCGATCATCACGCCCACCCGCTCGAGCCCCGCAGCCCTGGCTCTCGTGGCGAAGTCGTCGGCCTCGTCGACGGTGGCGACCATGGGCGCCATCACCTCGACGTGCGCGGACTCCGCTGCCGCGGCCTCGGCCAGAGCCCGCAGCTGATCGTCGAGCAGCTGAGGCGAGCGCCGTGCGATGCGCAGCCCGCGCACCCCGAGCGCGGGGTTCTGCTCGTCGTCGGCGTTCGCGAACGGCAACGGCTTGTCGCTGCCCGCATCGAGCGTGCGCACGACCACCTTGCGGCCGGCGAAGGCCGCCAGCACACCCCGATACGCCGTCACCTGCTCAGCGATCGAGGGCGCGTCGGTGCGATCGAGGAAGCAGAACTCCGTGCGGAACAGTCCGACGCCCTCGGCGCCGGCCGCGGCCGCGGCGCGGGCATCCGCCGCTCCACCCACATTGGCGAGCAGCGGAAGCGGCGATCCGTCGGCCAGCCGCCCGGTTCCGTCGAACGGTGCGACGGCCGCTGCGCGGGTCGCGGCGTCGATCCGCTCCCGCCCGGGGTCGATCTCGACGGTGCCGTGATCGCCGTCTACGAGCACCACCGTGCCGGCGGCGAGGCCTGTCGCACCGGCGACGCCCACCACGGCGGGCAGGCCGAGCGAGCGGGCGATGATCGCGGTGTGCGAGGTCGGACCGCCCTGTTCGGTGACCAGCGCCACGCACCGTCCGCCCTGCAGCGCGGCGGTGTCGGCCGGGGCCAGGTCGTGCGCGACGAGCACGAACGGCTCGTCGAGCTGCGGCACGCCCGGAACGGCGAGGCCGAGCAGCTCGGCGATGATGCGGTCGCGGATGTCGCGCAGATCGGCCACGCGCTCGGCGGTGCGGCCGCCCAGTGCCGCGAGCGCGTCCTGCTGCGCCGTGGTGACCTCCCAGATCGCGCGGGCAGCGCTGCGGCCGGCGTCGCGAACGAGTGCCGACGCCTCAGCGACGAGTTCGGGGTCGGATGCCAGCATGCTGGACGCCTCGAGGATGTCGCGCGCCTCGCCCGATGTCGCGGCGGCGCGCGAGCTCAGGTCGTCGGCGACGGCGCGGGACGCCCGACGGATGCCGGATGCCTCGGCCTCTCTGTCGTCCGCGGCGATGACCGCCGCGGCGTCGGGCTCGGGCACCGGCGGCGCGAGAGTGACGACGGACGCCGCGGCGAGTCCCGGGCTCACGCCGCGTCCGCGCAGCACCGTTCCCGGTGCGACCGGCGGCGCGGGCTGGGCAGGCGCCGACGGCGCACCGGGTGCGGTGCCATGCGGGGCGGGCGCTGCGCCCGCGTCGAGGTGATCGCCGTCGACGCCCTCGCCGAACCCGTCGTCGAAGAGCGCGGCGAGCGCGGCGAGCACCCGGCCGTCCGTGGCGGACAGCTCGATCTCGTCGCCCTGACGCGCGCCGAGCACGAGCAGCCGGCTGAGGCTTCCCGCCGCCGCGTCCGGCCCATCGGGCAGCCGGCGCAGGCGCACGTCGGCTCCGGCGGCCGCCGACGCGATGAGGGCCGCCGGCCGGGCGTGGATGCCGAGCGGGTTGCGCACCCGCACCCGGCGGGTGAGGCGGGCTTCGTCGGGCGTCGACGCTGCAGCAGCATCAGCCGACGTGGTCTCGACCGGAGCATCCGTCTGCAGCTGACCGGCCTTCGCGTCCAGCGCCGCCGCGGCCTCGGCGGCGACCGCGTCGAGCAAGCCCCCGGCGGCGGCCGCGACGACGGCAGCCAGCAGTCCCTCCACGAAAGGTGCCGGCGCCAGGCGCACCGGCACGTCGCTGGTTCGGAACTCGAGGGCGAGCTCTGCGCTCATCACCGCCGAGCCGAGGTCCATGAGCACGAGCACGCCGTCGCATTCCGCGGCCAGCTCGTCGATCGCGGCGGCCACGGCCACGGCATCCGTTCCGAGGATCGGCGCCCCGTCGCCGTCCGTGCCCGCGCCGGCGGCCACGCGCACCGGCACGCCGCCGCCGTGCACCATCTGCAGGGCGAGCTCGAGCGCCGCCTCCCCGAGCCGAGCGCTGTGCGAGACGGCGACGACGCCGATCATCCGTCGTCGCCCTGCACGGCCGCAGCGAGCGTCTCGAACAGGATCGCCGTCGACGCGGCGCCGGGGTCGAGGTGCCCGGCGCTGCGGTCGCCCAGATAGCTCGCGCGGCCCTTGCGGGCGACGAGCGGCAGGGTGGCGTCGCGTCCGGCGGCCGCGGCATCCGCAGCGGCAGACAGCGCCGCCCTGAGGTCCGCCCCGTCGCCGAGGGCCGCGTCGAGCGCCTCGAGGGCGGGTGCCATCGCGTCGTACATCGTCTTGTCTCCGGCCTCGGGCTTGCCGCGGGCCACGACGCCGTCCACCCCGGCGCGCAGCGCGCCCGCGAGCGCTGCGGCGTCGAGGCTCGACACGGCCCCCGCCGTCACGCCCATGCGCAGGAAGAAGGTGCCGTACAGCGGCCCGCTCGCGCCGCCCACCGAGCTGACCAGCGTCATGCCCACGCCCTTGAGCAGCTCGTCGATCGTCTCGGGCGCACTGGCGCCGAGCTTGTCGACGACCGCGGTCATGCCGCGGGACATGTTCGCGCCGTGGTCGGCGTCGCCGATGGCCGAGTCGAGCTCGGTGAGCCAGTCGCGCTTGTCGTTCATGGCCGCGGCGAAGCGCGAGATCCAGTCGTGCAGGGTGGCGGTGTCGATCGTCGATGTCATGCGTGCTCCTGGGTGGCGAGGCGGTGTCGGGTGGTCGGCGACGGGCGCGGGTCAGGCGCCCCAGCGCAGGCCGGGGGTGACGACCGGCGCATCCCACAGCCGCAGGATCTCGTCATCGGCCTTCAGCACCGTCACCGAGCAGCCGGCCATGTCGAGCGAGGTGATGTAGTTGCCGACGAGGTTGCGCACGATCTGCACGCCGGCCTTCTCGAGCAGCGCGGCGACCTCGGCGTACATCAGGTACAGCTCGATCTGCGGGGTCGCTCCCATGCCGTTGAGCATGACGATCGCGGGTCCTGCGACGTCGAGGTCGGCGAGGATCGGCTCGACGAGCTGCCGGGCGATGTCGGATGCCGGGGCCAGCGGCTCGCGGTGCCGACCGGGTTCGCCGTGGATGCCGATGCCGATCTCCATCTGATCGTCGGGCAGGTCGAAGGTGGGCTTGCCCGCCGCCGGCACGGTGCAGCTGGTGAGGGCCATGCCCATTGACCGGCCCTGTCCGTTGACCTTCTGCGCGAGCGCGACGACCGCGGCGAGATCCTGCCCCTCCTCGGCGGCGGCGCCCACGATCTTCTCCAGCAGCACGGTCAGCCCCACCCCGCGGCGTCCGGCCGTGTAGAGCGAGTCCTGCACGGCGACGTCGTCGTCGACCACCACCGTGCCGACCTCGATGCCCTCCATCTCGGCGAGCTCCGCCGCCATCTCGAAGTTCAGCACGTCGCCGGTGTAGTTCTTCACGATGTGCAGCACGCCAGCACCTCGATCGACGGCCTTCGTGGCGGCCTGCACGCGGTCGGGCGTCGGCGAGGTGAACACCTCTCCGGCGACGGCGGCATCCAGCATCCCGACTCCGACGTATCCGCCGTGCAGCGGCTCGTGTCCCGACCCGCCGCCCGAGACCACGGCGACCTTGCCCTGCTCCTTCGGGGTCGCGCGGGTGATGACGTGCGTCTCGAGGTCGACCGAGAGCTCGGGGTGCGCGACGGCGACTCCCCGCAGCGATTCGACGAGCACGTCCTCGGGCTTGTTGATGAGCTTCTTCATGCTGTGATCTCCTTCGATCCTCAGGGGCGGTGCCAGCACGGGAACGTGCTCCGTCATGGTCGAATCTGCTCGGCGCCCCTGCCGTTGTCAAGGTCGATCCCGAAGCGCCGCAGAAACGGCTCGGTGGCGTGGCGGTTGCCAACGGTCACGCGATCTGGAATCGTATTCCTGAACGATCGGTCTGTAATGGATCCGACCGCCGCGACGGAGAGGATGACGATGTCCGAGGCCTATCTCGTCGGCGGCGTGCGCACCCCGGTGGGCCGGTACGGCGGCGCCCTCTCCGGCATCCGCCCCGACGACCTCGCCGCGCTCGTCGTCGCAGAGGCCGTCTCCCGGGCCGGGGTGCCTGCGGATGCCATCGACGAGGTCATCCTGGGGGCGGCGAATCAGGCCGGTGAGGACAACCGCAACGTCGCCCGGATGGCGGTGCTGCTGGCAGGTCTGCCCGACAGCGTTCCGGGCCTCACGGTCAATCGCCTGTGCGCGTCGGGGATGACGGCGATCGCGCTGGCGTCGCAGGCGATCCGCGCGGGGGACGCCGGACTGATGGTCGCGGGCGGTGTCGAGTCGATGACCCGCGCCCCGTGGGTGCAGGCCAAGCCCGAGCGCGCGTGGGGCAAGCCGGGCGAGGCGTACGACACGTCGATCGGGTGGCGGTTCGCAAACCCGCGGCTGCGGGCCCGCGACAAGGCGACGTACTCGATGCCCGAGACGGCGGAGGAGGTCGCGCGCGCCGACGGGATCAGCCGGGCGGATGCCGATGCGTTCGCCCTGCGCAGCCACGAGCGAGCCCTCGCGGCCATCGACGCCGGCCGCCTGGCGCCCGAGATCGTACCGGTCGACACCGGCCGCGGCATCGTCGACACCGACGAGGGCCCGCGCCGCGACACCTCGCTCGAGGCGCTGGGCGCGCTGCGGCCGGTCGTCGCCGGCGGCGAGGTGGTCACCGCCGGCAACGCCAGCTCGCTCAACGACGGCGCCTCCGCCATCGTCGTGGCGGGCGCGGATGCCATCGCCCGGCACGGCCTGCGCCCTCGGGCGCGCGTCGTCGCCTCGGCGACGGCCGCTCTCGCGCCCGAGATCATGGGCCTCGGGCCCGTGCCCGCGACCGAGAAGGCGCTTCAGAGGGCCGGCCTCACCGTCGCGGATCTCGGCGCGGTCGAGCTGAACGAGGCGTTCGCGTCGCAGTCGCTGGCGTGCATCCGCCGCCTCGGCCTCGACCCAGAGATCGTCAACGCCGACGGCGGGGCGATCGCCCTCGGGCATCCGCTCGGCTCCAGCGGCTCGCGTCTGCTGGTCACGCTGCTCGGCCGCCTGGAGCGCGAGGGCGCGCGGTACGGGCTCGCGACGATGTGCGTCGGCGTCGGTCAGGGCACCGCGATGATCGTGGAGCGCGTCGATGGCTGACGCGCTGCGGGTCGAGACGAGTGGCGATCGGACGGTCGTGACGCTCGATCGCCCGGCCGTGCGCAACGCGATCGACCAGACGATGGTCGACGAGCTGCACGCCGTGTGCGCCGAGCTCGAGACGACACCCAGGGTGCTCATTCTCACCGGCGCCGACGGCGTCTTCGCAGCGGGGGCAGACATCGGTCAGCTGCGCGACCGCACCGCCGACGACGCGCGGCGCGGCATCAACTCGACCGTCTTCCGGCGCATCCGCGAGCTGCCGATGCCGGTCATCGCCGCCGTCGACGGCTACGCACTGGGCGGCGGTGCCGAGCTCGCCTACGCCGCCGACATCCGCATCGGCACGCCGCGCGTGCGCATCGGCAACCCCGAGACGGGGCTCGGCATCATCGCCGCTGCCGGGGCGACGTGGCGGCTGCCCGAGATCGTCGGCCACGCCCGCGCGAGCGAGCTGCTGCTCACCGGCCGGATCATCGACGCCGACGAGGCTCTCGCGTGGGGGCTGCTGTCGTCGCTGCACGAGGCCGACGAGCTGCTGGGCGCGGCGCATGCCGTCGCCGACCGCATCTGCGCGAACGGCGCGCGGGCGACCGAGCTCACAAAGCGCGCCCTGCTCGCGCCCGTCGACCGGCATCCGGCGATCGAGGTCGAACTGCAGGCCGAGCTGTTCGACAGCGACGAGAAGCGCCGGCGCATGACCGCGTTTCTCGAGCGCCGGTCACAGCGTCCAGAGAAGGAGAGCCGATGAGCGTTCCCGGAACCGTCGGCGTGCTCGGCGGCGGGCGTATGGGCGCCGGCATCGCGCACGCGTTCCTGCTCGCCGGGGCGCGAGTGCGGCTCGTCGAGCGCGACGAGCAGTCCGCCGAGGCCGCGCGCACCCGCGTGCTGGCCAGCATCGAGAACTCCGTGCGCCGCGGCGACCTCATCGAGCCACGACCGCTGATGGAATCATTCGCCGTGCACACCGACCCCGCCACGTTCCTGAGCGCTGGCCTCGTGATCGAGGCCGTACCCGAGGATCGCACGCTGAAAGCCGAGGCGCTCGCGCGCATCGAGCAGATCGTCGCGCCCGAGGCGGTGCTCACCACGAACACGTCGTCGATCTCGATCGACGAGCTCGCGGCACCCCTCACCCGGCCCGAGCGGTTCCTCGGGCTGCACTTCTTCAATCCCGTGCCGGCGTCGCAGCTCGTCGAGATCGTCGTAGGGTCGCGCACCGATCGTGTCGTCGTCGACGCCGCGCGCGAGTGGGTCGCGACGCTGCGCAAGACGCCGGTGGTGATCCGCGACTCCCCCGGTTTCGCGTCGAGTCGGCTCGGTGTGCTGCTGGGGCTGGAGGCGATCCGGATGCTCGAGGAGGGCGTCGGCGACGCCGTTGACATCGACGCGGCCATGGAGCTGGGGTATCGGCATCCGATGGGTCCGCTGCGCACCACCGATGTCGTCGGCCTCGACGTGCGCCTCGGCATCGCCGAGGAGCTGGCCCGAGAGCTCGGGCCGCGGTTCGAGCCGCCGCGACTGCTGCGGCAGATGGTGGATGCCGGAAAGCTGGGCCGCAAGAGCGGCGAGGGGTTCTACGTGTGGAACGAGGAGAGATGACCGATTTTCTGCCGAGCTACATCAGGGGCGAGTGGTGGACGCCGGGTGCCCCCGCGATGCCTGTCGACGTGCGCGACGCGTCGACCGGCGAGATCATCACCCGGGTCTCGACCGAGGGTCTCGATCTCGCGGGCGCCCTCGAATACGCCCGCACCACCGGCCACGCGAGCCTGGCCGAGCTGACCTTCCACCAGCGGGCGCTGCTGCTCAAGCAGTTCGCCCTGGCGCTGACCGAACGCAAAGACGAGCTGTACGCGCTCTCGGCGCGCACAGGGGCGACGATGGCCGACTCGTGGGTCGACATCGACGGCGGCATCGGCGTGTTGTTCTCGTATTCGGGCAAGGGCCGGCGCGAGCTGCCCAACAGCCGCGTGCACGTCGACGGCCCGGTGGAGCCGCTCTCGAAAGACGGCAGCTTCCTCGGCCGCCACGTCTACACGACGCTGCCCGGCGTCGCGGTGCAGATCAACGCGTTCAACTTTCCCGTGTGGGGGTCGCTCGAGAAGCTTGCCCCGGCGTTCCTCGCCGGTATGCCGACGGTGGTGAAGCCTGCGACGCCGACCGGGTATCTCGCCGAGGCGATGGTGCGCATCCTCGTCGAGTCGCGGCTGCTGCCCGAGGGGTCGCTGCAGCTGATCAGCGGCAGCGTGCCCGACCTGTTCGAGCACCTGCGGCTCGGCGATCTGGTCGGGTTCACCGGCAGCGCGTCGACCGCCGAGAAGCTGCGGCAGCATGCGGCCGTGCAGACCGGCGGGGTGCGCTTCACCGCCGAGACCGACTCGATCAACGCCTCGGTACTCGGCACGGATGCGGTAACCGGCACCCCCGAGTTCGACGCGTACGTGCGCCAGCTCGTCGTGGAGATGACCAGCAAGGCGGGCCAGAAGTGCACGGCGATCCGCCGTGCGATCGTCCCGGCGGCGGCAGCGGACGATGTGATCGAGGCCGTACGGGCGCGGATCGCGGAGAAGACGGTGCTCGGCGACCCGCGCGCCGAAGGCGTGACGATGGGTCCGCTCGCGTCGGCAGCGCAGCGCGACGAGGTGCTGCGCCAGGTGCAGAAGCTGCACGATGCCGGCGGCCGGGTCGTCATCGGCTCGACCGACACCCCCTCTGTGCGGCACGCCGACGGCTCGACGGGCCCGGCGCCGGACGGCGCCTTCGTGGCGCCGCTGCTGCTGCGCTTCGACGACGCGAGCGCCGATGCGGTGCACGACGTCGAGGCGTTCGGTCCAGTGTCGTCACTGCTCACCTACTCCACGACCGCCGAAGCCGCCGATCTCGTCGCCCGCGGCGGCGGGTCGCTGGTCACCAGCATCGCCACGCACGACCCGGCTCAGGCGATCGAGCTCGCGACGCGCATCGCCCCGTTCAACGGCCGGATGCTGCTGCTCGACCGCGATGACGCCCGGTCTTCGACCGGGCACGGCTCACCCCTGCCGGGGCTCGTGCACGGCGGTCCCGGTCGCGCCGGCGGCGGTGAGGAGCTCGGCGGCATCCGCGCCGTGCTGCACCACATGCAGCGCACGGCGGTGCAGGGGTCGCCCGAGATGCTCACGGCGCTGACCGGGGTGTGGCACGCGGGCGCGGCGACGAGCGCCGGCGATCGGCATCCGTTCCGCAAGTCGCTCGCCGAGCTGCGGATCGGCGACCAGATCGCGTCGGATTCCCGAGAGGTGACGCTCGACGACATCGAGACGTTCGCGCATTTCACCGGTGACACGTTCTACGCGCACATGGACGAGGAGTCTGCGGCGGCCAACCCGTTCTTTCCCGGGCGCGTGGCACACGGCTACCTGCTCGTGTCGTGGGCGGCGGGATTGTTCGTCGATCCCGAGCCGGGGCCGGTGCTGGCGAACTACGGCCTCGAGAATCTGCGCTTCGTCACTCCGGTGTCGCCGGGTGACAGCATCCGGGTCGAGCTGACGGCGAAGCAGATCACGCCGCGCGAGACGGACCAGTACGGCGAGGTGCGCTGGGATGCGGTGATCCGCAATCAGCGCGACGACATCGTCGCGACCTACGACGTGCTGACCCTAGTGCGGAAGGAGCACGCCGCCGAGGTCGTGACTGCGTGAGGGAGATGATGCGCCGCGACGCGGCGTCGGCGATGCTCGGCATGGTGGTCGAGGTCGACGAGCCGGGTCGTGCCGTGGTGTCGATGCTCGTGCGCGACGACATGCTCAACGGGTTCGCGATCACGCACGGCGGGCTGGTCTTCTCGCTCGCCGACACGGCTTTCGCGATCGCCTGCAACGAAGACGAGCCGGTGACCGTCGCCGCCGGCGCCGAGATCACTTTCCTGAAGTCGACGACGTCCGGTCAGACGCTGCGGGCCACCGCCGTGCGGCGCACGGTCAGCGGACGAACCGGGCTGTACGACGTGACCGTGCGCGATGAGACGGATGACGTGGTCGCGGAGTTTCGCGGGCGCTCGACGACCACCAATCGCGTCATCGGTTGAGAGCTGCTCTGAGCCGCGGTGACGCTGCGGCAGCCGTGCGGGATCTTGGCCTTCCCGTCTGCTGCCGAAAACGCTGCGCGGCGGGTTTCGGCCGATCCGGTTTCGGCAGGGGGTTTCGGCGGGTCGTTTTGCGGCGTGTCGTGCCGTTGCCCAAGGAGGTCGTCGACCCTGCCGGAAACGATCGTTTGCGGCGCGGCCAGCGAAGGTTCGCCGGAGCGCCCTCCACAAACGGTGGCCGTAAGTGGGTTTCGGCAGAGGCTTCTGGCGGAAGAGACCGAGCCAGTTGAACCGCGAATCGCGAATCGATCGCGGTGGCGGCCGCGTGGCGGGAGCTTGGCGGCTTGCTGGCGGGCCCGTGACGTGGTGAAGGCGGGAGCGAACGGCGAGTATGAGTTCCATGAACACAACACGAATCGCGGACCTTCGGCAGACCGCCGGTTGGACTCAGGAGCGGCTCGCCACCGAGAGCGGCGTCGGGTTGCGGACAATTCAGCGCTTAGAAGCGGGCAATGAAGCGAGCCTCGAGACTTTGTCTCTCGTTGCCGATGCCCTGCGCGTTTCGGTGAGTGAGCTCTTCACCAGCATCGACGACGAGGGCTTCGGCACTCGTGTGGAAGCGTTTGATTCGCGCACTACCGAACAGCAGAGTGCGCGCGACCGCACGGTCGCGGCGTGGAGGTGGCTCTATGTCGGCATCGGAATAGTTCTGACCGTTTTGAGCTTCACGATGGGTGCATCAGGGCTTGTGCTTTTCCTCGCGTATTGGGCGGGCGGACTACTGATCTTCATCGCCCTCGGCCGGCTTTTCCTCGAACCCCGCCTTGACGCCCGCTATCCGCTCTCCCGTAGCAAGCGGAATCTTCGGGAGCAACGGCGAGCACCCTTGGACAAGATCACCGCGAGTGCCGAGCGGGTATCGTGACGGCGCTGGACGGGTTCACACTCGCGGAGTTATCCGTCACGGTGTTTGCACCCCCTGAGACGTTCACGGCGCTGTACGACGACATCATCGAGCTTCTCGAAACGAAGTATGAGCAGAGCACGTGGGAAGTTCTCTCGCAGGACGATGTGACTGAGGACTCCGAGTACCGCGACGCACTCGATCGGCTTCGGCAAGAGGCGGAAGTCGCGAGTCGCTTTCGTTGACGGCTCGGCCGTCCAAGCGTCGTTCCTCGCTGTCCTGCGATCGTCTGCCGAAAACGATCGTTTTCGGTGGGACGACCGCTCTGATCTATTGTCCAGTGCTGCGGCTAGGCGAGGCTGGGCCGTGGTTCGCGCGCGAGGAGGGGAGCCAGGCGGACGAGGATGATCATCGCGACCAGCTCGACAAGGGTCTGGGTGACCACCGCGAGCGGGGCAATGCTCATCGAGGCAGGGAGAGCGAGAGCGAGCGGTAGGACGACGAGCGAGTTGCGAGTGGCGGCGGAGAACATCACCGCGCGGGTGGCGGAGACGTCTATTCGTGCGACCTGGCTGGCGAGCTTCCCGATCGCGACGGCGAGGACGACGAATGCGATGTAGAGCGGTACGACTCGCAGGAGCGCGGTGATCTGCGATCCAACGGCAGCGATCTGGGAACCGATCACCACAGCGAGCGTCACCATCATCAGCGGCACCATCGCGCCCGCCATGATCTTCTCTATGAACCGGCCTCCCCGGTGACGACGCGCAACAGCCTGCACAACCGCTGCGGCGGAGAGGGGGACCACGATCAGCAACAGGAATGCCCGGATGAACGGGCCCATGTCGACCACATCGAGCACTGCGCCGCCTGCGAAGAGGAACAGGAACACCGGTAGAAGCAGGATCTGGAGCAACATCAGCAGCGGTGCGGCTGCGAGCAGTCGTGCGCTAGCGCCGCCTGCGAGGCCTGCGAACACGATGACGTAATCGATGCACGGGGTCAGCAGGACGAGCAGCACCCCGAGCAGCAGCCCGCGATCGTCGACCACGAAGCGCGATAGGCCCCAGGCGAGCATCGGCACGATGACGAAGTTCGCCACCAGCACCGCGCCGAGAAACCTGATGTCACGGAACGCGCGTTTCACCTCGATGAGCGGGACGCCGAGGAATGTGGCGAACAACAGCAGCATCAGCGCGGGTTCGATCGAGTGCTCGAGGCTCGGAGCGGCCTGCGGCGTTATCAGCCCGATGGCGGCCCCCACGGCGATTGCGCCGATGTAGAGGGCGAGTTGATGGGTGTCCCACCACCGGACAAGCGATCTCACTCGGTGCTCTCATCGCCTGCACGGATCATGAAAAGTGCTCCGGTGATCGCTGCGGCGAAGATCACGATGTCAGCGACGTTCCCGATGAACCAGTTCCCGTAGGCGAGGAAATCCACGACGTGACCCCGGGCGAACCCGGGATCGCGGAAAAGGCGGTCGCCTGCGTGTGAGGCGGCAGCTCCACCGAGCGCACCGACGACGATGGCCCACCCCAGCCGTCGCGCTCGGAACGCGAACACGATCGCTGTGACCGTGGCGGCAACAGCGAGCAGCGCGAACACCCAGGTGAAGCCTTCGCCGAACGAGAACGCCGCTCCCGGGTTATAGGCGAGCTGGAAACCCAGCAGGTCACCGATCAGCGGGATGCGCTCACGCTCGGTGAGGGTCGCTTCGGCCCACACCTTGGTTCCCTGATCAATCAGCACGACAACCACGGCGATCAAGAGCGCTCCACCAGTGAGCTGCCACCGCCGCGTCGACGACAGCTTGCGGACAGCGGGCGGGTGAGCCTCATTCTGGGAGGAGGTCATGCGAGCACCTCGATCAGACGGACAATGACCCCAGATTCGATCAGAATGAACAAGCCCAGACCGATGAACACGGCCGGTACGAGCCAGTGCTCGACACGCTCCAGCCCCTCGGTGACAGCCTTGTTGGTACCGATCAGCCGACCGGCCGCACACCAGACCGCGACGAGGATCAGGAACACGACAATCATGATCGCGACGTCGCCGGGGGCGCTGGTGCGGAAGATCGGCGTGTAGAGGGAGATGTTGTCGGCCCCGTTGGCGATCGTGATCCCGGCGACGCCCCAGAGTCCGACCGCGGTGATCTTGGCATCGTCATCGTCATCGTCATCGCCGTTGCGACGCAAGCCGCGCACGAGCGTCCAGATGCCGATGCCGAGCGGGATCAGCCCGAGGAAGCCCACCCATTCGTCCGGGACGATGGTGAGGCCGAGCGCGGCGATCACGCTGATCACGACGAGGGTGATGAACCCGAGGTACTGGCCTGCGACGATCTGCCACGGTCGCGGCTTTCCTCGGCTGGAGGCGAGGAACAGCACGGTGAGAACGACAATGTCGTCGATGTTGGTCGCAGCGAACAGGCCGATCGCTGATCCGATGGTCGCGAGCATCAGCTCTTCACTCGCGGAGTGCGGGCGGCGCGCAGGCCGTTGAGGATAACGATGACCTCGGCGACCTCGTGGACCAGGACGACGGCTGCGAGCCCCAGCACGCCGAAGAGCGCGAGCGGGAGCAGTGCGGTGATGATCAGCAGCGACAGGATGATGTTCTGGTTGATGATCCGTCGACCTCGGCGGGCGTGGTCGAACGCGCGCGGGATGAGACGCAGATCATGGCCGGTGAAGGCCACGTCGGCGGATTCGATCGCTGCGTCAGAGCCGGTCGCTCCCATCGCGATGCCGATGTCCGCGCCGGCGAGGGCCGGGGCATCGTTGATTCCGTCACCGATCATCGCGACCGGCCCTGCCTTCGACAGTTCTGCGATCGCGGCCGCCTTGTCCTCGGGACGCAGCTCGGCTCGCACGTCACTGATCCCGGCCTGCGCAGCAAGCGCGCGAGCAGTCCGGGCGTTGTCACCGGTGAGCATCGTCACGCCGACGCCCTGACCGGTGAGCGTTCCGACCACCTCGGGGACTTCTGGGCGCAGTTCGTCACGGACGCCGATCGCGGCGACCGGCGTCCCGTCACGATGCACGATCACGACCGTCATGCCCTGCTCTTCCAACTCCGCGACCCGCTCCGCGAGCTCGCCGGCGTCCAACCAGCGGGGACTGCCGACGGTGATTCGCGATCCGTCGACGGTGCCATCGATGCCGTGCCCGGCCTGCTCAGTCACATCTGCAGCTGCTGGAGTCCCCGGCGCCGCGGCAGTGATCGCTGAGGCGAGAGGATGGGTGCTGTGCTGCTCCAACGCGGCCGCCCAGGCCAGTGCCTGGGTCTCGGTCACGCCGTTCGCCGTGAGCACGGCGGTGACCGCCGGTTCGTTGCGGGTGAGGGTGCCGGTCTTGTCGAGGGCAACGTGTCGGACGGTGCCGAAGCGCTCGAAAACGGCGCCGGACTTGATGATCACGCCGAACCTGCTCGCCGCACCGATCGCCGCGACGACCGTCAGCGGCACCGAGATCGCGAGTGCACACGGAGAAGCGGCGACTAGCACGACGAGCGCGCGAGTGATCCACACCTCCGGATCGCCCAGCAGCGACCCGATGATCGCGACGAGTGCCGCGAGGATCAGAACACCGGGAACGAGCGGGCGGGCGATCCTGTCCGCGAGACGAGCACGCTCGCCCTTCTCGGTCTGTGCTCTCTCTACCAGCTCCACGATCGTCGTGAGCGAGTTGTCGGTGCCAGCAGCCGTCGTCTCGATCTCCAGTGCGCCGGCGCTGTTGATCGCACCGGCCGACACTGCATCGCCGGGCTCCACCTCGACCGGGATCGATTCCCCGGTGATCGCTGAGGTGTCCAGGCTGGAGCGACCAGAACGCACGACCCCATCGGTGGCGATCCGCTCGCCCGCGCGGACCACCATGATTTGGCCGACCGTCAGCTCTCTTGCCTGCACCTGCACGGTGGTGCCGCCCTGCAGCACGGTTGCCGTCTCCGGCACGAGCTTGAGCAGTGCGCGGAGCCCGCCGCGGGCGCGGTCCATCGCCTTGTCCTCGAGCGCCTCAGCGATCGAGTACAAGAACGCGAGAGCTGCGGCCTCCTCCACGTAGCCGAGGATGACTGCACCGATGGCGCTGATCGTCATCAGTAGACCGATGCCGAGCTTGCCCTTGAACAGCTTTCGAACCGCGCCCGGCGTAAACGTCGAGGCACCCAGCAGCAGGCCGACCCAGAACAGCACTAGCGCCGGGATCTCCTGGCCGGACCACTCCAAGATCAGGCCGGCCAGGAATGCGACTCCGGAGAGAACCGGCACCATAATTCCGCGGTCTCTCCACCAGGGTCGCTCGGCCTCTTCGATCTCCTCCTCCGCCATGCTGGCAGGCTCGTGCTCGCAGCCACATGCCGCGCTCACGCGTTCGCCCCTGTCGCACAGCAACCAGCCACCGTGCATGCAGTGTCCACGCACGGCGCGTGCTCATCCACAGCCAGCGTCACGTCTACGAGCGCGACGAGCGCTGCGGCGAGATGCGGGTCGGCGATCTCGTAACGAGTCTGGCGGCCCTCTGGCTCAGCGACGACGATTCCGCAATCGCGCAGGCACGTCAGGTGATTCGACACGTTCGAACGGGTGAGTACCAGATCGCGCGAGAGGACGGCCGGATAACTGGGCCCTTCGAGCAGGGTCATCAGGATCCGTGAGCGCGTCGGATCAGCCATCGCCCGGCCAAGCCGGTTCATTACATCGATACGGGAAGCAATAGTCAGCACACGCTGAACTATACAGTCACCGGTGACCAATCGCCAAAGCTCGAAAGAGGACTGGGGGGCTTCTAGCGTCGTTCGGTGGACCGGAGTGCCCCCCTCCAGAGCGATCCTAGGCAGCAGGCTGACGCAGCGCCGATGCCGACCGCCGCGTTTCCCGCTCCCACGCCTGGGTTGCGACCTGCACAGCGTCCCAGGGGGAGCCGAGCGGGGGCGTGTAGGAGAGGTCGAGGTCACTCATCGTTGCGACGGTCATGCCGTGGTGCAGAGCTGTGGCGTAGGTGTCGACGCGCTTAGAGATTACCGCGCCGCGGGTGCCGACGAGCTGCGCGCCGAGCAGACGGCCGTCGTTGGTGTCTCCGGTGATGCGGATACTGATGGGCGTGGCGCCCGGGTAGTACTGCTTGTGGTCGTCCGCGATCGCGGTGTGACTGTGCGGGGCAAAACCGGCGGCTGTCGCTTCGTGGTCACGAAGCCCCGTGCGTGCGGCCACGACGTCGAAGACCTTCACGACCTGAGTGCCGAGGCTCCCGGCGAACCGTGTATCCCCACCGATCGCGTTCTCCCCCGCGACGCGTCCCTGCTTATGCGCCGTGGTGCCGAGAGGAAGGTATGTGACGCCGAGCAGGCGGTGATGGGTGACCACCCCGTCGCCGGCCGCCCACACGTTCGGCAGGCCGGTACGCATCCGCTCGTCGACGACGACAGCGCCGCCCGCTCCCATGGTTGCGCCGGCTGCGGCGAGAAGGCTGGTGTTGGGTCGCACGCCGACGACGACGAGCACCACATCAGCGGTGCGGGAGAACGCTTCACCTTCGCGGTTTCCGACCACGGCAATTCGTCCGGCTTCACGAGTGACGGCCTCGACGCGCGTGCCGGTGAGGACGTCGACGCCGTGTCGGGTGAGTTCGTCGTGGACGAGGGAGCCGAGTTCGGGATCGAGGGTGGAGAGGACTTCGGGGCCGCGCTGCAGCTGGGTGACCTGAAGGCCCCGCACAGTGAGCGCTTCGGCCATTTCGAGGCCGACGTAGCCAGCTCCGACGATGATTGCCGTCTCGGGCTGATGTTCGTCGAGGTACTTCTCGAGCGCGAACGTGTCGCCCATTGAGTGCAACAGGTGCACGCCGTCGTCGGGGCCGAGCTGGTCAAGACCTGCGATGCCGGCGGTTGACGGGGATGCTCCGGTGCCGACCATGAGTTCGTCGTAGGCGATCGTTGATTCGCTGCCGTTCGCGTCGCGGACCGTGAGTCGTCGGCCGTAGACGTCGATGCCCGTGGCGAGGGTGTCCAGTCGGAGGTTCATGCCGGTGGCTTCGAGGTCCGCGTGGGTGCGGTGGGCGAGGGACTGCCAGGGCTGCACTTCGCGGGAGAAGTAGTACGGGATGCCGCAGATCGAGAAGTTCGGGTAGGCGTCGGCCACGACGACGGTGACGTCGACGGACGGGTCGAGTTCGCGGGCGCGGAGGGCGGTGGAGATTCCGGCGTCGCTTCCGCCGATCGCTACAAGATGCATGAGGATGCCTTTCAGGGCTGGTTTTCGAGTTGCTGAGGGACCACGACGTCGCCGGCCGTGCGGGAGGCAGTCGGGTAGAGGGCGAGCAGCACAGCGAGGCCGACCGCGGCTCCGACGAGCTGTGCAGTGATGAACGGCGCGACAGAGGCGGGTGCGATGCCGGCAAAGGTGTCGGTGAACGTGCGGGCGATCGTCACCGCGGGATTCGCGAACGAGGTAGAGCTTGTGAACCAGTACGCCGCGCCGATGTACGCACCGACTGCGGCCGCCGTGGTCGATCCCTTGCCCGTGCGCGCGAGCGCGAAGATCAACAGCACCAGTCCCGCCGTGGCGACCACCTCCCCGACCAGGTGTCCACCGGTCGCGCGGTCGTTCGATGAGAGCGCGGGGGTGGCGTCGAACATCACTCCCGCCAAGAACGTTCCGGCGATCCCGCCGAGAACTTGCGCGAGCACGTACGGGGCGAGGTCGCGCAGCGGGAGTCCCGTCCGGGCGCGGCGTCCGAGCAGCCAATCCGCAATCGACACCACGGGGTTGAAGTGCGCGCCAGATACGGGGCCCAGCGTGAGGATCAGGACTGTCAGACCGAGCGCGGTGGTCAGGCTGTTCTCCAGCAGTTGGAGGCCGACGTCATCCGGTGAGAGGCGCTGCGCAGCGATGCCGGAACCCACAACGATCGTGACGAGCAGGCCGGTTCCAAGGAACTCGGCAGCAGCTCGGCGCAGCATGTGAGGTCGCGCGGGCTCGGACGGGGAGCGGGTAGCAATGTTCATGTCGGCTTATCTTGACCCGAGAGGGGTAGTTCAGTCAAGATTGAAACAATGAACACTGAACGAACTTATCAGGTGGAGGCTCGGGCGGCGAAGCACGCCGCGCTGGGTGACCCATCTCGCTTGCGGATCGTCGACCGTCTCACGCTGGGCGACCTCTCCCCCACCGAAATCGGGGTGACGTTGGGCCTTCCCTCCAACCTCGTCACACACCATTTGAATGTGCTGGAGTCCGTGGGGATGGTCTCGCGTTCCCGCTCGGAGGCTGACAAACGGCGCAGCTACGTTCGCCTAACCGAAACCGCACTTCGCGGGCTCACCCCCGGCCGAGTGGAGCGCGCAGATCGCATCGTATTCGTCTGTACGGCGAACTCCGCCCGGTCGCAGCTTGCTGCGGCATTGTGGTCTACCCGCAGCAGCATCCCGGCATCATCGGGAGGAACGCACCCAGCCGAGCGGATAGATCCGGGCGCGGTTGCCACAGCCGAGCGCCACGCCCTCGCGCTGCCAACGGAGTCACCGCGCGCCCTAACTTCGGTACTGACCGATTCGGATTTCGTGGTGACGGTGTGCGATAACGCTCACGAAGAACTCGGCGTCACGGGGCACCTGCACTGGTCGATCCCCGACCCCGTGCGGATCGGCACCGATGACGCCTTCGATACCGCATACGACGAGCTGGAGCGCCGCATCGCGGAACTCGCTCCCCGTCTCGCCGCCAGCTGACCCAACCCGGAAGAGAACCTGTGACTGACGCTCCCCCAACCGTCCTTTTCATCTGCCAGCACAACGCCGGCCGCTCGCAGCTCGGCGCAGCGCTCCTGGAGCACCTGGCCGGCGACCGTTTCACCGCGACGTCGGCGGGCCTCTCCCCCGCCGATGAAGTGAATCCGGCCGTGGCCGCCACTGTCGCAGAACTCGGAATGAACATCACCGATCGCGTGCCGCGCGCCGTCACCGTCGACGACCTGGACGCCGCCGACGTCGTGGTCCTGATGAAGCCCGGGCTCACCCTGCCGTCGACGCCTCGCGGGGAACTTCTGGAGTGGTCGTTCCCCAACCCGGAATCGTGGGACGCTGACGCTGTTCGCCCGCTGCGCGAAGCGGTGGCCGAGAAGATTCGTACGGCGATTCTCACCTGAGAAGCGCCGTACGAACCCGGCCCCGGCGCGGCTGCTCAGCAGGCGACCGCGGTGGCGCAGCATGCGACGGGCGATGGGCGAGCCACGCGGCCGAACAACGACACCTTCCACCATCGCTGCACGCGGGAGCGCCAGCCTTCCCGCGGAGTCCCGTGTATTGCGTCGATTCTCTCCCGCGCCACACGCTGAAACTCCAGCCGCCGCGTTAGTCCGATTTCCCTCCGCTTGTAGACCTCGAAAGCGAAATGCGGGTCCATCGTCGACTCCCTCTCGTCAGACGGATGCCGGCATGCGGCCGATCTGGAGGACCTGAGCGGGCGGCGCGCAGCACGAACCGCCCAGCGATGCCCCGGATGCGTCAAACAGTCCCGCCCCACCGCACACTCCCGTGTCCGGCAGCACAAGCTCGACTCGGCGCGCGGCCTCGTGATCGCCGGCCAGCTCAGCGACGACACTGCGGACCTGCTCATACCCGGTCAGAGCGAGGAAGGTGGGTGCTCGGCCATACGATTTGGCGCCGACCAAGTAGAAGTCCGGTTCTGGCTGAGCCAGGTCGACCGCGCCCGTGGCGGCGACGGAGCCACACGAGTGCACGTTGGGATCCACTTCCGCGGCGATACGCACCGGAGCTTGCAACGTCGCGTCCAGCTCCAGACGCAGCTCCGACAGGAACGATAGATCCGGGCGGAAACCGGTCAAGACCACCACCCGATCGGCGGTGAGGGTGCGGCCGTCTTCGGCGACCAGCACCGGCCGCTCACCGTCGCGGGTGACACGCTCCACGCGGAACCCCGTGACGAGAGAAACCAGGCCGGCGTCGACGAACTCCTCAGCCCTGATGCCGAGCGCGCCGCGAGCGGGCAGCTCGTCGGCCTCGCCGCCTCCGAAAGCGTTGCCCGCGGCAGCACGCCGCAGCGCCCAGGTCACTGTCGTGTTCGGGTCGCGGCGCGCCATCTGCCCCAGCGCCAACACGGCGGTGACCGCTGAGTGGCCGGACCCGATGACCACGGTGTGCTTGCCACCGAACTGCTCACGATCGCGGAAGTCGGGAATGCGGTACGACAGCAGATCCGCGGAGGCCTGTTCTCCGAGTGCGGGCAGGCCGTCAGCACCAGCGGGGTTCGGAGTAGCCCACGTGCCCGACGCATCGATGACCGCCCGAGCCTGCAACCGATACTCGTCGCCTTCCACGGGCTGCACGTGCACGGTGAACGGCTGCTCTCCACGACCCGCGTCGACAAGTCGGTCACGCCCAAGGCGAGACACTCCGACGACTCGCGAACCGAAGCGGATGCGCTCGCCCAACTCGGCGGCGAGGGGTGCGAGATACCCGCTAATCCACTGCTCCCCTGTGGGATATCCCGTCGTGGGGGCGGTCCAGCCAGTGGGCTCGAGAATGCGAGCCCCGGCCGCATCAACCAGTTCCGGCCACTCAGAGAACAACCGCACGTGCCCCCACTCGCGCACAGCCGCGGCAGGGCCGTCGCCTGCTTCCAACACCACGACCGGGACATCGCGCTCCACCAGATGCGCAGCCGCGGCCAGCCCCTGCGGACCAGCACCGATAACAACGACGGGCAACGTGCTCTCCATCAGCCTTCTCCAATACGTATCGACAAACCTCGATGCATCGAGACTTGTCGATGCATCGACAAATGTCAATACGACGTGAGAGGATTCGATCATGCCCTCCCCTCTCACTCTCCTGCCGACCGATGTGGCGGTCTGCTGCTCGCCGGTTACCGGCGGGGTGCTCACGGCCGATGAAGCTGAGCGGATCGCCCACACGTTCAAAGCGTTGGGTGACCCGACGCGCGTGCGGCTACTCTCGCTCATCGCGGCATCCGACGGCGGCGAGGCCTGCATCTGCGACCTCACCGACCCCGTGGGACTGTCCCAACCCACCGTCTCGCATCACATGAAGCTGCTCGTCGATGCCGGCCTGACAACCCGCGAACAGCGAGGGCGCTGGGCGTACTACCGAGTCGTCACCGACACACTCGAACAGGCATCCCGCTCGCTGAGCTCGTGAAACAGCCGCGCAGGTTCCTCCGAATACGCCGGTCTTGATTACGCCCGGTCACCAGTAGAGCCGTCAACTTGTTGCGCGACACTTCGGGCAGCGGGAGATGAGACACGCCGGAAACGCCTGCCGTATCGGGGTTGCGGTAAACGTTAGCGGTGGCCCCCCAGGCGCCCGCGCCGCGACCGCGCCGTAAACGATCGTTTCCGGCAGGCTCTCGGAGCACAAGCCATGATCGGCCGATTATCGCTACCAATCGTCATCCGTCGTCCGAGCACTGGCGGTCGGCTGCCCGTTCGAAGTCTGGAACGGGTCGGTCTTGCGCGTCCTCGGCCGTCAGCGCGAGTCCGTTGCTTTCGATGTCGGCGATGAGCCAGTCCATTTCGAGGATCTCCCGGCGCTGCGCTTCACTGATTTCAACCGCAAGTTCGCAGACGCGGACATCCTGCAGCTGTGCTCGCTCGGATCGGGTGATCGCGAGCGAGTGATGCGGAATCATTGCGCGCATGTACGCGGTGTCGTCGACGGTGATCTGGCTGCGGTCGAGGGCGATGCCTCCTCCGAGGAGGAGAACGCTGACGATGATGACCGCAATGTTCGCTTTCCTGTGCTTGTACATGTTGAGCATCCAGGCCAGCATGACCAGCCCCATGGCGCCGCCCATAGTGAGCGCCATGAAGACGCGGCTTTCGCTGAAGCGTATGTGCCCCCATTCCCACACTCCAGCGAACATCGTCCAATACATCACGACCATGCCGGTGAGAATCATCGCCGCGAATCGCAAGTACATCGTCAGCGATCCGTGCTTTTTCGTCCCCGCTTGTCGTCCACTTGTTTCGTGCGTGTCCTTCGACATATGCCTCACCTGTTCGTCTCAGCTCGTTGCGCGGTAGCGCGATTGATGACGACGTGTGGCGCAAGAGCGCTCGCTAGTCTGCTTCGGCTCGGTCAACGGGCATCACTGGATTGATGCGGGTAGCGAAGAACTGCACGACGCCGTCGAGGTGGCTATTCAGAGCGTTGCGAGGAGCGCGGCGCAGGCGTCTTCGCATCGCCGGCAGGCCGCAGCACACACCGTGCAGTGTTCGTGCATCGTGTGCTTCTCGCACTCGTCGGCGCAGCTCGCGCATGCCGTGCGGCACGCTTCGAGGGTCGCGCGGGTGAGGTTGGCGTCGTACCCGGTGTGCCTGGACAGGATGCGTCCGGTGGTTTCGCAGAGGTCGGCGCAGTCCAGGTTCGTGCGGATGCACTTCGTCAGCTCGGCAACCATTTGCTCGCTCAGGCACGCGTCGGCGCATGCGGTGCATGATTGCGCGCACTCAACGCACGCCTCGATACACTCCACCAGCACCTTCCGGTCAGCCTGACCAAGGTCCTTCGGGTAGGTGCGGAGCATTTCCGCCGCGACAGTCATAGTGGCTCCTCTCGTCATTGTGGAGTCTTCAAACTACGACCGCACCTCGCTCCCGAGGACCCCGTTGAATACCCCGGGAGGGCATGGTAGTTCAGCGGCAGATCATCGTCGCAGCGATTGCTGTGCGGTGACGATTATTCCGTTTCTGCAGCGTGACTGGGTGGAGTTCGAAGGATCAGAGCCAGGGCGGCAATGACCATGATTACGGCGATGTCAAAGCTGGCGATCGTGTACGTCCACCAAGCGACGTCGGTCGATTGGGCATCATTGATCAGATGCGCGAGCGCGAGGGCTGGACCGCAGATCAAGAGCATATATCCAAGACGCACGAGCCTTCGATGCGTCCGCTCCGCGGGACTGCGAGGCGAAGGCGCGCCGGGTGAGGACGAGTGCACGGCCGTCAGATGGTGTAGCGGGTCGAAGGGTGATCTGGGGCCGGTGGGGGTCATCAGAAGATCGCTCCAATCGCGAGAAAACTAGCAGCGGCGAGGAGGACAACGGCGATCGTCGCCACGATGACGAACAACACGAGGTTCCGAAAGGGGTTCTTGGGCGCTTTCACGAGGAATCCTTGGGCACGGGCCGCGTTATTGGGCGGGACTCAGCACAGTGGTGCTGTCCGGTGAGACTTCAACGATGCCCCGGTCATCGACGAGGATGACGCGGTCGTCGATGACAGTGAGGGCTTGAACGGCGCCTTGGAGCGATTCGAGCTGATGCCAGGTTCCATTTTCATCCTCTGTCCACAGGACGCCATCGGTGCCTGCGCCGAGAAGAGTGCCGTCAGTGCGAGCCTCCAGCGCGTAGAGCACAGGTGTTCCGTCGACTGGAGTGAATGTGTTACCGCCGTCGCTGCTGAAGAGAACGCCTTCTTCGGCTGCAGCGTATAAACCGGATTCGGTGACCGCGAGATCAGCGGCGCCGAGGGACGCACGCTCCGTCCAGTTGTTGCCCTCGTCTGTGCTGGTGAGCAGGTTCACTTGGCTAGAGGGGACGCCGTAGAGGGTGCCGTCCGGGGCCGCGGTGAGGATGTGGAAGTCGGTGGTTCCGTTGAGAGCAATAGGCGACCACGTGTTCCCGTAGTCGTCGCTGCGGATGATGCCGAGGTTGGGCGATCCGAGTTCGGCCGGGGTCTCTTCGCCGGGATGCCCGGAGGCGAACAGCGCGTCTCCCGAGACCGTGAATCCCATGGCGTCGAAGGCGTGACCGCCGATCGGGCCGGAGATATCCCCATCGGGTGTGAGAGTGAAGATTCCGTTGTGCGTGGCCACCAGCAGATCATCGCCCCGGGGATCTTCAGCGATGCCGTGGATGTGGTCGATGCGGGGAGCTGAGTCCGGGTTGCCGAGCGGTGTCGCGGTGCATCCGGTGGCGACAGTCGCCAGGACGGTCACAGTGACGGTTGCGAGAAGGAGTGAGCGTTTCATGATGGTTTCCGTTAGTGGCCTCAAGCGGGCCTGGCTTCACGACGCGCAGCAAGAGCACGCCGACGTCTGACTGCTGCCGCAATGGGGCAGCACGGATGACACAGATCCGGGCGGGACGATCGGATACCGGCCCGCCCGGAGGATTCCTACAGCTGGCCGAGGAGTTCCTGCATCGTGGCGATCTCCGCCGTCTGGTCGTCGATCACCTGTTGCGCGAGCTCGAGGACGTCCGGGTTCTGCGCATCATCAAGCGCCGTCTGCGCCATGTCGACGGCACCTTCGTGGTGCACGATCATCTGCTCCAGGAACAGGCTGTTCGCCTCGACAGCATCCGCGCTCTCCAACATGGTCATGTCCTCTTCGGACATCATGCTGTCGTCACCGCCCATCGAACCGTGATCCATGCCTCCCATGGAGTCGGGGTCATACTCCACACCCCAGTCTTCGAGCCATCCGAGCATCTTGTCGACCTCGGGGCCCTGCGCCGCCTTGATCTCCTCGGCAAGTTCCACCACGCGTGCGTCGGCACCGTCTTTAGCGAGCAGCATGTCGGCCATCTCGATCGCCTGCTCGTGATGAGGGATCATCATCGTGACGAACATCTCGTCAGCCTCGTTCGCTGCCGAAGTCGACGACGACTGAGACGGGGAGGTGGATTCGCTGGACGGTGCCGTGGTGTTGTCAGCGCAGCCGGTGAGAACCAGTGCAAGGGTCAGTACACCCGTACTGACAGCAACGGGAATCTTCTTATTCATGGTTGTTCCTTCGATACGTCGTGTGAGGGTTCGCAAATGATGGCGCCAGACGGCGCCAGGAATCCGACCTATCAGGGTCGGCGGCGACTACTCAGGTGCGACTTATCGAAAGGATCGTCAGCGAGGGTGCCCGGGGAGGGATCCCGATCGCTTCCCACCTCACCAGGCTTACACCACGGTGAGGGGGCAGCCCGTGACGATGAATCAATATCGGAGGGAGGAGGAGAAGCAGACCGGCAAGCAACGCCAGCACGCACGCAGTCAGCATCTCGTTGTGACCCTGCCCATGTCCGGTGCTCACATGACACGCACCCTCACACGCGGTGGACTCGCTCGCGACGGTTGACGCCGCTGCGGTGGCGTGCTCCTCCCCAGCTGCGGAGTGGGTGAGTCCGACGGATCCGTGTCCCGCAGGTTCGGAGGTGAAGGTATGCATCGCCAGCAAGCCGACGATAACCATCAGCGTGGCCCCGCCGAGCATCAACAACGCGCGCAACGACAGCTGCGGACGTGCGCCACGAACTGCGACGTGCATGCTCGGCCTCCTCCATTCCGTCCAGGATGCTAACACCACGATCTATGCGGCCACCCGCCCTGATCCTTCAGCGCCGCCATGTACATCCTAGTGCGGAATACCCCTAGGGGGTATATCGTTAGGCATACCGCCGCCGGACTCCGGTGTTTGAGAGAAAGAGGAACAAAACATGTCCGACTCCACTGGATCCTGCTGCAGCCGCAACAGCCACGGTTCCGTCGACGCCGAAGGACGCAAGGATCTCCTCACCCCGCCCGCGGAGGATCTCGCCGAATGTCCTGTGATGGTAGGCAGCACCGTCATCAAGGCGGATGCAGAAGTTGCCGGCCTGTACCGAGATTACGACGGCACCCGGTACTACTTCTGCTGCGCCGGATGCGGGCCCGCGTTCGACGCCGACCCGGCTAAGTACGCCACCGCTGCTGCCTGACACTGTTTCACCGTGCGAGGCACGCCACACAAGTCGGCCCCACGGTTCTCAATTCCGAGGAGGATAGGCCCATGAGCCACCCGCGTAACGACGGCGCAGAGCACACCCACGCACACCACGACCACGCGGCGTCGACCCCCGCAGTGACGACCGAAACTGACCACGATGCGCACGCGGGACATCAAGCAATGGCGCGTGCACCGCAGTCAGACGCGGCCGCGCACAGTCATAGGGACCACGGAAGCGACAACGCGCCCTCCGGTCACAACACCCACGCTGGACACGGCGGTCATGCAGGCCATGGCGACCACGTCGGGCAGTTCCGTCGCCTGTTCTGGATCATGCTCGTCCTCGCTGTCCCCACGGTCGCGTTGTCGGGCATGTTCTCGATGATCCTGGGCTACACCCTCCCCGATATTCCGGGTCTGTCATGGGTATCCCCGGTGCTGGGCACTGTCATGTACGCGTGGGGTGGAAAGCCGTTCCTCGTCGGTGCAGTCAGCGAGCTCCGCGCTCGCAAGCCCGGCATGATGCTGCTCATTGGCCTCGCGATCACCGTCGCGTTCGCCGCCTCCTGGGGCGCGACGCTCGGGGTGCTCCATCACGAACTCGACTTCTGGTGGGAGCTCGCCCTCCTCATTGTCATCATGCTTCTCGGGCACTGGATCGAGATGCGCTCCCTCGCCCAGACGACTTCCGCCCTGGACTCACTCGCCGCTCTTCTCCCGGATGAGGCAGAGCGCGTCGAGAATGACCAGGTCGTCACGGTCTCACCGTCCGATCTCGTCGTCGGTGACGTCGTCATCGTACGGCCGGGTGGTAGCGTCCCCGCGGACGGGCGCATCGTCGACGGACGGGCTTCGATGGACGAGTCCATGGTCACGGGCGAGTCCCGCACCGTGGAACGCGGCAGCGGCGACCACGTCACAGCCGGCACCGTTGCCACCGATTCCGGGCTTCGCGTCGAGATCACCGCGACCGGCGACGACACGACCCTCGCCGGCATCCAACGTCTCGTCACTGAAGCGCAAAGCTCGTCTTCTCGTGCTCAGCGCCTCGCTGACACCGCCGCCGGATGGCTGTTCTGGTTCGCCCTGGGTGCTGCGGCGATCACCGCGATCGTCTGGACGTTGGTCGGCTTGCCTGACGCTGCTGTCATCCGCACGATCACGGTGCTCGTCATCGCGTGCCCGCACGCCCTGGGCCTGGCCATCCCGCTGGTCGTCTCCATCGCCACCGAGCGCGCCGCCCGGGGCGGCGTGCTCGTCAAGGACCGGCTCGCTCTCGAGAGCATGCGCACCGTCGATACAGTGCTGTTCGACAAGACCGGCACCCTCACCAAGGGCGAGCCCGTCGTCTCCGAGGTCTCCGTTGCCGATGGCGCCGACCCTGACCGGGTGCTCGCGCTGGCGGCCGCCGCAGAGGCCGACAGCGAGCACCCGCTCGCGAAGGCCATCGTCCGCGCGGCCGCCGACAGGAAGCTCACCGTCCCCCGAAGCGTCGAGTTCACCTCGTCACCTGCTGTGGGCGTTACGGCGACCGTTGAGGGGAAGATCATCCGAGTCGGGGGACCTCATCTGCTGTCCGAGGAGAACGCCGATGAGCTTCCGGTCGCCGATCAGTGGCGTGCGGATGGCGCGATCATCCTCCATGTCATCCAGGACGGGCGCGTCGTCGGAGCCCTGAAGCTCGCCGACGAGGTGCGTTCGGAGTCCCGGGAAGCCGTCGACGCCCTTCACGCGCTCGGCGTGCAGGTCGTGATGATCACCGGCGATGCGGATGCCGTGGCTCGGGCTGTCGCGCAAGACCTCGGCATCGACCGCGTCTTCGCCGGAGTACGCCCGGAGGACAAGGCCGCAAAGGTCCAACAACTCCAGAACGAGGGCCGTAAGGTCGCAATGGTCGGCGACGGCGTCAACGACGCCCCTGCCCTCGCGCAGGCCGACGTTGGGCTGGCGATCGGTGCAGGCACAGATGTCGCGATCGCGTCGGCTGGTGTCATCCTCGCAAGCGACGACCCCCGCTCGGCACTCTCCGTGATCGAACTGTCACGGGCTTCGTACCGGAAGATGAAGCAGAATCTCTGGTGGGCTGCCGGATACAACATCATCTCCGTCCCCCTCGCCGCCGGCGTCCTCGCCCCCATCGGATTCGTGCTCCCGATGTCGGTCGGAGCGATTCTCATGTCACTATCCACCATCGTCGTCGCTCTCAACGCCCAACTGCTGCGCCGACTCGACCTCCGCCCCGACACCACGACCCGCGTCATCCTGAACCGCTGACCACAACCGCCGGAGATCCAGATGACTGATACCGCCGTCGCTACAACATCCTGCAACCACGCAGAGCACGGGTACATCACGGACAAAGCCCGCTACCTTGCTCGCCTCAAGCGCATCGAAGGACAATCACGCGGCATCCACCGCATGGTCGAGGACGAGAAGTACTGCATTGACATCCTCACTCAGATCTCCGCACTGACCAGCGCCTTGCAGAGCGTTGCCGTCGGGCTCCTCGAAGACCACCTGCGCCACTGTGTGGCAGATGCAGCTCGCGCCGGCAGCGACATCGCCGAAGAGAAGGTCCGGGAAGCGTCTCAGGCGATCGCCCGCCTCGTTCGCTGAGTCGCCTCGCCAACGTCGATTGATCGCTGACACTGTTCCGAACCGCAAGGTCGGTCTCGTATCCCATGGGTTACGAGAAAGCTGCCGTCGCCTTGCCACGCGCGTAAGGCGCTCAGCGCGTCTTCACAGGATCAGCCGGAAACCCTTGCCGTTTGGTGCTTATGACGAGCGTTTGTGGCGACCGTTCCGAGCCCGATATCTGGACCGCGCCGTAAACGATCGTTTGCGGCGGCCGCTCAAGAGACGCGAACCACGCCCGCCCAGGCGGCGGAGGTCTCAAAAAAGCGCCTCGCGATCTCTGCCTCTTGGCGCAACCGATCGAGTGTGTCGCGGTACTCGGCGTCCTCGGTCACGTCGTCCTGCGAGTGACCCCCATGTGCTTTGCCCATATTTTGTTTCAAGGAGCTCGATGATGTCGTCGTAGAGCGCCGTGAACTCGCCCGAAGGTGCAAACACATGGAGTTCCGCGGCATCCGGCCCGACCTCGACTGACGTCCCGTGTAGCGTCGAGTGTCAGAGTGTCGGCGAACAGCAGTCGGGGGTCGAGTATGCGTCGGTCGCAGGCGTTGTATGTCGAGGTGCTCATCCGAGCCGATATTGAGACGATCTGGGCGCTGACGCAGGATCCCGACCTCCACCCGCGATGGGACCTGCGCTTCAGCAGGATCGAGCCGACCGGCTCCGATTCGGCGGGCCGGTCGCGGTTCCGGTACGAACGGGCCCTGCCACTGCACGTGATCCGGGGCGAGGGCATCTCCCTCGGAGAGAAGACCCGCCGCGATGGCATCCGCACGTCAGCGCTCGCGTTCTCGACCGACGACCGCCTATCGCCGTTGCGCTGCGGTCGCGGGTATTGGCGCTACGTGCCGACGGCGGAGGGCGTGCAATTCATCACCGGATACGACTATCAGGCCGGCTGGGGCAGATTCGCCGATCTGGTGATGCGGCCGGTGATCCTCTGGATGACCGCATGGAGCTTCGACCGGCTGCGCATCTGGGCCGAGCGCGGCGAAGAACCGAATCGGTGGCCTCTGCTGTCGGTCGTGCGGTTCTGGCGTTCGGACAGACCCCGCGCCTCGCGGTGTCGCACCGTCCCACCACGTGACGGCGCGATGGCTGATGCTCCGCAGACGCTGCAGAGGGTGAGCGTCTCGTGAACGGTACCCCGATGTTTCGGACAGCGCTCGGAGACGAAGCCTTCGCACGTCTGCATCCCATGCTGCAGCGACGGTTCGGGGTCTCGGTGGCGAACGGCTACGGATGCGTCGGGCGCGGGACCATGAGCCGCGTCCGCAGAGGCCCGTGGTGGACGGTTCCGTTTCTGCTGATCGGTCGACTGCGCCACATCCTCGTCGCAGACACCGGCACGAACGTGCCATTCGTCATCGAGAACTATCCATACCTCGACCCGTACGGTCGAGAGACCGTGACGTTCGTTCGTGAGTATCGCGCGCGACGACGGCCGGCGCGGTTCGACGCGACGATGGTGCTCGACCCTGACCGCAGGACGATCGTGGACTACCTCGGCACGCATCAGCACCTGGCCGTCGATCTGCACCTCGAAGTCGACGCGCATGGCGGCCTCGTTCTGCGATCGAATGAGCAGCGCTTCTACGAGGGGCCCATCGCGTTCCGATTCCCGATGCTGTTCTCGGGTCGCGCGGAACTGCACGAGCGCTACGACGACGCCAGGGGCGCCTTCCACATCTCGCTCGAGGTGCGGAACCGACTCTTCGGCTTCCTCTTCGGCTACGAGGGCTGGTTCACGTGCGAGTTCCCGCCCGCGACCGATGCCCCGGACCGCCTGAAGCCACGACGACACGAGCGACGCCTCTGACGCTTCAGCGGGAGCGGTTCAGTGCGGCTCCCTCGCGGAGGCGCCGAGGAGACGTCTGCATCGACGGTTGGATAGCATCGCGGGATGCCCGGCCGATCCCGACGCAGCCCGAAGAGGCAGCTGCTTCTGATGGCGATCGGGGTCGGCGTGCTGGTGGTCGCCATGTGGGTCCTAACCCTCGCGCTGCCCGACCCGAGGCCGCCGACGGCTGAAGCGGCAGCGGCGAAGATCGAATCGTACTTCGACCGTGTTGAAGGGTCGCTCGCCACGAGCAGCGTGCTCGATCGTTCGGCAGAGGTCGTCGAAGAGCCCTGTCCGCTGGAAGACCTCGGCGATCAGGCCACGGTCCGACGCACCCTCCGCATCGACCCTGACCTCGATCGCGTCGCCTGGGTGGCTGGCCTCAGCGAGGTCTTTCCTGAGGAAGACGGCTGGGTCGTGCGCATCCGGACACTCGATTCCCGCGACAATCTCGGTATCCGCCTCGTGGCCCGGGATCTGACGATCATCAATATCGTTGCCAGCGCATCCGATGGTGAAGCGCGCATCACGCTGAAGTCCACGAGCCAGTGCAGCCAAGCGACCTGACGCGCAGCAGATCACTGCACCGGGGGGCGGATCTTCGCGAGGATGCTCGCGCCTTCAGTACCCGCGGACACGATCAACGTTTCCGCGTCGACCCATCCCATAGCTCGGATGTCGCAGAGCGGGGGCGAGACCTTTCCGTCACTCGTCTCAATACTCCGCAGGTCGCACAACGCATCACGTTCGACGACCTGGTGCGCGTCGGCGGAGCCGCCCTGCACGTGCCATGGCTCCTCAGCGACTCGCGGCGTGGTGCTCCATGCGCGGGCTCCGGCCGGGTTCGTCGCCATCACTGGTGTCCCCTCTGCGAACTTCGCGAAGTGCGAGCGCTCGCCCGTCTCATCGATCGCGATCAATCGAGACCCTGTGTTGGCGATGATCGACAAGTCGGGCGTGACAGACAGCTTCACGTCTTCGTGATGCCTCATCTCGAGTGGCGGGGTGACCGCTGGATCGACGATCGCCTCGTCCAGCCGTCGAACGACGAAACGCGCGTCGCCGCTGTCGCTGAAGAGATACTCGACGTAGAAGATGGTGTCGTCGAGTACGGCGACATCGCCGACGACATCCGCATCAGCGTCGATCGGCGTCCAGGCCATCGCAGCGGTGTCGAAGAGCCATAGCCCTCCGTCTGGATCTTCATACATGTGACCGGAGACGACGAGCGTGAGCGAGTCGATCGCAGACATGCCCCGAACACGCAGGAAGCCCTTCTCTCCCTCGAGGTTGAACCGACGGATCGTCTCGTCGTCCTCGTCGATATGCAGCCACGACCCAGACGACTCCGTCCAGAACCCGCCGGCCGTGTCGACAGCGATGTGCGACATCGGGTAGGTCACGTCGATCATGTCGGTCTCGACGTCGCCGTCCATCGCATTGTCGTACTCGATCGGAGTGATCACCCACGCATCTGCAGGGGGCGATGGAGCGCAGGATGTGAGGAGTACGACGAGCGCAGCCGCTATGAGAGAACCCGACATCCGATAGCGCTTCACAGCGGGATCGTATCTGTCGCTGGCTCTGCCCAGCTGATGCTTACTCCCGCAGCACCGCGGTGCGCCGTCGTCGCGAGTGCAGGGCGGAGAGTCGTGGGGTGCGCCATCTCTGTTCGGGGTCCCACCAGGCGGGGCCGCGGATCTGCGGAAGTCCGCTGTTCATGCGGATCTCCCACCCGGACTGCCCGAGAGATCGATGGTGCCACCAGCAGAGCGGCACGCCGTTGTCCGTATGCGTCGGGCCGCCCCGGGCGTGCTCGACCACGTGGTGGATCTCGCACCAGGTCGCGGGGACATGGCATCCGGGAATCAGACATTCCTGATCTCGGGCGACGATGGCGCGCCGCTGATGAACGGTGAATACGCGGTCGGTGGTGCTGATGCCCACGACCCTCGTCGAACAGCACGCGCTGCACGGCTCCGGTGCACGCGGTGTGGGTCGCGACGTGCAGCGGAACGGCGCTCTCGGATCCCGGCAGGGTCGCCCAGCCGGTGCCGGCCGCCAGATCGGCGGCGTCGACGTGCACGACCAGAGTCGGGGCCGCACCGCCGAGTGAGGGCATCTCGCTGTGCCGAGCGGCGATCCCGAGAGCGGCGGCGAGCGCATCGTGCCTCTTCTGCGCGGGAGTGCGCGAATCGATCACCTTGCGGAGGTCGCTGTTGAACTCGTCATCGTTGCACGGGTCGTCGTCGAAGGTGAACCGGACGCCCGTGTCGGGAGCACCGCCGACCTTCGGGTTGTTGTACGCGTCATCGATGAGCTGCCACTGCGCGGCCAGCTCGGGGGTGAGGTTTCCCCTCACCGGATGGAGCCCGTCGCGCTCCCGACCGATCGTGAACCCTCGGCGCGTCTGCGCACGCTCGTCTGACGGCTCGGCGCCGTCCGGATCGAGGGCGATGGCCAGGGCGGCCGCGAACTGCTTCAGGTCTTCCGCCGATGCTCGCGGCGCCTGCCGGCGATCACCGTGGTCGGCATCGTCGAGGTCACCGGGGAGCTCGTCACCGCGGGCGAACGCCGCCAGATTGGCGTCAGCCCACATCCGCTGCTCGACAGTGATTCGATCCCGTCCGCGCTCCAGCGGGGCAACGGAAGCCAGCAGACCGGCGACACCGACGGCACCGTCGAGCAGCGCCTCGCGCATGGCGGGCCAGCGGGCCGGCATCCGCTCCCCCGACACGAGACTGGTCTCGCGCTGCACGGCCTCCGCCGCCCGGATGATCCGCGCCGCGGTCGGAGCATCAACCAGCGCTGCCCGACGGAGCATCTCGTTCATGCCCCGGCATCCGAAACGATGCCCGAAGTCCACATCGGAGGTGGCGACGGTCTCGACGATGCCGGCATCCGCCAGCCGCGATATCTCCCCGAGCCCGGCAAGCGCTTCCGCGCGCTCCGCATCCGACAGCCCCGCTAGCGCGTCGCCCGACAGCAGATCGCGCAGGTCGGCGGCGACCTGAGCGAGAGCATCGGCGGGGCTGTTCATACCTCCATTCTGACGAGGGCCACCGACATTCACCGGGGTGGTTATCCCCAGATCAGTGGACGCTTTCGGAAGGAGAAGTCTCGGTGTCGCGCAGCCAGAGTCATCTACTCAGATGACGGGATGCTGGAGAGAAATGACCTGTAGTCATCGATGGCCGCAGGCGCGAGGAGAGCGCGGGGCCAGACAGCGCCAGTGAAGAAACCGACGAGGTCATTCTCTTCCATCACGGGTCTGGCCAGGGAGTGAGCTCCGTCGATGTGAGTCACGCTCAGGGACGATCCGAAGATCGATCGGTACGTCTCCTCAGTCTCAATGACGTCGACGTTGCGGTCGTGCATGCCCACCATGAGGTGCACAGGGATGCCGCGAGCGGCTGAGGCGGCGAGGTCAGCAGTCGCGTCCGAGTCGACGTTTCGCTGGACGAACTTCCACCGCGCCTCTGTCATAGGGTCCGCGCGCGCTGATGATGATGATGAAAGATATTCCTCGTACGACGCACCCCGCTCGAGGAGAGCGCGCGTCTGGTCGCTTGCCGCGATCGCCTCCTCTCGCTCCTCCTCGCTCGCTCCGTCGTGCTCCAGTTCAGCGACGAGGTTGAAGCGACCCTGCCGAAGCCATTCGATCGCCGTGCCCACGGCGACGACGGCGTCGATGTCATCGCGGATGCGAGTGACTTCAGGAAGGACCCAGCCGGCCTGGCTCGCTCCCCACAGCACGATCGTTCCGGTCGGGACGCCGGCTTGTGCATGAGCCCAGTCGATGGCCGCGGAGACCTCGCTCGCCCGATCCTTCATCGACTGCGAGAGCCAGTCTCCGTCCGAGTCCGCCACGCCAGGCTTGCTCCATGAGAGGGTCGCGAACCCGGCATCCGCCGCTCCCTCGAACCACGGCGAGTAGAGACCGTCCTGCGTCGCCTCGACCGGCCCGTCCCCGTGAACCATCACCACGAGACCTCGAGGCGACCCTTCCGGTGGCAGCGTCAGAACCCCGGAGAGGCTTCCCTCAGGGCCGGGTATCGTCACCGCCGTCTGTTCGAAGCGATAGCTATTGCCCACGACAGCAGTACCGATGACTACCGCCACAGCGCCGAAGAGGCCGAGAAGAGCGAACGTGATCCGCTTACGTTTCGTGATGCGCACGGTCGTAGCATATGGGATATATTTGTGGCATGGGAGAAGCGATCGTTGCGGAAGGGTTCACCGAAGAGGAGCGCCCACGCGTCGCGACCCTGTACTGGGAGGCTTTCGGGCGCAAGCTGGGTGCGGGGTTCATCGATGCGGCCACCGGGCGGCGCGTCATCGAAGGCGCTCTTCGCGACACGAACATGCTCATCGCCAGAGAACATGGTGCCGTTGTGGGAGTCTGCGGCTTCCACGCAGACGGCACGGGGTCCGCAGACCTCGGATGGTCGCGACTCAGAAGATCGCTCTCAGTCCCCGCGGCATTGCGGGCCAGTCTCGTCTTATCGCTGCTCTCGCACTCGGAACGTCCTGGCGCTCTGGTGCTCGACGGCATCTGCGTCGACCAAGCTGTTCGTGGACGTGGTATCGGGTCTTCGCTGTTGAGCGCAGCCGCTGACAAGGCCCGTCGCATGGGGGCGAGAACGGTCAATCTCTCGGTGATCGATCGCAACCGCCGGGCTCGGGCCCTCTACGAACGCCAGGGCTTCACACCCGTCGGGCGCGGGGCTCTCGGCCTCCTGTCGCCTGTATACGGGTTCGACGGATACACGGCCATGGAGCTCGAGGTCGGACGATGACGCGGCAGGTCTCTCCGAGGACCGTCATCGAAGCCTTCCTCCCCCCGACCGGACGCGCGCCGCTGAAGCTCGTCTATGACACGGCCAACCTTGCTGGCCTTCAGGATCAGCCCGTCCGGCTGGCGCTGCGTCGCATGGTCGCCAGCGGCGATATCGAGCAGACAGGGCGGGGTCGGGCAGGGACGATCGGCCTGACGAGCACCGGGCGACAGCGACTGGAGCGTGATCGACGGAGCCTGGCTCTTGCGTTCGCCCAGGACGCTGGGAACGCGCCCTGGGACGGCCGGTGGCGGTTGATCGCCGTGTCAGTCCCCGAACGTGAGCGTGCAGCTCGCGACGCCTTGCGCCGCGGGCTGCACGAGCTCGGCGCCGTCGCTATCTCGACAGGTCTCCACGTCAGCCCACACGACCTGATCGCAGAACTCCCAGACGAGGCGCTGCCCTATCTGTCGGCAGCGACCACCGGGGACTTGAATGTGCGAGGCACGACCGACGCTCGAACGATCGCGCAGGCACTGTGGCCCAGCGAGCCCACCCTCGCCGCCTACGCGACACTCGACGAAACGCTCCTCCGGCGCATCTCAGATCCCAGCCTGCCGGCCGTCGTGCGCCTGCTCCTGCTCGCCGACGCCCTGGAGCTCGCCATTCGAGAGGATCCGCTGCTCCCCCTCGAGCTGCGACGCACGCCATGGCCACCGTCCCGGACACGCAGAGATTGGGCCCGCCGGTGGGAAGCGCTGCGCGAGGAGTGCCAGAGCCCGGTCTACGACGGATGGTGGCCTCTGACAGCACGTCCGTAGCTGTCGTCGACCCGACGGGGCGCGCTATTCAGGCCGGCTTTGCGGATGATATTCGTGAAAGGCCGACGCCTGAGCGCGCTGCGCGGCCATTGCCTGCACATTCAGATCACTGCTCCAGCTCGGATACACGCGGAACCCGCGTTTGCCTGGCCGCCTGCCCGCGGTGATGCCCAGTTCCCTGAGGTGCGCGGCGCTGAAGCGGAACACACCGTTCCTGCTCTCATGCTGCACGAAGACGAGTAGGCCCGCTGCGACATCGTCGTCGCCGAACGGCGCTGTCCTGCCGTCAGGGTCTCGCTGCCAGAAAGCGAGAAACGCTCCCGGCTTTTTCGGTGTGGTCCTCGCTGTGCGCACGTGCCACACCTCGTCGCCGATCCGCGCCAAGCCCGACTCGTAGTCGGTGTTCTGCAATTCAGGGGTGACGAAGACAGCCACCGCCAGAGTGGTCGCATACCTCTTGAGCGCGGTGAAGGTCACCGCAACAAGCTATCCGCATCCACCCTCACGCCGGGACCGCGCTGCTCAAGGCGACGCTCAGCCCCGCAGCGCCAGCACGAAGGGCAGCACATCGCCGGCGCCGGCCCGGCGCAGCTCGCGCGCCGCGACGGTGAGCGTCCAGCGGCTGTCGGCCTGGTCATCGACGAGCAGCACCGGCCCGTCCGGCACCGCGAGCCCCTCGGCACTGAAACGCTCCCAGAGCCCGGCGAGACGGAACACGCTGTTACCGCCCGGTTCGCCACTCGGCCCGCCGTTCGCGAAGCCGAGCGCGCCGATGTACGGCAGCCTGCCGATGCCGGCGATGCCGCGAGCGAGCGAGTCGACGAGCAGAGGCTTCGACCGCGACGGCATCGCGACGACGGCCACGGGGCGCCGCTCCCAGCCCCACCCCGCCAGCACCCGCACGCACGCCTCGAGCACCTGAGGGCTCACCTCGGCATCCGGAGTCCCGGCGGCGAACAGCTGCCGCAGGGTCCCTCCCCAGCCGAGGTCGGTGAGCCTCGCGAGTGCGCGCCCCTCCCCCGCCTGCTCGTCGGCGGGAATGCGCCCCTTCACCGGAACACCCACCCGGTCACCGCCGGTGGGCCACTGCCGGCGCTGCTCGATCGGCACGCCGACGCGGTCGAGTGCACCGGATGCCGCTGCTCCCGCATCCGGGCCGATCTCGGCCGGAAACCACGGCCCGGCGCAGTTGTCGCACCGACCGCACGGCGCGGCCGTGTCGTCGTCGAGCGAACGCTGCAGGAACTCCATCCGACAGCCGTCGGTCTGCTGGTAGTCGAGCATGTGCTGCTGCTCGGCCCGGCGCTCGGCGGCGATGCGCTCGTACCGCTCGGCGTCGTACACCCACGGCTGACCGGTGGCGACCCACCCGCCCTGCACGCGCCGCACCGCGCCGTCGACATCGAGCACCTTCAGCAGCAGCTCGAGAGGCGTGCGGCGGATGTCGACGATCGCCTCGAGCGCCGGAGTCGACAGCGGCTGATCGCCCAGCGCCGCGATCACGCGCTCGGCGCGCTCGCGATCGGGCATCGACGCGGTGGCGAAGTAGTGCCAGATGTCGCGATCCTCGACGCCCGGCAGCAGCAGAACGTCGGCGCTGTCGCTCGCGCGCCCGGCACGCCCGACCTGCTGGTAGTACGCGACCGGTGACGACGGGGCGCCGAGGTGCACGACGAAGCCGAGATCGGGCTTGTCGAAGCCCATGCCCAGCGCGCTGGTCGCGACGAGCGCCTTGACCTCGTTGCGCTTGAGCATCCCCTCGGATTCCTCGCGCTCGTCGGCATCCGTCTGCCCGGTGTAGGCGCGCACCGCGTGCCCCTGCTCGCGCAGCAGTCGGGCCGTGTCGACCGCGGCCGACACCGTGAGCGCGTAGATGATGCCCGAGCCCGGCAGATCGTTCAGGTGGCTGAGCAGCCAGGCCAGCCGCTGCGCCGACCCGGGCAGCTGCAGCACGCCGAGGCGGAGGGATGCCCGCGCCAGCGGCCCACGGATGGTCAGAACTCCGGCATCCGCCGGCGACGTGCCATCGAGCTGCTCGGCGACGTCGGCGACCACCCGACTGTTGGCCGTCGCCGTCGTCGCCAGCACCGGGACGCCCGTGGGCATCTCGGCGATCAGCTCGCGCAGGCGCCGGTAGTCCGGCCGGAAGTCGTGCCCCCAGTCGCTGATGCAGTGCGCCTCGTCGACGACCAGCATGCCGATCCGGCGCACCAGCGCCGGCAGCTGGTTCTCGCGGAAGGCGGGGTTGTTCAGCCGCTCGGGCGAGACGAGCAGCACGTCGACCTCGTCGCGGTCGAGCCGCGCGATCACATCGGCCCACTCGTGCGGGTTGGTCGAGTTGATCGCCACGGCCCGCACCCCGGCGCGTTCGGCCGCCGCGATCTGGTCGCGCATCAGCGCGAGCAGCGGCGAGACGAGCACCGTCGGTCCCGCCCCCTGCCGACGCAGCAGGAGAGTGGCGACGAAGTACACCGCCGACTTGCCCCATCCGGTGCGCTGCACGACGAGCGCGCGGCGGTGATCGGCGACGAGAGCCTCGATCGCCTCGTACTGCCCGTCGTGGAACGTCGCGTCGGGACGCCCGACCAGCTCACGCAGCGCGGCGAGCGCGGCATCGTGGATGTCGGTCGAGGTCGTGGAGGTCATGCCCTCCACTCTGCCGCACCCCGCCGACACCACCGCGCTGCAGCCGAGACTGTCGCCGCACCCCGCAGACACCACCGCGGTCCCGTCAACACCGCCAAGACCGCCGACACCGCCCTGGGCATCCGCGGTCGCCTACCGTAGAGGCATGATCAGCCGCGAACTGGCAGTCGCCCTGCGCGAGACGGGTCTCATCTGGCATCCGGCCAGCGGCGATCGCTTCGCCCTCGACCTGCCCGAGGAGATCGAGCTGGAGGCCGAGGCCGACATCTTCACCGTCAGCGAGATGACGATCGAGGCGCGCGCGACTCCATCGGGCACCGATCTGGCCTTCAACGGCACCACCGAGTGGGCGCTCGACTCCGTGCAGCTGTCGGAGGCCGTCTGGCTCCCCCGCGAGGATCAGCTGCGAGAGCTGCTGCGCGGCACCTTCCGCACACTGCAGCGCCTGACCGACGCGTTCGTCGTCGAGATCGAGATCGCCGGGGAGCGGATGCGCTTCGAGCATCCCGAGCCCGCCGACGCCTACGGTCGAGCCCTACTCGCCCTGCTGCGCCGCGCGCACTGACGACTCCCTTGATCGTCCGACTCGCGCATGCGAGAATTACCAAACGAACGGTCAGTAAACCGATGGAGTCGATGATGACCAGCCCCGCAGACCTCTCCCTCGTGCACGACGCACCCTCCGACGAAGAGCAGCGCTTCGACGAGCTCGTGGCGAACGAGCAGCGCATCGAACCGCGCGACTGGATGCCCGACGCGTACCGCAAGACGCTGATCCGGCAGATCTCACAGCACGCGCACTCCGAGATCATCGGGATGCAGCCCGAGGGCAACTGGATCACCCGCGCACCCAGCCTGAAGCGCAAGGCCATCCTGATGGCGAAGGTGCAGGACGAGGCCGGCCACGGGCTCTACCTCTACTCCGCCGCGCAGACCCTCGGCACCACGCGCGAGGAGATGATGCGCCAGCTCATCGACGGCAAGGCGAAGTACTCGTCGATCTTCAACTACCCCACCCCCACCTGGGCCGACATGGGAGCGATCGGGTGGCTCGTCGACGGCGCCGCCATCGTCAACCAGGTGCCGCTGTGCCGCGCCTCGTACGGCCCGTACGGGCGGGCGATGGTGCGGATCTGCAAAGAGGAGTCGTTCCACCAGCGGCAGGGATTCGAGATCCTGCTCACTCTGATGCAGGGCACGGACGAGCAGCGCGAGATGGCGCAGGATGCCGTGAACCGGTGGTATTGGCCGAGCCTGGCCATGTTCGGCCCGCCCGACGACCAGTCGCCGAACTCCGCCCAGTCGATGAAGTGGAAGATCAAGCGCTTCTCGAACGACGACCTGCGTCAGCGTTTCGTCGGGATGCTCGTGCCGCAGGCCGAGATCCTCGGGATCACGCTGCCCGATCCCGATCTGAAGTGGAACGACGAGACCCAGCAGTACGACATGGGTGAGATCGACTGGGACGAGTTCTTCGAGGTGCTGAAGGGCAACGGCCCGTGCAACGCCGAACGGCTCGAGCGTCGTCGCACCGCACACGACGAGGGCGCGTGGGTGCGCGAGGCCGCCGCCGAGTACGCCCGCAAGCAGGCGACACCCTGGGCCCCTGAGCCTGCTTGGGCCCCTGAGCCTGCCGAAGGGCGTGCATCATGACCGCGTCGACAAGCTCAGCACCCCAGACCGCCTGGCCCCTCTGGGAGGTCTTCGTGCGCGCGAACCGCGGGCTCAGCCACGTGCACGTCGGGTCGCTGCTGGCTCCGGATGCCGAGATGGCCGTGCGCAACGCCCGCGACCTCTACACGCGCCGCGGCGAGGGAGTGTCGATCTGGGTGGTTCCGGCGGAGGCCATCACCACCAGCGATCCGGATGCCAAGGACGCCTACTTCGAGACATCCGAAGGCAAGAACTACCGGCACGCCGTGTATTACACGGCGTCGGAGGGGGTGCCGCACCTGTGACCCTTCGACAAGCTCAGGGACCCAGTCACGGTGGCCACGGCCACGTCTCCGTCGAGCAGCGGCAGCTGGCATCCGAGCTCACCGGCGGTGAGAATCGTGCCCCGTCGGCCGACGTCGCCGAGTACGCCCTCTGGCTGGGCGATGACGCGCTGATCCTCTCGCAGCAGCTCGGCGCGTGGATCTCGCGCGCCCCGGAGCTCGAGGAGGACGTCGCCCTCGGTAACATCGCGCTTGACCTGCTGGGGCACGCACGGTCGCTGATGCGCTACGCCGGCTCGTGGGACGGACGCAGCGAAGACGATCTGGCGTACTTCCGCGACGAGCCGGAGTTCCGCAGCTCGTGGCTGGTCGAGCAACCCAACGGCGACTTCGCGCAGACGATCGCCCGCCAGCTGGTCGTGTCGACGTACATGTACGAGCTGTACGCGGCGCTGCGCGGATCGGCCGATGAGACCTTCGCCGCGATCGCCGCGAAGTCGTTGAAGGAGGTCGATTACCACCGCGACCACGCCGTGCAGTGGGTGCTGCGCCTGGCCGGTGGCACGGACCTGTCGCGCGAGAAGATGATCCGTGCGCTGAACGACGTGTGGCCGTACGTCGACGAGCTGTTTCGTGATGAGCCGCTGATCGACCGTCTCGATGGAGTCGCCGTGCGGCCCTCGACGCTGCGTCCGGGTTTCGACGCCGTGATCGACACCGTCTTCGCCGAGTCCGGCCTGATGACGCCCGATGCGAAGGCATCCCGCGCCGGCGGCCGCCGCGGCTCGCACGCCACCCCATTCGGTCACCTGCTCGCAGAGATGCAGGTGCTCGCGCGGCGGCATCCGGGGGCGACATGGTGACCCTTCACTTCGACTCGCCAGCGCTCGCTCAGCACAAGCGACAGGCTCAGGGCTCCAGGGGGGTCCAGCAACCCGGGGAGGGCCGGGAACCCGGGCAGGATCAGGGCCCCACTGACCGCGCCATTCGCGCGCGGGACGTCGCGGCCGCAGTCGCCGATCCCGAGATCCCCGTTCTCACGATCGCCGATCTCGGAGTGCTGCGCGACGTGCGGGTCGACGGCGAGCGCGTCGTCGTCGACATCACGCCCACCTACTCCGGATGCCCGGCGATGGATGCCATTCGCGACGACATCATGCTCGCGCTGACCGCCGAGGGCTTCGCCGACGTCGAGGTGCGCCTCGTGCTCTCCCCCGCCTGGACGAGCGACTGGATGAGCGAGGACGGCAAGCGCAAGCTCGTGGAGTACGGCATCGCTCCGCCGTCGGGACGGGCGGCCCTTCGACAGGCTCAGGGGCCCAGAAACGAGGGGCCCATCCCCGTGCGCCTCGCGGTGAAGTGCCCACGGTGCGGATCGCTCGACACCCGCGAGGTGTCGCGCTTCGGCTCGACCTCGTGCAAAGCCCTGTTCGAGTGCCGCACGTGCCTCGAGCCGTTCGACCACTTCAAGGTGATCTGATGGAGGCGATCTGATGCCGCTGTTCCGGATGCCCGCCGCCGCCGCTCACGATGAGGATGCCCCGCACGTCGCGGGTGACCGCCATCGCGTCCGATTCCACACCCTCGCCGTGTCGGATGTGCGCCGACTCACCGACGACGCCATCGAGGTGACCTTCACCGTGCCGGCCGACCTCGCCGACGAGTACGCCTACCTGCCCGGGCAGTACGTCGCGCTGCGCGTGCAGCTCGACGACACCGAAGTGCGCCGCTCGTACTCCCTGTGCCGGCCGCCCTCACCAGTGCGCGACGGCGCGACCAGCCTCAGCGTCGCGGTCAAGCGCGACGAGGGCGGCCTGTTCTCGACGTGGGCGCAGACCGAGCTGACCCCAGGATTCCAGATCGACGTGATGAGCCCGCAGGGCACCTTCACCTCGGGCCTCGACGAGCTGGAAGGCACGCACGTCGTCGGCATCGCCGCGGGCTCGGGCATCACGCCGATGATGGCCCTCGCGCGCACCCTGCTCACGGCATCCGGCACCACCCGGTTCACGCTGCTGTACACGAACCGGTCGACCAGCGACGTGATGTTCCTCGAGGATCTCGCCGACCTCAAAGACCGCTACCCGACCCGACTCGTGCTGCATCACGTGCTCTCTCGCGAGCAGCGCACGGCGCCCCTGCTCTCGGGCCGCATCGACGAGCAGAAGCTGCGCACCATCCTGGATTCGCTGATCCTGCCCTCGACCGTCGACGAGTGGTTCCTGTGCGGGCCGTTCGCGCTCGTCGACCTGTGCCGAGAGGTGCTCGCCGACATCGGCGTTCCGCGTGAGCACGTGCGCTTCGAGTTGTTCACCACCGGCGACGCCCCGGCCGAGCGCGGACCGCGCCGGGTGCAGGTTCGCCAGGGCGAGAAGACGGTGCGGATCGAGATCAATCTCGACGGGGTGTCGTCGACCGTCGAGAGTCCGGTCGACGCGCACGAGTCGGTGCTGAACGCGGCGCTGCGCGTGCGCCCCGATGCCCCGTTCGCCTGCTCGGGAGGGGTGTGCGGCACCTGCCGCGCGCGTGTGCTCGAGGGCGCCGTGACCATGACCGAGAACTACGCGCTCGAACCCGACGAGCTCGAGCGCGGGTACGTGCTGACCTGCCAGTCGCACCCCACCAGCGACCGCCTCGTGGTGGACTATGACGTCTGAGTCTTCCGTGCGACGGGCCGAGGCCCTTGGATGGGGTCGGGCCCTTCGACAGGCTCAGGGACCCACGGAGGGTCAGGCCCTTCGACAAGCTCAGGGGCCCAAGGTGGCTCAGGGCCCTTCGACAGGCTCAGGGACCCAACGTTAGGGAGCGCACATGATCGACATCCACATCGGCGACGACATCGCGCGGGTCACGCTGAACGCGCCCGAGCGTCTGAACGCGCTCGACGAATCGGCCCTGCGCGAGTTGAGCGCGGCGTACGACGAGGCCGAGGGCGCGGGTGTGCGCGCGCTCGTGCTGCGCGGTGAGGGCCGGGCGTTCTGCGCCGGCCGTGACATCTCGGGGGTCGACCCGCGCGACGACGACGTCATCGGCTACCTCGGCGGCATCGTCACCCCGCTGCTCAAGCGCATGGCGGCGTTCCCCGCCCCGACCTTCGCCGTCGCCCACGGAGCGTGCCTGGGTGTCGGCCTCGGCCTGCTCATCGCCACCGATGTGGTCTACGTCGCCGAGTCCGCGAAGATCGGCTCGCCGTTCGCCGCCCTCGGCGCGACGCTCGACTCGGGCGGTCACGCCCTGTTCGCCGAGCGGCTCGGCGCCCACAAGACCCTCGATCTCATCTACACCGGACGCCTCATGTCGGGCGCCGAGGTGGTGGCATCCGGTCTCTTCTCGCGCGTCTTCCCCGACGACGCGGTGCAGACGGCGACCGATGATGCCGCCCGCGCCGCCGCCCGCGGTGCGACCGCGGCGTTCCTGGCCAGCAAGCGCCTGATCGCGCGCATCCGCGACGAGCGGCTGGCGCTCTGGGACTCGATCGACATCGAGAACGCCGCGCAGGCCGCGCTGTGCGACACCGACGACTACCGCGAGGGCTTCGCCGCGTTCCAGCAGAAGCGGACGCCCGAGTTCCGCGGGCGCTGATCCGGCTCGTCGGAGACGGAAAACACCGGTACCCGGCATCCGCCACCGGCGTTCTCCATCCCTCGTTCGCTGAAGAGATGGGAAACGCCGGTACCCGGCATCCCCCCACCGGCGTTCTCCATCCCGCGCCTAGCCCGACGGACGGGAAACGCCGATACGCGCAACCCCATGCATTCATGTCGGCGGCCGGTGCGAGGATGCCGGGATGATGCTCTCCGAGCTGCTCGCGACGACCGACGAGGTCACCGCCACATCTTCCCGCCTGGCTAAGATCGACGCGCTCGCGCGGCTGCTCGCGGCAGCTGCGCCCGACGAGCTGCGCCCGCTGATCGGGCTGCTGCTCGCCGCGCCTCGGCAGGGTCGGCTGGGCGTCGGCTGGCGCACCCTGAGCGGGCTCGATATTTCGCACGCAGAGGCGCCGACGCTCACCATCAGCGATGTCGATCAGGCGCTGGATGCCCTGGCCGCGACGTCGGGCACCGGATCGACGGCCGCGCGGCAGAGCGTGCTGCAGCAGCTCGCCGCACGGTGCACGGCGGCGGAATGGGATCTGCTGTCACGCGCGATGATGGGCGAGCTGCGCACCGGAGCCCTCAGCGGCGTGCTGCTCGACGCGATCGCCCGCGCCGCGGATCGGCCGGTGGCGTCGGTGCGGCGCGCGGCGATGCTCTCCGGTGATCTCGGCGAGACGGCCGTCATCGCGCTGACCGGCGACGAGGGCGATCTCGAGGCGGTCGGGCTGGCCGTCGGGCGACCGGTGATGCCGATGCTCGCTTCCACCGCGGCCACACCGACGGCGGCGCTGGAGATCACCGGCCGCGCGTCGGTGGAGTACAAGCTCGACGGTGCGCGCATCCAGGTGCACCGGCACGGCGATGACGTCGGCGTCTACACCCGCAGCCTCGCCGACGTCACGCATCGCGTGCCCGAGCTGGTCGAGATCGTGCGCTCGCTGCCCGCGACCGATGTGATCCTCGACGGCGAGACGCTCTCACTCGATGAGGACGGCGGGCCGCGGCCGTTCCAGGAGACGATGTCGCGCTTCGGCGCCGACGTCGCACGCGAGCTCGCACTGCGCCCGTGGTTCTTCGACATCCTGCACGTCGACGGCCGCGACCTCATCGACGAGCCCCTGAGCGCGCGGCTGGCCGAGCTCGAGCGCGTGGCCGGCGACTGGCGGATGCCGGGCGTCGTCACCGACGATGCCGATGAGGCCGAGCGGCTGTCGCGCGAGGCTCTCGCCGCCGGCCACGAGGGCGTGCTGGTCAAGGCGGTCGACTCGACCTACACCGCGGGGCGCCGCGGCAAGTCGTGGGTGAAGGTGAAGCCCGTGCTCACCTACGACCTGGTGGTTCTCGGCGTCGAGTGGGGATCGGGGCGGCGCACCGGGATGCTGTCGAACCTGCACCTCGGCGCGCGCGATCCCGACGGCGAGTTCGGTGAGCCGGGCGCGTTCGTCATGGTCGGCAAGACGTTCAAGGGTCTCACCGACGAGCTGCTGCGCTGGCAGACCGAGAACTTCCCCTCGCTCGAGACACGCCGCACCGCGAGCACGGTCTTCCTGCGTCCGGAGACTGTCGTCGAGATCGCGATCGACGGCGTGCAGCGCTCACCCCGGTATCCGGGCGGCATCGCCCTGCGCTTCGCGCGCGTGAAGGGTTACCGCACCGACAAGAACGCCGGCGAGGCCGACACGATCCAGTCGCTGAGATCACTGCTGCGCGGCTGAGCGCGCGTCGAAACGCATCACGCCGACGCTGGCAGCCCCTGATCCTCCTCGACGACCGAGCCCTTCGCCGACCACGGGAAATCGATCCAGCGATCCGTGTCCTTCCACGCGAAGTCCGGCTGGATGATCGTCGACGGCTTGGTGTAGATGGTCACCGAGCGCACGTCGGCGCCCTTCTCCTTCAGCAGCTGCACCGCGAGCGCGAGCGTGCGCCCCGAGTCGGCGACGTCATCGACGAGCAGCACGCGCCGGCCGTCGAGGTACTCCATGTCGAGCTCGGGCGGCAGCACCTCGGGGGCATCGAGTACCGTGCCGATCCCCGTGTAGAACTCCATGTTGATCGCACCGCAGTTCTTCACGCCCAGGCCGTAGGCGATGGCACCGGCGGGCAGCAGGCCGCCGCGGGCGATCGCGACGACGACCTCGGGCACGAAGGCGCTGTCGATGATCTCTCGTGCGAGCTCGCGTGTCGCGTCGCCGAATCCGTCCCAGGTGAGCGTCTCGCGCTCGATCGCCTCAGTCATCCGTCCATTCTGTTACACGGATGGCGTACCAGACGACGGGATTCCGCCCCGCTTCACCAGGGATGAGGTAGAAACGAAGGAGGGATCGCGTCGCCCGCCGCATCCCTCATCCCGATTTCCGAGGTCTTTCCGTCATGTGCCGCCTGTTCGCCTTCGTCTCATCTGATCGCTCCGCTGCCCGCCGCGAGCTGGGCCGAGACGGCATGGAGAGCCTGCTCTCGTTGGCGCGCCTGCACGGCGACGGCTGGGGCTGGGCGGGCGTGAGCGCGCCCGGGCAGTCGCCCGTCGCGCACCGCTCGGCGCGATCCGCGATCGGCGATGGGGCGTTCGAGCAGGCGATGGATGCCGAGTGCCGCTCGGCGATCGTGCACCTGCGATGGGCCACAGCCGGGCTGCCCGTGCTCGACTGCAACGCGCACCCCTTCACGGCCGACGGCATCACTTTCGCACACAACGGCTCCATCAAACCGCTCGACCAGCTGAGATCCCTGCTCTCCCCCGAGAGCATCGCGACGCTCACCGGCACCACCGACAGCGAGATGTACTTCGCGCTCATCCGCGAGAAAGTCGCCGAAGGACTCGGCCTGCACCAGGCGACGACGCGCGTCGCGACGATGCTGCGAGAGCTGTTCCCGCTCGCCAGCCTGAACGCGCTGGTGCTCGACGAAGAGCAGCTCGTCGTCGTGCACGCCAGCGCCACCAGCATCCTCACCGATCACGATCTCTCCCGCCTCGCCCCGCTGGCCGGTGTCCTGCCCAGTGAGCACAACGAGGACTACTTCGCGCTGCGCTGGCGCGAAGCCCCCGACGGCACGATCGCGGTCGGCTCGACCGGCGTCGCAGGCGCCGGCTGGACTCCCCTTCCGGCCGAATCGGTCACCGCGATCCGGCTCGACGACCGCTCGGTGTCGACCCTCGACCTCGCCGCAGAGCACGCCCTGCACGGCTAGACTCCCGCCGCTTCGATCGACGACCTGCGATCAGCGCTTCGACGCGTCCTCCTCGCGCCGGTCGTCGTCATCGTCGTGGGAGTCGTTCTCCGCGCGCAGTCGCAGCTCGCGCCCCTCTTCGATGGTCTTCTGCTCCTTCTCCTGCATCTTCTTGCTCTGCCTGTCGTCGCGCGGCGGCAGCTGGATGCTCTCCTCCGCCTCGATGCCGGCCTGCAGCTGACGACCGCGCTCCATCTCGGCGTCGAACTCCGCGCCGAACAGCAGCGACAGGTTCACGATCCAGAGCCACAGCAGCAAGATGATGACGCCCGCGATGCTGCCGTACGTCTTCTGGTAGTTGCTGAAGTTGATCACGTAGAAGAAGAATCCGAGTGACGCGATCACCATGATCAGCAGCGCGACGAACGCGCCAAGGCTCATCCAGCGGAACTTCGGCTGCTTGACGTTGGGGCTGCCGTAGTACAGGATCGCGAGAGCCAGAACGGCGAGCAGCACGATGACCGGCCACTTGGCGATGCTCCACACGGTGAGCGCCACCTCACCGAGCCCGATCGTCTCGCCGATCGCCTCGGCGATCGGTCCGGAGACGATCACCAGCAGCACGATCGCCACCGCGATGATCAGCAGGATGACGGTGAGCAGCAGCACCATCGGGCGCAGCTTCCAGAACGGGCGACCCTCATCGATCTCGTAGATGGTGTTCATCGCCTGCGAGAAGGCGCTGACATACCCTGACGCTGACCAGATGGCGCCGGCCAGACCGATGATGAGCGCGAAGCCCGCGGTGTTCGACTGAGCGAGCTGCTCGATCGGCGGACGCAGCACCTGAACGACCGAGTCGTCGGCCACGCGTCCGAGCACGCTGAGCAGGAGGTCGGTGGTCTCGTCGGCCTGGCCGAACAGCCCCACCAGCGAGACGACGGCAAGCAGTGCGGGGAAGATCGCCAGGACGCTGTAGTACGTCAGCGCAGCGGCGAGCGTGGTGCACCGGTCGCGCAGGAACTCCGAGAAGGCGCGTGTGAGCGCGTACCTCCACGAGGGTTTGTCGATCTCGGGCGGGGTCTGCGGTTTGCGCGCGTCGTCGGGCTGCGGCGCCTGCCGCTCTTTCGCGGTGCTGCTCTGCGCGTCGCCCTGCGATGCCGGCTGCTCGAGATTTCCCGACATGGTGCCCTCCGTGATGCTGTGCGGTCGCGTTCGGAGCGTCCACTCTCTACCGGATGACCGATTCGCACTACCGCCTCGACCGGGATAGCTGCGCGAGCTATATTGCCGCGGCGCTACTATCGGAAGAGTCCGGCCTCTCAGGCCGGTGCTCGAAAAAGGGGCACGAAGCACTCCGCGATGCAGCGGGAGGCGCGAGACACATACGGATCCCTCCGTTCCTGTCTTGAAAGGCGCTTCCGCATGCCCACCGTCTCCGCCCAGGTCGCCCTCACCCTCGCTCAGCACATCGACCACGTCTTCGGCGTGATGGGCAACGGCAACGCGTACTTCCTCGACGCGATCGAGAAGCAGACCGACGCCGTCTTCACCGCGGTGCGCCACGAGCAGGGTGCCGTGGTGGCCGCTGACGCCCACTTCCGCGCCTCCGGCCGCATCGCCGCGGCGACGTCGACGTACGGCGCCGGGTTCACGAACACCCTGACGGCGCTGGCCGAGGCCGTGCAGGCGCACGTGCCGCTCGTGCTCGTCGTGGGCGATGAGCCGACCTCGGGCCCCCGCCCGTGGGATGTCGATCAGATCGCGATGGCATCGGCCGTCGGCGCGCGCACCTATACGACCGGACACGCGGATGCCGCCGCGACCACGGTCATCGCGATCGAGCACGCCCTCACGTACCGCGTGCCCGTCGTGCTCGCCATCCCCTACGACGTCGCCGCACTCGAGGCGGGCCCCGTCGCCGCGGCTCCTGAGCCGCGCGTTCCGGCACCGCTCGCCCCGCGAGGCGAGTTCGCCGAGGGGATGCTCGGTGAGATCGCTCACGCGCTGCGCTCCGCCCAGCGCCCGTTCCTGCTCGCCGGCCGCGGCGCCTGGCTGGCCGGCGCGAGCGACGCCCTCGGTGCTCTTGCGGATGCGACCGGCGCGCTCACGGCATCCACCGCTCTGGGCCGCGGTGTCTTCCCCGACGCCCGCTACGATCTCGGCGTGACCGGCGGGTTCGGCGCCGAGGGCGCCATGCAGCTGATCCGCGACGCCGACGTCGCCGTCGTGTTCGGCGCCTCGCTCAACCAGTTCACGATGCGCTTCGGCGAGCTGTTCGCCCCCGGAACGAAGGTCTTCCAGATCGACGTGACGCCGGCGGCGACGCACGCGCACGTCGGCGGCTACGTGCGTGCCGACGCGCGTCTTGCGGCTGAGGCGCTCGTCGAGCGGCTCCACGCCCCGGCATCCGGTTCGGCGGCGGGCACGGCCGACGCGACGGCGGGCGACGGGCGCACCCCTTGGCGCGAGACGGTCGACGTCGAGGCCGCCCGCTCGTACGCGGACGGCGGTGAGCTCGCCCCTGACGGGCGGCTCGACCCGCGCTCCGCCGCACGCCGCATCGCCGAGCTGCTGCCGGACGACCGCGTCGTCGTCTCCGACGGCGGGCACTTCATCGGCTGGGCGAACATGTACTGGTCGGTCACCGCTCCCGATCGGATGATGATGGTCGGCACCGCCTTCCAGTCGATCGGGCAGGGCTGGCCGAGCGTCGTCGGCGCCACCCGCGCCCGCCCCGAGCAGACGATCGTGCTCACCTCGGGCGACGGCGGCGGCCTGATGGCGATCGCCGACCTCGAATCCGCAGTGCGCGCCGCCTCAGGCCGGGGCGTCGCGGTGATCTGGAACGATGCGGCCTACGGCGCCGAGGTCAACCTGTACGGGCTGAAGGGTCTCGCCGAGGCGCCGATGCTCATCCCCGAGGTCGACTTCGCCGCCTTCGCGGCCGCGGTCGGCGCCGAGGGCGTCGTCGTGCGCACGCTCGCCGACCTCGACCGCCTGCGCACATGGGCGTCCGAAGATCCGGCCGAACGCCGCTTCCTCGTGCTCGACCTGCGCATCTCGGGCAAGGTCATCGCGCCGTACCAGGAGGAGATCATCCGGGTGAACTCCTGACCCGGCATCGTCTCAGATCCAACCCTTGTCCTGAGCCGACCGCACGGCCTGGGCGCGGTTAGATGCCCCGGTCTTGCCGATCGCCGAGGAGAGCACGTTGCGAACGGTGCCCGGCGACAGGAAGACCTCCTCGGCGATGCGCCCCGCTGTCCGTCCGTCGGCGGCGAGCCTCAGCACCTGGCGCTCGCGCTCGCTGAGCGGGTTGGCGCCCTCGAACAGGCTCTGCTCAGCGAGAGAGGGGTCGAGCACCCGGAATCCCGCATGCACCCGGCGCACGGCCTCGGCGAGCTGCTCGGCCGGGGCGTCCTTGGCGACGAACCCGGCGGCACCGGCATCCAGCGCCGAGCGCAGATAGCCCGGGCGCGCGAATGTCGTGACGATCAGCACCCGGGTGTCCGGGCAGGCGGCGCGCACGGCGCGCGTCGCGTCGATCCCGTCGAGCCCCGGCATCTGGATGTCCATCAGGCAGACATCCGGTCGCAGCTCGGCTGCGAGATGTACGGCATCCGTGCCGTCCGCCCCGGTGCCGAGAACCGTCATGTCTCCTTCGAGTTCGAGCAGGGCGGCCATGGCACCACGGATCAGCGCCTGGTCGTCGACGAGAAGCAGGCGGATGGCCTCGGCGCTCACCACGTCACCTCCACGTGGGTGCCGGCGTCCGAACGCACGGCGATCGCGGCTCCGGCCGCGGCTGCTCGCTCGCGCATCCCGCGCACCCCATTGCCCTCCCTGCCGCCGGAGCCCACTCCGTCGTCGTGCACCTCGAATCGACCGGGGGCGATGCGCACGTTCACCACGCTCGCACGAGCATGCCGCAGCACGTTGGTGGTCGCCTCACGCAGGATCCACCCGGAGGTGAGCGCCTGCGACGGGGACAGCACGTCGGGTTCGCCGCTGACGCGCACCTCGATGTCGGCCGCGCGCAGGGCCTCTCGGCTCGCGGCCAGCTGGTCGGCGAGTGCGGCGATGCGGGCACCCGCGACAGTGGAGCGCACGCCGGCGATGGCCTCGGCGGTGAGCTCTTCGATCGCCTCCAGCTCGGCCTTCGCGCGATCCGGGTCGGACTCGATCAGCCGGCGAGCGAGCTGGGCCTTGAGCCGCACCACCGTGAGGGAATGTCCGATCAGGTCGTGCACGTCACGCGCCACCGCCTCTCTGCCCTCACTGGTCGCCAGCTCCCGTCCCAGTGCCTCAGCCTGCGCCGAGCGGATGATGAGCCAGGTCGAGACGGTGTTCACCACCCCGACCATCGCGATGATGGCGAGCACCGAGGCGTAGCTGCGCCCGTTTGGCGCGAGCAGCACGGTCGCAGTGGTCACCGCCAGGGAGGCGATGGTGGTGATCCAGTGCCAGAGGCGTGTGAGCCCGTATGACGCGAAGGACATGATGAACGGCAGGAAGCTCAGCGCCGAACCGCCCTCGGCGGGCACCGAGACCAGCGCGCAGACGATCAGTGCACTGAAGATGACCCACTGCCCGGATCGAGGGGCGTCTCCAACGGCGGTGCCGTCTGACATCCCACGGATGAAGCCCACGACGTAGAGCACGGCGAACGCGACGATCGCGAACCAGCCGATGCTGATCCAGTGCGGCGCGGCGTCGGAGCGCAGCAGCGCCATGACCGGATAGACCAGGAAGACCAGCCAGACGACGGCCATCATCCACCCGAAGCGCTCCCAGGGGTTCGTCGCGGCGTGCGTGGTCACCGCTCGAGCCTATCGACGGGCACGCGAGCGCTTCGCTCCGGCCACCACGAGCAGGACGAAGAACGCCGTCCATGCGCCGATGTTGAGCACAAGCATCCACAGCGGGTCCGTCTGGCCTGTCGTGAGGGTGCCGTCGGTGAGCGGCCAGCGCGCCAGCGCGGCGAAGCCGTACATCGGGGTGAAGCGGGCGATCTCGAGCATGACGCCGTCGAGCGGCATGAACACGTTGCCGAGGAAGCCGAAGAACGTCATCGAGATCGACGCCAGAGCAGCGGCCGAGTCGCTGTTGAAGAACAGCCCCACCCCGAGCCCGTACAAGCCGAACGTCACTCCCAGCCCGAGGACGATCCCCGCTGCCGCCGCCCACCGCCACATGTCGTCGGCCTGCGCGCCGGTGGCGACGCCCGCCACGAAGACGGCGACGAGGGCGAGCACGGCGAAGGTGAGCGCGTTGACGAGCTTCGCCAGCGCGTAGCCTGCGGTGCCGAGCGGCGTCATGGCGAGCTGGCGGCCCCACCCCTGCTTGGCCTCAGCGGCGGCGAGCGACGAGAGCGAGCTCATCGCAACAGCGGTGCCGTAGGCGCCCATCGAGACCATGATGTAAAACGCGACGTTCCCGTGCCCTGCGGGCAGGTGCCCGACGTCGCTGCCTGCGCCGAAGAGCAGGTACATGGCGACTGGCATCGCCAGCGTGAACGCGAGGGTGTACGGGTTGCGCAGCTGACGCAGCGCCTCGATCCGCAGCATGGTGGGTGAGATGGTGGTCATGTCAGTTCTCCGTCAAGGTGGTGAAGGCGGACTCGAGGGTGGGTGCGACGATCTCCAGATCGTGCGCCCCTGAGGTGAGAAGAGCAGATGCCACGGCATCCGAGTCGGCTGCGCGCAGGCTGACGCGGCCGGCGTCGACGCGCAGGTCCGTGACATCGGGACGGGCTTGCAGGATGTCGAGGATCGCCCGCACGCCCTCTGGTGGCAGCGTCGCGGCGAGGGTTCGAGCGCCCAGGCTGGCACGCAGCCGATCGGTCGGAGCGTCAGCGACGATGCGGCCGCGATTCATCACGACCGTGCGGCGGGCGAACTGCTCCGCCTCTTCGAGGTAGTGCGTGGCGAAGACGATGGTGCGGCCGGCATCGGCATCCGCCCGCATGACGTCCCAGAAACGACGGCGAGCGGTGACGTCCATGCCCGCGGTCGGCTCGTCGAGCACGAGGATGCCCGGATCCGCGACCAGGGCCAGCGCGAACTTGACGCGCTGCTGCTCGCCTCCCGAGCACTTGGACACGCGGCGACGGGCGAGCATTCGCAGATCCGCCCGCTCGAGCGTCTCCGTCACGCGACCGAGCGCCTCGCGTCCGTGCAGCGACGCGATGACCTCGACGGTCTCACGCACCGACAGGTCGGAGAGCAGCCCACCGGTCTGCAGAACGGCGGCGATCGCGCCGGATGCCGTCGCTCGCGCCGGCGTCTGCCCGAGCACCGTCACCCGACCCTCGCTCGGCGGCGTCAGCCCGAGCAGCATGTCGAGGGTGGTGGTCTTACCTGCGCCGTTGGGCCCGAGAAGGGCCATGATCTCTCCGCGGTTCACGGTGAGGTCCAGGCCGGCGACCGCATCGACGCGGCGGTCGCCCGTGCCGTAGTGGCGGCGCACGCCAGCCAGGACGATGGCGGGTGCATCGGCGGTCGTCGCATCGGGTTCTGCCGTGGCTGTCGCTGTGGTCATGCCTCCACTCTCCCGCTGCGCGCAGCCGGACGCCGGAGGGCGCTGTCACGCCTTCCGCGTGACACCTGTCATGTACGGATGGCCGACATCCTCCGCATCCCGTCACGCGCGAAACACATGAGAACGCACGAAACGCAGGAGCGGATTCGAGATCGGCTCCTGCGTTTCGCGTGACGTCCTGCGTTCCGCAGCTCAGACCAGGTTCAGGATGCCGGCAGCAGCGCCCCGTCGAAGAACGCGGTCAGCTCGTCGATCGCGTCCAGCGGCAGGATCGCCGCCACGTACTGGTCGGGGCGCACGACGACCACGACGCCGTCGCGCGAGAGCTGCCGCGCCTCGAAGATGTCGGTGTCGTTCCACTTGCTGGGAGCCGACGCGTACACCTTCTCCCAGTCGGTCAGGCCGAGCGGCCCGGTCTTCGGCGCGAACAGCTCGGGCGCGGTCGTCACCTCTTCGTCTTCGTACGAGCCCTGGTAGACGGCCTTCACGTCAAAGACCGCGTCGACGTCGGCATCCACCGGGGTGAAGCGTGCGAAGACCGGCGCCGCCTGCGCCGCCCAGGCGCGCAGGCCTTCGCCCGAGGCGTCGCCGAAGGCGTAGACGCGCCAGCGGCCGTCGGCCCTGGCGTGATGCCCGAGATGGATGACGTTGCCGTCGCAGACACGCGTCACCTCGGCCGACTTGAAGCGCTTGCCGAGCGGGAAGCCTGCGGCGAGCGCCTGGTACCGGTCGGTGCCGATGATCATCGACGCGGTGTACTGAGTCATGAAGCCGGAGGGGAACTCGGCCGTGCCGAGGTAGAAGGTCGCCAGCTCCTGCGGGTCGCTGATCTCCTCGGGTTTGCGTGCCATCAGGCTCGACCACTCGCGATCGAAGTCGATCAGCTGCTGCGCGACCGGCCGGCGCTCAGCGCCGTAGGTGGCCAGCAGCGTCTCGGGACTGCGGCCGGTGAGCACCGATCCCAGCTTCCAGCCGAGGTTGAAGCCGTCCTGCATCGACACGTTCATGCCCTGGCCCGCCTTCGCGCTGTGCGTGTGGCACGCGTCACCGGTGAGGAAGACACGCGGGGTGCGTCCCGATCCGTCGATGACGTCGTCGAAGCCGTCGGTGACGCGGTGGCCGACCTCGTACACGCTGTGCCAGGCGACGTCCTTGACGTCGAGCGAGTACGGATGCAGGATCTCGTTCGCCCTGCGGATGATCTCCTCGATCGGCGTCTGGCGCACCCGGTGGTCGTCGTCGGCGGCGACCGCGCCGAGGTCGATGTACATCCGGCTGAGGTAGCCGCCCTCCCGCGGGATGTGCAGGATGTTGCCCGCCTCGGCGTTGATCGCGCACTTGGTGCGCCAGTCGGGGAAGTCGGTGTTCACCAGCACGTCCATCACGCCCCAGGCATGCGCCGCCATGTCGCCGACGTGCATGCGCCCGATCGCCGTGCGCACGCCGCTGCGCGCGCCGTCGCATCCGACGACGTACTTCGCGCGGATGGTGCGCTCGGTGCCGTCGTCGTCGACACGCACCTCGACCGGATGCTCGCCCGCGTCGTGCACGGTGAGGCCGAGGAAGGCGACGCCGTAGTCGGGCACGATGCGGCCGGGACCGTCGGCGGCCGCCTCGGCGAAGTAGTCGAGCACCCGCGCCTGGTTGACGATGAGGTGCGGGAACTCGCAGATGTCGTACGCGTAGTCGGCGGTTCGTGCAGTGCGGATGATGTTCTGGGGATTCTCGGGGTCGGGGCCCCAGAAGTTCATCCAGCCGATGTTGTAGGCCTCGGCGACGATCCGCTCAGCGAAGCCGAACGCCTGGAAGGTCTCGACGCTGCGCGGTTGAATGCCGTCGGCCTGGCCCAGCACGAGCCGGCCGTCGCGCTTCTCGATGATGCGCGTGTTCACGTTCGGGTACTGCGACATCTGTGCCGCCAGCAGCATGCCCGCCGGTCCCGATCCGACGATGAGCACGTCGACCTCGTCGGGAAGAGCGGCCGCTCGATCGACGCCCAGGCCCGCGGCGGGCAGCACCCGCGGATCGTGAGAGACATAGCCGTGGTGGTGGAACTGCATCTTCGCTCCTTCGCGGGGCGGATGCCGCCGGCATCCGCCCCCAGGGTACTCAGGCCTTCGACAGGCCGTAGATCGGACTCTTGGCCTGCTCGGCCTCGTGCTCGGGCCCGAGCGGGATCCCGGTGCGGTCCCGCAGCAGCAGGGTGGCGATCAGGCCGATCACGGTCATTCCCGCGAGGTACCAGGTGATGCCGGTCGTCTGTCCGGTGGCCTGGAAGATCGCCTGCGCGATCATCGGCGAGAACGCGCCGCCGAGGATGGCGCCGATCGCGTACGAGATCGACACTCCCGAGAATCGGATGGATGCCGGGAACAGCTCCGCGTACAGCGCCGCCTGCGGACCGTAGGTGAGCCCGAGGCCGACGGTGAGGATCACCAGCGCCCAGGCCAGGGATGCCACGGTGCCGATGTTCGTGAGCGGGAACAGCAGGAGCACACCGATCAGCTGCAGCACCCACCCCACGATGTAGGTGCTGCGCCGACCGATCCTGTCGGAGAACCACCCGGCGAACCACGTCGAGATGAGCCAGGTGACGCCCGAGAGCGCGACCACCCAGAACACCGCGGACGTGTCGAGTTCGATCGGGCCGGGTGACGCGGTCGCGTAGCGCTGCATGTAACCGCCCGTGGTCATGTAGCCGACCGCATTGTTGCCGGCGAAGACGAGGGCGGCGACGATCACCAGCGGCAGGTGGTGACGAAGCAGCTGCACGATCGGCATCTTCGTCTCCTCCTTGCGCTCGGCGATCTCGGTGAACACCGGACTCTCCGACACGTGACGGCGCACCCAGTAGCCGACGCCGATCAGCACGATCGACAGCAGGAAGGGCACCCGCCATCCCCAGGAGAGGAACGCTTCTCCTGGTGCGATCTGCGCCATCAGTGCCAGCATCATCGACGCCAGCAGCAGGCCGATCGGCACGCCGATCTGCGGCGAGGCGCCGAAGAGGCCGCGCTTGGCCTTGGGCGCGTGCTCGACGGCCATCAGCACGGCTCCGCCCCACTCGCCGCCTGCCGAGATGCCCTGCAGCACGCGCAGCAGGATGAGCAGGATCGGCGCCCAGACGCCGATGGCGGCGTGCGTGGGCAGCAGACCCACCAGTGTGGTGGCGCCGCCCATCACGAGCAGGGTGATCACGAGCATCGGCCGACGACCGATCTTGTCGCCGAAGTGTCCGGCGAGGAAGGCGCCGAGAGGTCGGAAGAGGAAGCTGACGCCGACGGTGAAGAACGCCACGATCTGCGCGAACTCCTTGCCCATCGGCTCGAAGAACAGCGCCGCGAACACCGTGGCCGCAGCGAAGGCGTAGATGAAGAAGTCGTACCACTCGACGGTGGTGCCGACGACCGTCGCGAACACCACGCGGCGGCGATCCTTATGGCTGGCGATGGTGCCTGTCGGCGTGAATCCGGGTCGACCGAGCTCGTCGCTCATGATTCTCCTTGGACGTCGTTGTCGGGCGGCGGCTGATGAGAAGTGCTTGCCACCGGTGGAGCGATCATATACGATTTCGAATACGACGCACAAGGCATCATCCGAGATGCCGCACCAGCGCGAGGAGGCGCCCCATGACCGAGCTCGCCCGAGCAGGCAAGATCATCGCGGTCCACCTCAACTACGTCTCACGCGCCGACCAGCGCGGCCGGCGCCCCGCTGCCCCGTCGTACTTCTTCAAGCCGGCCAGCTCCCTCGCCGGCACCGACGGCGTGGTCGAGCGCCCCGCCGGCACCGAGCTGCTCGCCTTCGAGGGTGAGATCGCCCTGATCATCGGCACCGCCGCCCGCCGGGTCTCGCTCGACGAGGCGTGGGCGCATGTGGCATCCGTCACCGCGTCGAACGATCTCGGCCTCTACGACCTGCGCGCCAACGACAAGGGCTCGAACGTCCGCTCCAAGGGCGGCGACGGCTACACCCCCGTCGGACCCGAGCTCATCGACGCGGCATCGGTGGATCCGGCCGCCCTGCGGGTGCGCGCGTGGGTGAACGGCGAGCTCGCCCAGGACGACACGACCGCCGGCCTGCTCTTCCCCCTCCCCCAGCTGGTCGCCGACCTCTCGCAGCACTTCACGCTCGAGCCGGGCGACATCATTCTCACCGGCACGCCGGCGGGTTCGAGCGTGATCGTGCCGGGCGACGTGGTCGAGATCGAGGTGGACGCCCCGGATGCCCCTGGCGCCCCCTCATCGGGACGCCTGCGCACCACGGTCACGCAGGGCGAGGTCGAGTTCGACCCCGCGCTCGGTTCGATGCCGGCGGTCGACGATCTGCAGCGGGCCGAGGCATGGGGTTCACGTGAGCTGGCAGGGCTGCCGGCCGGCCCTTCGACGGGCTCAGGGACCCAGGAGGGGACCGGCTCAGGGACCCAGCCGGGCCTGTCGGCCGAGCTGCGCGCCAAGCTCGAGGTCGCCCCCACCGCGGGGCTGTCGAGTCAGCTGCGCAAGCGCGGCCTGCACTCCTGCTTCATCGACGGCCTCTCCGCCAACCTGCCAGGCGCCAAGATCGTCGGCACCGCCAAGACCCTGCGCTTCGTGCCGGCCCGCGAAGACCTCTTCAAGAGCCATGGCGGTGGGTACAACGCCCAGAAGCGCGCATTCGACGCGGTCGGCGAGGGCGAGATCATCGTGATCGAGGCCCGCGGCGACGAGACCACCGGCACCCTCGGTGACATCCTCGCGCTGCGTGCCCGCACCCGCGGTGCCGCCGGCGTGGTCACCGATGGCGGCGTGCGCGACTTCGACGCAGTAGCCGAGATCGGGCTGCCGGTGTTCTCGAAGGGCGCGCACCCCTCGGTGCTCGGCCGCAAGCACGTACCCTGGGAGTTCGACGTCACGATCGGCTGCGGCGGGGCGACCGTCCAGCCCGGCGACGTCATCGTCGGCGACGGCGACGGCGTGATCGTCATCCCCGCGCACCTCGCGGAAGAGGTCGCCGATGCGGCTCTCGCGCAGGAGGACGAGGACGCCTGGATCGCCGAGCAGGTCGCCGCGGGCACCCCGGTCGACGGGCTGTTCCCGATGAACGCCGAGTGGCGCGCGAAGTACGAGGCAAGCCGATGAGCACGCTCGTGCGCGAGGGCAGCAAGTCCGAGCAGGCCTACACCTGGCTTCGCTCGCGAATCGCCTCGTACGCTTACGGCCCCGGCTACCGCCTCGTGCTCGGTGCCATCGCCCGCGAGCTGCAGATGAGCGTCGTGCCGGTGCGCGAGGCGATCCGCCGCCTAGAGGCCGAGGGCTTCGTGACCTTCGAGCGCAATGTGGGCGCGCACGTGTCGCTGATCGACGAGGACGAGTACGCGCACACCATGCAGACCCTCGGTCTGGTCGAGGGCTCGGCGACCGCGCTGTCCGCTCCCCTGCTCGACGAGGAGGCGCTCGTCCGAGCCGAGCAGATCGACGAGCAGATGCGCGAGCTGCTCGATCACTTCGACGCCCACCGCTTCACGCAGCTGAACCAGCAATTCCACTCGGTGCTGTTCGAACCCTGCCCGAACCCGCACATCCTCGACCTCGTGCACCGCGGGTGGGGTCGGCTCTCGGGCATCCGGGACTCCACCTTCGCCTACGTGCCGGGCCGGGCACGGCACTCCGTCGAAGAGCACGAGCAGATCCTGCAGCTGATCCGCGACGGCGCCGAGCCGCTCGAGATCGAGCTGTCCGCACGAAACCACCGCTGGCGCACCCGGGACGCATTCCTGGCTGCCCGGCACTCCCACACCAGCGAAGAAGGACGATGATGACCGACGTCTACACCCCCGCCGACCTCCCCTCGAAGATCCAGCACTACATCGACGGCGAGTTCACAGACTCGATCGACGGCGACACCTTCGCGGTGCTCAACCCCGTCACCAACGAGACGTACGTGCACGCCGCCGCCGGCAAGAAGGCCGACATCGACCGTGCCGTCGCGGCCGCCCGGCGCGCCTTCACCGAGGGCCCCTGGCCGCGCATGCTGCCGCGCGAGCGCTCGCGCGTGCTGCACCGCATCGCCGACATCGTCGAATCGCGCGACGCGCGCCTGGCCGAGCTCGAGTCGTTCGACTCGGGTCTGCCCATCACGCAGGCCCTCGGCCAGGCCCGCCGCGCTGCCGAGAACTTCCGGTTCTTCGCCGACCTCATCGTCGCGCAGGCCGACGACGCCTTCAAGGTTCCCGGCAAGCAGATGAACTACGTCAACCGCAAGCCGATCGGTGTCGCGGGCCTCATCACGCCGTGGAACACCCCGTTCATGCTCGAATCGTGGAAGCTCGGTCCGGCGCTCGCCACCGGCAACACCGTGGTGCTCAAGCCCGCCGAGTTCACTCCCCTGTCGGCGTCGCTGTGGGCCGGCATCTTCGAAGAGGCGGGCCTGCCGCAGGGCGTGTTCAACCTCGTCAACGGCCTCGGCGAAGACGCCGGCGACGCGCTCGTCAAGCACCCCGACGTGCCGCTCATCTCGTTCACCGGCGAGAGCCGCACCGGGCAGATCATCTTCGGCAACGCGGCGCCCTTTCTGAAGGGGCTGTCGATGGAACTCGGCGGCAAGAGCCCCGCCGTCGTCTTCGACGACGCCGACCTCGACACCGCGGTGGATGCCTGCGTCTTCGGCGTGTTCTCACTCAACGGCGAGCGCTGCACCGCGGGCAGCCGCATCCTCGTGCAGCGCGGCGTCTACGACGAGTTCGTCAAGCGGTTCGCCGCGATCGCGAAGCGCGTCAAGGTCGGCCACCCGCACGACCCGACCACCGAGGTCGGCGCGCTGGTGCACCCCGAGCACTACGAGAAGGTGATGAGCTACGTCGAGATCGGCAAGACCGAGGGACGTCTGATCGCCGGCGGCGGTCGCCCGGAAGGCTTTCCGACCGGCAACTACGTCGCGCCGACCGCGTTCGCGGACGTGGCACCGGATGCCCGGATCTTCCAGGAGGAGATCTTCGGCCCCGTCGTCGCCATCACCCCCTTCGACACCGAGGAGGAGGCGCTGGCGCTCGCGAACAACACCCGTTACGGCCTGGCCGCCTACATCTGGACGAACGACCTCAAGCGCGCACACAACTTCGCCGGGGCCGTCGAGGCCGGCATGGTGTGGCTGAACTCCAACAACGTGCGGGACCTGCGCACCCCGTTCGGCGGCGTCAAGGCATCCGGACTCGGCCATGAGGGCGGGTACCGCTCGATCGACTTCTACACCGATCAGCAGAGCGTGCACATCACCCTCGGCGAGCCGCACAACCCCGCCTTCGGCAGGCAGGACCTCGACGACCCCGACCCGCGCTGACCCCTCTCTGGGACCCTGAGCCTGTCGAAGGGCAGGGACCCATCTCTGGGACCCTGGACCCTTCGACAGGCTCAGGGGCCCAACCGCGGACCCAGTCTCTTCTGAACAAGCAAGGACGCTGACATGACGAACCACGCAGGAAAGACGCTCACCTCCTCCGGCTTCTACGTGAGCCAGGAGGCGCCCATCCACACCGACGACCCGATCGCGACCCCCGTCGCGAGCCCACCCGACATCCTCCGCTGCGCGTACATGGAGCTCGTCGTGACCGACCTCGCCGCCTCGCGCGAGTTCTACGTCGACATCCTCGGGCTGTACGTCACCGAAGAGGACGACAGCGCCATCTACCTGCGCTCCACCGAGGAGTTCATCCACCACAACCTCGTGCTGCGCAAGGGCGAGATCGCCGCGGTCGCGGCATTCTCGTACCGCGTGCGCACGCCCGAAGACCTCGACCGCGCCGTGGAGTTCTACACCGAGCTCGGCTGCGACGTGCGCCGCAAGGCGGACGGGTTCGTGAAGGGCATCGGCGATTCGGTGCGCGTCGTCGACCCGCTCGGCTTCCCGTACGAGTTCTTCCACCAGAGCGAGCACGTCGAGCGGATGTCGTGGCGCTACGACCTGCACATCCCCGGCGAGCTGGTTCGGCTCGACCACTTCAACCAGGTCACCCCCGACGTGCCGCGCGCCGTGCGCTACATGCAGGACCTCGGCTTCCGCGTGACCGAGGACATCCAGGACGGCGAGGGCACCGTGTACGCGGCGTGGATGCGCCGTAAGCCCACCGTGCACGACACCGCGATGACCGGCGGCGACGGACCGCGCATGCACCACGTGTGCTTCGCGACGCACGAGAAGCACAACATCCTCGCGATCTGCGACAAGCTCGGCGCGCTGCGACGCTCGGACGCCATCGAGCGCGGCCCCGGCCGCCACGGCGTCAGCAACGCGTTCTACCTGTATCTGCGCGACCCCGACGGGCACCGCGTCGAGGTGTACACGCAGGACTACTACACCGGAGACCCCGACAACCCGGTCGTGACGTGGGACGTGCACGACAACCAGCGCCGCGACTGGTGGGGCAACCCCGTCGTGCCCAGCTGGTACACCGATGCGTCGCTCGTGCTCGACCTCGACGGCGACCCGCAGCCCGTGCGCGCCCGCACCGACTCGAGCGAGATGGCCGTCACCATCGGCGCCGACGGCTTCTCGTACACCCGCCCCGACGAGGGCGAGAAGTCGATGCCCGAGTGGAAGCAGGGCGAGTACAAGCTCGGACACCAGCTGTGACCCTCCCCGCTGAGACGATCGCCGCCCTCGCGGCCGAGCTGGCCGAGGCCGAGCGCACGCGCGGCGTGATGCCGCGCATCACCGCCCGGTATCCGGATGCCACGATCGAGGACTCGTACGCGATCCAGGGTGTCTGGCGCGACTCGCAGCTCGCCGCCGGACGCCGCCTGGTCGGCCGCAAGATCGGGCTGACCTCGAAGGCCATGCAGCAGGCGACGGGGATCACCGAGCCCGACTACGGCGTGATGTTCGACGACACCGTCTACCGCTCGGGCGCCGAGATCCCGTTCGACGCGTTCTCGAACGTGCGCATCGAGGTCGAGCTCGCGTTCGTGCTGAAGACGCCGCTCGAGGGCCCGGACTGCACGCTCGACGACGCGCTCGCGGCGATCGACTACGCTGTGCCCGCGCTCGAGGTGCTCAACTCGCACATCGAGCTCGAAGGCCGCACGATCGTCGACACCATCAGCGACAACGCCGCGTACGGCGCGATGGTGCTCGGTGACGTGCACATGCGGCCCGACGAGATCGACCTGCGCTGGGTGCCCGGCGTGCTGTCGAAGAACGGCCAGATCGAGGAGACCGGCGTCGCAGCCGGTGTGCTCGGGCATCCGGCGACCGGCGTCGCGTGGCTGGCGAACAAGTTTCACCAGCACGGCGCGCGGCTCGAGGCGGGCGAGATCATCCTGGCAGGATCGTTCACCAGACCCATGTGGGTCGAGCGCGGCGACGAGGTGCTGTGCGACTACCGCGAGATGGGAACGATCGCATGCCGCTTCGTCTAGAGCCCACCTTCCGTGACGCGCTGGCCGCCGCGGACCGCCCGCTGATCGGCATGTGGCTGAGCACCGGCACCACGCTGAACGCCGAGATCTGCGCGGGTTCCGGCATCGACTGGCTGCTCATCGACATGGAGCACGGCCCGAACACGGTGCTCTCGGTGCAGCAGCAGCTGCAGGTGATCGCCGCGTACCGGGTGCCCACCCTCGTGCGGGTGCCGGTGAACGACGCCGTGATCATCAAGCAGGTGCTCGACACCGGCGCGCAGAACCTGCTGGTGCCGATGGTCGGCTCGGCGGCCGAGGCGCAGGCGGCGGTCGCCGCCGTGCGCTACCCGCCCGAGGGTGTGCGCGGCGTCGGCTCGGCCCTCGCCCGCAGCGGCCGCTGGGGCCGGGTGCCCGAGTACGTGCCGAACGCGTCGGAGACGATCTCGCTGTTCGTGCAGATCGAATCGGCGGATGCCGTGGACGCGGCGGCCGAGATCGCCGCCGTCGACGGGGTCGACGGGGTGCTCGTCGGTCCCGCCGACCTCGCGGCCTCGATGGGCCTCCCCGGTCAGCAGGCGCACCCCGACGTGCTCGCCGCCGTGCAGCGCGTCTTCGAGGCGGTGAGCGCTGCCGGCAAGAAGGTGGGCGTGAACGCGTTCGACCCCGCCGGCGCCGACGCCTACCTCGCCGCGGGAGCGCACTTCCTCTCCGCGAGCGCCGACGTGACGATCCTCGCCCGCGGCACCGAGGCGCTCGCGGCGCGCTTCATCCCGGCATCCGGAACCGACGGGACCGATCAGTACTGACGCGGACCCGCCCGTGTCAGGATGAACGGATGCAGAATCGGCGGAGACCCCGGTGAGCCGCGGGCTCGCGGCGATGACCGACCGCAACTTCCGCTGGTTCTTCCTCGCCAGGGCCATCACGATGGTGACCGGGTCGATGTCGTCGATCGCCCTCGCCTTCGCCGTGCTCGAGATCGACAACGACCCGCTCAGTCTGTCGCTCGTGCTCACCGCGTTCACGGTGGCGAACGTCGTCTTCCTGCTGTTCGGCGGGGTGGTGGCCGACCGCCTCCCCCGGGCGATGGTGATCCAGGTCTGCTACGTGCTCGACATCCTCTCCATCGGCACGATCGCCGCGCTGCTGTTCACCGGCACGGCGAGCATCCCCGCGGTCGCCGCGCTGGCTGCGGTGAACGGCGCCTCGACCGCGTTCGTCATGCCGGCGATGCAGGGCATCATCCCGCAGCTGACCAGCCCCGAGAACCTGCAGCAGGCCAACGCCATGCTCTCGTTCGTGCGATCGGCCGTCACGATCGGCGGACCGGTGATCGCCGGGATCCTCGTGACCACGGTCGGCCCCGCCTGGGCGATGCTCGTGCAGATGGCGGGCTGGCTGCTCGCCATCCCGATCCTGGCCCTGGTGCGGTTGCCACCGCCGGTCGGCGACGGCGGCTTCTCGCTGTTCGCCGACCTGCGCGAGGGGTGGACGGAGTTCTGGAGCCGGTCGTGGCTGGTCGCCGTCGTGCTCGCGTTCATGATCATGAACGCCATCCACGTCGGCGCGTGGGGTGTCGTCGGGCCCTACATCGCGAAGAACGACGAGCGGCTCGGCATCGCCGGCTGGGGCTGGGTGGTCAGTGCGGAGGGGCTCGGCGTGCTGCTGATGACCCTGGTGCTGATGTGGTTCCCGCTGAGGCGGCCGCTGCGCTTCGGGATGCTGGGCATGAGCCTGTTCGCGATCCCGCTGACGATGCTGGGGGTGCATCCGGCGGTCGTGCTCGTCGCGATCGCGGCGTTCCTCGCCGGCGCCGGTGCCGAGGTCTTCAGCACGGGGTGGAACGTCGCGATGATGGAGAACATCCCGCTCGACAAGCTCAGTCGCGTCTCGAGCTACGACATGCTCGGCAGCTTCGTCGTCATGCCGATCGGCACGCTCGTCTACGGTTGGCTGATCACGCACGCCGACCCCGCGACCGTGCTGATCACCTCGGGCATCCTGTACGCGGTGATCGCGCTGGCGACGGTCGCGGTGCCGAGCGTGTGGCGGATGGGCCGCGTCGAGGCGGCGACCGTGCGGGGCTGAGCCCGCGGCCGCCTCCTCACGGCGCGTCAGAGACTGACCAGCAGCAGCACGGCGGCCATCACGACGCCCGAGCCGAGCAGCGTCACGAACGTGTACCCGAGGATGTCGCGCATCTTCAGCCCCGCGATGGCGAGCACCGGCAGCGCCCAGAACGGCTGGATCATGTTCGTCCACTGGTCGCCGTACGCCACCGCCATGATCGCGATCGACGGGTCGACGCCGAGCTGGTTCGCCGCATCGAGCATGATCGGCCCCTGCACGGCGAACTGCCCGCCGCCGGACGGCACGAAGAAGTTCACGATGCCGGCCGAGAGCAGCGCGAGCACGCCGAAGGTGGTCGGCGTGGCGATCGAGACGAAGGCATCCGAGAACAGCTTGATCAGGCCCGAGCTCGCCATGATCCCGAGGATGCCGGCGTACAGCGGGAACTGCAGCAGGATCTCACCCACGTTCGAGGCCGCCCGCTTCGTGAGGTGGATGAGCTCGAACGGGTTGCGCACCAGCAGCAGGATCAGCGCGAGGAACGACCAGTTCACGACGTCGAGCGTCAGAGTGCCGCCCTGCACGAAGTGCACGATCAGGTAGGCGACGAGGGCGAGTCCCAGCACGAGCGTCAGGATGCGCGACGCGTCGATGCGGTCGGCGGGGGTCACGACCTCGTCGTCGATCTCGTCGGCCGCCTCCGAGCCGACGTGCACCGGCAGCTCGTACACCGGGTCGCCCATGCGCGGCCGGATGACGAAGAACAGCAGCCCGCACACGACGATCACGCCGAGCGCGGCCAGCATGTTCCAGGTCGAGAAGGTCGTCTGGGAGACGGGGATCACCTCTCCGCCGAGGCTCGACTCCAGGAACGATCCGGGGGTCGCCGCCGTCAGCGGGCCCGAGCCCGAGTACCCCATGTGCCAGACGACGAAGCCCGAGTAGCCGGCGGCGACCAGCAGCGGGAAGTGCACCTTCATGCCCCGCTCACGCGCCTGCACGGCGATCTCGCGGGCGAGCAGCGTGCCCACGATCAGTCCGAGGCCCCAGGTGATCAGACTCGCCACCGCGGCGACGACGAACACGAAGACGTACGCCATCGCGGCGTTGCCGGGCACGCGGGCGAGCGCACGCAGCAGCTTCTGCACCGGGCGGGTGTTGGCGAGCATGTACCCGAGCAGCAGGATCAGGCACATCTGGGTCATGAAGGCCAGCAGCCCCGCCAGCCCGTCACCCCAGCCCTTCACCACGTCGACCGGGCTGGTCTGCGTGAGCGTCATCGCGAGCACCGCGACGATCAGCGTCAGCACGATCGCGAAGGTCAGCGCCGAGGGCACCCACCTCTCGAGGAACCTGTTCACGGGGCGCATGATGCTGCGCTTCTCGGGTCTTGCCTGCGTCGTGGGCATGGCGGAAACTCCTTCGTCTCGGAATGCTCTCGTCTTCGACCATAGCCACCTCGCAGAAGACGCTTCGGCAGGTCATAGCATCCACGGCCAGACTGGTGCGATGAGCTTCGAGACGCTTCGCGCGCTGGCCGACCGCGCCGCCCTGTTCACCGCCCTCCGGCAGGATCAGCTCGCCTCGGCGACAGAGTCGCTGGGCGAGCACCGCTGGGATGCCGATCTCTCCGCCGGCACGTTCGCGTTCTCGGCGCACGACGAGCCCGCGCGCACGCTCGAGGCGGTGCCGCACCTGCTCGTGTCGATCGCGCCGGGGCCGCGCACGCTGATGTGGTCGTGGGCGCTGCCGCAGGGTGACCGCAGCGGCATCACCGATGCACTGCGCGCATACGGCGAGCAGCACGGCATCGCCGAGCTGACCCGGGGCGAGGTTCCGTTCCCCGACGACGTCGGCGAGGACGTCGATGCGTGGATCGCCGACGTCGCGCACGTCACCGGCGGGGCCGCGGTCGAGATCACGGGCCGCTCGCCGTACTACTCCGCGCCGTTCGGCGGCGGATCCAGAGCGGTGCTGCTGCTCGATATGCCGCTGCCGCCGCTCACCGTCGCCGCGGCTCTCGCCGCGCTCCCCCGCGTGATGGGTGATCTCGAGCTGAGCGACCCGCGGTCGTCGGTGTGGGATCTCGCCCGCCTCGCCGGGTGGCGGCTGGAGTGGGCCGACGACGCGTTCTCGGCGGCCGAGGTGACGGATGCCACGGGAACGGCGACCTTCGACTTCGACGAGTATGCGCGCATCAGCGGCATCCGCGGTCGTCTCGCGGCGACCGCCTGACCCCGACCCCGCGTCGTCGGATCAGCCGGCGGCGCGCTCCGCGGCCTCGACCACGTTCGTCATGAGCAGCGCGACGGTCATCGGGCCGACGCCGCCGGGGTTCGGCGAGATCCAGCCGGCGACCTCGGCGACGTCAGGGTGCACGTCGCCGTAGACCTTCGACCTGCCCGTCTCGGGGTCGTCCTCGCGGGTGACGCCGACGTCGAGAACCGCAGCGCCCGGCTTCACATCCTCCGCCCTGATGAGGTGCTTGACCCCGGCACCGGCGACGATCACGTCGGCCTGGCGCAGGTACGGCGACATGTCGGGCGTGCCGGTGTGCACCTGCGTGACCGTGGCGTTGACGGCGCGACGGGTGAGCAGCAGCCCCATCGGGCGTCCGATGGTCACGCCGCGCCCGACGACGACCACGTGCTTGCCGCTCAGGTCGTAGTCGTTGCGCAGCAGCAGCTCGATCACGCCGCGCGGCGTGCACGGCAGCGGGGTGTGGATCGGTCCGTTGACGTTGAGCACGAGCCGGCCGAGGTTGGTCGGGTGCAGGCCGTCGGCATCCTTCGCCGGGTCGATGCGCTCGAGGACCGCGTCGGTGTCGAGGTGCTTCGGCAGCGGCAGCTGCACGATGTACCCGTGGCAGCTGTCGTCGGCGTTGAGCTCGTCGATCAGCGCCTCGACCTCGGCCTGCGTGGCATCGGCCGGCAGCTCGCGCTGGATGGAGTTCATCCCGATGGCCTCGGACTGCTTGTGCTTCATGCCGACGTACAGCTGCGAGGCCGGGTCGGCGCCGACCAGCACCGTCGCGATGCCGGGCACGACGCCCCGCTCGCGCAGCGCCGCCACGCGCTCGGTCAGCTCAGCCCTGATGGCGGCGGCGGCCGCCTTCCCGTCGAGGATCTTCGCGGTCATGTCTGCCTTCTTTCCGCGAGACTTGCGTTCCAGCACGAGACATGGCGCAGAGCGTGCTGTCTCGTGCTGGAACGCAAGTCTCGACGAGGAGGGTGAGAACGAGGGAGGGCGTGCGGCCTACTGCTGCAGGTCGGGGTACAGCGGGAAGGCGGATGCCAGGGCGTCGACGCGGGCGCGCAGCGCCTCGACATCGGCCCCGGGCTGCAGCGCCAGGGCGATCACGTCGGCAACCTCGGTGAACTCGGCGTCGCCGAAGCCGCGGGTCGCGAGCGCGGGGGTGCCGATGCGCAGGCCCGAGGTGATCATCGGCGGGCGCGGGTCGTCGGGCACGGCGTTGCGGTTCACGGTGATGTGGATCTCGTGCAGCAGGTCCTCGGCCTGCTTGCCGTCGATCTTGGCGTCACGCAGGTCGACGAGCACGAGGTGCACGTCGGTGCCGCCCGAGCGCACCGCGATGCCGGCGTCCTTCACGTCCTGCTGCGAGAGGCGCTCGGCGATGATCGCGGCGCCGCGCAGCACGCGCTCCTGACGCTCCTTGAACTCCGGGGTGCCGGCGATCTTGAACGCGGTCGCCTTGGCGGCGATCACGTGCATGAGCGGGCCGCCCTGCTGACCGGGGAACACGGCCGAGTTGATCTTCTTCGCGATGTCGGCGTCATTGGTGAGGATGAAGCCCGAGCGGGGTCCGCCGATGGTCTTGTGCACGGTCGACGACACGACGTGCGCGTGCGGCACCGGGTTCGGGTGCAGGCCCGCGGCGACGAGACCGGCGAAGTGCGCCATGTCGACCCAGAGCAGGGCGCCGACCTCGTCGGCGATCGCGCGGAACGCGGCGAAGTCGAGGGTGCGCGGGTAGGCCGACCAGCCGGCGATGATGACCTTCGGCTTGTGCTCGAGGGCCAGGCGGCGCACCTCGTCCATGTCGATCGTCGACGTCTCGGGGTTCACGCCGTAGGCGACGATGTCGTACAGCCGGCCCGAGAAGTTGATCTTCATGCCGTGGGTCAGGTGACCGCCCTGGTCGAGCGAGAGGCCGAGCAGCGTGTCGCCGGGGCGGGCGATCGCGTGCAGCACGGCGGCGTTCGCGGTGGCGCCGGAGTGCGGCTGCACGTTCGCGAACTCCGCGCCGAAGAGCTCCTTGGCGCGCGCGATCGCGAGCTCTTCGGCCACGTCGACCTCTTCGCAGCCGCCGTAGTAGCGACGACCCGGGTAGCCCTCGGCGTACTTGTTGGTGAGCACCGACCCCTGCGACTGCAGCACCGACACCGGCACGAAGTTCTCGGATGCGATCATCTCGAGGAAGGTCTGCTGGCGCTTCAGCTCGCGATCGAGGACCTCGGCGATCTCGGGGTCGACCTCGGCGAGCGGGGCGTTGAAGTAGCGGTCGGTCATGACGGTCTCCTGTTCACACGGGAATTAGGGGTGTTCCTCATCGGCCCAGGCGCGCGGTCGATTCCTATGAGGCCGCTCCCCGGTGGTGACCCACCCAGACGCCAGTCGCGACGCAAGAAGCTTAGCGGATCGACCTCGCCGGACCCCAGCGCATCGGCGTCTGCCGCGTCACATTCCCCGGCCGGGATACATTCGATTCATGGTCCTTCCCGGGCATCCGCGACACCGGCGGCCGGGCACCCCACAGATTCTGGAGCAGACGATGACCCTGGAGCACGCGATCACCACCGACTTCCGCGGGTCCTGCGTCGTGCATTCCGCGCGGATCGTCGACGGCGACGGCAGCATCACCGACGACGGCTGGGTGCGCTTCGAGCAGGGCCGGGTCGCGGCGCGCGGCACCGGCGACGACTGGGCGCCCGCCGACGACGTGATCGACGCGACCGCCGTCGCGGGACCGGATGCCGTGCTCACGCCCGGCTTCATCGACATCCACGGGCACGGCGGCGCCGGCGTCGCGTACGACGACGGCATCGAGGCCATCCGCCGCGGCCGCGCCATGCATCGCAGCCACGGCACCACGCGCGCGGTGATCTCGCTCGTCACAGCGGCGGTCGACGACCTGGCCGCCCAGGTGGCGTCGATCGCCGACCTCGTCGAGACCGACGACGACATCCTCGGCAGTCACCTCGAGGGCCCCTTCCTCGATCCCGGACATCAGGGGGCGCACGAGCCGTCGCTGCTGCGGCATCCGCAGTCGGCCGAGGTGACCCGACTGCTCGAGGCCGGCCGCGGCACCGTCAGGCAGGTGACCATCGCCCCCGAGCTGCCCGGCGGGCTCGAGGCGGTGCGCCTCGTCGTCGCCGCGGGAGCCGCGGCGGCCGTCGGGCACACCGACGCCGACGCCGAGATCGCACGCCAGGCGTTCGATGCCGGGGCGACGATCCTCACCCACGCGTTCAACGCGATGAACGGCATCCACCACCGCGCACCGGGACCGGTGCTGACCGCCGCGGCCGACCACCGGGTCGTGCTCGAGGGCATCGCCGACAACTTCCACCTGTCGCCGGCGGTCATCAAGATGCTGTTCGACATCGCGCCGGGACGAGTCGCTCTGATCACGGATGCCATGGCCGCGGCCGGCAGCGCCGACGGGCACTACGACCTCGGCGCCGTGAAGGTCACCGTGAAGGACGGCATGGCGCGCACCGACGGCACGGGCTCCATCGCGGGGTCGACGCTCACCCAGGACGTCGCGCTCCGCCGCGCGGTGCAGGCGGGGGTTCCACTGGGCGACGCCGTTCAGGCGCTGACCGCCACGCCCGCCCGAGCGATCGGCCACGACGGATCGCTGGGCGCGCTGCGCCCGGGAATGGTCGCGGATGCCGTGCTGCTGAGCGCGCAGTACGACGTGGCGCGCGTCTGGGTCGGAGACGCGTCACGCCGGTGAGACCGGGGCCCGCCTCGGCCGCGGCCCTGCGCACAGCGCGTTGGGCGGTCGCGACAAACACCCCCGCGCGACCGTGGGAGCGCTCTTGCAGGTTCTCCACAGGGGGTGGCCCGCGAGCGCGTTTGGGGTCAGAATGAACGAGGACGCGTGACCAGGCGACACCCACGCGTCCTTCTTGTGGGAACGTTCCCGCGGCGGGGGGAGGACAGACGATGGCGATCCGTGACACGAGCACGCAGGCGGTCGCCGACGTCGACCTCGTGCTGCGCACCCGATCGGGAGATGCCGACGCCTTCGGCGAGCTGTGGCGCCGCCACCACGCCTCCGGCATGGCGGTCGCCCGGTCCGTGTCCGCATCGATCGACCCGGGCGACCTCGTGGAAGAGGCCTACGCCCGCATCCACCAGGCCGTTCTCAAGGGTGGCGGACCCAACGGCTCGTTCCGCGCGTACCTGTTCACCAGCATCCGCAACACGGCTGCGGCGTGGGATGCCGGGCATCACGACGCGACGGGCGCCGAGGCCGAGCCCGGATCAGTTCCCGAGTCCACTGCCGGATCGGCCGACGAGACGCTCGACCGCAGGCTGATCGCGCAGGCCTTCCGCTCGCTGCCGGGGCGCTGGCAGGAGGTGCTCTGGTACACCGAGGTCGAGCGGATGACGCCGTCCGATATCGCGCCACTGCTCGGGATGGGCGCCGGTGGCGTCGCTCAGCTGAGCTTCCGAGCCCGCGACGGGCTGCGCGAGGCCTGGTTCCAAGCGCATCAGCGCAGCGCCGGACAGGGCTCCGACTGCCATTGGACGATCGAGAACCTCGGCGCTCACGCACGCGGCAATCTCAGCGCCCGCGCCCTGCGCCGCGTCGACGATCACCTCGAATCGTGCTCGCGCTGCTCGATCGTGGCGACGCAAGCGCAGCACGTCGCCGATCACCTGCCGCTCGTGCTGCTTCCGCTGGTGCTCGGCCTCACCGCCGGCAGCGCGTACCTCGCTTCGATCCGCTCCGGTTCCGATCGATCGGGCATGCGGCCGTCGGCGCCGGCCGCCATGCCGCGCAGCGTCATCGACGGCACCGCCGCGGCATCCGATGAGGTGACGCCGGACGGCGCGGCAGCGGCGCACGTCGGCGCGTCGGGTTCCGTTCTCGGCATCGGGGCCGTCATCGGAGCGGGGTCGGTGGCCCTGCTGGTGGCGGGAGTCGTCGCCGCCGCGGCCGTGGTGCCGACCTTGATCTCGGGCGCCCCCTCGACCTCACGACCGAATGCCGCCGACCCGGCCTCGTCGTCGATCGCGTCCGCGGTCGAGCCCGACGAATCCATGAACGCCGATCAGTCGACGATGATGCGCCTCGATGAGGAGCGGTCCCGCCCCGCACCGCGTACTCCCCCTGCGCCCATCCCTCATGCCCCGACGGTGCCGCGTGCTGTCGCTCCGGCGCCGGTGGCGGCCGCGGAGCCGGTCACGCCCGCGGCGACCCCGACCGTGTCGCCGTCGCCTCAACCCGATCCGACGCCGACCCCCGCGCCCGAGCCCACCCCGACGCCGAAGCCCACCCCGACGCCGACACCGGATCCGACTCCGACACCCGATCCGACGCCCACCCCGGGCGACGGGTCAGCACCGGGCGACGAGTCAGCACCGGGCGACGACTCGGCAGCTGGCGACGGTCCGGCAGCAGGCGACGGCTCGGCAACAGGCGACGGACCGGTCACCGGTGATGAGCCGGCGACCGGCGACGAGAACTCCGGCGGAACGGCGCCGGCTGATCAGGCCGTCCGTGGCGATGACCCGGCCCTCCCCCGGGACGAAGTGGCACCGGCCGGCGAGAATCCGCTCTCGGGGACCGCCGAATAGACTGGGATCATGTCCCAGAACTCCGCCGCCGAGCCGGGCGTCCACCGTCCGGCGATCACCGCTCTCGACATCGTCCGCGTTCTGGTGCTGATCGCCGCTCTCGTCTCTCTCGCGCTGTGGGGCTTCGGCGCGTGGCCCCTGCCGTGGAACATCGTCGTGGGCATCGGGGCGCCGGTGGCCACCCTGCTGATCTGGGCGCTCTTCCTCTCGCCGCGTCCTGTGCTGCGCCTGCACCCGTTCCTGCGCGCACTGGTCGAGGTCTTCATCTACGTCGGGGTCACGCTGGCGTGGTGGTCGATGGGTCAGGCCTGGGCGGGGATCGCGTTCGCGGTCGTCGCCGTCACCTCGGGCATCATCGCCGGTCGACGAGCGCTGGGCTGATCGTCGTGCAGCGAGCACGAGCATGACCGTTCTCGAGCGCCTCACCCGCGAGCTCGGTGACATCGTCGACACCTCCGCTCCCGCCCTCGACGACGCCCGCGCGGACCGCAGCGGACACCGCTCGTCGGGCGCGCCGATCGCCGTCGTGCACGTCCGCTCGGTCGACGACGTGCAGCGCGTCATGCGCGTCGCGTCGGCCACGAGCACCCCCGTGGTGGTGCGCGGCGCGGGAACCGGGCTCGCCGGTGCGGCGAACGCCGGCCCGGGAGAGATCGTGCTGTCGACCGTGCGGATGGATCGCATCGTCGAGGTGCGCCCCGACGATCTGCTCGCCGTGGTCGAACCGGGCATCCTGAACGCCGACCTGAACGCACAGCTGGCCACCCACGACCTGTGGTGGCCGCCGGACCCCGCCAGTCGCGAGATCTCGACGGTCGGCGGCAACATCGCGACCGGCGCGGGCGGACTTCTCTGCGCGAAGTACGGCGTCGTGCGCGACGCGGTGCTGGGCGTCGACATCGTGCTCGCCGACGGCCGGCTGCTGCGGCTGGGGCACCGCACGGTGAAAGGCGTCACCGGGCTCGACCTCACCTCGCTCGTGATCGGCTCGGAGGGCAGGCTCGGCGTCATCGTCGGCGCCACTCTCAAGCTGCGCCGCCTCGTCGAGGGCACGGTGTGCACGATCACCGCGTCGTTCCCCACCGTGCGCGACGCGGCCGCGGGCTCGGCGGCCGTCACCGCGGCGGGTGTGCAGCCGGCGATCATGGAGCTGATGGATGCCGCCTGCCTCGCCGCCGTGCACGCGCTGCTGCGGCTGCCCGCCCCCGCATCCGGCGCAGCGCACCTGACGATCCAGACCGACGGGCCGGCGGCGCGCGACGAGGCCGAGCGCATCGCGAGCGTGCTGCGCGAGGCCGGTGGCGCGGTCGTGCTGTCCGACGACCCGGTCGAGGGCGAACGGCTTCTCGCGGTGCGCCGCTCGATGCATCCGGCCATGGCGGCCCTCGGCACCACCCTGATCGAGGATGTCGCGGTGCCCCGCAGCGCGATGGCGGCGATGTTCGACGAGATCGCCCGCATCGAACAGGAGTTCGGCGTCAGCATCCCGACCGTGGCGCACGCCGGCGACGGCAACCTGCATCCGAACTTCATCTTCCAGGGCGACACGGTGCCGCCGCGCATCTGGGCGGCGGCCGACGAGCTGTTCCGTGCCGCGATCCGCCTCGGCGGCACGCTCACGGGCGAGCACGGGGTCGGCATCCTGAAGAGCCGCTGGCTCGCCGAGGAGCTCGGCGACGATCAGTGGCAGATCCAGAAGCAGATCCTGCGCGTGTTCGACCCGCAGGGCATCCTCAACCCCGGCAAGGTGTTCGCGGATGCCTGACATCCGGGTCAGCGCCGCCGTTATCGTCGACGACCGCGGCCGCGCGCTCGTCGTGCGCAAGCACGGCACCACGAGGTTCATGCAGCCGGGCGGCAAGCCGGAAGCCGGTGAGAGCGCCGCTCAGACGCTCATCCGCGAACTGGACGAGGAGCTGTCGCTGCGCGTGGGCGAGGCCGACCTCACCCCGCTGGGGACGTTCGTCTCGGCGGCGGCGAACGAACCCGACCATCGTGTGATCGCCGACGCGTTCGCGCTGCGCGCGCGAGCGGACGACGTGATCGTGCAGGCCGAGCTCGCCGAGCTGCGCTGGCTCGAGCCGGGCGACTGGACGAGCGTTCCGCTCGCGCCGCTCAGCACCGAGCACCTGCTGCCGATCGCCTGGGCGTGACCCGGCGACCGGCAGCAGCTCGCGTCAGATGCCCTGCCAGGACGGCTTGTTGTCGTAGCTGTACCGGTAGTAGTCGGTCAGCGCGAGCTGCGAGGCGGCAGCCTCGTCGAGCACGACGGTCACATGCGGGTGCAGCTGGATGGCCGATGCCGGCAGGATCGCGCTGACCGGCCCCTCGAGAGCGGCGGCGACGGCCCGTGCCTTCGACTCGCCGAAGGCGAGCAGCACCAGGTGACGTGCGCGCAGGATGGTGCCGAGTCCCTGCGTGATGCAGTGCCGGGGAACCTCGTCGCGCGAGTCGAAGAAGCGCGCGTTGTCCTCTCGGGTCCGCTCGGTGAGCGTCTTGAGACGGGTGGTCGAGGCGAATGACGAACCCGGCTCGTTGAAGCCGATGTGCCCGTCGGTGCCGATGCCCAGCAACTGAAGATCGACGCCGCCGGCCTCGATGATGTCGCGCTCGTAGTCATCGCCCGCATGGCGGATGGTCTCGAGGTCGCCGTTGGGCACGCGGATCAGCTCGGGGTCGAGTCCGAGCGGCTCGATCACCTCGCGGGTGATCACCGAGCGATAGCTCTCGGGATGCGCGGCGTCGAGTCCGACGTACTCGTCGAGAGCGAAGCCGCGCACGTGCGACACGTCGTGCCCGGCCAGGCGCTCGCGCAGCGCCTCGTAGACCGGCAGCGGGGTCGAGCCCGTCGCGAGTCCGAGCACCGGGTTCTTCACCTCGTCGATGAGACGGACGATCTCATCCGCGACAAGCGCACCGGCGGCGGCCTTGTTCTCGAGGATCACGACTTCAGCCATGAACGGGCATCTCCTTCACGAAGGGGGTCGATCTCGGCGAGCGCAGAGCTCAGCAGCGCGGCGCCGATCGCCGCGACCGGGGAATCGGCGGGCAGCATCTCGATTCTCTCATCGAGCCGCAGCGTCTGCAGAAACGGTGACCCGACGCGATCACGAGACGCCCAGCTGCGCCGAGAGGACAATCACCGCAGCGCCCCTGAGCACGATGTCCTCCTGCTGGGTGAGCCGGATCTCGACGTCGGCGAACACGCCGTCGAGCGTGCGCTGGTGCAGCGTGCGCGTCGCGGCGTCGACGAAGTCGCCCGAGAGCAGCTCGTGGGGGCCGGCGAGCACGACCTGCGAGAGGTCGAGCGCGGCGACGATGGGGGCGAGCGCGATGCCCAGGCGCGCGCCGGCGCGGGCGACGATCTCCGCGCGACGTGCGGGGTCGGCGTCGATCGTGCTCTGCAGCTGCGGCCCGTTGACCCACGCTTCGAGGCATCCGTGGTTGCCGCACGCGCACAGCGGCCCGTCGTCGGTGCCGGTGACGACGTGGCCGATCTCGCCGGCGGCGAAGCGGCCGCCGATCACCGCCTGGCCCCCGGCGATGAGCCCTGCCCCGACGCCGCGACCGATCCGGACGAGCATCAGGTCGCTTCGCGCAGCGCCGAAGGTGTACTCGGCGAGCACGGCCGCGTTCGCGTCGTTGCGCACCAGCACCGGCAGGGCGAACGCGTCGTGCAGCCGCTGCTCGAGCGGAAGGTCGCTCCAGCCGAGATTCGGAGCGTTGAACACGGTTCCGTCGGGGCGCACGATGCCGGGGCTGCCGACGCCGATTCCGAGCACGGGCTGATCCGCATCCGCGACGAGGTCGCGCACGAGCTGCTCGACGGCTGCGTAGGCCTGGTCGGCGCCCACCTCGGCGGGGAGCGGCGCCGTGCGACGCCGCAGCACCTCCCCGTCGAGGTTCAGCACGGCGCCCTCGAAGCGGTCGACCCCCGACAGGTCGACGCCGATGATCTGGTGACCGTGGCGATCGATGTCGATGACGATCGGCGGCTTGCCGGGACCGGCCGCCTCGCGCACCCCGATCTCACGGATGACGCCGTCGGCGATGCACTCCCCCACCAGGTCGGAGATGGTGACGCGGGTCAGGCCGGTCTCGCGGGAGAGGTCGGCACGGCTCATCTCGCCGCGGTGGTACAGCGTCTGCAGCACGAGTGAGCGGTTGTGCGACCTCGCCTGCTCGGGCAGCACCTTGCCGGTCGCCCGCAGGCCTCCGCCACCGCGGAACGACCCGCTGAGGACGGCGTGCGCCGGCGCGTCCGGACGGCGATCGAGGGAGGAGTTCACATTTGTGAGCACACCTTACGAACCGCGTCGGCGCAAGAGGAATCCCTGGTGGGATGCCCCGCTTTACTCAAACGTTACTGTCACCGGCGCCATCCCCTGCAGCCGTTGCCTCTCTGTTATCACCCGTCCCGTACCATGAAAAGACATGTCGCGCAGCACTTAGGGGGGTGAGTCCGTGACCGATCTGATCTCCGGACCCGGCACAGGCCAGTCGAACGCCGTCTCGTCAGATGCCGAGACGAAGGCTCAGCCGCCGTCGTCAGACACCCCCGACATGCAGTGGGCGCCGATGGAGCCGGCTCCGAAGAAGCGTCGACTCGGACTGTGGATCGGCCTGAGCGCGGGCGTCGTCGCGCTCGCCGCCGGCGCCGCATCGCTGATGCTCATCGCACCGGGCACGACGGTGGCCGGCGTCCCGGTCGGCTTCATGACTCCGGGGTTGGCGGCCGAAGCGGTCAGCACCCGCATGGCATCCACCGAGGTGCAGCTGACCGGTGCCGGAGAGGGCACGCGCCTGGACGGCGCCGACCTCGGCGCCCGCGTCGATGCCGCCGCCCTGATCGACCAGGCCTACGCCGAGCGCCCGATGTGGAACCTCGGCTCCTGGATGGGCGAGCCGATCACCGCCGACGTCGCACTCGACCCCGAGACCGCAGACAGCGCGCTGCGCGCCGCCGTCCCGTCGAGCTACACCCCCGCCACCGACGCGACGGTCGTCTTCGACCCGACCGCCCAGGCATACACCGCCACCCCGGCCGAGCCCGGCACGGGCGTGTCGGTCGACGAGCTCGCCTCGGCGTTCACCGACGCGGTCGCCGCGGGCAAGACCTCGTTCGACTACTCCGCCGACCCGGCTGAGGTGCCGCCGCTGATCACCGACCGCAAGGCCGCCGCCGCCGTCGAGAAGCTCAACGGCATGCTGGCCGAGGCGGGCTTCTACGTCGGCGACGAGCGCACGGTGCCGGTCGCGCCGGAGGTCGTCGCATCGTGGCTCACCGTCGACGCGGTCGAAGGCGAGCTGACGATCTCGGCGGATCCGGCGAAGATCCAGCCGGCAGTCGACGCCCTTCCCGCACAGGTGAACCGCGACACCGTCAACGCGACCAACATCGTCGACTCCGGCGGCGAGGTTCTCAAGGCGCTCACCGAGGGCAAGGAAGGACGCGTGCTCGGCGACACCTCGAAGACCGCGTCCGACTTCGCCAAGGAGCTCAGTGGCGGCGACGCGACCTTCGCCCTTCCCGTCACGGCGACCCCGTTCGAATCGACCAGCCTGTTCCGCCGCGTCGAGGTCGACCTCAGCGAGCAGCGCACCTACCTCTACGAGAACGAGAAGCTCGTGAAGTCGTGGGCGGTCTCCACCGGCACGAGCGGCACCCCCACAGACAAGGGCCGCTTCCGTGTGTACGCGCAGCTGCGCACGCAGGACATGCGCGGCAGCAACGCCGACGGCAGCAAGTACGTCACCGAGAATGTGCCCTACATCACCTATTACAACGGCGATGAGGCGCTGCACGGCACCTACTGGCACTCCAACTTCGGCCGGCCGATGAGCCACGGCTGCGTGAACATGAGCATCGACGCGGCCCGCTACGTGTGGGAGTTCGCCACCAAGGGCACCGAGGTCTGGGTGCACGACTGATCCGTCCGGCGCCCCGCGGCGCCTGCAGAGACGGAAGAGGCCGGATGCTGAGCATCCGGCCTCTTCTGCATTCCGCGTCAGAGCGCGTCGATCACGCCGTTCAGCGTCGCCGACGGGCGCATCGCCGCATCCACCTTCGCCGCATCCGGACGGTAGTAGCCGCCGATGTCGACCGGCTGCCCCTGCACGGCGTTCAGCTCGCCGACGATCGTCTGCTCGTTCGCGGCGAGCGTCTCGGCGATCGGCGCGAACGCGGCCGCCAGCTCGGCGTCCTTCGTCTGCTTCGCCAGCTCCTGCGCCCAGTACAGGCCGAGGTAGAAGTGGCTGCCGCGGTTGTCGATCGTGCCGAGTGCCCGCCCGGGCGAGCGGTCCTCCTCGAGGAAGGTGCCGGTCGCGGCATCCAGCGTCTCGGCGAGGATCCGCGCCTTCTCGTTGCCCGTGCGGTCGGCGAAGTGCTCGAGCGAGGCGGCCAGGGCGAAGAACTCACCCAGCGAATCCCAGCGCAGGTAGTTCTCACCGACCAGCTGCTGCACATGCTTCGGCGCCGAGCCGCCCGCACCGGTCTCGAACAGTCCTCCGCCGGCCAGCAGCGGCACGATGCTGAGCATCTTCGCGCTCGTGCCGACCTCGAGGATCGGGAACAGGTCGGTCAGGTAGTCACGCAGCACGTTGCCCGTCACCGAGATCGTGTCGAGCCCGTGGCGCATGCGCGCCAGCGTGTACCGGGTCGCTTCCTCGGGCGCGAGGATCGTGATCGTCAGGCCCGTGGTGTCGAGCGTGGCGAGACCCTGATGCACCTTGGCGATGATCTGCGCGTCGTGCGAGCGGTTCGCGTCGAGCCAGAACACCGCGGGGGCGCCCGTCGCGCGGGCGCGGGTGACGGCCAGCTTGACCCAGTCCATCACGGGGATGTGCTTGGTCTGCGTCGCGCGCCAGATGTCGCCGGCGCTGACCGTGTGCTCGATGAGCACGGTGCCCTCGCTGTCGAGCACCTGCACGATGCCGTCCGAGGCGATCTCGAAGGTCTTGTCGTGGCTGCCGTATTCCTCGGCCGCCTGTGCCATCAGGCCGACGTTCGGCACGGTGCCGATCGTGGCCGGGTCGAGCGGCCCGTTGGCGATGACGTCGTCGATCACGGCCTGATAGACGCCCGCGTACGACGAGTCGGGGATGACCGCGATGGTGTCGGCCTCGCCGCCGTCCTTGCCCCACAGCTTGCCGCCGTTGCGCACCAGGGCGGGCATGGACGCGTCGACGATCACGTCGCTGGGCACGTGCAGGTTGGTGATGCCCTTGTCGGAGTTGACGTACGACAGGCGCGGACCGTTCTCGATCGCGCGCTCGAAAGCCGCCGCGATCTCGTCGCCGCCGGCGAGAGTCGACAGTCCGGCGAGGATCGAGCCGAGCCCGTCGTTGGCGCTGAGGCCGGCTGCAGCGAGCTGGTCGCCGTACTGCGCGAAGACGTCCTTGAAGAACGCCTTCACCACGTGGCCGAAGATGATCGGGTCGCTGACCTTCATCATGGTCGCCTTGAGGTGCACGGAGTAGAGCACGTCGTCGGCCTTGGCCTGCTCGAGGGTCTCGGCGAGGAAGGCGTCGAGGTGCGCCGCCGACAGGAACGTGGCGTCGATGATCTCGCGCGGAAGGACCTTGAGGCCCTCCTTCAGCACGGTGATGGTGCCGTCGGCGGCCACGTGCTGGAAGCTCAGCACGTCGTCGTGGGCGGCCACCCACGACCGCTCGTTGCTCTTGAAGTCGTCGTGGCCCATGGTGGCGACGCGGGTCTTCGAGCCCTCGGCGAACGGCTTGTTGCGGTGCGGGTGCTTCTTGGCGTAGTTCTTCACCGCGAGCGGGGCACGGCGGTCGCTGTTGCCCTCGCGCAGCACGGGGTTCACCGCCGAGCCCTTGATCTTGTCGTAGCGGGCGCGGACATCCTTCTCGTCGAGCGACTGCGGCTCGTCGGGGTAGTCCGGGACGTCGAAGCCCTTCTCCTGCAGCTCCGCGATGGCCGCCTTGAGCTGAGGGATGGATGCCGAGATGTTCGGCAGCTTGATGATGTTCGCCTCGGGCAGCGTGGCGAGGCCGCCGAGCTCGGCGAGCGCGTCGCCCACCTGCTGCTCGGGCGTGAGCTTCTGGGGGAAGGCGGCGAGGATGCGACCCGCCAGCGAGATGTCGCGGGTCTCCACCTCGATGCCCGCCTGGCCGGTGTAGGCCTTGATGATGGGCAGGAACGAGGCGGTGGCCAGAGCCGGCGCCTCGTCTGTGTAGGTGTAGATGATGGCGTCGTCGGTCACCGGGGATCTCCGTTCGCGGGGGCAGATTTATCTCGATACCAAGATACCCGAGTCTTCTCTGCGAGCCCTGGTCACGGTCGGCGACGGCGTTCTGCCACGGATCGCGGGGGACGCGCTAGCCTGGGGTCATGACGGAACTGCGCGTAGAAGAACTCTCCGCTGCGACGATCGTCGCCGTGAACAAGCTGTCGCTGCGTCCGGGCCAGGAGCAGTTCCTCGCTCCGGTGTCGTACGGCATCGCCGCCACGGTGGTGAACCCTCAGACGGCATGGCAGCGTGTCGTGCTCGACGGCGATCAGGTCGTCGGGTTCGTGAGCGCCAGCTTCGACGCCGACACCCCGGACGAGCACTTCCGCAGCGTGCTCTGGCGCATCAACGTCGACGCAGACGACCAGCGCCGCGGCGTCGGCAGCTTCGCCGTGCAGGCACTGGTCGACGAGGCCCGCGCCCGCGGCGTCGACCACGTGAACGTCATCTACGAGGCCGGCGAGGGCGGTCCGGAGGCGTTCTTCCGCCGCGTGGGGTTCGAGCCCATCGGCGAGACGGAGTACTCCGAGGTCATCGCGCAGATCCGCGTCGACAGCTGACGAGTCGTCCGCTCAGGGACGTCGGCGCTTTCTCGTCGTCCAGGCGATGACCGAGTCCGACGTGCGGATCGCGATCGTGCGAGCGGCGTCCCACAGGGCATCCGGCAGCTCGGGCTCCACCCGCTCGCCGCGGGCTGCCCGCTCGGCGATGTCGAAGGCGCGCTCCAGGTCCTCCACAGCCATGCGGTACGCGCCGAACTCCTCCGCACTCACCCGCGAGTCGGCCGCCGGCCTGGCATCACGCGCTCGCTGCAGCGCGACGAGGAACGCCGCCGTCGCCGGCTGACGGCCGTCAGTCATCTGCGGAAAGGCGATGGCCCGCGCAGGGTCGGTCTCGTACTGCATCCAGCGTGCGAGCAGCGCGTCGTGCCGGCCGCGCAACCGCGCCAGCGGCAGAGCACCGCCGGTCGCCATCGCCGACCGCTCGGTCGAGACCCGCACCCGACTCGCCTTCACGCGGGCGGCGGCGGCGCGCGCCGCCAGCTGTGCATCGCGCAGCGCACGGCGTGCGGATGCCACCGCCGAGGCATCCGCCCGGTCTGCCGCCCTGTCGGCGGCGACCCTCGCAAGATCGGCCCTGGCGATGCGGGCAGCGTCGGTCGCTGCCCGCGCATCGAGCTGCGCGCGCCGGAACTCGAGCCGGGCCGCGTCGTAGCCGAGTCGTCTGCCGTTCACCGTCCCCCGCCTTCGCACCACCGCGTACCCGGTCGCTCCCGCTCCGGCGGCGGCCGGAGCAACCCACCACCACTCGGCGGCCAGGAGCAGGATCGGATCCACGTGCTCAACCTATTCTCAGACCGGCGTCTGCTGCCAGGACAACCATTATGCGCCTCAGCATCTTCTGTCAGGGCGAGCCTGTTCTCAAGCCGACGCCCCGCTGCCAGGCCAGCCGATCCTCAGACCAGCGTCTGCTGCCAGGCCGCATGCAGCTGCGCGAACTTGCCCGAGCCGCCGATCAACGCGGCCGGAGTGTCGTCCTCGATGATCCGGCCGTGTTCCATCACCAGCACGCGATCGGCGATCGCGACCGTCGAGAGCCGGTGCGCGATGATGATCGCCGTGCGGTCGGCGAGCAGGGTCTGCAGCGCCTCCTGGATGAGCCGCTCGGACGGGATGTCGAGCGACGCCGTGGCCTCGTCGAGGATCAGCACCGCGGGATCGGCGAGGAACGCCCGCGCGAACGAGATCAGCTGACGCTGCCCGGCCGACACGCGGCCGCCGCGCTTGTTGACGTCGGTGTTGTACCCGTCGGGCAGCGACGAGATGAACCCGTCGGCGCCCACAGCACGTGCGGCGGCGCGGATCTGTTCGAACGTCGCGTCGGGCCGGCCGAGCGCGATGTTGTCGGCGACCGTGCCGCTGAACAGGTACGCCTCCTGAGTGACCATCACGATCGCGCGGCGCAGATCCTTCGGGTGCAGCATCCGCAGGTCGACGCCGTCGAGCGTCACCCGCCCGGCGGTCGGGTCGTAGAAGCGCGAGACGAGCTTGGCCAGCGTCGACTTGCCCGCCCCCGTCGTTCCCACGAGAGCGATGGTCTGGCCCGACGGGATGTCGAGTGAGAAGTCCGGCAGGATCGTCCTGTCGTCGTTGTACGCGAAGGTGACGTCGTCGAAGCGGATCGCGCCGCGCGACTCCCACAGGTCGACCGGCTTGTCCGGATCGGGCACGGTCGGCTGCTCGTCGAGCACGCCGGACACCTTCTCGAGCGCGGCGGTGGCCGACTGGTAGGAGTTCAGGAACATCGCGATCTCCTGCATCGGCGCGAAGAAGTTGCGCACGTACAGCACGGTCGCGAGCAGCACGCCGACGCCCAGCACGCCGTCGGCGACGCGCAGACCGCCCCACAGCACCACGGCTGCGAGGGTGAGTGCCGCGATGCCCATCAGCCCCGGCTCGAACGCGCCGAACAGCACCATCGAGCGCCGGTTGACGTCGCGGTAGTCGCCGGCCACCGCGCGGAAGGCCGCGTCGTTGCGCGGCTCCTTGCGGAACGACTTGACGGCGCGGATGCCGGTCATCGTCTCGACGAACTGCACGATCACCTTCGCGCTGATCACCCGCGACTCGCGGTAGACCGCCTGCGAGCGGCTGTAGAACCAGCGCATCAGCATGGCCAGCGGGATGCCGGCCAGCAGCAGGATCACACCGGACTGCCAGTCGGCGATCACCAGCGCGATGAACGTGAACAGCCCGAACAGCAGGCCTGAGACGAGGTTGTTCAGACCGCCCTCGAGCAGCTCCCGGATGGAATCCAGGTCGCTCGTCTGGCGGGAGATGATCCGGCCGGAGGTGTACGACTCGTGGAACTCCAGGCTGAGGCGCTGGGTGTGCAGGAATATCCGCTTGCGCAGATCGAGCAGCACCGCCTGGGTGATGCGGGCGGCGAGCACGACGTACAGTCCGATCAGCGCCGAGCCCAGGATGCCGGCGACGAGATAGACGATGGTCACGGTGATCGCCGGCATCCAGTCGGCGGTCTGCAGCAGCTGCGGCAGGGCGCTGTCCAGCGCGATGCCGATGAGGATGGGACCTGCCACCTGCAGCGCCGTCGAGACGACGAGCACGAGCGCGGCGATGACGATGCGCAGCCGCAGCGGGGCGATGAGCGAGCCGAGCAGGCGCAGCGACCGCTGCCGGATCGCGCGGCTCTCGGCCTTCGTGTAGTCGGAGCGGTCTTCGCCCTGGGTTCCTGCGATGCTCATGCCTGCACCTCGTCTTCGTCGAGCTGGGTCGCTGCGTCGAGCTGGGCCGCTGAGCCTGCCGAAGCGTCGGTGATGATGTCGATCGCGCCGGTGCGCGCCGCCTGCTCGGCCTCGAGACTCGAGATGACGTGCCGGTAGTGCGTGCTGGTGCGCAGCAGCTCGGAGTGGGTCCCGACCGCGGTGATGCGTCCCCGCTCGAGCAGCGCGACCCGGTCGGCGAGTGCGACCGTCGACGGCCGATGGGCCACGATCAGCGCGGTCGTCTCGGCGAGCACGTGACGCAGGGCCTCTTCGACGAGGGCCTCGGTGTCGACGTCGAGAGCCGACAGCGGATCGTCGAGCACGAGCACCTTCGGGTCTGCGGCGACGGCACGAGCCAGGGCCAGGCGCTGACGCTGCCCGCCCGACAGGCTCAGCCCCTCTTCGCCGATGACCGTCTCGACGCCGTCGGGCAGCGTGTCGACGAACCCGGCCTGGGCGACGTCCAGCGCCTCGCGCAGCACGCGCTCCCCCTCGGCGCCGTGGATGTCGAGATCGGCGCGCCCGAGCAGCACGTTCTCGCGCACGGATGCCGAGAACAGCGTCGCGTCCTCGAACGCCATCGCCACGTGGCGGCGCAGCTCGGACAGCTCGAGGTCGCGCACGTCGACGCCATCGAGGGTGACCCGACCGCCCGTCACGTCGTACAGGCGGGCCGGCAGCGTGGTCAGGGTGGTCTTGCCCGACCCGGTGAGTCCGACCAGCGCCATGGTCTCGCCCGGTCGCAGCACGAGGTCGATCCCGTCGAGCAGGTCTCGTTCGTGCTCACCGGCGTCCTGGTAGCGGAACCGGGCGCCCTCGAAGGCCAGTTCGCCGCGGGGCTCCTCGAGCCGCACCGGCTGCGCGGGGTCGGTGATGGTGTTCGTCTCCTGGTAGATCTCGAACACGCGGTCGGTCGCGGTGCGCGCGTCGAGCATGAACGAGAACAGGAAGCCGATCGACTCGATCGGCCAGCGCAGCACGGCGGCCATCGCGAAGAACGCGAACAGCTGCGGCACGTCGATCTGCCCCTGCACGATCAGCCAGATGCCCGCGATGAGGCTGAGCCCGAACGCGATCTGCGGCATGAGGTCGAGCCAGAACCAGATCTCGGCGATCGCGCGACCCTTGCGCAGCTCGGTCTCGCGCAGGGTCTCGGCCTGCCGGCTGAACCGCACGAGCGCGTGCTTGCCCCGGCCGAACGCCTTGAGCACGCGGATGCCGTGCACGCTCTCCTCGACGCTGGTGGCCAGGTCACCCGCCTGGTCCTGGCTGCGCCTGGCGAGGGCTCCGTAGCGCTTCTCGAACAGATACCCCTGGATCCACATCGGCACGCCGGTGACGAGGAAGATCGCGCCGAGCAGCCAGTGCCAGCGGAACAGCAGCACCGCGCCGATCGCGATGGTGAGGATGTTGACGACCAGCAGGATCAGCCCGAACGCCAGCCACCGCCGGATGATGTTGATGTCCTGCATCATGCGGCTGAGCAGCTGGCCCGACTGCCAGCGGTCGTGGAAGGCGACAGGAAGGGCCTGCAGTCGCGAGTACAGCTCCGAGCGCATCTGGTACTCGACCTCGGTGGCCGGGGTCAGCACGAACCAGCGGCGCAGCCACACCATCACCGCCTCGCCGAGGGAGAGTGCCAGCACGCCGAACGCGCCGACGAGGATGAACCCGACCGAGCCGTCGGCGGCCGCTCCCAGATCGAACTTCTTCACGACCTGCTCGAGGACGATCGGGATCATCAGGGCGATCACGGCGGCGGCGAGCGCACTGAGCGCGCCGCCGATGAGACGGCCGAGGATCGGCTGCACGAAGGGCTTCAGTCGCCAGAGCGCGGCGAACGTGGACAGGGACGACGATGACGAGCTGACAGACATGACTCTCGGTTGCGTGGCGAGTGGGTGACGAAGGTGAGGCGGATGCCGTGGCATCCGGTGCGAGGGCGACGCAGGCGACCGGGGTCGCGCGTCGCGTGCTCAGTCGCGCAGGCGCAGTGCGCGCGAACGGAGGAGGGACGTGAGAGTCGTCGTGATCATGGTGTCCTCCTGGCTCGGCTTCATCGCCCGGTCGGCGCGACAGCCTTCGAGCCTATTGCGGCGGGGTCGCCGCGCGCAAGAGCGCGCCGCCGATCAGATCTCGCCGCGCTCGCGGGCGAGCAGGCTGTGCTTCACCGGCAGCCCCCACGCGAAGCCGCCCAGCGTCCCGTCCGAACGCAGCACGCGGTGGCAGGGCACGAACAGAGCGGGTGCGTTGCGCGCGCAGATCGACGCCGCCGCGCGCACGGCCTGCGGGCTGCCGAGCTCGACGGCGAACTCGCTGTAGCTGAGCGGGCGGCCGGGTTCGATGCGGCGCAGCGCCTCCCAGCCGGCGGACTGCAGGGCAGTGCCGCGCTGACGGACGACCACCTCGTCGATGGCGTGCAGGTCGCCCGCGTAGTACGCGCGCGCCGCGGGCGCGGCATCCGTCTCACCTTCGACGACCGAAGCCGGCCGCAGCGCCGGGTGCACGCGGGCGATGATCGCGGCCTGGTCGTCGGTCCAGCCCGAGGCGAGCACCCGCTGCGCCTCGTCGACGAGTATCGTGAGGGGTCCGTCGGGGGTCGGGACGGTCTGGATGAGCGCGGTCATGGCTTCTCCTTGGGTGCTGAGCGCGGGAAGCGACGCGGGGGCCGGGCAGGCACGGCGCGCCACAGATGAGCGGTGAGGTAGCTGCGCCAGGGCGCCGTGCGCGCCGCCCACGCGGTGAGGGACGCCGGATCGCCGGGCAGCCCGGACGCCACGGCCCCGGCCCGCACGGCCACGTCGCCGGGCAGGAAGACGTCGGGGTCGCCGATCACCCGCATCCGCACGTAGTCGGCGGTCCACGGACCGATGCCGGGCATCGCCAGCAGCGCAGCGCGCTGCGCTGCGGCGTCGTCGCCGACGGTCAGGGTGAGCGTTCCGTCGGCGAGGGCCGCTGCGGCGCCGGTGATCGCCCGGATGCGCGCGGCGGGCCCGCGCAGCACCTCGGCGCCGTGCTCGGCGATCGCCGCCATCGTGGGGAACAGCAGCCCGCCGTCGGGCGTGCGCTCGCCCAGCTGCTCGGCGAGTGCGGTCAGAGCGGTGCGCGCCGCCGCGACGGTGATCTGCTGTCCCACCATGGCGCGGATGAGCATCTCGTGCGGATCGGCTGCGCCCGGCACGCGGATGCCGGGCACGGCGGCGACGAGCGGTGCCAGTTCGGGGTGCGCCGAGAGCGCGTCGTCCACCGCCTGCGGGTCGGCGTCGAGGTCGAACAGCCGACGGGCGGTCGCGACGAGCGGCGTGAGGTCGGCGAGGCGGGTGACCTTCGCGCGCAGGCGCAGCTGCCCCTCGGGCGTCTGCCGGATCTCGAGATGCGCGGGGCCGCCGGGCATCCGCAGGTGCCGGCCGAACGACGTCGCCGTGGCGCTCTCCACCCCGGGCAGGGCGCGCGCGGCCATCCAGGCGAACAGGTCCGACGTGTCGATCGGGGCGCGGTGCGGCAGCAGCAGGTCGATGACGCCCTGCGTCGCGTCGTCGGCCGCAGCGCCGTGCACCCTGCGGGCGGACGAGCGGCGCGTCGCGCGGAGCTCTCCCGGGGTCATCTCGAAGACCTCGCGGATGGTGTCGTTGCACTGGCGGATGCTCGAGAACCCGGCCGAGAACGCGACCTCCGAGACCGGCATGGCGGTGCCGACGAGCAGCATGCGCGCGGTGTGGGCGCGGTGCGCCCTGGCGAGGGCGAGCGGGCCGGCGCCCAGCTCGGTGGTCAGCAGCCGCGTGAGGTGCCTCGCCGAGTAGCCGAGGCGGCGGGCGAGGCCGGGCACCCCCTCCCGCTCGACCACGCCTGAGGTGATCAGGCGCATCGCGCGGGCGGCCGCGTCTCCGCGCATGTCCCAGGCCGGAGAGCCCGGCGCAGCCTCCGGCAGGCAGCGCTTGCAGGCCCGGTATCCGGCCTCGTGCGCCGCGGCGCTGGTGGGATAGAAGGTGACGTTCTCGGGCTTCGGGGTGCGGGCGGGACAGCTCGGACGGCAGTAGATGCGGGTCGAGCGCACAGCCGTGACGAACTGCCCGTCGAAACGGGTGTCGCGTGCGCTGATCGCGCGGTAGCGCTCGTCGTGCTCTGCCGTGAAGCTCATGCCTTCATGCTGTCACGTCCGCGGGCGCCCGGCTGGCGGAAATCGGACACGACAGTGCACCCCCGCCGGATGGTGCCGGAGCGCGTCGTGGGGATCAGTGGAAGAAGTGACGCTCTCCGGTGAAGAACATCGTCACGCCGGCCTTGCGGGCAGCGTCGACCACCTCTTCGTCGCGCACCGAGCCGCCCGGCTGCACGATCGCGGTGATACCCGCATCGATGAGCACCTGCGCGCCGTCGGCGAAGGGGAAGAACGCGTCGGATGCGGCGACCGAGCCCGCGGCGCGCGCTCCCGCGCGCTCCACGGCGAGGCGGCACGAGTCGACCCGGTTGACCTGCCCCATGCCCACGCCCACCGTCGCGTTGTCCTTGGCCAGCACGATCGCGTTCGACTTCACCGCGCGGCACGCCTTCCACGCGAAGATGAGGTTCTCCATCTCGACATCGTCGGGGCGCTCGCCCGAGACGAGCTCCCAGTTCGTCGCGACCGAGACGATGTCGTCGGGGAAGCGGTCGGCATCCTGCAGCAGCAGACCGCCCGAGACGAGACGCACGTCCATCCGCTCCTGACGCCAGTCGGCGGGCAGCTGCAGCAGACGCAGGTTTTTCTTCGCCTTGAACACCTCGAGCGCGGCCGGCTCGAACGAGGGGGCCACGATGACCTCGGTGAAGATGTCCTTCAGGTTCTCGGCCATCTTCAAGGTCACGGTGCCGTTGGCGGCGATCACTCCGCCGTAGGCCGACACGGGGTCGCACTCGTGGGCGCGCAGGTGCGCGCTGGCGATCGGGTCGAGCGCGTTGCGCGCGGTCGTCGCGATGCCGCACGGGTTGGCGTGCTTGATGATCGCCACGGCCGGCTGCACCATGTCGTACGCGGCGCGCAGCGCCGCGTCGGCGTCGACGTAGTTGTTGTACGACATCTCCTTGCCCTGCAGCTGGGTCGCCTGGGCGATGCCGTGCCCGCCGGCGCGGGTGTAGATCGCGCCGCGCTGGTGCGCGTTCTCGCCGTAGCGCAGGGTGGCCAGGCGTTCGGCCTTCACGGTGAGGTGCGCCGGCAGGTCGCCGCTCTCGGCGAGGGTGCGCTCCGAGAACCACTGCGCGACGGCCGAGTCGTAGTTGGCCGTGTGCGCGAAGGCGCGCGCGGCGAGTTCGCGCCGGTGCGCGAGCGTGGTGCCGCCCTCGGCGATCGCCTCGATGATCGCGGGATACGACTCGGGCGAGACGACGATCGCGACGTTCGCGTGGTTCTTCGCCGCGGCGCGGACCATGGCCGGCCCGCCGATGTCGATCTGCTCGACGATGGCGTCGGGCTCGGCGCCGGATGCCACGGTCTCGACGAATGGGTACAGGTTGACCACGACGAGCTCGAACGGCTCGATGCCGAGGTCTTCGAGCTGACGCTCGTGGTCCTCGAGGCGCAGGTCGGCCAGCAGACCGCCGTGCACCTTCGGGTGCAGCGTCTTGACCCTGCCGTCGAGCATCTCGGCGACCCCGGTGACGGACGCCACGTCGGTGACCTCGTGCCCGGCGTCCCGGATGGTCTGCGCGGTCGAGCCGGTCGAGACGATCTCGATGCCCGCCTCGGTCAGCGCCTCGGCGAGTTCGACGAGACCCGACTTGTCGCTCACCGAGACCAGGGCGCGCTTGACCTGCACGAGGTCGCGATCGCGGTACAGCGAGGGGTCGAGGCTGGGGCCGGCCATGGGGTGCTCCTTCGTTCGGGCGAGGTCGTGTGTGGGTGTCAGCGGGAGAGCGTCAGCTCTCCGGTGGCGATGCGCTGGACGGCATCGATCAGCAGCCGTCGCTCGACGGGCTTGATGCGTTCGTGCAGGGTGGTCTCGGTGTCGCCCGGCAGCACCGGCACGCGCTCCTGGGCGAGGATCGGTCCGCTGTCGATGCCGTCGTCGATGACGATGATGCTCGCCCCGGTCTCGCTGACGCCGGCGGCGAGCGCGTCGCGCACGCCGTGCGCCCCGGGGAACTCGGGCAGGTAGGCGGGATGCGTGTTGATGATGTTGGGCGCGTAGCGCTCGACGACGGCCGGCGGCAGCAGGCGCATCAGTCCGCTGAGCACGATGAGGTCGGGCTGCCAGGCATCCAGCTGCGCAGCCAGCTCCCTGCCCCACTCCTCGCGACTGGCGTACGCGGTGTAGGGCACGGTGAAGGTGGGGATGCCGAACTCCTCGGCGTGCGCGAGCCCGGCGGCGTCGCGGTCGGCCCCGACGGCGATGACCCTGGCCGGGAAATCGGGGTGACTCGCCGCCTCGAGCAGGGCTCGAAGGTTCGAGCCGGTACCGGAGATGAGTACGGCGAGCGTCAGCACCCGGTCAGTCTACCGGGGCGGTGAGCCCCGCCATCTCCTCGTTCCACCGGTCGATGCGCTCTTCGGCGAGCTCGTCGCGATGCCGCGGTGCGAGCAGCAGGATGCCGGCGCCGATGAGCACCTCGATGCCGATCGCGAACGCGAAGGCTCCGGGCGCGGGTCCGGCCTGGGCGAGTCGGCCGGGGCCGATCGAGCCGGATGCCAGCGCCGCGGCCAGCGCGGTCGTGCCGGCCGTCAGAGCCGCGATGGCCACGGCGATCGCGGCGCGGGGGCCGTATCCGTCGGCGGTGTTCTCCCAGACCAGCCGCGAGCGCACCATCCAGCCCGCCACAGCGCCGCAGGTGATCGGCACGAGCACGCTCACCAGCATCCAGATCGACGAGTTCTCGGGTACCAGTCCGAGCACGGGGATGCCGGGGACGACGCCCAGCTCGGTGCCGGCCGGCGAGACCGCGGTGCCCGCGCCGAGGGCGAACCCGGGGCCGGCGAGCCAGCTCGCCGCCCACACGATCAGTGTCGGCAGGTAGGCCAGGTGCCCGAGGGTGAGCATGCCTGCGCCGAGCGCGTCGACGTGCGCGGCTTGGAACAGCGCCACGACGTCCCCGCCGCGCAGCAGGGTCATCACGGCGATGCCCACGGCTGATGCACCGGTCAGCGCGACGGCGGCGACGGCGGCGCCCCGCACCGCCTCGCCGGGCACAGCCGCCCACTCGCCCCACGAATCGATGACGTCGCGGAGCCGATCGATCGGCCCGTCGTCGCCCTCCTCCCACGCGTGACGGATCGCGCCGGCGAGCGCGCCGAGCGCGTAGACCGCGACGGGGATCAGGATCGCGCCCCACAGCGCCGTGCGCAGCACGTCCGAGCGACAGCTCACGGCGACGCCGACGGAGAGCGCGGCGAAGGCGAGCACTCCCCCGGTGACACCCGACACCCACCGGCCGGCCACGGCGGCGCGACGACCCGAGCGGGCGGCGAAGAGGAGGGTGAACACCAGCAGCGCCAGCGGCGGCACCGAGAGCGCGAACCGGGCGGCGTCCTTCGGGATGGCGAGGGCCGAGAGCAGGGCATCCGGAAGCACCACCTCGAGGGGCACCCCGTGTCCGAACTGCCACAGCGTGCCGCTCACCGGCCAGAGCGCACCCCAGTCGGCGTCGAGTCCGAACGCCAGCACCCAGAGCAGGGTGAACGGTGCGAGCACGACGGCGAGCCCGACGGCGACCGCGATGGCGGCGTCGAGGGCGGCGAGAAGCGCGACGATGAGGCGTTGCATGACGGATCGAGCCTACGACGTGCATCCGCCCCGTATGCAGTGGCCACGCGCGGTGCAGCGAAGCCGGTAGATTCTCTTCGGAGGTCCCCCGATGACTGATGCCCCTGTGCGCCCTGACACCGAACCGCGCAACGCGATCGACCGCTTCTTCGAGATCACCCGACGAGGCTCGACCTTCGCCGCCGAGATCCGCGGAGGTGTGGTCACCTTCGTGACGATGGCGTACATCGTCATCCTGAACCCGATCATCCTCTCCAGCGGAACCGACGTCGCCGGATCCCAGCTCGACTTCGTGCAGCTGAGCGCGGTGACCGGCCTCACCGCCGCGGTCATGACGATCCTGTTCGGCCTCGTGGCGCGCCTGCCGTTCGGGTTCGCCGCCGGACTCGGCATCAACGCGTTCCTCGCGTTCTCGGTCGTCGGCGAGGTCACCTGGCCGGAGGCCATGGGCCTGGTGGTCATCAACGGCCTGATCATCGTGCTGCTCAGCGCCACGGGCCTGCGCCGCATGATCTTCGACGCCGTTCCCATGCAGCTGAAGATCGCCATCACCGTGGGCATCGGGCTGTTCATCGCGTTCATCGGCTTCGTCAACGCCGGGTTCGTGACGGCCGGCACGTCGCCGCCCGTGGCGCTGGGCATCGGCGGGTCGGTCGCGACGGTTCCCACGCTCATCTTCGTGATCACGCTGCTGCTCACGGGGGTGCTCGTGGCGCGGAAGGTGAAGGGCGGCATCCTGATCGGGCTCGTCTCGGGCACCGTGCTCGCGATCGTCGTCGAGGCGATCTGGCACATCGGCGCGAAGGGCGACGACAACCTCGGCGGCTGGGGGCTCTCGGTGCCCGCCCTGCCCTCGCAGCTGGTCAGCCTGCCCGACCTCTCGCTGATCGGCCAGGTCGACCTGTTCGGCGCCTTCGGCCGCATCGGCGCGCTCGCCGCTCTGATGCTCGTCTTCACCCTGGTGTTCACGAACTTCTTCGACGCCATGGGCACGATGACCGGCCTCGCGAAAGAAGCGGATCTCGCCGACGAGCGCGGTAACTTCCCGCGCCTGAAGTCGGCCCTGATCGTGGAGGGCGTGGGCGCCGTCGTGGGAGGCGCCACCTCGGGATCGTCGAACACGGTGTTCATCGAGTCGGGAGCAGGCATCGGCGAGGGCGCGCGCACCGGCTTCGCGAACCTCATCACCGGCGGACTGTTCCTGATCGCGATGTTCTTCACCCCCCTGGTGTCGATCGTGCCCACCGAGGTCGCCGCGGCCGCGCTGGTCATCGTCGGCGCGCTGATGATGAGCCAGATCCGGTTCATCGACCTCACCGACTTCTCGGCGCTGTTCGGCGTCTTCCTCACCGTGTCGGTCATGCCGATGACGTACTCGATCGCGAACGGCATCGGCGCGGGCTTCATCGGCTGGGTCGCTGCGCGAGGGCTGTCGGGCAAGGCGCGCGAGATCAGCCCGCTGCTGTGGATCGTCACCGCGGGCTTCGTGATCTACTTCGCCCGCGGACCGGTGGAGATGCTGCTCAGCTGACCCACATGTCGTCGATCCCGGCAGGCGTAGCCTCGACCGCGGGCAGGCGCCCGCCGTGAAGGGATCAGAATGCTGTTCGAGAACAAGGTGGCCCTCGTCACCGCCGCAGGTGCGGGCATCGGCCGCGCGATCGCCGTCAAGCTGGCGGCCGAGGGGGCTCGTGTGGTCGTCTCCGACGTCGACGACGCGTCTGGTGAGCAGACCGTCGCGCTCATCGCCGAAGCCGGCGGCACCGCGGTGTACCAGCGCACGGATGTCGCCGACGACGCGCAGGTGCGCGAGCTGGTGCAGCGTGCCGTGAGCGAGTTCGGCGCCCTCGACCTGGCGGTGAACAACGCCGGGCTGGGCGCGGCACCCAAGCCGCTGCAGGACGTCAGCGACGCCGAGTGGCAGCACACCATCACCGTGACGCTGACCGGCACCTTCCAGTCGATGCGCGCCGAGCTCGCGCAGATGACCGCGCAGGGCAGCGGGGCGATCGTGAACATCGCCTCGATCGCCGGCCTGCAGTCCACGTCGCAGCTGACGCCGTATGGCGCCAGCAAGCACGGCGTGGTGTCGCTGACGATGTCGGCGGCGGCCGAGAACGCGGCATCCGGCATCCGCATCAACGCAGTCGCACCGGGCCCGATCGAGACGGCCGCGCTCGCATCGCTGCCCGAGGAGTCCAAACGCCGCTACGCCGACGAGGTGCCCATGAAGCGTCTGGGCCGCTCGGAGGACATCGCCGAGGCGACCGCCTTCCTGCTCTCCGACGCCGCAGGCTTCATCACCGGTGTGACGCTGCCCGTCGACGGCGGCTCGCTCGTGCGCTGATCCTGCGCGCATAGCAAGCTGAGCCGAGCATGACGAAGGCCCCGGGGTGGAGCCCGAGGCCTTCGTCACCAGTCTAGCGGGTCGCTCGCGGGGTCGCGCTCATCCCTCGAGGAGCGTCTCTCCGATGTAGCCGTCCGGTGCGCAGCCCGGCGGCACGGCGAACACCGCGCTGCCGATCGGCGTGGTCCAGATGTTCAACAGATCCGCCTTCGCGAGCCGTTCCTGCATCGGCGTGAACTGACGGGCGACGTCCGCCTGGAACGAGATGAACACCAGGCCCGACTCCGAGACCGAGTCGGGGTCGGTCGAGGGGATGTCGTAGTTGTACGCGCGGCGGAAGATCCGCTCCCCCGGGTCGGCGGAGCGCGCACGGCGGATGTGCGCCAGGTCGTGGATCACCGGGAACCCCAGCCGGTCCTCCGCGGCGAAGTCGGGCTCATCGTGCTCCTCACCTCCGGTCAGCGGCGCCCCGGTGTCGAGCCTACGCCCGACGGCGAACTCCCGCGCCCCGCGGTCGACCTCGTCCCAGGTGTCGAGGTTCATCCTGATGCGCCGTACGACCATCCCGGTGCCTCCGGCCAGCCATCCGTCGGTGCTCCACACCACCGTGTCGAAGCCGGCATCACCGGGCCGCGGGTTGGCCGTGCCGTCGACCTGACCGAACAGGTTGCGCATGGTGGTGCCGGGCGCCACCGTGCCGTGCGCCTGCCGGAACCCGTGCTGCACCCCGTGCACCGCGGCGAAGCTGCGGGCGTCCTTCAGCAGCATCCGGGCGGTGTGCGCGACCGACATCGGGTCGTCGGAGGCGATCTGGATGAGCAGGTCGCCTCCGGTGAACTCCGGGCGCAGCCGGTCGATCGAGAACGGCGGCAGCGGCGCCAGCCACGCCGGTGCGCTGCCGCCCGCGCGTGCGACGAACTCCGGTCCGAACCCGAACGTCACCGTGAGCCGTGCGGGTTCACGGGCGAGCTCCGGCTCGGTGTCGGCGAGAGCGGGCTGCCCGGCGGTGAGCCGGGCGGCGTCGTCGCTGAGCACGCGCATCATGCGGCGCATCCGCTCGCGGTCGGTCTGCGGGTGCAGAGTGAGCGCGATGAGCGTGGCGTGCGCAGGAGCGTCGGTGGCGATGCCGGCCTGGTGCGCGCCGTGGAAGGGCACGACGGTGCGGCCGTGCAGGGCGGGCGGGGCCGCCGGTGCGGGTGCGGGATCGGAGAGGCGCCCGACGCCGGCGGCGACGAGCGCCCCCGCCCCGGCGGCGGCCCCTCCGAAGAGGAGCTGCCGCCGGGTGGGTCGGCTGGCCGGCCGCGCGGTGCGCGCGGCGTGATCGATGCGCGCGATCATCAGTGGCCCTGATCCGAGTCGTGCTCGCCGTGCTCGTCGTGATCGGACTCGTAGTGCTCCTGCGCGCCGGTGAAGTCCTTCACGCCCGCGGCGAACGACATGGTCGACTCGTCCGAGAACGTCAGCGTGAACCGCACCTCCTGGCCGGCCTCGAGCGGTGCGGTCAGTCCCATCAGCATGAGGTGATCGCCGCCGGGCTCGAGGGCGAGGGTGCCGCCGGAGGGAATCACCAGCCCGCCCTGCACCTGACGCATGGTGGTGCCGCCGCTGGCCGAATCGGCGACGGTCTCGTGCAGTTCGATGCGCTGGGCGGCGTCGGAGTGCGCCGCGACCAGCGTGATCTCGCGGTCGGTGGGGTTCGACAGGATGCCGAAGCCGGCGGTCATGCCGTCGGCGGCCGACTTGACCCACGCGTCTTCGATGGTCACCGCCTGCCCGGCGGTGTCGGGGCCGTGCACGGCGGACGCGCTCGGGTTCGGCGCTGCGGCGGACGGGGCGCAGCCGGTGAGCACGAGCAGCGCGGCGGCGAGGGCGAGGGCCGGGCGGGTGAGTCGACGGTCGGTGGTGTGCATGGTGGTGCCTTTCAGATCTGTTCTCGCCGTGCGCGCACGGCGAAGCACGCCCGCCTCGGTGGCGGGTGCGCGGTCCGCGCGCAGGCGCGGACGGCGTCATCCGGATGGACGACGCCTCAGATGCCGGAAGGCAGCGGGGGTCCCCGACGAGGCCGGAGACGGGTGAAGCGGATGCCCGTGTCGAGCGCTCCGTCATCCGCGGCGCGCACGGGAAAGCGCAGACCGGGGCGGGGCGTCACCGCGGGCAGACGCCCGATCAGGGCGGCCACGAGCCAGGTCGTCAGCCGTCCGGCGAGCCGTACGAGCCCCGTCAGCAGCACTTCACCGCGGTGCAGTGCCGCCGTGGTCAGGAGGGCGGCGAGCACGTGAGCGAGCCACATTCCCGCGGCCGGGGCCGCGATGCTCGCCTCACCGCCGGGCAGCACCGCCGGCAGCCCGTGCTGGTGCACGGCGAGGCCGCCGACGGGGGTGACGGAGCCCAGGACGAACAGCTCGTGGAACAGGAACTGACTGGCCGCGACGGCGAGCAGCAGCCGTGCCGGCGAGAGCCGGCGTCCGGCGAGCAGCACGCTGACCATGCTCGACAGCACGAGCGGCACGACGATCCCGAGGAGGCCGGGCATCGCTCCCCCGGCCGAGACGTGACCCAGCAGTGCGGTGAAGGTGGCCACCAGCGCCGACGATGTTCCGCGCAGCAGCTGCGGAAGTCTCGAGGAGCGCATGCTCCAATCCTGCCATGTCCGCCCCGTCGGTCGGTGAAGACGCCGATGGCCCCGGGATCTGATCCCGGGGCCATCGTGCGTGTGCTGGACGCGCGTCGCGACTAGAGAGCCTCGACGTACTTCGACTCGTCGCTGCGCTCCTCGCTCAGCAACCGGTCGGAGTCGCTTCGCGACTAAAGCGCTTCGACAATCGAGCGCATCAGGTCGGCGGTCTCGGACGGGGTCTTGCCCACCTTGACGCCGGCGGCCTCGAGGGCCTCCTTCTTGGCCTGCGCGGTTCCCGCCGAGCCCGAGACGATGGCGCCGGCGTGGCCCATGGTCTTGCCCTCGGGAGCGGTGAAGCCGGCGACGTAGCCGACGACGGGCTTCGTGACGTTGGCCTTGATGTAGTCGGCCGCACGCTCTTCGGCGTCGCCGCCGATCTCGCCGATCATGACGATGGCCTTGGTCTCGGGGTCGGCCTCGAACGCGGCGAGCGCGTCGATGTGCGTCGTGCCGATGACCGGGTCGCCGCCGATGCCGATGGCGGTCGAGAAGCCCAGGTCGCGCAGCTCGAACATCATCTGGTAGGTCAGCGTGCCCGACTTCGACACGAGACCGATCGGGCCCTTGCCGGTGATGTTCGCCGGGGTGATGCCGACCAGCGACTCGTCCGGGGTGATGATGCCGGGGCAGTTCGGGCCGATGATGCGGGTCTTGTTGCCCTTCTCGGTGGCGTACGCCCACGCCTCGGCGCTGTCGCCGACGGGCACGCCCTCGGTGATGACGACGAGCAGCGGGATCTCGGCGTCGATGGCCTCGACCATGGCGTCCTTGGTGAAGGCGCCGGGCACGAAGGCGATCGAGACGTCGGCACCGGTCTTCTCCATGGCCTCGGCGACCGAGCCGAAGACGGGGAGCTCGACGGCGTTGCCGTCCTTGTCGGTGTGCGCGACGGTGGTGCCGGCCTTGCGGGCGTTCACACCGCCGACGATGTTGGTGCCCGCCTTGAGCATCAGGGCGGTGTGCTTGGTGCCCTCACCGCCGGTGATGCCCTGGACGATGACCTTGGAGTCCTTGTTGATGAAGATCGACATGTCTGTTCCTTAAATCCGGTCCCGTCGAAGGGTCAGGCGTTCGCCAGCTCGGCGGCCTTGTCGGCGCCCTCGTCCATGGTCGCGGCGAGGGTGACCAGCGGGTGGTTGGCTGCGGCGAGGATCTTGCGACCCTCTTCGACCTGGTTGCCGTCGAGGCGCACGACGAGCGGCTTGGTCGCCGCGTCGCCGAGGATCTCGAGGGCCTTCACGATGCCCTCGGCGACCGCGACGCAGGAAGTGATGCCGCCGAAGACGTTCACGAACACGCTCTTGACCTGCTCGTCGCCGAGGATGACGTCGAGGCCGGCAGCCATGACGGTGGCGGACGCGCCGCCGCCGATGTCGAGGAAGTTCGCCGGCTTCACGCCGCCGTGCTTCTCGCCGGCGTAGGCGACGACGTCGAGGGTCGACATGACCAGACCCGCGCCGTTGCCGATGATGCCGACCTGTCCGTCGAGCTTGACGTAGTTGAGGCCGGATGCCTTGGCCTTCGCCTCGAGGGGGTTCTCGGAGTCCTTGTCGGCGAGGGCCTCGTGCTCGGGGTGACGGATCTCGGACGCGTTGTCGTCGAGGGTGACCTTGCCGTCGAGGGCGATGATGTCGCCGTCTTCGGTGCGCACCAGCGGGTTGACCTCGACGAGGGTGGCGTCCTCGCCCTTGTACACCTCGTAGAGCTTGACGAACACGTCAGCGACCTTCTCGACGAGCTCGTCGGGGAAGTTCGCCGCCCGAGCGATCTCGACGGCCTTGGCCTTGTCGATGCCGGTCAGCGGGTTGACCTCGACGCGCGCGAGAGCCTCGGGCTTCTCGACGGCGAGCTGCTCGATCTCCATGCCGCCCTCGACGCTGCACAGCGACAGGTACGAGCGGTTGGCGCGGTCGAGCAGCACCGAGAAGTAGAACTCCTCCGCGATGCGCGCGCCCTGCGCGACCATCACTCGCTTGACGACGTGGCCCTTGATGTCGAGACCGAGGATGGCCTTCGCTGCCTCGTATGCCTCGTCGGGGGTCTTGGCGACCTTGACGCCGCCGGCCTTGCCGCGACCACCGGTCTTGACCTGCGCCTTGACGACCACGACACCGCCGATCTTCTCGGCGGCCGCCCTCACCTCCTCGGGGGTGTCGGCGACGATGCCGGCGAGGACCGGCACTCCGTACTTCTCGAAAACGTCTCGTGCCTGGTACTCGTACAGATCCACTGTGGTTCCTTCACTGGGCTGCTGTCTGGTCTGGTGATTCTCTCGATGTCGAGACATCGACCAGTCCCCCAGCCTACTACCGCGATCTGGGCGTCCCGTGACGTCGACCGGCGTGCACGGACGCCGCGGTCTAGGCTTTCGCCATGCACGAAACCGCAGATCTGAGCACCGGCGTGGTCGCCGCGGCCCTCGAACTCTTCAGCGCTCAGGGCTTCGATCAGACGTCCGTCGAGCAGATCGCGAAGGCCGCGGGCGTCTCGCGGTCGACCTTCTTCCGCCAGTTCGGCGGCAAGGAGGACGTGGTGTTCATCGATCACGAGGCCCTGCTCGCTGAGCTGCGGCAGTTCCTGTCCGAGCCGCACGACGACCCGTGGGCCGCGGTGTGCGAGGCGTCGGAGCGCGTGTTCACGCATTTCGCCCGGGATCCCGAGCTCGCCCGCCGCCGGTACGAGATCGTGCGCGAGGTGCCGGTGCTGCGCGATCGCGAGATCGTCACGGTGTTCCGGTACGAGCGGCTGTTCGACGAGTACCTGCGCGACTCCCTGCCGGGCATCGCGCCCATCGACGCCGTCGGGTTCTCGGCCCTGATCACCGCCGTGCACAACCACGTGCTGCGCCAGCTGCTGCGCGGCAGTCGCGTGCAGGTGAGCGTGCTGCGGGACGCCCTCGACGATGTGCGCCGCCGCTACGGTGTGCTTCCCGAGGCGATCACCCCGGCAGACGACGATGTCGTCGTCGCCGTGTTCCCGCGGTCGATGCCGGTCGCCGAGATCTCACGGCGCGTGCAGGCTCAGCTGTCCTGACGCGGCGGCCGACGTCACTCGTCGCAGCCGCACCTGCCCGACGCGTTCTTCACCATGAAGCACACGTCGCACACGCCGTAGTCGCGCTCGGCGAGGTTCGTGGCCTTGGGTGCCCGCGGTTCGGGCGCGGGGCGGGATGCCGCGCGGGTGCGGGCGGCGGATGCCGGGCGCTTCGCCGCCGAGGTGGCCGGCAGCGCGCTGGGCTGAGTCACGTAGAAGTACGGCGCGCGCCCCTCGCTGGGCAGCAGCTGCAGCATCCGGCCGCCCACGCTCACCTGCTCGTCTTCGGCGAACCCGTTGATGTACGTCCGGCCGATGTGCAGGGGCGCTTCGGACGTGCGGCGGATCGCCTCGATGTACCTGCCGCGATCGATGTAGCTGCTGATTCCGACGGCTTCGGTCACCGCGACGATGAACTCGTGATTCTCGACGGGGATCCGGTGCGCGCGCAGCGCCTCCGCGAGAGATCGATACGGACGGGAGGTTCCTGCGGGGGTCGGGCCCTGTACTTCGTTCATTGCTCTCATTCTCTCATCCGCAAGGCCGGCTTGTCGCAGGTCGATCCCGTGCCAGACTCGTCTGATCCGACCCGGGAGGACCGGCACATGTACGACATCCCCGCTCCGATGCTCGCCAAGGCGGCGGCATCCATCCCCGACCCGGCCAAGCGCCCGCTGCTGTACGAGCCGAAGTGGGACGGCTTCCGCGGGCTCGTCGCCTGGGACGGCGACACGCTCGAGATCGGCTCGCGCGGGGCGAAGCCGCTCACCCGCTACTTCCCCGAGCTCGTCGAGCAGCTCGCCGGCATCCTGCCGGGGCCGTGCCTGCTCGACGGCGAGATCGTCGTGGCGACCGGGCCGACGGGCGCGCAGCGCCTCGATTGGGAGGCGCTCAGCCAGCGCATCCACCCGGCCGCCTCGCGCGTGGCGAAGCTGGCCGCCGAGACCCCCGCGATGTTCATCGCCTTCGATCTGCTCGCCGACGGCGAGGAGGATCTGCAGCGGCATCCGTTCCGCGAGCGGCGGGCGCGACTCGAGCGGATGCTGTCGGATGCCCCGCATCCGTTGCATCTGACCCGCACCACCGACGATCCCGACCTCGCCCGCCGCTGGCTGGCGGAGTTCGAGGGCGCGGGTCTGGACGGCGTCGTCGCGAAACCGCTCGACGACCCGTACGCACCCGGCAAGCGCACCCTGATCAAGATCAAGCACGCCCGCAGCGCCGACGTCGTCGCGCTCGGCTACCGCGTGCACAAGAGCGGCTCGGGCGTCGGGTCGCTGCTGGTCGGGCTGTACGACGACACGGGCATCCTGCGGCAGGTCGGTGGCGTCGCCGCCTGGACGGACGCCATGCGCCGCAAGCTCGTCGACGACCTCGCCCCGCTGGTCGTGCGCGACGAGGCGGGCGACGCGGTGACCGGCGAGAGCGAGCGCTCGCGGTTCACGGGTGCGAAGGACATGACGTTCGTGCGCCTGCGTCCCGAGCGGGTGCTCGAGGTGCGCTACGACCAGCTCGAGGGTGATCGTTTCCGGCACACCGTGCAGTTCGAGCGCTGGCGGCCCGACCGTGACGCCCGCTCGTGCACGTACGACCAGCTCGAGACGGTCGCCGGGTACGACCTGGCGGACGTGCTGCAGTAGCCGCCGGCCGGACGGCCGCCGTCAGTCGTCGACGCGTTCGCCGTTCTCGTCCCAGTTCTCGGCGACCTTCTTGCTGGGCTGCACGCGCGGGGGCTCACCGGGCATCTTCGGGAACTCGGGCGGGAACGGCAGCTCGCCGAGCCCGTTCTCGACGTCGCGCTCCCACCACGCGAGCAGCGTGTCGATCCGGCCGGGCGAGTCCTGCATGTCGGCCCACGGATCGCCGATGTCGGCGAGCCGCGCGGGCACGGTGCGCACCGTGAACCGCGTCGGGTCGAGGTCGTCGAGCTCGTCCCAGTGGATCGGCGTCGACACCGGCGCGTTGGGCCGGGCCCGCGGGCTGTACGCGCCCGCGATGGTGCGGTCGCGGTTCGCCTGGTTGAAGTCGACGAAGATCCGCTCGCCGCGCTCCTCCTTCCACCAGTTCGTCGTGACCTGATCGGGCATCCGGCGCTCGAGCTCGCGCCCGGCGGCGATCACCGCGTGGCGCACGGTGAGGAACTCCCACTCGGGCACGATCGGGCTGAACACGTGCAGGCCGCGGTTGCCGCTGGTCTTGATGAACGGGTCGAGCCCGGCTTCGCGCAGCACCTCGCGCAGCTCGATCGCCGCGGGGATGGCCTGCTCGATGCCCGTGCCGGGCTGCGGGTCGAGGTCGATGCGCAGTTCGACCGGGTTGTCGGTGTTGGCGGCGAGGGATGCCCAGGGGTGGAACACGACGGTGTTCATCTGCACCGCCCACACGATCGCGCTCGGGCGGGTAAGCACGAGCTGCGGATGCCGGCGCCCGCTGTTGTACGTGCACATCACCGACTCGACGTAGTCGGGGGTCCCCTTGGGCGGGTTCTTCGAGAAGAACTGCTCGCCCCGGATGCCGTCGCGGAACCGCTCGAGCGACACCGGTCGGTGGCCGGTGGATGTCAGAAACGCGCCCGACACCTGCTGCACGTAGTCGGCGTACTCCGCCTTGGTGATGCCGTCGCCGTCATCTGTGGGCCAGACCACCTTGTTCGGGCTCGACAGGTCGACGACGCGTTCGCCGTCGGGATCCTGCACGGTCAGCTTCACTCGCTCAGAGGCCATGCTCCGACACTAGAGCGCGGGCGACGCCGTGCACAGGGGCTGGCGACCGCCGAGCGACGCGGCTATGCGCGGCCGCTGCGAAGGTGCTGCCCGGCGCAGGTCGATCAGTCGTCGTCGCCGATTTCGAGCCCGAGCACCAGCACGGCGCTCAGCGCGTCGCGCTCGATCGCGATCGACGGACCCGCGATGTCGACCAGCACGCCCGCGAGCCCGGAGTGCTCGCCGAGCACCTTCGCCAGCTGCTCGGGCTGGAACGGCAGCGGCTGATCCTTGCGTCCGAGTGCCACGACCTCGAGTGGGTGCGAGAACACCTGCAGAAACCGGCGTCCGTCGGTCGCATGGGCTTCGGCTATGCCGACGGGCTGACCGTTCGAGCCGTCGTTGACGGCGACCCAGCAGCGGGTGCGGGCGAGCGCCTCGGCGACGCGGACGGCGCTCTGCTCGTCGCGGGGCGCGGCCAGCGTGCTCTTGACCGCCATGTTCTCGTCCGCCTGCTCGACCGCCTTCTGCAGCAGCTCGGTGGGGAACACCGCCCGATGCGGCGCGGAGGAGTTGTCGATGATGATGCCGGTGAAGCCGCCGGCGATCACCTGCTGGTACACCGCTGTCGACGGCTGGGCGATCGCCGAGGTCGCCGCCGCGTCTTCGACGCCCTCCAGCGACTGCTGCAGAGCGCGGCCGGAGCTGTACGCGAGCATGAACGAGCGCTCGCCGTCGCGGATGACCCCGACGGAGAGCGGCTTCCCCGAGCTGATCTGCTCGCGGGCGTCTCCGTGCACGCGCAGGTAGAGATGACCCTGGAGCGACTGTCGCATCACGCCGAGCAGCTGCTCGTTGGTCGCCCCCTCCTGCAGTTCGGCGAGCGCCTCGCGAAGCAGCACGTTGTCGGTGAGCCCGTCGACCGTGTGCGTCTGCTCGGGCGGCATGGCCGGCGCGAGCGGAAGGCGCGGCGCGGTCTGCTCAGTGCCGGGGGTGTCCTGCTGCTCCCCCGGAAGGCGCTGAGCCGAGGGCGAGGAGGGTCGTGCAGGCTCCGGCCGGCCCTCGGTCGTGCTGTCGGTCGGCAGGCTCACCTCGGGACCGGCGTCGGCGCCGACCCCGCGGAAGGCCTGCACCGAGATGCTGACCTCGGGCACCGGCTCGGCCGCCGCCTCGGCTGCCGGCTCGTCGACGGTCTCGGCCTCGGCTGCGGGTGCCGCCGGGGCGGTGGACTGGTCGTCGGACTTCTTGCGGCGGGAGAAGAGGGCCATGGGAGTCAGCCTAACCGCACGCGATGCGCGCGAGCCGCCCGGCGCCGCAGGGCTCCGGGCGTCTCAGAGCTTCGTGATCGGCGCGATCTTGATGAGCAGCTTCTTCTGCCCTGCCGAGTCGAAACGCACGTGCGCGATGCGCTTGGCACCCTCGCCGGTCACTGCCTCGACGCGACCCTCGCCGAAGTCGTCGTGGCGGATCCGGTCGCCCGATGCCAGCTCGAGATCACCGTTGTCGCGCACCTTGCCGGTGACCTTGTTCGGGAACCGGTCCATCGCCGTCGCCAGCGGTTTCAGCCCGCCGCCCTTGGGCAGCGGCTTCGGCGAGCCCTTCGACAGGCCCTTCGACGGGCTCAGGACAGGCCGCAGGGACCCATTTCCTCCGCCGCCCCAGCCGCCGGACCGGCGGGCGTTCAGCGCGCGCGACTGCATCCCGCCGCGGGAGTTCACGTCGCCCGGCGACTGGCGCCAGTCGATGAGATCGCCGGGGATCTCCTGCAGGAACCGGCTGGGCATCGCGACCGAGACCTCGCCGAACTGCGCGCGGGTCATCGCCAGCGACAGGTGCAGCCGCTTGCGCGCCCGGGTGAGACCCACGTAGAACAGCCGACGCTCCTCCTGCGGCCCGCCGGGCTCGCCCGCGGAGATCCGGTGCGGGATGAGGTCCTCCTCGACGCCGGTCACGAACACCGCGTCGTACTCCAGCCCCTTGGCGGTGTGCATGGTCATCATCGACACCACTCCCGACTCGTCGTCGAGGTCGTCGGCATCCGACACAAGCGCCACTTCGGTGAGGAAGTCGGCGATCGCACCGTCGGGGTTGTTGCGCGCGAAGTCGCGCGCCACGGCGACGAATTCGTCGAGGTTCTCGAGCCGCGCCTCGTCTTGCGGGTCGCGACTGGCGCGCAGCATGTCGAAGTAGCCGCTGCCGTTCAGCAGCACGGTGAGCCCTTCGGCGACGGAGGTCGCCGGCGGCACCTCACCCGACGACGGGGTGAGGATCTCGGCTGCCTGGTTCAGCACCGCGTCGAGCTGCATGATCGCGGCCTGGATCTTCGGGCCCACACCCAGCAGCGGGGCATTGCGCAGGGCGTCGCGGAAGCTGAGCCCGTGCTCTTCCGCGAAGCGCGCGATCGACGTCTCGGTGACGTCGCCGATACCGCGCCGAGGCTTGTTCAGGATGCGACGGACCGCCATCTCGTCGGCCGGGTTCGCCACGGCGACGAGGTACGCGAGGGCGTCCTTGATCTCGGCGCGCTCGTAGAACTTCGTGCCGCCCATGATCTTGTACGGCACGGCCGAGCGGATGAAGATCTCCTCCAGCGCACGCGACTGCGAGTTGGTGCGGTAGAAGACGGCCATCTCGGAGTACGGGATGCCCGCACGGCGCAGCGCCTCGACCTCGTCGGCGACGAACTGGGCCTCGTCGTGCTGCGAGTAGCCGGTGAAGCCGACGATCTTCTCGCCGGGGCCGCGGTCGCTCCACAGGTTCTTCGCCTTGCGGTCGAAGTTGTTGCCGATCACGGCGTTCGCCGCCGACAGGATGTTCTGCGTCGACCGGTAGTTCTGCTCGAGCAGCACGACCTTCGCGCCGGGGAAGTCTCGCTCGAACTCGCTGATGTTGCGGATGTCGGCGCCGCGGAAGGCGTAGATGGACTGGTCGGAGTCGCCGACCACCGTCAGCGACGCACCCTCGGAATCAGCCGCCCCCTGGGTCCCTGCGGCCTGTCCTGAGCCTGTCGAAGGGCCTGTCGAAGGGTCCGGCTCGAAGATCATCATGCCGTTCATCTCGAAGGCATCCGCCTCGGCGCTCGCTCCCGAGACCGGGCGGGTCAGCTCGTGGATCAGGGCGTACTGCGCGTGGTTCGTGTCCTGGTACTCGTCGACGAGGATGTGCCGGAAGCGACGGCGGTACACATCGGCGACGTGCGGGAAGGCGCGGAACAGGTAGACGGTCTGGCCGATGAGGTCGTCGAAGTCGAAGGCGTTCGCCTTCTGCAGCGCACGCTGGTAGTCGGCGAAGACGTCGGCGAACTTCCGTTCGGCGGGGTCGCTGAGATTGGCCTGGCGGGCGAAGCCCTCGGCATCCGTCAGCTCGTTCTTCAGCTTCGAGATGCGCGACTGCACCGATCCGGGAGTCATGCCGAACGCATCGGCGTCGTGATCCTTCACCAGTCTCTTCAGCAGCGCGCGGGAGTCGCCCGAGTCGTAGATCGTGAACGACTTCGTGAAGCCGAACTGCTCGGCCTCGCGGCGCAGGATCCGCACGCACGCCGAGTGGAAGGTCGAGATCCACATGCCGCGGGCGACGTCGCCCACGAGACCGGTGACGCGCTCGCGCATCTCGGCCGCCGCCTTGTTCGTGAACGTGATCGCGAGGATCTGGCTCGGCCACGCCTCGCGCTGGCGCAGCAGCAGGGCGATTCGGCGGGTCAGCACGCTCGTCTTGCCCGACCCGGCACCGGCGACGATGAGCAGCGCGCTGCCGCGATGGGTCACCGCCTCGAGCTGCTGCGGATTGAGTCCGGCGAGCAGCTCGTCGCGGCCGTCGGAGGGGCGGTGGCCGGAGGATGCGGGGACGATGAGAGGGACGTCGGTCATGGCACTTCGAGTCTATTCGGGGCGTCCGACACCGGGGTACGCTCGGAGCGAGCCGGGAGGACGGTGCCGAGATGATGACCGAGTTGAGCGAACAGGACTGCCGCGAGCTGCTCAGGGCGACGACCGTGGGACGGGTCGGCTTCGTCGCGGATGACCGCGTGCAGATCATCCCGGTGAACTACCTCGTCGACGGCGATGACGTCGTCATCCGGACCGCGCCGACCGGGCTGCTCAGCGCGCTGACCGAGAGCACGCTGCGGGTGGCCTTCGAAGTGGATCATCACGACGATCTCGCAGGGTCCGGCTGGAGCGTGCTGCTGAGCGGAACCGTCTCCGAGATGACGGACGACGAGCTGGCTGCGGTGCCCGGCGCCTCGCGGCGCAGCCCGTGGGCCGAGGGCGACAGGTCGCTGCCGCTGCGCTTCACGCCGAGCTCGATCTCCGGCCGACGCGTGCGCCGACGCCACTGAGCATCACGGGCGGCGCGCCCGGCCCGCCTCAGGCGATGCGTGTTCCCGGAGGAAGCCGACGGGCGGGCGTGCGCGTGCGCGACCAGGCGCCGGCGAAGAGACCGCCGGCGATCACCAGCTGGATGCCGAGCCCGACGAACCAGCTCGGCACCGTGCCGCGCATCTGCTCCTCGGGGGTCGGCGAGGCCACCGGCCCGCCGCTCTCGCACGGATCCCACTGCTGCGGTTCGGGCCGCACCTGAGCCATCCGCACGCCGTACTTCACCTGCCCGAACAGGTCCTGCGGGTAGCCGTCGACGAACGGCGTCGGCGTGGCGTCGGCCAGCACGACGAACGGGTTCGCCGCGAGGAAGCCCCAGACCAGATCGAACCGCGGCTGCTCGTAGGTGTACTCCTGCCACTGGTCGCAGATCGGCTCGCCCGAGTCGTCCCACATGCGCTCCTGCTGGGTGTATTCGGTGCGCAGCGCCGCGCCGCCCAGCCCGAAGGCGATGAGCGTGCCGATCACGAGCGCTGCGACGACGAGGTAGGTGGCGGCGATCGAGAACAGCGGACGCGCGATGAGCCCGCTCAGCCCCACCCCCATCGCGGCGACCACGATGGTCTCGGCCAGCAGCACGAGCACCGAGACGAAGAACATCCCCGGCGTGACGCCCCCGCCGATCAACCCGGCGGCGAGGAACGGCACGGCGATGACCAGGAACGCGCACCCGGTCGCGACGGCGGCCAGCAGCTTGCCCAGCATGATGTCGCCGGTGGTCGCGGCGGTCACCTGGATCGGAGCGAGGGTCGCCGCGTCGCGATCCCCGTTGATCGCGTTGCCGCTGAGCGTCGGCGACACGAGCACCACCAGCAGCAGCACGAAGTTGACGATGATCGAGAAGACGCCCGCGCCGGGCAGCTCGTTGTTCGAGAAGACCAGGAACGACAGGGCTGTGATGCCCAGCAGCAGCACGGCGAAGATCCCGAGCAGCACGTACCAGCCCACGCTGCGCAGCCGCTGAGTCAGCTCGAGCCGGGCGATGGTGAGGATGCGGGATGCGCTCACGACGCGGCTCCTTCCTGCGGTGCCGCCGGTGGCGGCGGAGGTGGTGCGGGTGCCGACGCCGGCGGCGATCCCGGATGCCGGAGGGCGAGGAACGACGCCTCGAGGGCGCTCTGCGCGGGCCCGTACTCCAGAACCGGCAGACCGGCGGACACGAGGGTGCGCAGCGCCCCGACGGCGCCCGCGTCGTCGGCCACGACGAGCAGCGCGTCGCCGCGGTCGGCACCGACCTGCTCGCGCGGCACGCCGAGAGCATCCGCCACCGCCCCCGGCGCCTCGCCGACCGCGAGCCGCACCCGGTAGGTGCGCGTGGCCGGGGCGGGCGCCGCGGCGACGACAGAGCCCGCGACGAGGAAGACGGTGTCGTCGACGACCTCCTCGAGCTCTGACAGCACGTGGCTGGAGATGAGGATGGTCGTGCCCTGCGCGGCGAGGTCGCGCAGCAGCATGCGCAGCTGCACCCGCGCCTCGGGGTCGAGTCCGGATGCCGGCTCGTCGAGCAGCAGCACCCGCGGACGATGCACGAGAGCACGGGCGAGGCCGAGCTTCTGCTTCTGGCCGCGGGACAGCACCCGTGCGGGCGACCCGGCGTGATTGGTCAGCCCTACGAGCGCGAGCAGCTCGTCGGCGCGCGATCGGGCATCCGCCGGCGGCATGTCGTGCAGCCGTGCCGTCGTGACGATGCTCTCCCGCGCCGTCAGCGACGGCCAGGCGCCGAGGGTGTCAGGCATCCAGCCCAGCATCCGCCGCACCGCCGCCGGATCGGCGACCGGATCCACGCCGTCGATGCTGATGCGACCGGCATCCGGGGCGAGCAGCGACGCGAGCATGAGCAGCAGCGTCGTCTTACCCGCGCCGTTCGGACCGACCAGCCCCGTGATACGACCGGGCAGCGCGTGGAAGGTGGCATCGACCACAGCATCCACCGACCCGAACGACCGCTTGACCCCCTGCGCGACCACTCCGTCCATGAGACCCGAGCCTAGGGCAGCGAGCCCAGGGCAGAGGTGACAGAATCAGGCCATGCGCACGATCCTCAACATCATCTGGGTCATCTTCGCCGGATTCTGGCTGTGGCTGGGGTACATCCTGGCCGGCATCGTGCTGTGCATCCCGATCATCACCATCCCGTGGGCGATCGCGTCGTTCCGCATCGCCGGATACTCGCTGTGGCCGTTCGGGCGTCAGGTGGTCGATCATTCCAAGGCGGGGCTCGGATCGATCCTCGGCAACATCGTGTGGGTGATCCTGGCCGGCTGGTGGCTCGCCCTCGGCCACATCCTCTCCGGCATCGCGCTGTGCATCACGATCATCGGCATCCCGATGGGGATCGCCGACTTCAAGCTCGTGCCCGTGTCGCTCATGCCCCTCGGCAAGGAGATCGTGCCCAGCCGCGGCGGTGCCTTCAAGCGGTGAGCTCGCGGCTCAGCCGAAGAACGCGAGTCCCAGGTCGGGATGGTCGACGAACACCCCGTCGACGCCCGTGTCGGCGATCTCTCGCCACTCGGCCTCGTAGTCGCCGAACGCCGACTTCGCCTTGCCGATGCGGAACCGCGAGTCGAGGAACGTGTTCTCAGGGCGGCACGTCCAGGTGAACACCCGCAGACCGCGCGCATGCGCGTCGGCGACGATCGTGTTCCCCGACGCCAGCAGCATCCTCTTGCTGACGCTGATGCCGTCGATTGACCCTGCCAGCCGGTCGAGACCGTCGGGCGTGACGGCGGACGCATAGTCGGGCGCGTCGTCGCCCCGCGCGCTGACGAGGTCGAACGGCGCGCCGGTCGCCTCGATCAGGTAGATGAAGGATGCCGCGATGCCGGTCTTCTGCAGTCGATGCAGGATGGTCGACTCGAACGACTCGATGATCAGCGGCAGATCGCCGTCGGCCCAGCCGCCCGCCCGCAGGTCGCGCTCGATGAGCGGCGCGAGGTCGAGTCCGATGCTGTCGAAGTAGGTGGCGTGCTTGATCTCGAGCACGATGCCGATCTCACGTCCGTGCTCGTCCGACCCGGCGCGCACGAGGTCGAGCAGGTCGGTGAGGCGCAGGATGGGCTGCCCGTCATCGAATGTGGCGCTGGAGCGGCGGATCTTCGGCAGCCGCTCGCGGGTGCGCAGCGTCGACAGCTCGGCCCAGGTGAAGTCCTCGGTGAACCAGCCGGTGAGCGAGACGCCGTCGATGCGCTTGGTGGTGCGGCGTCCGGCGAACTCCGGATGATCCGCCACGTCGGTGGTTCCGGAGATCTCGTTCTCGTGCCTCAGCACGAGCACGCCGTCCTTCGTCGCGACGACGTCGGGCTCGACGGCATCCACCCCCATCACCAGGGCGAGCTCGTACGACGATCGGCTGTGCTCGGGACGGTAGCCGGGGGCGCCCCGATGCCCGATGATCAGCGGTCTTCTCCTGGGCACGCTCACAGCGTAAAGCACCCATTCCATAGGTTGCCGCGAGTATCTTTGAGGAAAGAGATGACCGATCCCTCGGGAGCAGAGGCCACCATGAGCAATTTCGCATTCAACAACCCGGCGTTCCAACAGCAGGATCCGCGAAATGTCGCGTCCTATCCCGGTTCGTCTCAGGGCACCTACGCGCCGCCGCCCGCGCCGGGCGCAGCCGCCGGCACCGCGTCGTTCCAGCACGCGGGAATGGATGCCGCCGCCAACGCGCAGCTGGAGGGAATGTACACCTCGCCGTCCGCCGGCGCCCTCGAGACCGACCGGATGACGGTCGAGGACACGGTGTGGAAGACCGCCGGTCTCTTCGCCATCCTGCTCGTGACGGCCGTCGCCGGATGGGTGTGGACGGCGACGAGCTTCGTCAACTCCGGCGGCAACGCCGACATGACCCCGTGGCTCGTCGGCGCACTGGGCGGCTTCGTGCTCGCCATGGTCGTCACGTTCACCTCGCGCAAGAAGGTGCGCCCCGCCCTCATCTGGGCGTACGCGGCGTTCGAGGGCCTGTTCGTCGGTGCCATCTCGGCCTACTTCGAGATCATCTGGCCGGGCGTGGTCATGCAGGCCACCCTCGCGACCATCGCGGTCGTCGGCGTGACTCTCGCGCTCTTCGCCAGCGGCAAGGTGCGCGCCAGCGCGAAGATGACCAAGATCGTGATGATCGCGATGCTCGGCTACCTGGTCTTCTCGGTGCTCAACCTCGTGCTGATGTGGACGGGCGTCCTGCCCGCCGGTCAGGCTTTCGGCCTCTACAGCGCCGAGATCTTCGGCATCCCGCTCGGCCTCATCATCGGCGTGCTGGTGGTGTTCATGGCCGCCTACTCGCTGGTGATGGACTTCGACCAGATCCAGCAGGGCGTGCGCAACGGTGCCCCGCGCAAGTACGGCTGGCTCGGCGCCTTCGGCATCATGGTGACCGTCGTCTGGCTGTACGTCGAGATCCTGCGCATCCTCGCGATCCTGCGCGGAAACGACTGATCAGCAGCTGTTTCGCGAACGGGCCGCTCTCCTCGGAGGGCGGCCCGTTTTGTCTGTCCGCGAGCTTTTACCGCATCCGAGGAATGTGCACAAGGGGATGACGCACACTCGTAGCGATCGGGCAGGGTTGATTCATCCGGGAACCCCCGGTATCACTCACAGATCGGAGACAATCATGGGCTTCCTCGCCTTTCTCCTCCTCGGACTCATCGCCGGCGCGATCGCGAAGCTGATCCTTCCCGGCAAGCAGGGCGGCGGCTGGATCGTCACCCTTCTGCTCGGAGTCGTCGGCGCGCTGCTCGGCGGCTGGCTGGGCAGCGTGCTGTTCGGCAAGGGTGTCGAAGGCTTCTTCGACCTCGGCAGCTGGCTGCTCGCGATCGGCGGCTCGATCATCGTGCTGCTGATCTACGGCCTGATCGTCGGCCGCGGAGACCGCCGCCGCGTCTGACCTCCCCAGGAAAGAGGCCGCTGCCTTCGGGCAGCGGCCTCTTTCCTGTGCGGGCACCGATCGATGACGGACCGGACTTTCTCTGAGATTCTTGTCCGATGGCACTCGTCGAGCAGATCAGGGAGGCGCTTCGCGCGGCCGCCGACCCCGCGCTCGCTCCCGGCCAGCAGGCGTACATGAGATCCGCGCTGCCGTTCCTCGGTGTGCGGATGCCGGCCGTGCGGGCTGCGGTGCGGGCTGCATGTCGGGACGCCGATGCTGCCGTGCTGCTCGAGACCGCGCTGGCCCTGTGGCGCGAGGCGGAGTTCCGCGAGGAGCGCTACGCGGCGCTCGCCGTCATGGCGCTGCGACCCCTGCGCGGCGACGTGACGCTGTTGAACGTGCACGAGGAGATGATCCGCACCGGAGCTTGGTGGGATCTGGTCGACGAGGCCGCCCATCGACTGCGGGAGCTGTTCGACGTCGATCCCCTCTGGATGGCGGTCGAGATGCGTGTCTGGGCAGACGATGACGATACGTGGGTGCGTCGCGCGGCCATCATCTCCCAGCTCGGCCGGCGGAACGCCACCGACCGCGATGTGCTCGAGTACGCGATCCTCGCCAATGTAGCCGATCGGCAGTTCTTCCTCCGCAAGGCGATCGGCTGGGCGCTGCGCGACCTCGGCAGGCACGATCCGGACTGGGTCAGGAGTTTCGTGTCGCAGCATCCGGAGCTGTCTGCGCTGTCGCGACGCGAGGCGCTGAAGCACCTCGGCTGAGCGACCGTGTCAGGGCGCACGGGAGACGAAGAAGGGGCCGCTCTCGCGGCCCCTTCTCTCACTCCCACTCGATGGTCGCCGGCGGCTTCGATGTGACGTCGAGCACCACGCGGTTCACCTCGCGCACCTCGTTGGTGATGCGGTTCGAGATCTTCGCGAGCACGTCGTAGGGCAGCCGGGTCCAGTCTGCCGTCATCGCGTCTTCGCTCGAGACGGGACGCAGCACGATCGGGTGGCCGTAGGTGCGGCCGTCGCCCTGCACGCCCACCGAGCGCACATCGGCGAGCAGCACGACCGGGCACTGCCAGATGGTCTCGTCGAGGCCCGCCCGGGTGAGCTCCTCGCGGGCGATCGCGTCGGCGTCGCGCAGGATCTCGAGACGCTCGCGGGTCACCTCGCCGATGATCCGGATGCCGAGGCCGGGGCCCGGGAACGGCTGGCGGCCGACGATGGCCTCGGGGATGCCGAGCTCGCGTCCGATCGCGCGGACCTCGTCCTTGAACAGCGCGCGCAGCGGCTCGACGAGCTCGAAGTCGAGGTCGTCGGGCAGGCCGCCCACGTTGTGGTGCGACTTGATGTTCGCGGTGCCCGCTCCCCCGCCCGACTCGACGACGTCGGGGTACAGGGTGCCCTGCACGAGGAACTTCACCGGCGCCCCGCCGGTGGCCTTCGCCTCTTCGACGAGGTCGCGCTGCACCTGCTCGAACGCGCGGATGAACTCGCGGCCGATGATCTTGCGCTTGGTCTCGGGGTCGGTCACCCCGGCAAGGTGACCGAGGAAGGTGTCGACGGCGTCGACGGTGATCAGGCGCACGCCGGTGGACTCGACGTAGTCCTTCTCGACCTGCTCGCGCTCGCCCTTGCGCAGCAGACCGTGATCGACGAAGACGGCGGTGAGCTGGTCGCCGATGGCCTTGTGCACGAGAGCGGTCGACACGGCGGAGTCGACACCTCCGGAGAGTGCCGAGATGACGCGGGCGTCGCCGACCTGCTCGCGGATGCGCTCGATCTGCTCGGCGATGACGTTGTCGCTGTTCCAGTCGGCGGGAAGACCCGCGCCGCGGTGCAGGAAGTTCTCGATGATGGCCTGACCGTGGTCGGAGTGCTTGACCTCGGGGTGCCACTGCACGCCGTAGAGCCTGCGCTCCTCGTCCGCGAACGCGGCGACCTTCGTGGCCTCGGTGGTGGCGAGCACCTCGAAACCCTCGGGAGCGCGTGACACCTGGTCGCCGTGGCTCATCCACACGTTCTGCTCGGCGGGCTGACCGGCGAGCAGCGTGCTGTCGGTGGCGGAGATGTGCGCGTCGGTCGCGCCGTACTCACGCAGGCCGGTGTGCGCGACCTCGCCGCCGAGTGTCTGCGCCATGTACTGGAAGCCGTAGCAGATGCCCAGCGTGGGGACGCCGAGCTCGAACACGGCCGGGTCGAGCTTGGGTGCACCGTCTTCATACACCGACGACGGACCGCCCGAGAGGATCAGCGCGACGGGGTTCTTCGCCGCGATCTCGTCCGCGGTGGCGGTGTGCGGCACGATCTCGCTGTACACCCCGGCTTCGCGGACGCGGCGGGCGATCAGCTGCGCGTACTGCGCTCCGAAGTCGACGACCAGCGCGGGGCGCTGCTGGGTCTCGGTCTGCTCGGTCAACGGACACCTTCCGTGGTGGTGGGCGCAGGCGTCGCGGCTGGATCCGCGGCCTCACGCTGGGCGAGATAGGCCTTCACGTCGCGCGCGACGCGCACCTCCATGAAGAACGACAGCAGGGGGATCACGCCGCCGAGGGCGAGCAGGATGAAGCGCATGAACGGCCAGCGCATCATGCTCCACATGCGGAAGCAGGCGAACAGGTAGACGACGTAGAACCAGCCGTGCGCGATGAGGATGCCCTGCGACACGTTGAATCCGTCGCCGGTCGACTCGAGCCCGCTGGCGGTCTCGACGACGTCGGCGAACCAGAGCGGACCACCGGATCCGCCGAGGAAGAGTTCGAGGTGGATCGGCGTGTACTTCAGCACCATCTCGGTCACGAGCAGCAGCAGCATGACGCCGGTGATGATCGAGGCGATCTGGTAGAACTTCAGTGCTCCGCGGATCGCCGGGAAGCTGGCGACTCTGGGCTCGGGCATGCCCTCCATTCTAGCCGCCGCGCCGAAACGGCGAAGGCCGCCGGACTCGTGCCCGGCGGCCCCGCTGTCAGGGTCGTGCTCACCAGCCGGTGATCAGGCCCCAGATCCAGTCGACGATCTGCTGGATGATGCCGCCCAGTCCGCCGGCACGGTTGACGTGCACGGTGGCGGTGGCCGCGTCGCCGTCGGCCTGCATCACGGCCAGGGTGTACTTGCCCGGCTGGGTGCTCTTCGGCACGCGCACCGTCGTCGAGAACGTCCCGTCGTCTGCGACCTGCACGGTGCCGACCTGCACGGCCTGCCCCTTCTTGGGTCGCAGCTCGACGGTCACGGTCTCACCCGGCGTGAAGCGCTCACCGGTCACCGCGAGGGTGCCCCCGGCGCTGACCTTCGACGACCCCGTCTGGATGGTGCCTTCGAACGGTCCCGGCTCCGGCTCATCGGCCGCCACCGTGAACGGCAGCGTCACCGGGGCGCCGACGTTCGGGGTCGCGACGAGCGGCTGGCCCGCCGACCCTGCCGGGACGGTGAACTGGATGCTCGCCCGCCCGATCTCGTCGGTGGTGCTCACGATGGTGGAGTCGACCGCCGCCGATCCCACCGAGACGCCGCCGAGCGACAGCTCGACCGTCGTGGGCACCTGCTCCCCCGCACTGAACGCGAGCGACGAGAGCGACACGGTGACCACATCGCCCGCCGTGTATCCCTCCGCGCCCGGCGCCGGCGTGATCGAGGCGCCCACGGCACGCTGGTCGAGGTCGGGGCTCGCCGTCTTGTTGGCGTCGAACCAGTCGACCATCGATTGCAGGTCGATCTTGCCGGTGTCCTTCGGGCTCGTGCCCTTCGCCAGCGTGGCGAAGTTGTCTCCACCGGCGGCGAGGAACGAGTTGGCGGCGACCGTGTACGAGGCGGCCGGGTCGACGGCTGCACCGTTCACCGTGATCGAGGTGATCCGCGCGCCCTGCGCCGCGGTGGGATCGTACGTGTACGACAGCCCCTCCGAGACACCGAGCTTGAGGAACGGACGACTCGCACCCGCCGGCTGCCACTGCTCTTCGAGCACGGCCTTGAGCTGTGCTCCGGTGAGCTGGGTGGTGACGAGAGTGTTGGCGAACGGCTGCACCGTCGCCGCCTCACGGTAGGTGACGTTGCCGTCGGGATCGTTCGCGTTCGACGAGGCGTAGGTGAGGTTGGCACGGATGCCGCCCGGGTTCATCAGCGCCAGATCCGCGCCGGTGGCCCACTTCTGCACGTCGGCGACGAAGTTGCCGATCGTCGACTCGCCACCGCGGTTCTCGCTGCCGTCCGCCTGTCGAGCACGGTTGAAGTCCGCCGTGATGTCGCCCACCTTGATGGCGCCCAGCACGTCGGCTTCCTTCTTGGCGGCGTCGACGATGGCCTGCACCTCGGCGACCGGCTGGTAGTTGCCCGCCAGCGGACGGATCTCGTTCGTGATCGAGATGAGCTCGTTCTTCTTCGGGTCGACCTTCAGGTTCATCACGCCCATGTTCTCGCCGTACTGGCCCGCCGAGACGACCGGACGGCCGTCGATGACGTGGTTGTAGGCGAGGTGGGTGTGCGCCGAGACGATCGCGTTCACGTCGTCGCCGACGCCGTAGACGATCTTGCCCAGCGCGGACTCGGGAGTGATGCTGTCGACGGAGACCGTGGTCGCCCCCTCGTGCACGAGCAGGATGATCACGTCGGCCTCGCCGTTGGCGTCGTCGCCGTCGCGCAGGTTCGCCGCTGCCGTGTTCACCGAGTCGACGATGTCGCGCACGTCGAGGTCGGCGATCCCGGCCGGCGACACGAGCGAGTCGAGCTCTTCGGTCACAGCTCCGACGAAGCCGACGCGCACGCCGTCGACCTCCTTCACCCACGACGGGGCGAGGGCGGTCTCATCGGTGCCCTTGAGGAACACGTTCGACGAGATGTACTCCCAGTCGGCTCGCTGCTGCACGCGGTCGCGCAGGTCGGCCCAGCCCTGGTCGAACTCGTGGTTGCCCGCGGCGCTCACCTCGAGGCCGGCGGCGTTGAGGGCGTCGATGGTCGGGTTGTCGTCCTGGATGAACGACGTGAACGTCGACGCGCCGATCAGGTCGCCGGCCGCGGCGAAGATCGTGTTCGGGTTGGCCGCGCGCAGCGACTTCACCGCACCGGCCAGCACGGCTGCGCCGGCCGCCTTGCCGTCGGCCTCGATGCGACCGTGGAAGTCGTTGATCGTGGCGATGTCGATGCTCACCGGCGGCTCGGTCGCCGAGACGCCGACGAGAATCGGGTCGTGGTCGCTCGAGCGGTACGGCGTGCCCGTCTCGGTGGCGCCGTACGCATAACCGCGGTCGCTCCACTCGGGCGAGTTGATCGTCCACGCGTCCGCACCGATGATCGAGCGGGCGAGCGACGGCGAGGCGATCACGTGGTCGAGCGAGCCCAGCTCACCGTCGAACGTGTACGTGTAGCTGCCCGGCGAATGCGCGGGCACCGTGTCGACCCAGCCCTTCGACGTGAACACGTCGATCGGGTCCTCATGACCGTAGGCGTTGAAGTCGCCGATCAGCAGCATGTCGTCGCCGTGGACGCTCTTCAGCCGGTCGGTGAACGCGAGCAGCGACTGCGCCTGCTTCACCCGGTCGGCGTTGAAGAATCCCTGTCCGTCGGCCGGCTGCGCGCCGCTGCCCGACTTCGACTTGAAGTGGTTGGCGACCACGATGATCGTGCGACCGTGGGCGTCGAAGGCCTGAGCGATCGGCTCGCGGGCGTTGCCCCACACCGTCTCGTCGTCGATGGTCTGCGCGGCGCCGACGGTCTTCACCTCTTTCGCCTTATAGATGATCGCGTTCGTGATGAAGTCGGTGGTCGACGCGTTCTGCAGTGACTTCGGCGTGGGCACGTACGCCCACACGCCGCTGCCCGCTTCGGCGTTCAGCCCGTCGACGAGATCGGCGAGGGCGGTGTCGGCCGGCTTGCCCAGCTTCACCGAGTTTTCGATCTCCATGAGCGAGACGACGTCGGCATCCAGCCTGTTGATGGCCGAGACGATCTTCGACTTCTGGATCGCGAACTCGGCCGCGGTCTTCGCTCCGCGCGCGTCGGCGTTCTCGCTGACCAGCGTGGTGAAGTAGTTGTAGACGTTGAACGACGCGATCTTCACGTCGCCGCCCACGGAGGGCACCTCGGGGCGCGGGTTCTTCGTCGTGAAGCCGAACTTCTCGGCCGCCGGCGATGCGCTGTCGAGGGGCTTCACCGGCTGCAGACGCCAGTCGTCGAACCCGTACTGCAGCACGAGTCCCTTGCCGCCGAAGTCGACCGCGTCGCCGTTTCGCACCACGGCGTCCTTGGTGAAGTACGGCTGGTCGTTCAGGTGGTCCTTGTTGGTCACCTGGATGTTGAATCCGTCGTCGAGCAGGATCCGGTCGGCGCGGTTCGACGCGGCGATGGCATCCGCCTCGGCGCCGGGGCGCTTCAGCTCGGTGCTCTTGACGTTGAGCTCGCCCGGGTTCAGCCACAGCGTTCCGAAGTTGAACAGCTGGTGGCTGGAGGCGACGAGGTAGTCGCCGGTGGGCAGCACGAGCATGTTCTCGTACGCCTCGCGCGCCGTGCCGACGACGCTCGTGGGCAGCGGGGTGAGGGCGGGTACGCCGACCCCCGCGGTCACGACGGAGACGCCGGATGCCGCCGAAGGGGCGATCTGCGTCTGGCCGAAGTACTCGTCGACGACGCCGGTGACCGACACGAGGTCGCCGATCGCACCGGGAACGGTCTTGCCGTCGAGGAAGACGAAGATGCCGTCGGATGCGTTCGGCGTCTTGTCGTCGGCTCCGCCGGAACCTGCGGTCTGCACGACGATGCCCTTGTAGCCGCCGGCGCGGTGGTCGGCGGTGATGACGCCTTCGATGGTGACGGTCTTGCCCTTGTACGGGGAGACGTCGCCGGTGCCCTGCACGTCGGCGATGGCGACCTTCTGACCGGGCTCCGGTTCGGGCTGGGGCTCGGGCTCGGTGCTTCCGCCGGAGCCCGTGGGCGTGATCGTCGCGGAGAGCGTGAAGTCGGCCTTATTGTCGTCGGTGTCCTTGCCGTCGGTGCGGTTCAGCGACTTCACGTCAGTGTTGCCGGCCGGCGCACCGGCGACCGTGCCCTCGAACGTGTTCGAGGAGCCGTAGCCGAGCAGGTCGACGATGCCCTCCGCGCCGGCGGCGTTGCCGACGGGCAGGGTCACGGCCGAGGCGCCCTGCACGAGGGCGATCGTGCCGGTCGTTCCGCTCGGGGTCAGCGAGCTGGTCTGATCGGGCGTGGGCAGCGCAGCGCCGGCGGTGCCGTTGCTGTTCGCCTGCACGAGGAAGTATCCGCCGGCCTTGATGGTGCCCTTCAGCGCGACGACGCCGCTCGACGGGCCGGGGGCTGTAGCCGAGCGGTACTGCAGTGACATCCCGTCGAGGACGACATCCTTGTCGGTCGGGTTGTACAGCTCGATGAACTTGTTCTTGAACGCGGCGCCGGCGCTGCCGCCGGACAGGTAGGCCTCGTTGATCACGACGCCGGTGCCGGCGGGATTCGCGAAGGCCGGCGCGGCGATGAGCGTTCCCATGCTCATCGTGAACGCCGTGGTCAGCGCGAGCGCGGCGATGCGCCCCCGCTTCCTCTCATGGGCGACCGGAACGCCCGCGTTCCGGTCGGCAGGGGTGTGCATCATGAATGCGTCTCCTCATTCTGGATTGGCCGGAGATCTTGTGGATCCGCCGTCAGACGCGCGAGCACGTGCACGCGCATGACAGTGACCATAGGCCCGACTTCCGACATCGGGCAAGAGGATTCACCCTGCCGTCATCGGACGGCCATCGCGCGGATGCCTCAGGCGCGCGCGTCCTCGAAGTCCTCGACCTCACGCTCCCAGGCATCCTTCGCCAGGCGGTACCAGAGATAGAAGGCGAAGCCGGCGAAGATCGCCCACTCGGCCGCGTAGAAGACGTTCAGCCAGTTGACCGGCGACTTCTCCTCGGGTGCCGGGGAGTCGATGTCGACGAGTCCGGCGGGAGCGGTGAGGGATGCCAGATACGGACGGTACACGTCGAGCCGCTCGACATCGTGCCACTGACCGAGCAACGCCGCAGGAGACATCCGCGTCAGCGCGTGGATGTCGTCGGCCGGCGGCAGCTCGACACCCTCATCGTCGATCAGCCGGCCCGTGAGCTCGATCTCGGCGGCATCCTGGCGGGCGAGGGCGTCGGCGGCGGCATCCGCCTGCTCCCGAGTCGGCGCCCAGCCGAGCGCGACGGCGAGCGACGTGCGATCGGCGACCCGCAGCTGCCCGGTGACCCAGTACCCCTCGTCGTCGTCGCCGTTGAACCGGGACGAGATCACGATGAAGTCCTCGGCCACCCACTCGCCGCTCGTGGTGACCTTCTGCCCGCCGAGCGGCTCGGGCAGGTACTGACCCGGCTCGATCACGTCGGTGAGCGGTCGCACCTGCTCGGTCGCGCCGGGCGGCGGCGGATCGGTGTCGATCGCGCGGGCGAGCTGCCACTGGCCGAGCCAGGCGAAGACACCGGCGATCACCAGGCAGAGCAGGAGCACGCCGATCCAGCGCCGGCGCAGCATCACCTCGCGCAGCGTGGGCGGGAACTCCTGCGCCGCGGCGGGCTGCTGCTCGGTCATCCCAGCTCGTACGGCGCGAGCACGACCTCGACCCGCTGGAACTCCTTCAGGTCGGAGTACCCGGTGGTCGCCATCGACTTGCGCAGCGCGCCGATGAGGTTGGCGGTCCCGTCGGCGACCGGGGCCGGGCCGAACAGGATCCGCTCGAGGTCGGCGACGCGGTCGACGGCGACGCGACGCCCGCGGGGAAGTTCGGGGTGGTGCGCCTCGGCGCCCCAGTGAAAGCCCTGGCCGGGCGCATCCGTCGCGCGCGACAGCGCGACACCCAGCATCACGGCATCCGCTCCCATCGCGAGTGCCTTGACCATGTCGCCCGACGTGCCGACGCCGCCGTCGGCGATGACGTGCACGTAGCGTCCGCCCGACTCGTCGAGGTAGTCGCGGCGGGCCGCGGCGACGTCCGACACGGCGGTCGCCATCGGGGCGTGGATGCCGAGGGTCACGCGCGTGGTCGATGCCGCTCCCCCGCCGAAGCCGACGAGCACTCCCGCCGCTCCCGTGCGCATGAGGTGCAGGGCGGCGGTGTAGGTGGAGGCGCCGCCGACGATGACCGGCACGTCGAGGTCGTAGATGAACTTCTTCAGGTTGAGCGGCTCGACGGCGCTGGAGACGTGCTCGGCCGAGACGGTCGTGCCGCGGATGACGAACAGGTCGACGCCGGCGGCGACGACGGTCTCGTACAGTTCCTGGGTGCGCTGCGGGGTGAGCGAGCCCGCGACGGTGACGCCCGCCTCGCGGATCTCGGCGAGGCGCTGCTTCACGAGCTCCGGCTTGATCGGCTCGGAGTACAGCTGCTGCATCCGCACCGTCGCGTTGTCGGCGGGCAGCGCGGCGATCTCGTCGAGCAGCGGCTGCGGGTCGTCGTAGCGCGTCCACAGGCCCTCGAGGTCGAGCACACCGAGGCCGCCGAGCCTGCCGAGCGCGATGGCGGTCGCCGGGCTGACGACGGAGTCCATCGGGGCGCCGAGCACGGGGATGTCGAACGAGAACGCGTCGATCGTCCACGCGGTCGAGACGTCGGAGGGGTTGCGGGTGCGTCGCGATGGGACCACCGCGATGTCGTCGAACGTGTACGCGCGGCGCGCGCGCTTGCCTCGGCCGATCTCGATGTCCATGCTCACCCGTCCAGCCTACCCGTGGTGCCCTGTGGCCCGGCTTATCGGTGCGGCGCGCTGAGTGGCCGTCGGCCGCGCTCACCCGAGGTAGGCGAACACGCGAGCGTCGGTGGTCGAGAGCGTTCATTCACCTGCGTCGGCGTGTTCGCCTACCTCGGCCGAGTGCGCCGGAGGCCCACTCTTCCTGCACAACCGCCGCCGGCATCCGTTCCGTCCACATTCGCCCTGTTTCCGGCGCGTCGGATGCCCGGACCAGGCAAGCTCGTGCGTCATGAGAACTCCCCTGCTGACGTGGCTGGAGAACCGGCACGGCGTCGCGCACAGCTCGGAAGTGCGCGCGGCAGGCTACTCCGCCTGGACGGTGCGCGCGGCGATCGACGCGGGAACCCTTGCGCGGGTGCGCCGGTCGTGGCTGGTCAGCGCCGACTGCACCCCGCAGCGCCGCGCGGCCGCGCAGGCCGGCGGCCGGATCACATGCGTCACGGCCGCGCGCGAGAAGGGGTTCTGGACTCCGGATGCCGAGAAGACCCATGTCGCGGTCGCCCCGACGGCATCCCGTCACGCGCGCGATGGCCTGCAGGTGCACTGGGCGCAGGGGCCGCTGCCGGTCGCGCCCTTCAGCACCGAGGAGCCGCTGCTGAACGTGCTCTTCCACGTCGCGAGATGCCTCGACCCCGCCGAGGCCGCCACCGTGTGGGAGTCGGCGCTGCGCACCGGGTCGGTGACCCTGGTGCAGCTGCAGCGTACGCAGTGGGGAGCCCTGCGACCGGCGCAGGTGCTCGAGATGGTCGGCGCACTGTCGGACTCGGGCGTCGAGACGACGTTCGTGCGGATCGCGCTGACCTGCGGCGTCGAGGTGCGCCAGCAGGTCGTCATCGACGGACATCCGGTGGATGCCCTGATCGGCGAGCGACTCATCGTGCAGCTCGACGGCTTCGAGTTCCACAGCAAGGCCAAAGACAGGCGGCGTGATCTGCGCCAGGATGCCCGGCTCGCGCTGCTGGGCTACACCGTGCTCCGATTCGACTACCAGCAGATCATGTTCGACGCGCGATACGTGATGGAGACGCTCATGAATGCGATCGCGCAGGGTCTGCACCTGGCATCCCGCCGCTGAGCACCCCTTCGGCGCCTCCGGCATCCAGGCCCTCCGGCGCAGGCGGCATCCGGCGCCCGGCGCATCCGACGTAGGCGAACACACCGACGTAGGCCGATCCGCCGGATATCCGCCTACCTGCCGGTGTTCACCTACCTCCGGCGCGGCGCGACAGCGCACGGGCGAGGGCGAGGGGACGGGATGCCGATTTGCTCGTCCCGGCAGCCGGCCGTGCTCCGTCCGCATCTGGTATCCCGGCACGGCACGGCGCGACGCATCCAACGCATCCGACGTAGGCGAACACGCCGACGTAGGCCGATCCGCCGGATTTTCGCCTACCTCCGCGGGTTCGCCTACCTCCAGCGCAGCGCGAGTCACGACGGCGCAAGGCCACTCACCGGCACGCCGCAGCCGCCAGCAGTGCGCCGTCTGCATCTGCCGTCCCGGCGCCACGACGCATCCAGCCGCATCCGGCGCATCCGGCGCATCCGGCGCATCCGGCGCATCCAACGCATCCAACGCATCCAACGCATCCAACGCAACGCATCCAACGCAGGCGAACACACCGACGTAAGCCGATCCGCCAGATTTCCGCCTACCTGCCCGTGTTCGCCTACCCCAGCGCGGCGTCGCCGAGCAGCCGCGCCGAGGCCTGCGCCGCCTGTCGCCGCGCGACAGGCACTCACCTCACGGTTCGGAGAGGCGCGCGAGCAGCTCGGTCAGCAGCGCCTCGGCCACCGGCCGCGGAGCCCGCTCGATCAGTGCCATGAGCATGGCCATCGGCTGATCCGCCGACACCGACCCCGCGCCGGCGAGCCGCAGCAGCCGCCACGCCGCGGCGGGACCGGGAACACGCCCGCCCTCGCCGTAACCCAGCATTCGCAGCGCCGCCAGCATCATCTTCGGGTCGGCGGCGGGCCGGCCGCGCACCTCGTCGGCGGCCTCCGCGAGTGCCCGGGTGAACTCGCCCACCTGCGGCTCGAGCACGGGAGTCAGCGTGAGGTGGGCGCTGTGCGCGATGCGCACCCCGTTGGTCTGCACGAGTCCCGGCTGCGGCTGGATCTTCCATCCATGCGCCACCAGCGCGTCGGCAAGGCGGTGCGGGTCCACGCGCTCGGACGTGGGCAATGCGGCGTCCGAGCCGAGCGCGATCGCCGGCCCGGACGGGTCGCCGATCACCCGCAGACCCGTGATGCCGTCGACCGCGGCCCTGACGGCGAGCGCGACCCGGTGGATCGAGCCCGTGAGACGCCGGTACCCGTCGTCTCCGAGATGCTGGGTGATCGCCCACGCCGCCGCGAGCGGAGACGCCGAACGCGAACCGAGCAGAGTCGGATTCACGACGGGATAGCCCGCCCAGCCGGTCGTGGCGAAGAACTGCGCGCGGTGGCGGCGCCGTCCGCGCTGCAGCAGCACCGATACGCCCTTGGGCGCGTAGCCGAACTTGTGCAGGTCGGCCGAGATGCTCGTGACCCCGTGCACCCGGAAGTCCCATGCGGCAAGTCCCGGCCACCACGGCAGCACGAATCCGCCGAAGCAGGAGTCGACATGGCACGAGATGCCCCGAGCGGATGCCGCGGCCGCGACCTCCGCGATCGGATCGAGCATGCCGGTGGGGTACGACGGCGCCGACACGACGACGAGGGCGACGTCGTCGTCGAGCCGGTCGATCAGATCGGATGCCGCGACCACCCCGTCCGGCGAGCACGGCACGGCGTCGAACTCGAGGTCGAACAGCTGCGCCGCCTTGATGAACGCGGCGTGCGCGGTGGCCGGTGCCACGAGCCGCGGACGGCCGACCGACCCGGCATGAGCGCGTCGCCATAGATCGCGTGCCGTCTTCACGGCGAGCAGGCAGCTCTCCGTTCCGCCGCTGGTGACGGTGCCGACGACGGATCGGCCGCCGTGCAGCATCTGGCGGGTGAAGCCGATCACGTCGCGCTCCATCGCTGCGATCGACGGGAACACCGTGGGGTCGAGGCCGTTCAGCGGTCGCGCGAGACGGGCGGCGGCGTCGGCCAGCTCGTCGAGTTCACCCAGACCCGAGTCGTACACGTACGACAGCACGCGGCCCCCGTGCGTGGGCGCGTCGGCGGCGCGCATTCGACGCAGCCGATCGAGGATGTCGCTCACGCAGACGTCCCGATGATGTCGTGCTCCCGCAGCCGGTAGCGGGCGAGGGCGATGAGACTGAGCAGCATGAGCGCTGCGGGCAGCAGGCTGAACGCCACGGCGATCCCGGCCACGGCCGCACCCGGCTGCGCGACCTCGACCGTGGCCGTCGTCTCGATGTAGCCGGTCACCGCGAGCACGATCGACAGCACGGTCGCGCCGAGGGCCATCCCCGTCGTCTCGCCCGCCGTCCACACGCCGCTGAAGACGCCGGAACGATTGTCGCGGCCGCCGGCGGTGCGATCATGCGCGATGACGTCGGGCAGCATCGCCATCGGCAGCGTCTGCATGCCGGCGTACGCCGCGCCGGCGAGAGCGACCGGCGCGAGGATCCACCATCCGGGCATCCAGACCATCAGCCCGAGCACCACTGTGGCGGCGAGGAACATCGTGCTCGCGATCCGGAACGCGCGCTCCTTGCCCACGCGGTCGGCGACGAGCTTCCACACCGGCGCCATCAGCAGGGCCGGAGCGATCAGCGCGACGAACAGCGGCGTCACGGCGCCCTCATCTCCCAGCACCCAGCGCGCCACGAACTGCGCCGCGGCGAGCATGAGCCCCGTCGCGAGTCCCTGCAGCATGAACGTGCCGAGCAGCACACGGAACGGCTGACTCTCGCGCAGCGCGTCGATCCCGTCGCGGTAGTGCATCGCGATCGACGCGCCGGGCCACACCGGCAGCATCGGGCGGGTGGGGGCGACGGTCGAGGCGACGAGCAGCCCCACGCCGAGCAGCACGGCGGCCACCGCCGCCATCACGAGGTAGCCGAGCAGCGGGTCGTCGTCGAACATGCCGCGGATCTCGGGACCGCCCGCACCGAACAGCAGGATCGCCACGGTCAGCACGACCACGCGCCAGGTGAGCAGTCGCGTGCGCTCGCGATAGTCGTCGGTCAGCTCGGCGGGCAGCGCGATGTACGGCACCTGGAAGAGACTGAAGCATGTCGCTGCGAGCATGAACGCGACGAGCACCCAGATGGCGGACGCCACCGGACCGATTCCCGCGGGCACGGCGAAGGTCAGCACGAACGCGATCGGCAGCCCGATCGACCCGATCAGCATGAGCCCGCGACGCGATCCCGAGCGCGCGAGTGCCGTGTCGCTGAGCCCGCCGATGACCGGGTCGATCAGCACGTCCCACACCTTGGCGCCGGTGACGATCGCGCCGGCGGCGAGCGCCGTCACGCCCAGCGAGTCGGTGAGGTAGTAGACCAGCACGAGGCCGGGCAGCGTGGAGAATCCCCCGGTGCCGAGCGAGCCGATGGCGTAGCGGGTGATCTGTCCGCGAGTGAGCGTGTTCGACGCTGAGCGCATGCGGCTCACTCTAGTGGTGGGCCGCGGCGCGAGTCCGGCGCGACCGCGCCCTGATCCGGTGCAGGAGAACACGCGAGCGCAGGATCGGAAAGCGGATGCCGGTCCTGCGTCCGGTCGATGTCCTACGTCCGGGGCGGTGGCGGATCCGGTCAGCCGGCCCGGCGTCACAACGGATGTTCAGGCGGCGTAGCGGCCGGACGCGACGGCCTTCGCGCGGGCCTTGGCCGCCTCCTCCTCCCGGTTCTTCGGGGGCCGGGTCGTGACCAGGTCGTCGAGCAGATGCCTGGTCGCGTGCGCGATCTCGGCGACAGCGCGGTCGAAGGCCTCCTGGTTGGCCTTCGAGGGCTTCGTCGTGCCGGCGATCTTGCGCACGTACTGCAGGGCTGCGGCGTGCACCTCGTCAGCGGTCGCCGCCGGCTCGAAGTTGTGGAGGGTGTGGATGCTGCGGCACATGCCGTTCACGGTACGCCCGAGTCCGCACATGCGGAAGGGGGCGGATGCCGTGGCATCCGCCCCCTTCCATCAGACGAGCCGCGACCCGCGGGATGAGGTTTCGACTCGCTTCGCTCGCTCAACCCGAGCCGAACCGCGTCAAGTCCGCTTCGCGGCCGTGACCCGCCTTCGGCTCACTTCTTGTAGTTGGGTGCCTCCACGACGATCTGCACGTCGTGCGGGTGCGACTCCTTCAGTCCGGCCGCGGTGATGCGCACGAAACGGCCGCGGGCCTTGAGCTCGTCGATGGTGCGGGCGCCGACGTAGAACATCGACTGACGCAGACCGCCCATCAGCTGGTACGCGACGGCCGAGAGCGGCCCGCGGTACGGCACCTGCCCCTCGATGCCCTCGGGGATCAGCTTGTCGTCGCTGGGGACGTCGGCCTGGAAGTAGCGGTCCTTCGAGTACGAGGTCTGCTTGCCGCGGGTCTGCATCGCGCCCAGCGAGCCCATGCCGCGGTACTGCTTGAACTGCTTGCCCGACTGGAAGACGATCTCGCCCGGCGACTCGTCGGTGCCGGCGAGCAGCGAGCCGAGCATGACGGCGTCGGCGCCGGCGACGAGCGCCTTCGCGATGTCGCCGGAGTACTGCAGACCGCCGTCGGCGATCACGGGCACACCGGCAGGGCCGGCGGCGAGCGAGGCCTCGTACACCGCGGTCACCTGCGGCACGCCGACGCCGGCGACGACGCGCGTGGTGCAGATCGAGCCCGGGCCCACGCCGACCTTGACGGCGTCGACCCCGGCGTCCACGAGAGCCTGCGCGCCCTCGCGGGTCGCGACGTTGCCGCCGATGATGTCGATGTGCTCGAAGCTCGTGTCGGCCTTGAGCCGCTTCACGAGCTCGATGACGCCCTGCGACTGGCCGTTGGCCGTGTCGACGACGAGGATGTCGACTCCGGCATCCCGCAGCGCCTCGGCGCGCTCCCACGCGTCGCCGAAGAAGCCGATCGCAGCTCCCACGCGCAGACGACCCTGGTCGTCCTTGGTGGCGAGGGGGTACTTCTCGCTCTTGTCGAAGTCCTTGATGGTGATGAGGCCGGCGAGCGTCCCGTCGGCGTCGATCAGCGGCAGCTTCTCGACGCGGTGTTTCGCGAACAGGGCGATCACCTCGCCGGCGGCGACGCCGACCGGGGCGGTGACGAGGTTCTCGCTCGTCATGACGTCTTTGACGAGCGTGGTCTGACGCTCGAAGCCCGACACGAAGCGCATGTCGCGGTTGGTGATGATGCCCACCAGGTGCCCGGCCTCATCGACGACCGGCAGACCGGAGATGCGGTAGCGCGCGCACAGGTTGTCGACCTCTTCGACCGTCGCGTCGGGAGTCGTGGTGATCGGGTCGGTGATCATGCCCGACTCGCTGCGCTTGACGCGGTCGACCTGCGACGCCTGATCAGCGATCGACAGGTTGCGATGCAGGATGCCGATCCCGCCCTCACGCGCCATCGCGATCGCCATGCGCGCCTCGGTCACGGTGTCCATCGCGCTGGAGAGCAGCGGGGTGGCCACCGAGATGCGCCGCGTGATCCGCGACGAGGTGTCGGCCTCGCTGGGGATGACGTCGGTGTGCCCGGGAAGGAGAAGCACGTCATCGTAGGTGAGTCCGACGAAACCGAACGGGTCGTGCTGCTGCATGGAAGCGTGCTCCTCTGCGCCGGAGGCGCGATCGAATGGCGAGTGCGCGGGGACGTCTGCGACCGGAGGTGGCGTGACCCGCGGTGTATAGATTCTAAGCGCGCCGCAGCCCGTGTTATTCCGAGAACACCGAGAACGCCTGGCGCGGACACTCCCGACATTCCGATCAGGACACGGATGCTGTGCTCGGTGCCGACGAGGGGATACGCTCAGTGCGACGTCCAAGCGGAGCGACGACCCGAAGTCGCTCGATGCACTCGATGTGGAGGATGCGTGGGACTCAGAACTGTGGCGCTTCAGCGCCCCCGGAACGGTGTGCTCGCGTTGCTCGCGACGCTGCTCGCCGCCTTCCTCGTCTTCGGCGCGCCGGCCGGTGCCGCGCACGCGGAGACGACACCGGACGGCCAGGAGGTCACCGACTTCTACTTCGCCGGCAACATCACCTACGACGACGAGCCGATCGAAGGCGTCGGACTGTCGGTGAAGGGTGGCGGCTTCGAGGGCAAGACCAAGACCGACGCCGAAGGCAAGTGGCGACTGTACGTGCCCGAGAAGGACAAGTACACGATCGCGGTCGACGAGGACACCCTTCCGGAGGGCGTGATCGTCGATGCCGAGAACCTGCCCGACGGCGTCGCGCCGGTGGCCGGCACGAGCGGCGAGTTCGAGGCGGAGTTCGGCCTGACCGGCACGAAGATCGTCAACCTGTTCCTCGGTGAGGGCGAGCGCATCACGGTGTCGCTGCTCGACCAGCTGCTCTCGCGCCTCGTGGGCGGTCTGAACTTCGGGCTTCTGCTGGCACTGGCATCCATGGGGGCGGCGCTCATCTACGGCACCACCCGACTGTCGAACTTCGCGCACGCCGAGATGGTGACGTGGGGCGGCCTGGTCGCGCTGGTGACGACGACGGTGTGGCAGGCGCCCCTCTGGGCCGGCATCATCGCCGCGGTGATCGCGGGCGGACTGCTGGGCTGGGGAATGGATGCAGCCCTGTGGCGTCCGCTCCGCCGCCGCGGCCTCGGCGTCGTGCAGCTCATGATCGTGAGCATCGGCCTCTCGCTGGCGCTGCGGTACCTGTTCCAGTACCTCATCGGCGGCGGCACCCGCCAGCTGCCCGGCTCGAGCCCCGCGCCCGTCCAGTTCGGCCCGGTCTCGCTGTCGTACATCGACCTCGTCGCGATGGGCGTGAGCATCGTCGTCATCCTCGCCGTCGCGTGGTTCCTCACCCGCACGCGCATCGGCAAGGCGACCCGGGCCATCTCCGACAACCCGCAGCTGGCGGCGGCCTCGGGCATCGACGTCGACCGGGTGATCCGCTACGTCTGGATCCTGTCGGGTCTGCTGGCTGCCATCTCGGGCATCCTGTGGGCGTACTTCCGCCCCGGCGTGAAGTGGGACATGGGCATGCAGATGCTGCTGCTCATCTTCGCCGCGATCACCCTCGGCGGTCTCGGCACCGCGTTCGGCGCTCTGGTCGGCTCGCTCATCGTCGGCATGGCGGTCGAGGTGTCGACGCTGTGGATCCCGTCGGACCTGAAGTACGCGAGCGCGCTCGTCGTGCTCATCGTGATCCTGCTGGTCAGGCCGCAGGGTCTGCTCGGACGCAAGGAAAGGCTGGGCTGACATGGATTTCGGAAGCATCTTCTCCAACACGGCCGTCTACCTGTTCAGCCCTGTCACGATCGCGTACGCGCTGGCCGCGACCGGCCTGGCGGTGCACTTCGGCTACGCCGGCCTGCTGAACTTCGGCATGGCGGCTTTCATGGCGGTGGGCGGCTACGGCTACGCGATCTCGGTGCTCAGCTTCGGACTGCCGTGGTGGGTGGGCATGCTGATCGGCCTGCTCGGCGGAGCGCTGTTCGCGGTGCTGCTCGGCATCCCGACGCTGCGCCTGCGCGCCGACTATCTCGCCATCGCGACCATCGCGGCGGGCGAGATCGTGCGTCTGCTGTTCACCACCCAGGTCTTCGACGAGTGGACGAACTCGGCCGACGGGCTCGCGCAGTACAACGGCGGCTTCCGCGACGCGAACCCGTTCCCCGACGGCACCTACGGGTTCGGTCCGTGGACGTACACGGCGAACGACCTGTGGAACCGCGTGTTCGGCGTGGTGCTGCTGGGCGTCGCCGTGCTGCTGGTCTGGGCGCTCATGCGCAGCCCCTGGGGCCGGGTGCTCAAGGGCATCCGCGAGGACGAGGACGCCGTGCGCTCGCTCGGCAAGAACGTGTTCGCCTACAAGATGCAGGCGCTCGTGGTCGGCGGCGTGATCGGCGCTGCGGGCGGCATCGTCTTCGTGCTCCCCTCGGCCGTCGTGCCGGGCAGCTACACGACCTCGCTGACCTTCTTCCTGTGGACGATCCTGCTGCTCGGCGGCGCCGCGACGGTCTTCGGCCCGACGTTGGGCGCGATCCTCTTCTGGGTCGTCTTCGCGTTCCTCGCCAACCTGCTGCCGAGCATGGCCCGCACCGGCATCCTGCCGATGTCGTCGAGCCAGGCGTCGACCCTCGTGTTCATCTTCGTGGGTGTGGCGCTGATGCTGCTCGTGATCTTCCGCCCGCAGGGCATCCTCGGAGACAAGAGGGAGATGACCTTTGTCAAGTGAGAACACCCCCGAGAAGGTTCCCGGCGCCGATGCGGCACCGGTGACCGGCAGCGTCCGACGGCCGAAGACCACCGGACTGGCGAAGGGACCGGCCGCGCCCGGCGTGGCGAAGGTCGACCCGATCCTGATCGTGGATGCCGTCGAGCGGCACTTCGGCGGACTGACCGCGGTGAACGTCGAGCACGTCGAGGTGCCGCGGGGCGCCATCACCGCGCTGATCGGCCCGAACGGTGCGGGCAAGACGACGCTGTTCAACCTGCTCTGCGGCTTCGACAAGCCGAACAGCGGCACGTGGAGCTTCGACGGGAAGAACCTGTCGGGCATCCCCTCCTTCAAGGTGGCCCGGATGGGCCAGGTGCGCACCTTCCAGCTCACCAAGTCGCTGTCGCTGCTGACGGTGCTCGAGAACATGAAGCTCGGCGCCACGAAGCAGCGCGGCGAGGGCTTCTGGACGAGCCTGATCCCGGCGCTCTGGCGCCGGCAGGAGGCGGAGATCGAAGAGCGCGCCCGCGAGCTGCTGCGCCGTTTCAAGCTCGACGCCAAGGAGAAGGATTTCGCGGCCTCGCTGTCGGGCGGGCAGCGCAAGCTGCTCGAGATGGCCCGCGCGCTGATGAGCGATCCGCAGCTGGTCATGCTCGACGAGCCGATGGCCGGCGTGAACCCGGCTCTCACGCAGTCGCTGCTGGATCACATCCTCGATCTGAAGGAGCAGGGCATGACCGTGCTCTTCGTCGAGCACGACATGCACATGGTGCGCCACATCGCCGACTGGGTCATCGTCATGGCCGAGGGTCGCGTCGTCGCCGAGGGGCCGCCGGAGACCGTCATGGACGATCCCGCCGTCGTCGACGCGTACCTCGGCGCGCATCAGGACGTCGACCTGGGAGTGGTCACCGGCCGCATCCCGGTGATGCCGGGCGATGTCTCGGATGCCGCAGCCGCGCGCATCCGGGAGAAGATCGAGGCGGAGGCCGAAGCCGAGCTGGACGCCGCTGCGGAAGAGGAGCAGAGATGACCGACCCTTCGACGAGCACGCCGGCATCGGACGACACGCCGGCATCGGACGACCGCCGTGTGGTGGTCGAGCTGAAGGACGTGCACGCGGGCTACCTGCCCGGGGTGAACATCCTCAACGGCGCCAACCTCGTCGCCCGTCAGGGCGAGCTGATCGGCATCATCGGCCCGAACGGCGCCGGCAAGTCGACGCTGCTCAAGGCGATCTTCGGCATGGTGAACGTGCGACAGGGCGACATCACGGTCAACGGCGAGAGCATCGTCGGTCTCAAGGCCGACAAGCTCGTCAAGCGCGGTGTGGCCTTCGTGCCGCAGACGAACAACGTCTTCCCCTCGCTGACGATCGCCGAGAACCTTCAGATGGGCCTGTACCAGAACCCGAAGATCTACGCCGAGCGTCTCGAATTCGTCAGCGGCATCTTCGCCGAGCTGGGCAAGCGCCTGAATCAGCGGGCCGGCTCGCTGTCGGGTGGTGAGCGCCAGATGGTCGCGATGTCGCGCGCGCTGATGATGGACCCGTCGGTGCTGCTGCTCGACGAGCCCTCGGCCGGCCTCTCCCCCGTGCGGCAGGACGACGCGTTCATCCGTGTCTCGGACATCAACAAAGCCGGTGTGACGACCGTCATGGTCGAGCAGAACGCGCGTCGCTGCCTGCAGATCTGCGACCGCGGATACGTGCTCGACCAGGGCCGCGACGCCTACGAGGGCACCGGCCGCGACCTGCTGAACGACCCGAAGGTGATCGGCCTGTATCTCGGCACCCTGGGCCAGGACGCCGCCTGACGCGACCGATGAGGGGGTGGATGCCCGGCATCCACCCCCTCATCCATGCCCGCCCGACGCTTCGGGCGTGAAGAAGGCCCCGGATGCGAGCATCCGGGGCCTTCCGTGTGAGCGGTGTCAGTTGGTGCGCTCGATGGTGTTGTCGGCCTTGTACTTGTAGATGCCGATCGTGGCGCCCTGCGGGTCGCCTGCCTCGTCGAAGGTCACCTCGCCGGAGTAGCCGTCGTAGTCGGCGGTGCCTCCGTCGTTGATGATCTTGGCGCACTCGGCGAACGAGGTGCACTTCTTGCCGTCGCCCGAGCCGCCCGAGATCTCCTGCATCTTGGCAGCGATGTCGGCGCCCTCGGTCGAGCCGGCGGCGAGCGACGCGAGTGCCACCAGGACGGCTGCGTCGTAGGCCTCACCGGCGTAGGTGAAGTCCTTCACCTCGGGGTTGCCCTCGCCGGTCCAGTACGTCTGCAGGCGCTCGACGAAGTCGTCTTCGAGAACCGGGCCGGCCTTGGTGCCCTGCGCGCCCTCGAGCGACACGGGCATCTCGTCACCGTAGTCAGACAGGTTTCCGTCGACCATGTAGAACTTGTCGGCGGTGATGCCGGCGTTCACCAGCAGCGGGCCGATCGTCTTGAACTGGTCGAACGACACGATCGCCACGGCGTCGGGGTTCTGCGCCTTGATCGTCTCGACCTGGGCGTCGAACTGCGCGTCGCCGACGTTGTACGACGCCTCGGCGACGACCTTGCCGCCGGCGTTCTCGAACGTCTCCTTGATGGCGGCGTCGAGGCCGGTGCCGTAGGCGTCGTTCTGGTAGATGATGCCGAGCGTCTTGCGGTTGTCCTCGGCGATCAGGTTGCCGAGCACCTCGCCCTGCAGCAGGTCGCTGGGCGCGGTGCGGAAGTAGAGTCCCTTGTCGTCCCAATCGGTGAAGTCGGGGCCGGTGTTCGACGCCGAGATCTGCAGGATGCCCGCGTTGACGTTGCCGTCGAGGATCAGTCGCGAGACACCGGATGCCGCGGCGCCGATCATCGCGGTCACGCCCGCGCCCTGCAGCTTGGTGATCGAGGTCTCGTACGCCTTGGTGTCGGTGTCACCCTCGTCTTCGGCGGTGAGCTCGACCTTGATGCCGGCGTTCGCCTCGTTGATCTCCTTGACCGCCAGGCCGACGCCGGACTCCATCGGCGGGCCGAGGAACGCGAGCGAGCCGGTCTGCGGCAGCAGCGATCCGAGCTTCAGGGTGAGGTCGCCGGCCGGCTTGTCGCCGCCGCCGTTGTCGTTGTCGTTGGGCGTGCTGCTGCAGCCCGCGATGATCAGTGCGGAGGCGCTGACCATCGCAGCCGCCGCGAAGATCCTCGCGGAGCGCGAGCCCTTCATTGCGTTCATGTTGCTCCCTTGCGTAACTGAACGTGGGTTTCCACTTCGGGTGATCTCACCTTATTGGTTCGCCTGCACGGGTTCTGTCTCGGTCGCCTAACGATCGGCACGTCGCGGGCGGCCGCCGTTCAGACGAGGTCGACGGGCGCGGCCGTGCGTGTGCGGCGGCCGTGCAGCAGCAGGTCGGCGACGAACACGGCGATCGCGATCCAGACGATGATGAAGCCGATCCAGCGCTCGAACGGCATGGGCTCACCGAGCAGCGCCCAGCCCACGATGAACTGCATGACCGGGGTGATGAACTGCAGCATCCCGACCAGGCTCAGGTCGATCCGCCGGGTGCCCGCGGCGAACAGCAGCAGCGGCACGGCGGTGGCGATGCCGGCGCCCGCGACGAGCAGCGTGTGCAGCGGCGAGACCTGACCGAACGTGATGCCGTCGGTCTGTCCGACGACGATGAGCGTGACGACCGCGATCGGAATCAGCCAGAACGACTCGAGCGTGAGTCCGCTCGTGGCATCCACCGCCGCACCGATCTGCTTCTTCACGAGCCCGTAGATGCCGAACGACGCGGTGAGGGTCAGCGCGATCCACGGGAACGCCCGGTAGGCGATCACGATCACGACCACGGCGAGCGCGGCGACCCCGATCGCGATCCACTGCAGCCGGCGCACCCGCTCGCGCAGCACGAAGACCCCGAGCAGCACCGTGAAGATCGGGTTGATGAAGTACCCGAGGCTCGTCTCGATCACGTGCCCCGTGAGCGTGCCGATGAGGAACGCCTGCCAGTTGACGTAGATGAGCACTCCGGCCAAGGCCGTCCAACCCAGCAGCCGCGGCTGACGGACGATGGCGATGAACGCCGGCCATCCCCGCATGATCGTGAGCAGCAGGCAGCAGAACACGAATGACAGCAGCACCCGCCACGCGACGACCTCCCACGGTCCGGTGGGAGCGAGCGCGAGGAAGTACAGCGGCAGCGCGCCCCAGAGCAGATAGGCGCCGATCGTGTAGGCGATCCCGCCGCGTGCCGCGTGCGCGACTCCGGCAGCGCGAGCGGGCGGTTCAGAGGTCACCTGAGAACCCTATTCCGCCTCGAGCCGTCGGCGCGATTCGCTGACCGGCCGACGCGCGCGCGCCACCCGCCCATCCGAGTAGATCACCCTTTCGCTCGGTCGAGGATCGGCCTATAGTGAGCCGCATCCAAGGGATGGATACTGGGGAAAATCGGCGGTACTGATGGGCGAGTTCGTACTCGCGCTCGACGTAGGCACGACCAGTGTGAGAACGGTCATCGCCGGCGCCGCAGCGCACGAGGAATTGCAGGTGGCACCACTCGCGGTGGAAGGCGAGCGCGCCGACATCCCGCTGCTCGCGTTCATCACCGAGGACGGCGACGCGATCTTCGGCACCGAAGCCGTGCAGCACGGACGCGATCGGCCCGAGCGGCTCGTGCAGGGATTCACGCGCGGTATCGGGGATGCGGTTCCCCTCGTCGTGAGCGGCTTCACCATCGGCGCCGAGGATCTGCTCGCGCGGATGGTGCTGTGGATCGCCGGCACCGTGGCTGCCGAGCGGGGCGCGCCCGCTGCGGCGATCGTCCTCGTGCATCCGACGTCGTGGTGGGGTCATCGAGCGGATGCCATGCAGGCGAGCCTGCGCGAACTCGACCTGGACGTGACCCTCGTGCCTGCCGCCCCGGTGGTGGCGCAGCGGCACGCGAGCACCGATGCGCGTGCGCACACGATCTGCGTCTACGACCTCGGCGGCACGGCCTTCGAGGCCACGCTGCTGCGAGGCGGACGGGTGCTCGGCCCGCCCCAGGTGAGCGACATCGGCGGAGTCGACATCGATTCCGCCCTGCTGCAGCACGTGCTCGGGATGCTCCCGCAGAGCTCCGCGACCGACGGCACGCGCTCCGAGCTGCTCGCGGCACGTCAGGCGGTGATCGACGCGAAGGAGAGGCTCTCGTACAGCTCCGACGTGTCGCTGCCGGTCTCGCTCGGCGGGCAGGGCGCCTCGGTGCGCGTCACCCGATCCGAGCTCGAGGGCATGGCGGCGGGACCCGTCGCGCGGACGGTGGAAGTGGTGGAGCAGGCGCTGGAGGCCGAGCGCCTGTCGGTCGCCGACCTCGATGAGGTCATCCTGATCGGCGGCTGCGCACGTGTCCCCCTGGTCGCCGAGATGCTGTCGGCACGGCTGGATGTACCGCTCATCGTTCCCTGCGACCCGGGGCTCGCAGCTGCCATGGCCGCTGCGATCCGATCATGGGAGAGCCTGCAGGCGGAGCATGCGGTCCTCGTGCCGCCGGCCCCCGAACCGTCCTCTGTTCGCCAGGCTGTGCGCCGGCGCCCGCTGCGCGTGCACATCCCCTACGGTGCAGCGGCCACCCTGGCCGCAGGGGCGGTGATCGTCGCCGCCGGCATCGTCTTCGCCGCGACGACGCCGCTCGGCAGCGGTTCGGACAGTGCCAGGGGTGCCGCCGACGACGCCTCATCCGGTGGCGGAGCGGTCTCGGTGCTGCGACCGGCATCCGGATACTCCGTCGCAGCCGCCTCGAAAGCCGCCGTCGAGCCGAGCACTCCAGAGAAGAAGAAGGAGAGCGCCCCCTTCGCGTCGGACGGATCGTCGGATGTCGACCCCCGCAAGCCTGCGGCGCCCGCGCCCCGCAGCGGATCGGCCGTCGATCGGCCGTCATCCGGCGCGCGCGACGGCTCGACCCGGCCGAACTCGTCGACCGCCCCGTCCACGCCGCTCGGCGGAACGGCCTCGTCGACGCCGCCGGCCGAGACGCCGACCACACCGTCGGCGGGCCCGGAGCCGACACCCGAGCCGACACCCGAACCCACGCCCGAGCCCACGCCGGAGCCGACACCTGAGCCCACGCCGGAGCCGACGCCTGAGCCCACACCGGAACCGGCATCCGAGCCCACGCCCGAACCGGCTCCCGGCCCTGAGCCGGCCGCGACGCCTGCCTCCACCGCCGCCCCGGAGACCAGCGCCGATACGGCACCGGAGCCGCAGACGCAGTCGTCGCAGACGGCATCCGACCCGTCAGCCGAGACCGCTGCCCTCTGATCCGAGACCGGTGCCCCGATCATGACCCCGTCCACTGCCACACTCGACGACCCGGATCGGGTCGTCCCGCCGATCAGCTGGGACCGTCAGATGGGCGCGGCCCGCGGTGCGATCGGCCGCCGCACCCCTCGTGCGGCGCTGATCGGAACGGCAGGCGCGGGTAAGTCGAGCGGTCTGCAGCAGCTGTACGAGCTGTTCACCCGGCAGGCCCGAGACGTGCGGATGCTGCACGAGAGCTCACCGGAGGTCGCCGATGTCCCCGCGCAGCACATCCTGCTCGTCGACGACGCGCATCTGCTCTCGGACACGCAGCTGCGGCATCTGGGCGAGCGTGCGGACGACCCGGACGCGGCGCTCATCGTCGCGCACCGTCCCTGGCCCGCGAAGCCCGCCCTGCGCGCCATCACCGCGCGCCTCGAGCAGCACGCGCCGGCGATCGTGCTCGGTCATGTCACCCGAGCCGACATCCTCGACCATCTCGACGCCCGAGGACAGCGACTGCCCGAGCGGTGCGTCGAGCACATCGTGCGCACGACCCGCGGCGTGGCCTGGCTCGCGGCGGCCGCCGTGCAGCATCACGACTCGCGGGACTGCGCGCACGATCGCGATCACGCGGGCCTGGACGGCTCGGTCGCAGAGCTGATCATGCACCGCCTGGACTCGATCGACGACGCTCTGCGACTGAAGATCGAGGAGGTGTGCATCGCGGCCCCCGGCGCCATCCACACCGCGGCCGGCGAGCCCGACGACTGGGTGCTGCAGGGGTACGCGCACGGACTGCTGGTGCGCAGCGGCGAAGCCGCCCCGATCGTGCGCACCGCGGTGCGGCAGGCGCTGCCGACACGGCGCCTCATCGACCTGTGCATCCGACATCCCGAATCCCTTCGCGACCCCGACGGGCTGCCTGCCCTGCGGGACTCGCGAGTCGCCGAGGCGCTCGTCTCGACCGCGGATCGGATGCTGCCCCGGGATCCTCGACAGGCCTCCGCGCTCTACACCGCGGCGATCCGCTCCGGCGCACCGGAGCTCCCCCTCGCGGCGCGCCGCGCCGGCGCCGCCTGGTCGAGCGGCGACCTCGACGAGGCGTCGGCCGCCGTCGAGCACGCGATCGCATTCTCCGCGGACACCGTGCCGACCCAGGTCAGTGCGGTCGCCGCGGCCGCCTGGTCGGCGCGCGCCATGATGCGCGAGGCGCACCGCGTGCACCAGGTGGTTCCGCCCGCAGACGAGGTGACGCTCGCGAACGCCACCATCGCCGCCCTCGGCATCGGCGAGGCGACCCCTCCCGCCCCGACGATGCCGCCCGCACTGCCCACCGCGATGGGCGTGTCCGCGGCGCTGCTGCGCAGCGGTCTGCAGGCGACGACGGGCCCGGAGGCGGCGGAGTCGGCGCTGGCCGATCTGGTGCGCTCGTCCGAGATGTACACGAGAACCGGGCGCAGCGATGCCCTGTGCGAGCTCCCCGCGGTGGTCGCGGCGGTCGTCGCGCTGAACCTCGGCCGGCTGGTCACGGCGCAGTCCGTGTTGGAGGAGGCCATCGACGGTGACCACGGAGGTCCCTGGGCGCGCGCGCGGCTGCTGCTGTGGAGCGCCTGGGTCGCCGTGCAGCGCGCACATCCCGCCGAGGCGCGGGAGCTGCTTCAGCGCGTCGAGGCGGCAGACGTCGCGCGGCTCGCGACCCGCGACGCCCTCCTGCTTCAGGCGGTGCGCGTCGCCCTCGCCCGCAGATACGAGGACGCGTCCGGGCTGGACGCCGCCTGGCAGCGCGCGAGAGCGGTGCTGCTTCGCGCCGACATCGACCTGTACCTGCTGCATCCGATCGCAGAGCTGATCACCGCAGGCACGAGAGCCGGCGACGCGGATCGCGTCGAGCCGCAGGTGCGCGCAGCGCTGCAGATGGTCGAGAGACTGGGCAGCCCGCCGTTGTGGGCGGCGCATCTGCACTGGGCGGTCATCCAGCAGGGCATCCTGCTCAGCCGACCCGATCGGCTGACGCCGCACGCGAAGGCGCTCGTCGCCGCCGCACCGCACAGCCGAGTGGCGGCGGGGATGGCCAAAGCGGGCCGCGTCTGGACGGACGTGCTCGCCGGCTCCGTGGCGGCGGACGCGGTGATGACCGCGGCCGAGGAGTTGGCCGGGGTCGGGCTGATGTGGGATGCCGCGCGGCTCGCCGGTCACGGCGCCGCCCGCACCACCGACCGCAGGGTCGCGGCCCAGCTGCTGGCATGCGCTCGAGAGATGCACCCCACCGACGGCACCAGACGACCCGAGGCGACCACCGGCGGCGACGCGGACGCCGCCGATCGCACCGGGGCCGAGGAGGTGCTCAGCGACCGGGAGATCGAGGTCGCGCGGCTCGTACTCCAGGGCAAGACGTACGCCGAGATCGGCCAGACGATCTTCATCTCGCCACGCACCGCCGAGCACCACATCGCGCACATCCGCCGTCGTCTCGGCGCGGCCTCGCGCTCGGAGATGTTCGCGCGACTGCGCCTACTGCTCGGCGAGAACGACACGGGCGCGGGGCGCGCGACCCAACCCCCGTGAGCCCCTATGCGGGTATCGGGCCAACCCCCGATGCCTCGCGGGTTCCGCCCCGCATAGCATGCGATTCACCGATCGTTCCCGGCTGCCCGGGACCCTGGCTGCTGGGGAGCAGCGACGGCTGATCCGGCCGAAGTCGAAAGGGGCTGCAGATGACATCGCCAGTGGAGACCATCGCGGACGCGCTCATCGCGTTCATCCTGAGCCTGCTGCGCGACCCCGACGCCGCGGATGGCTTCGTCGCATCGCCCGAGGCCGCGCTGGCGCGGCACGGGCTGGAGGACGTGTGCATGGCCGACGTCGCAGCGGTCAGACCGGTCATCGTCGACCATCCGCACGTCATCAATCAGTCGACTCCCCCGCCACCCCCGCCGGCGCCGGTGGACACCCACGGCGACGGGGCCGTGCGCGAGATCGTGCGGATGATCCAGCAGTACACGACGAACATCGACGCGCGCTCGACGATTCTCGACCAGTCGGTCAATCAGAACATCTGGACGGAGGGCGGCGACGTCACCCAGGTGTTCGATCAGGCTGCCGTGGTCGCCTCCGGCGACAACGCCGTCGCCGCCGGCGGCGACGCGACCGTCGTGGATTCGGATGTCGACGTGACGATAGGCGATGTGTCGGTCGGGAACGAGACCAACACCGGCAGCTTCAACCAGACCGGCACGGACGGGACGCCCGACGACGACGTCGCACCGGACGACGTCCCCGACGAGGCTCCGCTGCCCGATCCCGCCACCGCGGACCCCGCCACGCCAGACGCCGACTCCGATGTTCCGGATGCCGCGACCGCCGCGGTCGGGACGGCCGTCGACGCCGCCGCGCAGGCGGGAGGCGAGACCCCCGTGGTCGTGCAGGAGCCCGCGCCTGCTCCTCCGGCCGACGTCCCCGAGCCCGCAGACCTGCTCGAGAGCGACATGACCGCAGGAGGCGCTGCGGATTCGAACGACTCCGACGCGGCGAGCGCAGCGCTCAACGACCAGCCTGTCGACATCCCGGTCGAGGATGACTGACGCGGCGCGGCGCTCGGATCCGGCTGCGCTGTCCCGGCAACGGGATGCCGCGGCCGGAGCGTTCACGCCGTACCGCTCGCGAGATCTGCCGGCTCGCCCACCGCTGGCGAACCCGAACGCGGCGCCGGTGGTGGTGAAGGTGCCCCCGCCGTTCTCCATCCGGGTCAGCCAGCTGCTGTGGATCGTCAGCTTCGCGCTCGGCGGGTTCACGGCGGTGTACCTGTTCGTGATCCGCAAGGATCTGCTGCCGCTGATCACCGAGTCGGCGAAGACCGTCACAGCCGGCCGCAGCGAGCAGGCGTACGAGACGGCAGCCGACATCGTGTTCTGGGTGGTGTTCGGTGCGTTGATCGCCGTGCTGCTTCTGCAGATCACTCTGCTGGTGTCATTCATGGGGCGGCGCCCTCAGGTGCGCTGGTGGCAGCTGCTCACCTTCGCCGTGCTCGCCCTGCTGGTCGTGCTCTCACCCGAGTGGGTGGCGCTGGGCTCCCAGGGAGAACCACTTCAGCCTCTTCTTGCGGCGCAGGCGGCCCTCGTGCTCCTCGCCCTGCTCAGCAGCGTCCTGCCCAAGGGCATCGCCTGGTCGGCGAGACGGGTCGACGTGCGCCGCGGGCCGGAGGGTCCGGGCGCCGCCGGACTGTGACGCCACCTCGGCGAGACTGCGCAGCACCGCGCTGATCACGTCGTGAGCGCCCCGATCCGCGGTCGGGTCGGCGCTCAGGCGGCGCCAGTGGTCGATCTGCTCGTTCACGCGACGCGAGATCTCCTCCGGCGACGCGTCGTCCGCAAGTCCGAGGCGAGCGGATGCCGTGACACCGGCGGCGCCGAGGATGAGCTCGGCCTCCTGCGCCTGCGGAGCCGGCAGCGGCAGTCCGTGCGCCCTCGCCTCGGCGAGCAGCGCGAGTTCGCGCAGCGTGTGAGCGGATGCCGTGAAGCGCTCGATCCCGGCCAGCACCTCCTCGCAGCCGGGCTTCGGCGCCCGCCGCACGAGCGCCTGCAGCTGCAGCACGACGCTGCGGGCCTTGAGCACATCCGCGCGGGGACGGAAGTGCCGCTGCACGGCGTCCTGCAGCTCGATGAGCCCGCTCTGCTGCACCAGGGCATCCGACAGCTCGGACGAGGTGGACACGCCGCCCCGGATGACGGCGGTCGCGAGACGCACCCCGAAGATGCCGAACCTGCTGAGCAGCCCGTCGCGCACCGAGACGCTGAGTCCGGTGGCCGGGCTCTCGCGCACGAATCTGTCGGCCGAGACGAGCAGACTCTCCCGCTCTCTCCGCTCGAGGCCGGCGAGCTCGCGCAGTGCGATGAACTCGCTCTCGCGCAGGGTGCGCGCCCCTTCGGCGAGCAGACCCGCGACCGGCACGACTCCGAGCGCGAGCGCGCCGAGGTCGCCGTCGCGCTCGTAGCGCAACGCGACCCGGCGGGCCGAGAGCAGCGAGTCGATGCGGCCCGATCCCACCTCGTCTGAACGCGACAGCACGGCCAGTGCGCACACGCTCGCGCCTGCTCCGGCGGCGGTGTCCCGGAAAGCCTCGAGGAACCGCACGTCCGAGCCGTGCAGGTGACGCATGAGGTACACGACGGCATCCGCCGCCGATGGCGCATCCTCGGGGGTGAGGAAGCGCGCGGTGCGGGCGGAGGTGTCGGTGGACAGCGACGCGATACCCGGCGTGTCGATCAGGATGAGCGAGGCGAGCCCCTCGAGGGGCCAGCCCACGTCGATCCACTCGATGTCCTCCGCGGTGCGCCCGCCCAGGTCGAAGGCGAGCAGTCCGCCCTCACGGCGGACGGGCATGCGTGCGGTCGTGCCGTCGCGCAGGTGCATGGTGAGTCGGGGCGTGGGCGAGTAGCGGTACCAGGTGACGACGCGAGTGCATTCGGCGGTGTCGGTCGCCGCGATCCGCTCGCCCAGCATCGCGTTGAGCAGAGTGGACTTGCCCGCTTTCACCATCCCGGCGATCGCGAGGCGCAGCGGCTCGTGCAGCCGCGCCTCGAGCTGATCCACCAGCGCGAGGGCGTCGCGATCGCCGACGTACACGGATCGCGCGGTCTGCAGCAGCTCCTCCGTGTCGGAGATGACCCCTGTCGGCATCACTCCCCCGCCTTCTCGCCGACGCTCGCCCGGGAGGCGGCGGTGAACCGGGCGACCGGCTGGTGCGCCGCCGGCATCGCCTGCGCGGCCGCCCGGGGCGGCTGACCGATCGCCGCGGGCGCCGGCGGAAGGGCGGGGATGCTCCGGCGCACGTGCTCGAGTTCGGCGAGACGCTTCTTCAGCACCAGAACGCGCTGGTCGCGAGTGGAGGTGAACCCGGATGCCGCCTGACGAGCCCGCTGCAGGGCATCCGTCAGCGAGCTGTGCAGCTCTTCTGCGAGCGCGCCGAAGTGGTCGCGTGCGGTGCGCTGCACCAGGCGCAGACGATCTTTGAGCTGCTTGCCCACCTGGAACGTGACCTCGTCGATGTAGCGCCGGACGATGATCTTGGCCTCCTGCTGGCGGCGATTCAGCCTGTTGCCCATGTCTTCGCGGTACGCCCGGCGTCCGACGAGCACCCCGGCCAGAAGCGAGAGCGGATTGATCAGGGCCATGCCGACGAGTCCGGTGACCAGACCGACCATCAGCACGCCGCCGTACGAGCCGCGCACGCCGATGTAGATCTTCTCCCCCGCGCTGAGCTGGCCCGCTTCGAGGCCGGCGATGTCCTCGACCGGGTCGAGGACGCCGCGGATGTCGGAGACGTCGCTGACGGGGATGTCGGCCTGATCCTGGCTGAAGAGCTCGGCCACCTCCTCGGACAGCCAGCGCGATCGCTCGTCGGTCCACACGAAGGTCTCCGATACGGCGGCGGTGACGCGCTGGTCCAGCCATTCGCGGATCTGATCCCAGATCGGACCGGGGTCGCCCTCGTCGATCGCGTGCTCGGCCTCGCGCTGCACCTTGCGCAGTCGATCGCGCACATCGTGCTCCATGTCGGCCACGAGGTCGGCGATGCCGTCGGTCAGCAGCACCTGCCACCGGGCGGAGCGCCCGCGGAAGTCATCCGCTCTCGCCTTCGCCGCCTCGAGCTCGGCGATCATGCGCGGCGTGTCCTCGGGGTTCAGCAGCGCGTTGAGCTCAGCACGCAGCGACATCTCCAGCTGCTCGACGACCGAGATGAGATCGTGCACGGCCCCGCGCTCGTGGATGGTCTCGGCCCGGCCGAGCACGTCCCGCCGCAGATGAGCGACGAGCGCGGGGAAGCCCGATTCGTCGTTCAGCGTACGATCCTGCAGTTCCGCGGCCAGCAGTCGCAGATCGCTCGACACCGAGAAGATCGGGATGTCCTGACTGCCGCTGAGGTGCGTGCGGTCGATCTCCTCGATGCGCCGCCATTCCGGGTACAGGTCGGTCTTGGCGAGCACCGCGGCGACGTTCGGTGAGATGCGCATGGCGTGCCGGAGGAACTGCACCTCCGGTTCGGTGTACTCCTGCGAGGCGTCCGAGACGAGCAGCACCGCGTGTGCCGACGAGAGCGCGGCGAGCGTGGCCAGCGAGTTCGACGACTCGAGGCCGCCGACTCCCGGCGAATCGACCAGCGTGAGTCCGCCGCGCAGGATCTCGCGAGGAAGCAGCACCTCGGCCGACAGGATGCCGCGCTCGTTTCCGGGGTTGCCGTGCTCGGAGACGTACTGCGCGAGGTCTTCGAGCGGTATCTGCCGGCGCTGCGGCTCGGCCGCCGCACCCGAGGGCCGCTCGATCACCCACGCCGAGGGCTGCTCGGCGTAGCCGACCGTGGTGGGAACGCTCGTGGCGACGTCGTCGTCGACGGGGCACGCGGGAGCGTTGACGAGCGCGTTGATCAGCTTGCTCTTGCCCTGTTTGAACTCGCCGACGACGATCACGCGCACCGCCGGGTCCTCCAGGCGGTGCTGTGTGCTCGCGAGTCGGGCGGCGAGGTCGCTCCGGCCCGCAGACGCGGCGAGATCGCCGACATCGTGGATGATGTCGACGATCCTCGCCTCCCCAGCTGGATGCTCTCCCGGCACGTGCGCTCCCTCCCTCGGCCCCGATGTGGATCAGGCGAACAGCCCGGGATCGGGCAGGTCTCCCGGGTCGGCCTGACCGCCGTCGAGATCTCCCCATATCTCGTCGGCGTCCAGGTGCCAATCGGATTCCGAGATGTTCGCGATCTCCTGAGTGAAGGCGTCGGCGCCGAAGGGATCGAAAAGACCCGCTTCTCCCCAGGGCGCGTCGTCCGATGGGCTGGTGGCCGGTTCGTCAGACATGGCTCTCACTCCCATCGAGTGCTCAGGAGTTTACTGGTGTGCCTGGCCGCCCACCAGAGGGACGGCCAGGCAGGTCGTGCGACGCTCGATCGCTCAGAAGGCGACGTCGGACGCGTCCCCGAAGGGGCTGTCGACGTTGGAGTCGTTCAGCGTCAGGTCCATGTCCGTCGTGGACGTGGAGTTGTCGTTGAAGGAGTCGTCGGCCGTCCAGGTGTTCGAGTTGTCGACCATGGATTCGTCGTTGAACGAGTCGGTGAACGACCAGTCCTGCGAGTTGTCCGTCATCGAGTTGTCGGAGTTGTCGACCACCGAGTTGTCGGAGTTGTCGGAGTTGTCCGAGTTGTCCGAGTTGTCGCTGTTGTCGGAGTTGTCGTTGAACGAGTCGGTGAACGACCAGTCCTGCGAGTAGTCCTCGTTGAACGAATCGGTGTTCCAGGTGTTGCCCGTCCAGACATCGCCCATGCTGATGTCGGTGTTGACGTCCATCACCGTCGCGTCACCGCCGGCGGCAGCCGAGCCGTCTCCGGAGGCGATGTTGCTGCTCTGCCCGAAGTGCTGGCTGACGTCGCCGCCCGCCGAGATGTTCTGGTTGACCGACTGGTCGTTGAGCGTGGTCCTTCCGTCGATGCTGAGCGACCCCGTGCCCGCCATGGCTGCCATGCCACCGCCGCCGGCTCCGAGGCTGACGTCGCCGAAGCCCGTGTTGAACTGCCGCACACCGGTGGTGACGGAGTTGTCGTAGAGCGTGTTGTACGAGTCGGTCACCGAGTGGTCCGAGTTGTCGCGCCACGAGTGGTCGGAGTTGTCCGAGTTGTCGTTGTACGAGTCGTTGGTCGAGTTGTCGGAGTTGTCGCTGTTGTCCGAGTTGTCGGTCACCGAGTTGTCGGAGTTGTCCGAGTTGTCGTTGTACGAGTCGTTGGTCGAGTTGTCGGAGTTGTCGCTGTTGTCGGAGTTGTCGCTGTTGTCCGAGTTGTCGGTCACCGAGTTGTCGGAGTTGTCCGAGTTGTCGCTGTTGTCGGAGTTGTCCGAGTTGTCGGAGTTGTCGCTGTTGTCCGAGTTGTCGGTCATCGAGTTGTCGGAGTTGTCCGTGACGGAGTTGTCGGAGTTGTCCGAGTTGTCCATCACCGAGTTGTCGCTGTTGTCCGAGTTGTCGCTGTGGTCGTCCGTGTTTCCGGAGTTGGCGATACCCAGGTTCCACTGGGATCCGGAGGTGTTGGCGTTGCCGTCGAGAGCCATGATCGATTACCCCTTCATCGTGAATGTGCCAGGTGGCGCGTGTTACGAGTGTGCGACCACGGCCCGTTCGCGGCATCGGGGGGCGCCCCGAGGGCTGTAGGGGCGGGCCGGGGGCATCGGCGTGGTCGGCACGGGGATCGATAGGGGTCGGCAGACGCCCGGGGGTACGACAGAGGGTCCGGATGCCATGGCATCCGGACCCTCTGGGAGCTGGTGTCGAACCGCGTCAGCGGACGACGACGGCGAGCACGTCGCGAGCCGAGAGCACGAGGTACTCATCGGCGCCGAACTTCACCTCGGTGCCGCCGTACTTGCTGTAGAGCACGCGGTCACCCACGGCGACGTCGAGCGGAACGCGGTTGCCGTTGTCGTCGATGCGGCCGGGGCCCACTGCCACGACCTGGCCCTCCTGGGGCTTCTCCTTGGCGGTGTCGGGGATGACCAGACCGCTTGCGGTGGTCTGCTCTGCCTCGACCTGCTGGATGACGATGCGGTCCTCGAGCGGCTTGATGGAAACCGACACGGTGTACCTCTTCTTTCGTGACTGAGTTCAGAAGATCATTAGCACTCTCGAGGTGAGGGTGCTAACTCCAGTGTATGCCGACGTCTGGCACTCATGCAATGCGAGTGCCAGCCCCTTCAGGCCCTGTCGCGCTTTGCGCACTGGGCCCGAATGGTCGCAACCCACGCGGCGAGGCAGCCATATGGGCCCAGCCGACGAAGAGCCTCGACGACGCTCCGCGCGCGCTGGGCCCGAATGGTTGCAACGCACGCGGCGAGGCAGCCATTTGGGCCCAGCCGCCGACACGCGGCGCCGAGCGCACGCGCCGTAGGCTGAGCGGGTGGAGATGTCCGAATTGACCGCGCTGCTCACGCGTGAGGGTCTCGCGCTGCTCGACGAGGTCGGAGCCGTCGAGTCATCGGCCGACGTCGCTCGATCCGTGTCGCGGCTGCGCGCGGCCGGCCACTCCCCCGATCTCGTCTCGGCGGTGGTCGGCCAGGCCCATCTGCGCGTGAAGGCGCGGGCGAAGTTCGACGAATTCGCCGACCGGATGCTGTTCACCCGGGCCGGCCTCGAGCAGGCCACCCGCCTGAGCGTCGCGACCATGCACGCCGTGCGGCTGCGGCGCGCCGGGATCACCCGCGTCGCCGACCTCGGCTGCGGCATCGGCGGCGACAGCCTCGCGTTCGCCGGCGCCGGACTGTCCGTCGACGCGGTGGATGTCGATGAGGTGACCTCGGCCATCGCCGCGTACAACCTGGCGCCGTTCCCCGGAGCGACCGTCCGTCGGGGCGTCGCCGAGGACAACGTTCCTGATCAGGGGGCCGTCTGGCTGGATCCCGCTCGGCGGACGGCCGGGCACAGTGAGACGACGCGCACCTCCGCCGCGGACTGGTCGCCGTCGCTCGACTGGTGCTTCGACGTCGCGAGGCGCCATCCCACCGGCATCAAGCTCGGGCCCGGCCTCGACCGCGACCTCATCCCCGACGACGTCGAGGCGCAGTGGGTCAGCGCCGACGGAAGCGTCGTCGAGCTCGTGCTGTGGAGCGGCGAGCTCGCGCGGGACGGCATCCGACGCTCCGCCCTGGTGATGCAGGCCGGCGAGACGCACGAGATCACGGCGGCGGCCGATGCCGCCGACGAGCCGGTGCGTCCGCTCGGCGCCTACCTGCACGAGCCGGACGGCGCGGTGATCCGCGCGCGGCTGATCGGAGAAGTGGGCCGGATGCTGGATGCGGGGATGATCGATGAGCAGATCGCGTACCTCACCGGCGACGCGGCGCTGACCTCCCCGTTCGTGCAGTCGTTCCGCGTGCGCGAGACCATGCCCGCGCACGTGAAGACGATCAACCAGGCGCTGCGCGCGCACGACATCGGGCGTCTCGAGATCAAGAAGCGCGGCATGGACATCGACCCCGCCGCGTTCCGGAAGAAGCTGGCCCTGAAGGGCTCCGAGGCGGCGACGCTGATCCTCACCCGCACGGCATCCGGCCGGGTGGCGATCCTCGCCGATCGGGTCTGATCAGCCGCCCGACGCGCCCGTGCTGCCCGGAGTGCGGATGATCGTCAGCGTCGGACCTCGGGAGTTCGACTCGTGCATCTCGTACCTCACGTCGTCGACCTGCAGGGAGTAGACGCCGTCGGAGGGATCGCAGGCCTTCGCGACGGCATCGTTCGCCGGATCGGAGACGAGGATGCACGTGCGCCCGTCCTGGGAGAGGAAGATCGGCACGTCGTCGTCGTATCCGAGGATCTGCAGCGAAGTCGGATCGACCCCGTCGGCTTCGAGCACGCGGATATATCGCCGCTCATCCTCGGTGTACTGCGCCTCCCAGTCGAAGCCGGCCGCCATGTCGTACCGCTGGACGATCAGCACTTCGCGTCCGGTGATGTCGGTCACGAGGGTCGCCCAGTACGACCACTGCACGTCGCCGTCGGAGCGGTTCAGCGAGACGCCCACCGGCTGGGCGAACGGCGTGTCCTCATCGGTCGGCGACATGCACTGGTGGCCGTTCCGGTCGATGACGTGGATGGCCAGGCAGATCTCCTCACCGTCCTTCGAGGTCGCGCGCCACAGCGCGGCGTCGTACTGCTCACCGAGGTAGGTCATCGAGCCGGGGTCGAAGCGCGCGGTCTTCTCGATCTCGGCCATCGCCTTCGCCTGCTCCGCCGACATGGCGGGGGTGCGGTCGCGGTTCAGCAGCATCCAGCCGCCGCCGAAACCGAGCAGAAGTGCGATCAGCGTCGAGAGCACGAGCAGCGGGATGCTCGGCCGCCGGCGCCTCGGTGCGGCGTCGGCGTCGGCGGGTGCGGACGGCTCGTGCGCGTCGGGCACGCCGACCGCGTCCTGCGGTGCGTCGATCAGCCCGTGCTCGACCGGAGGGTGCTCGTTCAGCGACCGATCGTGATCGCGCGGCTCCGGCTCGCCCCGCTCCGCCGGAGAGGCGGAATCACCAGCCGCGGGAACCGTGTCCGGCGCGACCACCGGATCGGCGGCGGCGCGGGCATCCAGTTCCCGAAGCTCGGCGAGCTCGGCGTCGTTCGCGCCGCCGCCCACGGCGAACGCCCGGCGCTGCAGCTCACGTCGTCGTGAGCTCTCGGCCTGGTTCAGCATCACTCACCCTAGATTCTCGAGCTGCATCGCGGCCCACAGCAGCCACCCCGCGCTGAACAGCGTGGCACACAGACCGAGCACCAGCGCCCAGGACGCCAGCGAGCGGTTCTCGATCGGACGGCGCAGCGACATGATCGCCGCGATCACCGCGATGATCGCGACGGGAATGCCCCAGCCCACAAACATCGACGTCGCGAGCGCGACGATCGCCGCCACCAGCGCCCAGGGCGCCAGACGCGCGTCGTCGACGGGCGTCGCCCCGGTCGACGGCTCCCACTCCGCGGTCGGCTCGTCGGCATCCGGATGCGCGGCCGCGGTGCGCTCGACGGGCACCGGCGCCGTCGGCAGCCTGCCGTACCCCTTCGACGCACCGGGCACCGCGGCACCGCCGTCGGGCCTCTCGACCTCGGGGGTGGGCTGCTCGATGCGCGGATCGCTCATGCCGGGCTCACTTGGATCTCGGTCACCGGCAGCGTGGAGTCGGCGCCGAACCCGAGCGCCGACGGCCCGCGGCCGTTCGCGATCAGCTCAGCCGCGAGGCCCGCGATCATGGCCCCGTTGTCGGTGCACAGCGACAGCGGGGGGATGCGCACGGCCACACCGGCGGCCGCGGCCCGCTCGAGGGCGACCTCCCGCAGCCGCTGGTTGGCGATCACGCCTCCGCCCAGCAGCAATCGCGGCACGCCGCGGTCTTCGCACGCGGCGAGCGCCTTGGTGACGAGCACGTCGATGACCGCCTCGCGGAAGCTCGCGGCGACATCCGCCACCGGCACCTGCTCGCCCGCCGAGTCGGCCCGCTCGACCCAGCGCGCGACCGCCGTCTTCAGCCCCGAGAACGAGAAGTCGTAGCGGTGCTTCGCCATGTCGGATGCCTTCGACAGCCCCCGCGGGAAGCGGATCGCCGTCGGGTCGCCGTCGGCGGCCGCCCTGTCGATCTGCGGCCCGCCCGGATACGGCAAGCCGAGCAGCCGGGCGACCTTGTCGAAGGCCTCGCCCGCGGCGTCGTCGACCGTCTCGCCGAGCAGCTCGACGTCGGTCGTCAGGTCGCGCACGTGCAGCAGCGAGGTGTGCCCGCCCGAGACGAGCAGGGCGATGGTCGGATACTCCAGCGGCGCGGTCGCGCGGTCGTCGGAGGTGAGGATGTCGGCGGCGATGTGCCCGACGAGGTGGTTGACCGCGTACAGCGGCTTGCCCAGCGAGACGGCAAGGCCCTTCGCCGCGCCGACGCCGACCATGAGGGCTCCGGCCAGGCCGGGGCCGCTGGTCACGGCGATCGCGTCGAGCTCGTCGAGCGTCACCCGGGCCTCGGCCAGCGCGCGCTCGATCGACGGCTGCAGCGCCTCGAGGTGCGCGCGGGCGGCGACCTCCGGCACGACGCCGCCGTAGCGGGCGTGCTCGTCCATGCTCGACGCGATCGTGTTCGACAGCAGCTGCCGGCCGCGCACGATGCCGATGCCCGTCTCGTCGCAGCTCGTCTCGATCCCGAGCACCAAGGGGCCGGTCATGCGCTCGTCTCCTCTGCGGCATCCGGATTCGCGGCCCGGGCCTTCTCCTGCGTTTCGCGCGCAGCGATCTCCGCCCACGAGCGCAGGTCGAGGCGCATCACCACCGCGTCGACGTCGCCGGGCTGGTAGTACCCGGGCCGCCGCCCCAGCTCGACGAAGCCTTCCGAGGAGTACAGCGCCCGCGCGACGTCGTTGTCATCGCGCACGTCGAGGAACAGCTCACGCGCCCCGCGCTCGACGGCGGTCGCGATCAGCGCCCGCAGCAGCGCACGCCCTCTCCCCCGGCCGCGAACCGCCGGGTCGAGAGCGATGGTCTGGATGTCGGAGTCGGCCGCCCCCTGCAGAGCGCGCACTCCGCCGTAGCCGACGACGCGCTCTTCCTCGAGATCGACGAGATAGACGTTGTGCAGACTCGAGATCTCGGTGCCCATCGTCTGCTCACTCCACGCGTCGGTGGGGAAGCCGCGCCGCTCGAGATCCATGATGGCGGGGAGGTCGTCGAGGGTCGCGATGCGCAGAGTCATGAGCTCACCCGCTTCGGGGCGCCCGGCTGCACCACGTCGGGCGAGCGGAGGTAGAGCGGCTCGGCGTCGGCCAGCACGCGGCCGGCCGCGATCGCCCTGGCGCCGACCCGGGCGAGTGCCGCAGCCGACAGCTCGGTGCTCTCGTGCACCGGTTCGTCGCGCTCGACGCCGCGCTTCTCGAGGCGGGTCGGTCCGGTGAGATGCGGGATGCCGTCGGCATCCACCCCGTCGAACACGCTCACCGCGATCTCGCGGCGGCGGGCGTCGGTGACGACCTCGAGCGGCCCGTCGGCGTTCGCGTCGAGGGCGATGGCGAAGTGGCTGGGGATCGGGACGAGAGGGATGCCGCGGCCGAGCGCGAAGGCGCGCGCTGCGGCGATCCCGATGCGCAGCCCGGTGAAGGGGCCTGGACCCATGCCCGCGACGACGTGCGTGATGCCGGGGCGCGCGACCTGCGCGAGCAGATCGCCGATCACCTCGGCGTGGCCGAGCGGATCCGGGGTGCCCGCCTCGGCGACGACGCGGCCGTCGGCGTCGATGACGGCGACGGCCGTTCCGAGCGAGGTGTCGACGGCGAGGATCACCCTTTCAGATTAGTCGGCGCGGTGCCGATCAGCTGAGCAGGGCGCGCAGCGGGTAGTCCTGCCCCTCGAGGATGACCTGGACGGTCGCGCCGGTGGCCTTGTTGGCGATGATGGGAGCGAGCAGATTCACGTGCACGCCGTCTGCGGTGCGGCTCGCGACGACGAGCAGCAGCGCGTCATCAGGCGCCGTCAGGCCGAGGGCGTCGACGTGCTCATCGGTCAGGACGGGCGAGTAGTCCGCCACGACCGTCTGCGGGTCGACCACGTAGAGCCGGAGTGCGTCGTCGTCGAGCGCGTCGAGCGAGAAGAGTCCCTCCGCACCGTCGATCGGGTCGAGCCGGAAGCGGGTGTGCGGGGCGAGACCCAGCGGAGGGGTGACGAAATCGAGAAGCGCGGTCATCGCAGGAACTCCAGAAGTGAGGGCTGCAGCACACGGCCGGTGACGGCGAGCGCCGAACGGTAGACGAGCTCCTGCGCCTGCAGCTTCACGAGCACCTCGACCGAGTCGACGTCTTCGACCGCGGCTCGTCGCGCCTCGAGTGAGACCGAATCCTGCACCGTCGCCTCCTTCGCCCGCTCCATCTGCGACTGCCGGGCGCCGACCGAGCCCTGCACACTCAGCATCGCATCACGCCGCTGATCGATCTCGTTCAGCCGGGGGCCGACGTTCTGTCCGCCACGCAGGTCGGCGACGATGTTCGTGATCAGCGCGAAGACGGAGTCCGCTCCGCTGCCGTAGACCGCGGCGCCGTCGCTGTCGACGCGGATGGACGCGTCGTCGGACACCCGCCGGACGACCTCCGCGCCGGGAAGTCCGCTGAACACGCCGTTCGAGTCGAAGGCGGCGGTGTCGGAGGTGCCGGCGAAGACCGAGCGGCCCAGCACCGTGGTGTTCGCCCGCGCGAGCAGCTCATCGCGGATGCCCTCGAGCTCGACCGCGATGGCCTCCTTCGCCGTCGCGTCCAGCGCCCCGTCGTTCGCTCCCTGCACGGTGAGGTTGCGGGCACGGGCGAGCAGCGCGGTGCTGGCGCTGATCGCCGAATCGGCGGTGGCGAGCCAGGAGATGCCGTCGTCGATGTTGCGGGCGTGCTGTTCGGTGCGACGCTGCTCGGCGTGCAGGCGCAGCGTGGTGGCCGCCGCGTTCGGATCGTCGGAGGGCGCGAGGAAGGCCTTCTGCGAGTTCGCCTGCTCTTGCAGACGAGACAGCTCCGACAGGTTCGCCTGCAGCTGGCGCATGGCCGTCTGCGTCATGGATGACGCGGTCACGCGAGAGATCATGGTCGTCCTCCTAGCGGCCCACGAGGCCGGTGCGGTTGATGAGCACGTCGAGCGATTCGTCGACCGCGGTGAGCACCCGCGCCGCAGCCTGATAAGCCGTCTGGTACGTCAGCAGGCTGATGGTCTCCTCGTCGCTGTCGACGCCGGCGACCGACCGCTGGGCTCCGATCGCGGTGACCGACGCGACGTCCGAGAGCTTCGCCCGCTGGATGTCGCCCGCCGTGCCCACCGCGAATGCCGCGACGACATCGCCCCAGATCGAGTCGGGCCCGCCGGGCTTGCGGCCGAGCTGAGAGATCGTGTCGGCGTTGCCGGCGTCGAGCGGACCGCCGCCCGGCTTCGCGACGGCGAGGTCGGATGCCTGCTGCACCGCCACGGTGAGCCCGAGCGCCGCGGGCCCCGTCGCCGACAGCGCGAAGAAGTCGCCGCCGTTCTGGCCGCCGGCGGTCACGCCGAGCCGGTGCTGATCGTTGACGCTCGCGGCGAGCGCGGTGGCCACCCGGTTGTACGACTCGGCGAGGCCGGCGAGGGTGCCGCCGTCCTTGGCGGGTGCGAGCACGCTCAGCATCCCACCCAGCTCACCGCCGTCGATCGACACGGGGAAGCCGCTGGGTCCGCTCCACGACACCGACAGCGCCCCGGGCTGGTCGATGGCGGTGGGGCCGGTGAGCGTCAGCGACCGGGCATCCCCTCCGGAGACGAGGGCGTTGCCGTCGATGCGCACCGTCATGGTGCCGTCGGCTTCGAGTGTGCCTCTGGCGCCGGTCAGCCGGGCCGTGGTCTGCACGAGGGCATCCCGCTGGTCGATGAGCTCGTTCGCCGAGCGGCCGGCGCTCAGCGCGTCGCGGATCTCGGTGTTCAGCTGGGCGATCTGCGATGCAGCGGTGTTGATCTGCGCCACCGAGCGCTCGGCGGCCTGCCGGCCATCGCTCCACTGGGTCGCCACCGCGCGGTACCCCCCGGCGATCTGTGTCGTCAGCTCAGCCGCCGACTGCAGCACCGTCGCCGCGGCCGCGCCCTGATCAGGGGTGTTGCCGAGGTCCTGCCACGAGTTCCAGAACTGGGTCAGTCGCGCGGAGAGACCGTGCGCGCTCGGCTCGGCGAGTGCGGTCTCGGCGGTGGTCGCGGCGAGCGCGCGGGCCGACCAGAATCCTGCCGCGGATGCCGTGTCGCGGACGCGTGCGTCGAGAAGCGCGTCGCCGAGGCGGGCGATCCCGTCGACCGAGACGCCGTGACCGGGAAGCGCGCCCATGCTGAATCTGCCCGATTGCGCCACCGCGGCAATCGCCGACGTGCTGACCCGCTGGCGCGTGTACCCCGCGGTCGCCTGGTTGGCGATGTTCTGCCCCACGACGTCCATCCCGCGACGCGCCGCGGCGAGAGCGCTGGCTGCGGTGCCCAGCCCACTGAAAGTCGACATGTTCCTCACATCTCCGTGTCGATGATGCGCGCGGAGTTCTCGCGGGCGCGCTCACCGTGGGTGGTGTATTCGCCGGTGTCGTCGCCGAGGCCGGCGATCGTCTCCTGCGTGGCGCGCATGACCGCTCGCAGCTGCTCGGAGTTCGCGTCGCGCAGCCGGCCGATCTCATCGGCCAGTCTGATCAGCGCGCTCAGGTGCTCAGTGAGCACGTCGCGCCAGGCCCCCACCGGCGCACTGTCGATGAGCTGCCGGATGCCGGCGCCTTCCGGCGCGTGCCACTCTGCGGCGAGCGCCTCCGCCTCGACCACGCGGGCGATGCTCGCCGAGCGGAGCCCCTCGAGTACCTGCTCGATCTCGCGGGTCGCGAGGTGCATCCACCGTGAGCGGCCGGCGGCGAGCAGCAGCTCCTGCTCTTCGAGCTTGAACAGCAGCAGCTCGAGCAGTTCGCGCTCGCGCCACAGCTGCATCGACAACTCGTTGGCTCCCATTGGCCCTCTTCCCCAGTGAACGACAGGCCGAACGGCCGATCGGAATTAGCTATCGGCCGCACTGCTCGGATCGTTATCAATCGCACTATGGGGATTTCTCCCCATCTGGATATCATTCATCTCATGGTAGGGGGGGGACCCGGCCATACGGGAGCAGCTTCCTGCTCCGGTATTCGTACGGAGGACCTTGCCATGCCGACGATTGACGAGCGCAATCGCCTGATCGAAGAGAACCTGCCACTGGTGGGATACCTCGCCTCGGAGACGCACGCGCGTGCGACGCACGTACCGCGCGAGGAGTTGGCGTCGGCCGGTGCCCTCGCGCTGGTGACTGCGGCCGACGCGTTCGACCCGTCGCTGGGCGTGCCGTTCGGAGCCTACGCCCGCCGGCGCATCCTCGGCGCGTTCGCCGATGAGATGCGCTCGATGGACTGGGCCACCCGCGGCATCCGTCGTCGCATCAAAGAGACCACCGCGGTGCAGGAGACGCTGTCGGCGGCGCTCGGCCGTCAGGCGTCCGTCGCCGAGATCGCGACGACGATGGGCGTCTCGCACGACGAGGTGACCGGCGCCCTCGCCGACGCCGCGCGCACCGTGACGACGCTCGACGAGGTGTACGAGTCGGACCTCGCCTCGATCATGCCGCTGCCCGAGGAGTCGGCCGTGGTCGCCGAGCGCCGCACTGTTCTCGAGCACGCCATCGCGGCGCTGCCCGAGCGGATGCGGTCGATCGTGCACGCCGTGTACATCGACGAGCGCCCGGTGAAGGAGATCGCCGAAGAGCTCGGCGTCTCGCACTCCGCCGTGTCGCAGCAGCGCGCCGAGGCGATCCGTCTGCTGCGGGATGCTCTGGAACGGTACTACCGCGACGGGCAGGAGGCGCCGACGACGTCGCGCGTCTCGGCGTCGGTGCGCGAGGGCTTCTTCGCCCGCATCGCCGAGAGCGGCGGGGCACGCATCGCGCGCGCTCTCGCGACGCCAGAGGTCGCCACGACCTGACGACTTACGACCCGCCTCCGCACGCCGATAGGTGTGGGTGGAGCCCACGGACGGGCTCCGTACGGATCCCATCACGGAGGAACACATCATGGGTATGCAGATCAACACCAACGTGTCGGCGCTCAACGCCTACCGCAACCTGTCGTCGACGCAGAACGACCTGTCGAAGTCGCTCGAGAAGCTCTCGAGCGGTCTGCGCATCAACCGCGCTGCCGACGACGCAGCCGGTCTGGCGATCAGCGAGGGCCTGCGCTCGCAGGTCAACGGCCTGAACGTCGCGGCCCGCAACGCCCAGGACGGCATCTCGGTCATCCAGACCGCAGAAGGCGCCCTGACCGAGGCCCACTCCATCCTGCAGCGCGTGCGCGACCTCGCGGTGCAGGCCGGTAACGACTCGAACAATGACAAGTCGCGCGCCGCGATCGCGACCGAGGTCACCGCCCTCGGCGCCGAGCTCAGCCGGATCGGTAGCTCCACGAACTTCAACGGCATCTCGCTGCTGACGGGAGCCACCGCGGGTGACGGTGCAGGCAAGCTCACGTTCCAGGTCGGTGCCGGTGGCGCAGCCGCCAACGACCAGATCGCCGTGGACCTGACCGGCGCAGACGTGGCGACGATCGGCGCGGCGGTCACTACGCTCGCAGGGACGGGCTTCGCCGACGCGGCGGCGGCGCTCACGACGATCACCGCGCTCGACGGTCACATCACGAGCATCTCCACCGCGCGCGCCGGCCTCGGCGCCGCGCAGAACCGTTTCGAGTCGACGATCAACAGCCTCAAGGTCTCGGCAGAGAACCTGTCGGCTGCCGAGAGCCGCATCCGCGAGACGGACATGGCGTCGGAGATGGTCAAGTTCACGGCGAAGAACATCCTGTCGCAGGCCGGAACCGCCATGCTGGCTCAGGCCAACCAGTCGACCCAGGGCGTGCTGCAGCTGCTGCGCTGATCCTGATCGACCGTCCCCGGGTGAGCGACCCGAACGCTCACCCGGGGTCACCCCCTCCGAAAGGCTGGCATGGCACTCTCGCTCGACGGTCTCGTCTCAGGCCTGAACACGACCGAGCTCATCAAGTCGCTGATGGACGTGCACTCCATCCCCAAGAATCTGCTGAAGTCGAAGATCGCCGACAAGGGCGTCGTGATCTCGAACCTGCAGTCGCTCAACGCCTCGCTGCAGGATCTCGCCACCAAGGCGAAGGCCGCGAGCCTTCCCGGCGCGATGACCGCCTTCACCGCCACGTCGACGTCGAGCGCGGTGACCGTCACCGCGGGAGCCGACGCCACCCCCGGCACCATCGACATCGTCGTCGATCGCGTCGCGCAGCGGCACTCGATCGTGTCGGCACCGCTCGCCGCGTGGCCGGATCAGCCGCCCGTCATCACGCTCCAGAACTCGAAGGACGAGCGCGTCGAGGTCACCGCGGCGTCGACGTCGATGCAGGACGTCGCGAAGGCGATCACGCAGGCCGGCTTCGGAGTGAAGGCCACGGCGGTCAGCGCCGGGTCTGCCGCCGACGGCACTCCCCTGTACCGCCTGCAGCTGAACGCCGCAGATCCCGGAGCGGCCGGATCGTTCACCGTGCTGCGCGGCGACATCGCCGCAGCCCAGGCGGGCACCGCGGTCGACATCCTGGCCGACCCGAGCGCCGCGACGGTCTCGACCGGAGCCGACGCGCAGGTGCGGCTGTGGGCCGGCACCACCGCCGAGCAGGTCGTCACCTCGGCGAACGGCACCTTCACGGGCCTTCTCCCCGGTGTCGACGTGACGGTGACCGCCGCGTCGACCGAACCGGTCACGATCAGCGTCGCGACCGATAGCGCCGCCCAGGCGAAGGCGCACGAGGCGTTCGTCGCGCAGATCGCGAAGATCCTCAGTGGCATCGACAAGGGATCGACCGCGACGGTGCCGTCCGGCTCGGGCGAGACGACGACCCTCGGCGTCTTCACCGGCGACAGCACCGTGCGCGCCCTGCGGCGTGGGCTGGCGGATGCCGTGCAGTACCCGGTCGGCGGCATCTCGCCCTCGAGCATGGGCATCTCGATCGACAAGAACGGCGTGCTGTCGTTCGACCAGGAGCGGTTCACGAAGGCTCTCGCCGAGAACCCCGAGCAGGTCAGCGCCGTCTTCTCGGGCGTCGCCACCCGCGTGCAGGATGTCGCGAAGAGCTACTCCGACAAGTACGACGGGCTGCTCACCGCCCGCATCACCGGTCAGCAGAACGAGGTCGACTCGCTCGGCGAGCAGGTCGAGCGGTGGGACGTGCGCCTCGCGCAGCGCAAGGCCACACTCGAGCGCACCTACGCCCAGCTCGAGGTGCAGCTCGCGCGCATGCAGTCGCAGTCGTCATATCTCACCTCGCAGCTGTCGGCACTGACGCCGCCGCAGAAGGGATCCTGAACATGAACGCCGCCCTCAAGGCACAGCAGCGGTATCGCGAGCTCGCCATCCTCTCGGCAGGCCCCGAGCGTCTGCTCACCATGCTGTACGACCGCCTGCTGCTCGACATCGAGCGCGGCGAGGCGGCGCAGCGGACGGGCGACTGGGCCGAGGCGAACACCCAGCTGCAGCACGCGCAGTCGATCGTCGCCGAGCTGACCTCCTCGCTCACCGACACGTGGGACGGCAGCGCCGGACTGCGCGGGGTGTACACCTTCCTCACCCAGACCCTGATCGGCGCCAACATCGGCCGCGACCCCGAGCGCACCCGCACCTGCGCCGAGCTGGTCGCCCCGCTGCGCGACGCCTGGCACAGCGCCGCCGAGTCGATGACGCCGGCCGAGCAGACGGCCGCCGCCCGGGCATGAGCGTCGCGGAATGGGCCGATGAGCTCGATCGCCTCGAACGCGAGCTCTACGAAGACATGCATGTGACAGAGCCGTGGCATCCGCCCACGACGCCGATGCCGGCCGTGTTCGCCGATCGCGCCTGCGCGCTGCTGCTGCATCAGCAGGAGCGGATCGCCGAGATCCGCCGGCATCAGGACGCGATCGCCGACCAGCTCGTGACGCTGCGTCGGGTTCCGGATGCCGCCGCCGACGCCTCGGCGTATCTCGACGTCGTCGGCTGAGTCGCCTAACGCATTCGCACGATCGGTCGATAGAGCCTGACGAGCAGGGATCGCTCGCAGGAATCGGCCACGGATAGGCCTCACCCCACTGACGGATGGAAGCCGGTTCGTGTTCGATTCTGTGACCATGTCCGCGCTCTCGAGCGCGCTCGACGGCCTGTCGCTGCGCCAGCGCGCGATCGCCGACAACATCGCCAACATCAACACCCCCGACTACCACGCTAAGCGCGTGCAGTTCGAGGACGCATTGTCCGAAGCCGTCAGAGCCGGCCACGGCCGGGCATCCGCCACCGTCGGCGAGTCGCTCGAGCCGACCCGCCTGAACGGCAACAACGTCAACCTCGACACCGAGACGCTCTCGAGCATCGACACGATGCTGCGCTACCAGTTCGCCACGCAGGCGATCAACGGCTCGTTCTCGTCGGTGCGTGCAGCGATGAGGACGTCATGACCTTCGACGCGATCGGCATCGCCGGCACCGGACTGACCGCGCACCGCAAGTGGCTCGACGCGCTCAGCGACAACATCGCCAACATCAACACCGCCGTCACCCCGGCCGCCCCCGCGTTCCAGGAGCGGTACATCGCCGTCGAGAACAGCCCCCACTCCCCCGGCGTGTACGTCGCGGGAACCGAGCTCGGCAGCGCCGAAGGGCGGCTCGTGCACCAGCCCGACCACCCGCTCGCCGACGCCGACGGGTACGTGCGCTACCCCGACATCGACCTCGGCGACCAGATGAGCCAGCTGATCATGGCGCAGCGCGGCTACCAGGCCAGCGCCGGCACCGTCGACCGCGTGCGCAACGCGTATGAGGCAGCACTGCAGATCGGACGCAGCTGATGGACGCCCTCTCGAGCATCGACGCCCTCTCGTCCGCGCTGCCCACCTCGCTGACCTCGGCTCCGACCCGCAGCACGAGCGACGCGTCGTTCGCCACGAGCATCACCGGCGCCGTCGACGAGCTGCGCGGCCTGCAGTCGCAGTCCGACGCACTGAAGGTCGCCGCCGTCACGGGTGACCTCGACGACATCCACTCGGCGATGATCGCGTCGACCCGCGCCGCCGTCACGCTCGAGCTCGTCGCCGCCGTGCGCAACAAGGGCGTCGACGCGTTCAACGAGATCATGCGGATGCAGGCCTGATGCCCACTGCGGTCACGAACATCTTCCAGCGCGCCCGGCAGGCGATCGCCGGCTTCACGATGGCGCAGCGCACCATCGCGATCATCGGCCTCGCGGTGCTCGCGCTCGGCATCGCGGCGCTGCTGAGCTGGGCCTCGCGCCCGACCATGTCGCCGCTGTTCACGGGACTGAGCGCCTCGGACGCGAACGCGGTCGTCGAGCAGCTGCGATCGGCATCCGTCTCGTACCAGCTGACCGACGGCGGGGCGACGGTGCTCGTGCCCGACGCCGACGTGTACGACCAGCGACTTGCCGCCGCGGCGGCCGGACTGCCGAGCGACAGCTCGGAGGGCTACTCGCTGCTCGACGACCTCGGCGTGACCACCTCCGAGTTCCAGCAGTCGGTGGCCTACAAGCGCGCCATCGAAGGCGAGCTCGCCGCGACCATCTCGTCGCTCAAGGGCGTCTCGGCCGCGTCGGTGCGCCTCGCCATCCCCGAGGAGAGCGTGTTCGTCTCGCAGACCGTCGACCCGACCGCGTCGGTGTTCATCGAGACCGGTCGCTCGGCGCTGAACGCGACCCAGATCGAGGCGATCGTGCATCTCACCTCGGCGGCCGTGAGCGGCCTGAAGCCCGAGAACGTCGCGGTCGTCGACCAGAACGGACGCACCCTGTCGTCGGTGGGCATGGGCGCCACCGGCGGAGTCGATCGTCAGGCCGGCGACTACGAGACTCGCGTCGCCAAGAGCGTGCAGGAGCTGCTCGACAAGGTGGTCGGCCCCGGAAACGCCACCGTCACCGTGGTCGCCGAGGTCGACAGGTCGGTCAACGAGCGACTCGAAGAGACCTACACCCCCATCGAGGGCGGCGCCTCGTCGTCGGAGCACACGCGCACCGAGACCGGCAGCGGCGGACAGGGTGGCGCCGGCGTGCTCGGGCCCGACAACATCGCCGTGCCGTCGAACGGCTTGGGAACGTACGAGGTGACCGAGGAGACCCGCAACAACCTCATCAACAAGGCCACCCAGACCACCAGCACCCCGGCGGGTTCCATCACCCGCCAGTCGGTGTCGGTCGCCGTCGACGCCGGGGTGGGCGACGAGATCGGATCGGGCCAGCTCAGCGACCTGGTCGCGGCCGCGGCCGGCATCGATCGCACGCGCGGCGACCAGCTGACCGTCGAGATGGTGCCGTTCAGCCAGCAGGATGCGAAGGCCGCTCAGGCGGCCCTCGACGCATCGAAGAAGGCGGCCGAAGACGAGCAGCGCATGGCCCTGCTCGGCACGGCGCTGACGGTCGTCGCCATCGCGGCGCCGCTGCTGGCCGTCGTCGTCTTCCTGATCGTGCGCGCCCGCCGCAAGGCACGCGAGCCCGACGAGTTCGACGCGATGTTCGGAGAGCGCGCTCCGTCTGTGGCGGCGTACGCCGGCGCCGCGTCCCTCGAGTCGCCGCTGACCGTGCCGCTGCCACTCACCGCTCCCGATCCCGCTCCACTTCCCGCCACCGAGGTGCTGGCCGAGCTCGAGTTCGAGGCGGAGCCGGCGCAGGTCAGCCTCGAGCGCCGCCGCGGTGAGATCGAGACGCTCAGCCGTCGCGACCCCGAGCGCACCGCCGAGCTGCTGCGCACGCTGCTCTCGGAACGGGCGGGCGTATGAAGACCCTGACCGGACGGCAGAAGGCCGCCGTCGTGCTGATGAACATCGACCGCGCCGCGGCGATCGAGGTGATGAGGCATCTCTCCGAGGCCGAGGCCGAGGCGATCACGGCCGAGATCATCGGCCTGCAGACCCTCGACGCGACGACCACCGCCCAGGCGCTCGGCGACTTCCAGCGGATCGCGGCCGGGCACCTGCCGCCCGGGCGCGGTGGACGCGACATCGCGGCGAGCCTGCTCGAGGCGTCGTTCGGCTCCGAGCGCGCGGCCGCGCTGCTGGGCCGCGTCGGCTCGACGAACTCGGCGTTCGACTTCCTCGCTGCGGCCGACCCCGCACAGGTCGCCGGCCTGCTCGACGGAGAGCTCGCGCAGACGGTCGCCCTGGTGCTCGCCCACCTGCCCACCGACAGCGCGGCCGCGGTGCTCGCCGCCCTGCCCGAAGCCGCCCGCACCGACGTCGCGCACGCGATCGCGACGATGGGCACCGCCACGCAGGACGCCATCGCGATCGTCGCCGAATCGCTGAAGGCGCGCACGGGTCTGCTCGCGACACGCGACGCCCCCGAGCGCCTCGGCGGTGTCGAGCCGCTGGTCGAGATCATCAACCGCTCGGATGCGGCGATCGAGAAGGCGCTGCTCGAGAGCATCGAGAACCGCGACCGCTCACTCGCCGACGACATCCGCTCGCGCATGTTCACCTTCGCCGACATCGTGCGCCTCGACGACCGCGATGCCCAGCGCGTGCTGCGCGGAGTCGACATCCGCACGCTGGCACTGGCGCTGAAGGGCGCCAACGAGGGCATCGCCGAGGTGATCCGCCGCAACGTGTCGGAGCGCAACCGCGAGAACCTCGACTTCGAGAGCCGCAGCCTCGGACCGGTGCGCATCTCGCAGATCGAAGAGGCACGCGCCGAGATCGTGCACATGCTGCGCGGCATGGAGGCCGCCGGCGAGATCTCGGTGCAGCGCACCGACGAGGACGAGTATGTCTACTGACGCCTTCGCCCCGGCGGTGTTCCCGCGCCTGCGGGACGCCGACGCCGACGCCGAGCGCCGCCGGGCCCGGCAGCGCGGCTACGCCGACGGGCACGCCGAGGGCTTCCGGGTGGCCTCTGCCGCTGCCGCCTCCGCCGCAGCGGCCGCGCGAGCCGAGCGCGAGCAGGCGGATGCCGAGGCCGCCCGCGCCCTGGCATCCGCCCTCGCCGCTCTCGACGCCGCGGCCGACGCGCTGTCGGCTCGCGCCGACGCGCTCGCCCAGGCGGACGAGCGGAGGATGTCGGCGCTCGCGGTGGAGCTCGCCGAGACGATCGTGGGCGAAGCGCTCGCCGACCGGGAGTTCGCCGCGCTGAGCGCTCTGCGCCGGGCCCTGTCGGCCGGCGACGGTGATCGGCCGGTCGAGGTGCGGCTCAGCACCGCCGACGAGCAGCTGCTCCGCCAGCACACCGCTGTGCCGCCCGGCCTCCCCCTCGCCGTCGACGACACGCTCACCGCAGGCGATGCCGTGGTTGTGCTCGACGACGGGATGGTCGACGCCCGGATCGGCGCGGCGCTGCAGCGCGCGCGGCGCGCCCTCGACGAGGTGTCGTCGTGAGCGGCTGGGCGGGCGTGCTCGACGCCGCCCGCCCGGAGCGGGTCGGCACGGTGTCACGCGTGCGCGGCCTCGGGGTGGAGGTGCGCGGCATCCACGGCGCGGTGGGCGATCTGGTCGAGCTGGGAGACGGCGTCGAGGCCGAGGTCGTCGCCAGCGGACCCGACGGACTGAGCTGCATGCCCCTCGCCTCGACATCGGGCCTGACTCTCGGCATGCCCGTGCGCAGCCGCGGCGGCCGCCTGCGCGTGCCGATCGGACCGGCTCTGCTGGGTCGGGTGCTCGACGGCCTGGGCCGTCCGATCGACGGCAAGGGACCGCTCGCCGCGCCCATGGTCGACCTCGATCACGCGGCCCCGTCGATCCTCGGACGCGACCGGATCGTGAGCCAGCTGCCGCTGGGCGTACGGGTGCTCGACACCATGATCGCCGTCGGCCGCGGCCAGCGCGTGGGCCTGTTCGCCGGGTCGGGCGTGGGCAAGTCGTCGCTGCTGTCGATGATCGCCCGCGGCACCGACGCGGATGCCACGGTGATCGCCCTGGTCGGCGAGCGCGGTCGCGAGGTGCGCGAGTTCCTCGAAGACGACCTCGGCCCGGAGGGCCTGGCACGCTCGGTCGTCGTCGTGTCGACCTCGGACCAGCCGGCGATGACCCGCATCCGTGCCGCGTACACGGCGACGCGCATCGCGGAGGGCTTCCGCGACGAGGGCGCCCACGCGATCCTCATGATGGACTCGCTGACCCGCGTCGCGATGGCGCAGCGCGAGATCGGCCTCTCGGCCGGCGAGCCGCCCGCCACCCGCGGCTACCCGCCGTCGACCTTCTCGATCCTCGCCGGTCTGCTCGAGCGGGCCGGCACCGACCGGGGCGGCTCGGTCACCGGCATCTACACCGTGCTCGTCGACGGCGACGACCACAACGAGCCGATCGCCGACGCCGTGCGCTCGATCCTCGACGGGCACGTCGTGCTCGACCGGGCCCTCGCGCTCTCGGGGCACCACCCCGCGATCGACGTGCTGGCGTCGGTGTCGCGCGTGGCCGGCAAGATCACCTCGGCAGACCGCCGCGCCATGACCACGACGCTTCGGGCCGTGCTCGCCGCGCGCCGCTCGGCGAACGACCTGATCGACATCGGCGCCTACCAGGCAGGGGCCAACACGAAGGTCGATGCGGCGATCGCACACGAGCGCGAGATCGCGGCCTTCCTGACCCAGCCGCTCGACGAGATCACCACGTCGGCCGAGGCATGGCACCGGCTGGAACGACTCGTCGCAGATCTCGGAGGTGCGTGATGACCCGCTCGTTCTCTCTCGCCGGACTGCTGCGCGTGCGGTCGATCCAGGAGCGCGCGGCCGCGCAGGAGCTGTCTCGCGCCGTCATCGAAGAGAACCAGACCCGCACGCGCGAGCGTCACCTGCGCGCCGCGCTGGCGGCGACCGACTCGGATGCCGTCGACGTGCGCTCTCTGGCCGCGATGGCCGCGGCACGTGTCGCCGGTCGCAGCATGCTCGCCGACCTCGAGTCGCTGGCGCACGTGCAGCAGCAGGCCGTCGAGCACGCCCAGTCGACCCACAGCGAGGTGCGCCGCGAGGTGCGCGGGCTCGATCGGCTCGCCGCAGCCCACGTGGCGCGGATGCGGGCCGACGCGCTGCGCGCAGAGCAGCACGACCTCGACGAGATCGCTCTGCGTCGCGGGGCCGAGGAGACCTCATGAGCCTGCCGATCGCGGTCGCCCCCTCCCCCGCCCGCAGCGCCGCCCCCGGGCCCCGCCCGACCGGTGGGTCGGCGGAGGACTTCGCCGCAGCCGTCCGAGAGGCGGAGGCACCGGGTGCCGAGCGCGCGCAGCCATCGAACTCGCGGCCGACGAGCTCGCAGCCGACCACCTCGCAGCCGAAGGATACGCAGGTCGACCGAGCGGACGACCAGACCGCGGACCGGATCGCGATGGGCGCTCTGCTCGGTTCGCCCGATGTCAGCGCGGCCCGCGTGCCGATCGGCATCCTGGTGCCAGACGCGTCGACCGACCAGCTGCTCGGCGCCGGCGACACGACCGCTCAGAAGGCACCGGCCGCCGAGGACGGCGCGCTGAGCGTGCCGATGCCCGCTTCGGCTGCGGCCGATGCGGCGGTCTCGGCGGCGGCATCCAGCGGTGCGCAGCACGTCCGCGCAGACGCCGCGGTCGCCGTGGCCGCGCCCGGCCAGGCGCCCGGCACCGCGGCTCCGAGCACCGCCGCCGCAGACAGCGAGGCGAGCGCCGACACGGCCGCACTCGGGGCGGGCAGCATGCCCGCCCGGGGATCCGCCACGGCCGCCGGAGGCACGATGCCGCAGCCGGGACAGGGCGAGGCCGATCGCGGCGGGGACGCCGACGCGATCACCGGAATCTCGGCGCCGCGCACTCCGGGCTCCCCGCTCGCCGCGAGCACCCTCAGTGCCTCGTCATCCGGCGCGCACGACCCGTCGGCGGCTGCGCTCGCCGCACCTTACGGCGCAGCGCTCACCCGGCAGGGCAGCGGTGCAGCCCAGGTCGCGACCGGCACTCCGGCTGTCGCCGAGAGCGCCGCGGCCCCGTCGGCGGCGACCGCGGCATCCGCTCCTCTCCCCGCCGCGACGGCCGCCGAGGCGCCGGCCGCAGGCTCCGCCCGCCCCGCCCTGCTGCCGCAGCTCAGCGGGCCGGTGATCGCCCTGGCGCGGTCGCCGCAGGGGCAGCACAGCATCACCCTGACCGTGTCGCCCGAGAACCTCGGACCGGTCACCGTCCGCGCGCACATCGTCGGCAGCAGCATCCGTCTCGAACTGCACTCCCCCTCGGACGCCGGCCGCGACGCTCTGCGCGTGATCCTCGCCGATCTGCGCCGCGACCTGTCGGTCGCAGCTCCCGGGGCATCCGTCGACGTCTCCGCACGAGACTCGGGGTCGTCACCCGACCCGCAGGCGCGACCCGACGCGGGGCGCTCCGAGACGCAGACGCGCGCAGACGCGCAGGCGCGCGGCGACCAGCAGCGCGCACACACCGGCGCCGCCGAGCCACGACAGGGCCCGCGTCCGGCATCCGTCGGCCAGACGCAGCCGACCGGCCCTACTGACCCCTCGTCGTCGCATTCGCGCATCGACGTGTACGCCTGACAGACAAGGAGCACGATGACCTCCGTCGAACCCGTCACAACCACCACCGGCGTGCACACCGGCAGCACGACGCCCCCGGTCACCCAGAAGAAGACCCTCGACTCCGAGGTGTTCCTGAAGCTGCTGGTCACCCAGCTGTCGAACCAGGACCCGAGTTCGCCGATGAACACCAACGAGATGATCGCGCAGACCACGCAGCTCGCCTCGATGGAGCAGCTCACGCAGCTCACGTCGATGACGTCCGAGAGCTTCGCGCTGAGTATGCGCCACACAGCAGCCGCGCTCATCGGCCGCGAGGCGCAGTACGTCGACGCCGACGGTGTCTCGCACACCGGCGTCGTCACCTCCGTGTCGTTCGCCGGCTCCGTCCCCTCCGTCACGATCGGCGACAAGAACGTCCCGCTCGACGCCCTCTCCGGACTGACTCTCACCTCCTCCTGAAAGGCTCACCATGCTCCGCTCGCTCTTCTCCGGGATCTCCGGCCTGCGCACCCACCAGACCATGCTCGACGTCACGGGCAACAACATCGCCAACGTCAACACGGTCGGGTTCAAGTCGTCCGCCGTGCAATTCCAGGACTCGCTCTCGCAGCTCGTGCAGAACTCGATGGGCCCGCGGGCCGACGCCGGCGGCTCGAACCCCGCCCAGGTCGGTCTCGGCGTGCAGCTCGCCGGCATCCGCACCAACTTCTCGTCCGGCGCCCCGCAGCCGACGGGCGTTCCGACCGACCTGATGATCGCCGGCGACGGCTTCTTCATGGTGCGCTCCGGGGGCGAGACGCTCTACACCCGCAACGGAGGCTTCTCGTTCGACGCGGCCGGCCGGCTCACTAGCGCCGACGGAGCCCTCGTGCAGGGCTGGACCGCGCAGAACGGCGTGATCACGGGCGGCCAGGCGCTGGGCAGCATCACCCTGCCGGTCGGCGCGGTCGTGCCCGCCGTCGGCACGACCCGCGCCGGGGTGACCGGCAACCTGCCCGCCGAGACCGCGACGAACGAGCAGCTCGTGCGCGACGTCCAGGTCTACGACACGGGCGGCAACGCCACGACGCTGCGGCTGACGTTCACCCGCACCGCCGGCGGCTGGGATGTCGAGTCCGGCGGCAGCACGGTCTCTCTGACGCTCGCGAACGGCCAGCTGACCGGCCCCGACGAGATCGTCTCGGGCGGTGTCACCGTCGACCTGACGAAGCTCACCGGCTTCAGCAACGTGAGCACCGTCGCCATCACCGAGCAGAACGGACGCCCCGCCGGCACGCTCTCGTCGTACGCGCTCACCGAGGACGGCAGCCTGATGGGCACGTTCAGCAACGGCGAATCGCGGGTGCTCGCCCGCGTCGCCCTCGCCGGCTTCACCAACCCGGGCGGGCTCGAGAAGGTCGGGTCGTCGCAGTTCCGCCCCACCGCGAACTCCGGCCAGGCCACCGTGGGACAGGCCGGCCAAGACGGCATGGGCGGCATCATCAGCGGCGCCCTGGAGATGTCGAACGTCGACCTGTCGCAGGAGTTCACGAACCTCATCGTGGCGCAGCGCGGATTCCAGGCGAACGCCCGCATCATCACCACGAGCGACGAGGTGCTGCAGGAGCTCACCAACCTGAAGCGCTGAGTCCGGCGCCTCCGGCATCCGGCCCTCCCGCCTGTCTGTCCGGCATCCGGCATCCGGCATCCGGCCCTCCCTTCCGTCGGCTGGGCCCGAATGGCTGCCTCGCCCCACGCGAGGCGGCCGTTCGGGCCCAGCTGGCGCGTGTTCTGCCGGGCGCGTCTCATCCTTTCGGCTGAGACGCACTTCACCCTTGCTCGCGATGTGCCGCGCGCGCGGCGCTGGTGAAGTGGAAGCATGCCTGATTCTGCGGTTCGCCCCTCCTTCTCCGACCGGCTGACCTCGCGCCGTGGCGCGTGGGTCTCGCTCGGTCTCGTCCTGCTCGTGATGGTGCTGCTGTTCGGGGCGTTCGGCTCAGCCAAAGCGCCCGAAGGCAACACCGCGGCCCCGCCCACCTCGGAATCCGGGCGTGCCAGCGCGCTGCTGGACGAGTTCCCGAACGCGGACCGCCAGTCGGTGCTCGTCGTCACCACGCGGGACGACGGGGCGGCTCTCACGGATGCCGACCTCGCCGGCCTGAAGGATCTGCTGCCCGTTCTCGACCAGCACACGGATGCCGATGCCACCGGCCCTCTCGTGAGCGAAGACGGCGAGGCCGCGCTGCTGGTCGCACCGATCACCGTCGGCGCGACGAACACCGCCACGGCGGAGGTGATCGGCGACATCCGCGCGGATCTCGCCGACAACCCGATCGACGGCCTCACCTCGCAGGTCACCGGCGGACCGGCCTTCGGCGCCGACGTCGCATCGGCGTTCGAGGGCGCGGACTTCACCCTGCTGCTCGTGACGATCCTCATCGTCGCCGTGCTGCTGATCATCACCTACCGCTCCCCGGTGCTGTGGCTGATCCCGCTGGTCGTCGTCGCCCTCGCCGACGGTCTCGCCGGCCGCATGGCCGCCGCCGCGGGTGCGGCCTGGAACCTGCAGTTCGATGCGGGCATCATCAGCGTGCTGGTGTTCGGCGCCGGCACGAACTACGCCCTGCTGCTCATCTCGCGCTACCGCGAGGAGCTGCTCGAGACCGAGAACCACCGTCGCGCGCTGAGCATCGCCTGGCGTCGCACGGCGCCCGCCATCCTCGCGTCGAACGTCACGGTCGTGCTCGCGCTGCTCACCCTCGTGCTGGCCGTCATCCCCGGCACCCACGGGCTCGGCGTCTCGAGCGCGATCGGCCTGGTCATCGCGCTGACCGCCGTGCTGTTCCTGCTGCCGCCGCTGCTGGCGGTGTGCGGGCGTGGCATCTTCTGGCCGTTCGTGCCGCGCCCCGGTCAGACCCGCGCCCAGGGGCGCGCCTGGCGTGGCCTCGCCACCCGGGTCGTGCGCCGGCCCGCGCTGAGCCTCATCGGCGGCGTGGCGCTGCTGGCCGTCATGGCGACCGGCCTCCTGGGCACCTCGGTCGGACTCGACCAGATCGAGAAGTTCCGTGTGCAGTCCGAGTCGGCCACCGGACTCGAGGTGCTCTCCGAACACTTCCCCGCCGGCGAGGCGCAGCCGATCCTCATCGTCACCGACAGCGACCACGCCGACGACGTGCTCGCCGCGATCGACGACGTCGACGGCGTGGTGCGCGCGCATCCGATCGGCGAGAGCACCGACGGCTCGCTGACGAAGCTGATGGTCACGAGCGAGTACGCCCCCAGCACGACGCAGAGCCTCGATCAGATCGCCGAGCTGCGTGACGCCGTGCACGCCGTCCCCGACGCGGATGCCCTGGTGGGCGGCGCGGTGGCCACCGACGTCGACGCCCGCGCCGGCAACCAGCAGGATCTGCTGCTGATCGCGCCGCTCGTGCTCGTCGTCACCTTCCTCGTGCTGCTCGTGCTGCTGCGCTCGCTCGTGGCGCCCGTGCTGCTGCTTCTGGTGAACCTCGCCAGTGCGGTCGCCGCGATCGGCGCGGGTGCCTGGCTGAGCCGGGTGCTGCTCGGTCAGCACGCCCTCGACCTGCAGGTGCCGCTGCTCGCGTTCCTGTTCCTCGTGGCCCTGGGTGTCGACTACACGATCTTCCTCGTGCACCGCGCCCGCGGTGAGGCGGCCACGCACGGCACGCGCGGCGGCATCGTCGAGGCGGTCACCCACACCGGTGGCGTGATCACCAGCGCCGGCATCGTGCTGGCAGCCGTCTTCGCCGCCCTGGGCGTGCTGCCCCTGGTCACCCTCGGACAGCTCGGACTGATCGTCGGGGTCGGCGTGATCGTCGACACGCTGGTGGTGCGCACCGTGATCGTGCCCGCGATCTTCGCCCTCGTCGGCGACCGGATCTGGTGGCCGAGCCGTCCGGTCCCTTCGCCCGCGAGCGGTTCGGAGGAAGAATCGAGCCATGAGCCTCGTGAGCATGCCTCTGTCACCCGGTGACGAGCCCGGGATGACCGGTCGTGGGGGGCGGGGGCGGGGGGGCGGCGCCGCGGGGGGGGGCGGCGCCCCCCCCCCCGGCGGGGGGCGGGGGGGGGGGGGGCCCGGCCACGCCCCCCCGCCGCCCCCCCCCCCCCGCGG